>NZ_JAXCFT010000009.1:0-226470 GCF_056150385.1 Micromonospora marincola | reverse complement strand
ACGTACCTCTCCTACCGAAGTCCCGCTGCCAGTCTCAGCACCAACACGCCCACTTGACGAACCACCGCCGCGCTTAACTACCCGGCATTGGGGCTAGCCCCGGGCACCGTGATGCCGCAGCCCCGCGCCCGCCGGGACGATCCGCTACGGTCGGGCCCATGATCTGGGACGAGCTCGACGCGCATCTCGACCAGGTGTCCGGCACCGTCTCCGCGTACGTGGGGCGCCCCGGCGCCCGGCCCACCTGGACCCGGCGGGCGGACGCCACCCACTACGCGGCGAGCACCATGAAGGTCGCCGTGCTTGTCGCGCTGCACCGGGCCGCCGAGGCCGGCCGGCTCGACCTGGACGCGCCGGTGCCGGTGCGCAACACGTTCGAATCCGCCCGCCCCGGCGCGCCCCGCTTCACCAACAACCGCGACTACGACAACGACGAGGCGGTCTGGGACCGGGTCGGCGGCACCGCGCCGCTGCGCTGGCTCGCCGAACGCATGATCATCCGCTCCAGCAACCTGGCCACCAACCTCTGCATCGGGCAGGTCGGGCTGCCCGCCGTCGCCCAGGCGTGGACGCTCGCCGGCGCCCGGCACAGCGTCACCGGCCGCGGCATCGAGGACTTCGCCGCCCGTGACGCCGGCATCGACAACCTGGTCACCGCCGCCGACCTGGCCGCCCTCCTCGGCGAGCTGGCGCTCGGAGCCGGCCGGCCCGGCCCGCTCGCGTCACCGGCCGGCTGCGCCGCCATGCTCGACGTGCTGGTCGCCCAGGAACACCGCGAGGACCTGGCCGCCGGGCTGCCCGACGGCACCCGCATCGCGCACAAGAACGGCTGGGTACGCGGCGTCCGCCACGGCGCCGGCGTGGTGTTCCCGGACGACGCGCCGCCGTACGCGATCGTCGTGTGCACCACCACCGACCCGACCGGCGGCGGCGCGGACGGCGAGCCGGTCGAGGACGACGCCTGCCGGCTGATCGCGCACGTCTCGGCGCGGGTGTGGGACGCGCGGCACGAGCTGGCCGGCTGAACCGCTAGTCCAGCAACCGCTCCCGCAACGCGGCCCGCACGTCGTCGGTCACCCCCAGGCCGTCGCTCAGGTACGCCTCGAACGACCCGTGCGCCAGGCGCACCTCGTCGTACGCGGCGTCCAGGTACTCCGGGCGCACCTCGAGCAGCGGCCGGGCCGCCACCGGGTCGAGGTCCGGCCGGCGCTTCGTCATCGCCGCCAGCAGCACCTCGCGCAGGCTCTCGGTCAGCTCGTTGTGCCGCAGGTAGTCGGCGCGGATCGCCGGCTCCGGCACGCCGAGCGCGGTCAGCAGCACCACCGACAGCCAGCCGGTGCGGTCCTTGCCGGCGGAGCAGTGGAACAGCAGCGGCAGGTTCGCGTCGTCCGCGGCCAGCCGCACCGCCGCGCCGAACCCGGCCCGCGCCGGCTCCCCGGTGACGAACCAGCGGTAGATCGCGGTCATCGCCCCCGGCATGCCGTCGCGGGCCAACTCCGCGTACGCGTCCAGGTCGTGACCCTGCAAGACCGCCGAGACGTAGGTGAACACCGGGTGGGCGGCGTCGTAGACCGGCAGGTGCACGACGCGCGGCTCACCCACAAGCCGGTCCGGCGGCGCGACCGCCTGTTCCTCGGCCGCGCGCAGGTCCACCACGCACGCCGGGGCGAGCTTGCCCAGCACCGGCAGATCCTCGTCGGTCAGCCGACCCAGCGCCGCGGCGCGGACGAGCCGCCCGGCGCGGACCCGCCGCCCGTCGGTCGTCGGCAACCCGCCCAGGTCACGGGCGTTCGGCGCGCCCACCAACTCCCAGTCCCGCCCGGTCATCGGCCCTCCCCTGCTCGCCGCCAGATGCCTATAGGGTGCCCCACATGACGATCACGGCGGTGCGCACCCACCGGCTCTCGGCACCCTTGCACACCCCGTTCGTCACCGCGCTGCGGAGCACCACCACGGTGGAGACGCTCATCGTCGAGCTCGTCGACAGCGACGGGCGTACCGGATTCGGCGAGGCCCCGCAGGTGTGGCAGGTCACCGGCGCGTCGATCGGCGGCGCCGAGGCGTGCGTACGCGAACTGCTCGCGCCGCTGCTGACCGGACGCGACCCGGACGACCTCCAGGCCCGGTGCGCGCAGGTGCGGGGCGCGGTGGTGGGCAACGAGTCGGCGAAGGCGGCCGTCGACGTCGCGCTGCACGACCTGGCCGCGCGGCGGCTCGGCGTACCCCTGGTGCGGCTGCTCGGCGGCACCGCGCTGCGCGTCCCGACGGACGTCACGCTTGCCGCCGGCGACGCGGTCGACCTGGCCACGGCGGCCGGCCGGCGGCGCGCCGAGGGGTTCACCGTGCTGAAGCTCAAGGTCGGCACCGACGCCGGCGGCGACCTGGACCGGGTCCGCGCGGTGCGCGCCGCCGTCGGCCCGGACGTGCGGATCCGGCTGGACGCCAACCAGGGCTGGACGCCGCGCGAGGCGGTCCGGGTGATCCGGGGCATCTCCGACGCCGGGCTCGACGTCGAGCTTGTCGAGCAGCCGGTGCACCGCCGCGACCTGGACGGGTTGGCCTGGGTCAGCGACCGGGTGGACGTGCCGATCCTCGCCGACGAGTCGGTCTTCGACGTGCGTGACCTGGTCGAGGTGATCCGCCGCCGGGCGGCCGACATGGTGAACGTCAAGCTCGCCAAGTGCGGCGGCCTGCAACCGGCCCGTACCCTGCTCGACCTGGCCGCCGCCCACGGCATGGGGACGATCGTCGGTTCCATGATGGAGGGTCCGATCGGCGTGGGCGCTGCGGCCAGCCTGGTCGCCGCCCACGGGACCACGGCCGTGTCGGACCTCGACGCCGCCTGGTGGCTCGCCTGGTCGCCGGTCACCGGCGGCATCCGGTACGAGGGCGCGAGCGTGCTGTTGCCGGACGCGCCAGGTCTCGGCATCGCCGACGTGAGTGAAGCTAAGGTTCAGCAGCGCGGTTGAGTGTTGTTGGATTTTTTCATAGGGTCGCCCACAGGAGCGTGGGAGGAGGGGTGCGCATGGCGCCTCAACCGGGCCACCAGGCCGTCGTACGGGTCCCGGTGGCGACCCTCTGGACCACCCCGGAGGCGGTCCGCCCGATCGACGGACCCGCCCGGTCCGACGTGCCCGACATCGCCACCTGGGTCGCCGGGATGGACCGCGATCAGCAGGTCGGCGACTGCATTCTGACCCAACTGCTGCTCGGCGAGCCGGTGCTTGTCACCGAGACGCGACCGGACGGCTGGGTCCGGGTGCTCGCCCTCGGGCAGCCCGCCGCCAAGCTCGACGTGCGCGGCTACCCGGGTTGGATGCGGGCCGCCCACCTGGCCGCGACCGTCGACGCCGAGCCGTACGCCACCGCGCTCGTGGTCGACGTCGACCGCGCCACGCTGCACGACACCGCAGGCGGGCCGCCGGCGCTCACCGGCGTGGTCCTCGGCACCCGTCTCGCCTCCGCCGGGCGCCCGGTGGACGGCTGGCGGCCGGTTTGGGCGCCCGGCCGGGCCGATCCGCTCTGGGCCCCCGAGGGCGACCTGGTGCCGCTGCCCGGCGAGCGGCCCGAGGCCAAGGAGGTGCTCGGGGTCGCCGAGCGGCTACGCGACCTGGCCTACGTCTGGGGCGGCCTGTCCACCGACGGCATCGACTGCTCCGGGCTTGTCCACCTGGCCTGGCGTCGGTACGGCGTCACGCTCCCCCGCGACGCCGACGACCAGGCCGAGGCGACCACCCCGGTGGCGCTCGGTGCGGAACGCCCCGGCGACCTCTATTTCTTCGCCCACCCCGGCCGGCGCATCCACCACGTCGGCGTCGTCTCGGCCGAGCCGCACGGCGGCCGGCGGCGGATGCTGCACGCCTGCTACCTCACCCGCCGGGTGGTCGAGGAGGAGTTGCCCCCGGCCCGGGTGGACACCCTGGTCGGCGCGCACCGCGTCTGACCGTCGGGTGCCGTTCCCGGCCGGCGGGAACGGCATCCGACGAACCGGTCAGCGGCGGGCTTCGGCCAGCTCCCGGCGCCTGTCCCGCGACGACTTGGCCAGGCTCGCCGCCGTGGCCACGGCGAGCGTGCCGAGGATGACGGTGAGCGAGAGCCAGATCGGGATGTGCGGCGCCCAGGCCACCGGCTCGCCGCCGTTGAGGAACGGCAGGTTGTTGTCGGCGAGCGCCTCCAGGACCAGCTTCACGCCGATGAAGCCGAGCACCACGGCCAGCCCGTAGCTGAGGTAGATCAGCCGGTCCAGCAGGCCGCCGAGCAGGAAGTAGAGCTGCCGCAGCCCCATCAGCGCGAAGACGTTCGCGGTGAAGACCAGGTACGGCTCCTGCGTGATGCCGAAGATCGCCGGGATCGAGTCGAGCGCGAAGATGAGGTCGGTGGTGCCGATCGCGATCATCACGATCAGCATCGGGGTGAACAGCCGCCGGCCGTTCTCCCGGGTGGTCATCCGCGCCCCGTCGAAGTCGCGGGACAGCGGCAGCGCCTTGCGACTCCACCGGATCAGCACGTTCTCGCTGAACTCGTCCTCGTCCGGCTCACCCTGCCGGGCCAGGTTCACCGCGGTGTAGATGAGGAACGCGCCGAAGATGTAGAACACCCAGGAGAACTGGGCGATCAGCGCGGCGCCGGCCGCGATGAAGCCGCCGCGCATGACCAACGCCAGCAGGATGCCGATGAGCAGCACCTTCTGCTGGTACTGCCGGGGCACGCCGAAGCGGGCCATGATGATCACGAAGACGAAGAGGTTGTCCACCGAGAGGCTGTATTCGGTGAGCCAGCCGGTGTAGAACTGGCCGGCCACGCTCGGCCCGGCGGTCAGCCAGAGCACCACGCCGAAGAGCAGCGCGAGCCCGACGTAGAATCCGACCCACAGGCTCGACTCACGGACGCTCGGCTCGTGCGGGCGGCGGCCGATGATGATCAGGTCGGCCATCAGGACCGCGATCATCGCGGTCAGGGTTACCGCCCACACCAATGCGGACACGTTCAAATCCATCCTCCGGCAGACACGCAGCGTCGGGCACACCGTACGCCGGGTGCGGGCCGGGGTGCGTCAACGCTGACTGTGGTGACTGTCGGAGGTCTCTTCCGCCGGCACCCTTGCGGGAACCGACCGACGGAGCCGGGTCGAGCACCGGGGGTGCTGGCGCTCTTCCGTGCTGACGACTCCGTCGCGGGGGAATACTCCCCTCCTCGGCCGCCATTCTTCACCATCTCGCCCGGGTGGCGCATCTCCGGGCACCCATCAATCGCGATCAGGTGCCCCGGCTCACGTCACCGACCCGCGTCACCACCCGCAGCGCATCCTAGGAGGCTAGTTTTGATGATGCCGCCGGATCGGCGGGCAGGACCGGATCGGTGAAGGACCAACCGGCGGCGAGCAGGGCCTCGACGGCGGCGACCGCGGTGGTCAGGCGCTCCTCGTGCGTCCCGCGCAGCTCGACCACCGGCACCCCGCACCCGGCCAGCTCCGCGCGGAAGCGGCCGGTCATCCACGCCCGCAGGTGCTCCCCGTCGCGCAGGCCGTCGTCGGCGAAGGGCACCCCCTCGTGGCCGGTGAGCAGATAGAGCGCCGGCCGGCGGGCCGCCGCGCGCACCTCCGCCGAGGACGAGCCCAGGTAGCGCTCCTCCCAGACCGCGGTGGCCCGGGCATCGGTGTCGCAGATCAGCAGCGGGCCGCCGACCCGCGCCGTCGCGTCCTCGGCGGCCTGCTGCTCGCGTACCACCTCGACGAAGTCGTCCCGGTCCCAGGTGACGTCGAAGACGGTGGCCTCCGGCCGGGACCGGCGCAACGCGGCGAGCTTGCGCTCGGTCAACTCGCGGCCGTACTCGGGCACCCAGGCGGCGCCGAAACGCCAGGCGAGCGCCCGCGCCATGGTCGTCGTACCTGTCGACTCGGCGCCGAGAACCACCACGCGGCGGACCAGCCACGCCCGCACCGGCGGGCTCAGCCACCGCCAGTGGGCCGCCGGGTCCGCGCGCACGGCGGTGCCGGAGACCGGCGCGGCCCGCCGCCGCAGATCCACCTCGACCGCGACCGCGCCGAACCGGCGGGCCAACTCCTCGCCGTACGCCTCCGAGGAGAAGACGGCGTCCACCGGCTCGCCGCCCAACGCGTCGGCGAACACCGCGCAGTGCAGGTCCCAGACCGCCGGGTCGGCGTAGTCGACCGGGTGGTCGTCGTAGCGGCCGACGAACCGCACCCCCGGGGTGCCGGCATGGACCTCGCGCAGCCAGGCCAGTCGCAGGGCCAGCGGGATCGACTCGCGCCGGGACGGCGCCACCACCACGGTCACCGCCGCGCAGCGGGCCGCGGCGGCCTCGACGAGCGCGTGGTGCCCGGCGTGCGGCGGGTAGAACTTGCCGACCACCAGCCCGTGCCGGAACCGCCCGCTCACGCGGCCACCGGCGCGGGACCGGGCGGCACCGGCGTGGCCGCCGCCCGCCGGCGCAGGTCCGCCCGCCAGGCGCGCAGCCCGACCACGCAGAGGGCCAGGAAGATCAGGTAGAGACCGCCGGTCAGCCAGAGTCCCTTGTACGCGTAGAGCGGGATGTAGATCAGGTCGGCGGCGATCCACAGCCACCAGCTCTCCACGAGCTTGCGGGTCTGCCCGTAGGTGGCCAGCAGCGACAGCGCGGTGGTGACCGCGTCGGCGAGCGGGACGGTGGAGTCGGTGGCCCGGTCCAGCAGCACCCACAGGCCGGCGGTGAGCAGCAGCCCGGCCGCACCGAGCGCCCACCACTCCCGCCGCCCGGTACGCGCCACCGTGAGCCGGCTGCGCCGGTCGCCGCCGAAGAGCCAGTGCCACCAGCCGTAGACCCCGAGCGCCACGTAGACCAGTTGCAGGCCGGCGTCGGCGTACAAGCCGGCGGTCTGGAACAGCACCATCAGCAGCAGCACGTTGGCGATGCCGACGGGCCAGTTCGCGATGTGCTGGCGGGCGACCAACCAGACGTTGACCACGCCGGTGCCGAAGCCGAGCAGCTCGGCCCAGGTGGTGCCGGCGCCGAACACGGTGAACGCGGTGCCGGTGAGCCAGTCGAGCATTGTCGTCCTCCCCCGCCCGCCCGGTGACACGGTGGAGGGGCACGGCCGGCCGGAGCGCCCCCGGAGCGTACCGGTCGGCACCCGGCATGAAAGGCTTCGGGCATGGTTCTTGAGGTCGCGCTTATCGATGTGACGCCCGGACACGAGGACGACTTCGCCGCCGCGTACGCGCAGGCGCGTCCGATCCTCGCCGAGGCGCAGGGGTGCCGCTCGGTGCGGATGACCCGTGGGGTCGAGTCGCCCACCCGGTTCGTGCTGCTTGTCGAGTGGGACTCGGTCGAGGCGCACGACGTGAACTTCCGGCAGACCGAGCGCTTCGAGCGGTGGCGGGGCCTGATCGGCCCGTTCTTCGCCGGCCCGCCGCTTGTCGAGCACTTCGTCGACGTGCCGGCCTGAACTGTCGTACCCCTCACGTAACCTGCGCGCGACGCGCGGTCACCGGTCCCGACGGGCATCGGGGGCGCCGGGCCCGGTGGGCGCGCGACGACCTCACTCCAGCTCGTGCGGGTCGCGCGGCCGGGGCACCGGCGCGACGCCGAGGCGGCGGGTGAGCAGCGCGGCCGTCGCGTCCTCGGGCAGCGCCGCCGCGAGCAGCCGCTCGATCACCTGCTCGTAGCGGGCCACGTCGGCCTCGGCGACCAGGCGCAGATCGGTGGTCAGCGTCTCGACCAGAATCGTGCGTGGGTCGTCCGGGTCCGGATAGGCGTAGTAGGAGAACGGCGCGAGCGGATGCAGGTCATCGCCGGGCGAGGCGCCGCGGGGCACCACCCGGAGGGTCACGTGCGACCGTTCGGCGACCGCCAGCAGGTGCCGCATCTGCTCCCGCCACACCTCGGCCGGCAGCCCGTCCGGCTCGCAGGCCCGCTCGTCGATCAGGGCGGTGTAGTGCGGCGGGTCCGGCCGGACAAGCAACTCCTGGCGCACCGCCCGGGCCCGGACGTCGGCCTCCACGTCCACCTCGCCGGCGAGCGACGCGCCGGCCGACACCCGCAGCCGGGCGTACGCGGGGGTCTGCAACAGGCCGGGCACGAGCGCCGGCTGGTATTCCACGATGCGCTCGGCACCGGCCTCCAGTTCCGCGTACCCCCGCTGCCGCTCGCCCATCTCGCCGAGCGTCTTGGACCAGCCGCGCCCGGTGGCGGCGTCGCGGGCGATGACGATCAGATCCTCCCGCTGGTGCGGTGGAACCTCGTAGACGTCGAGCAGGTCGAGCACGTCGGCCAGGTCGGGCCGGCTCTGGCCCAGCTCGATGCGGGACAGCTTCGACGTCGAGGCCCAACCGAGCCGGGTGCAGACCTGTTCGAGCGTGAGCGACTCACGACGGCGCAGTCGGCGCAGCTCGACACCGAGCCGCACGCGCCGGACGACCGGACTTGCTGACAACGACATGCGCGCCTCCCAGGGTGGGAGCGTACGCATGACCATCACGCACGGCAATACCTCGCTCGCGCAGAGCAACATGCACGCATCGACGCCGAGGAATTCTTCAAGGACGGTACGTGCCGAACGACCAGACCATGCCGGCCAGATCGCGGGCGGCGTAGTCGCGGGAGCCGTAGTCGGTGTCGAACGGCGCCCGGACGATCTCCGCGCCGGCCGCCCGGGCCCGCTCGTGGTGCGCGTCTACGTCGTCGACGGCCAGGTAGACGCGGTAGTCGTCATCGGCCGGCCGGCTCGCCGGCGCGGGACCCGGACCCACCATGACCAGGTCGTCGCCGTGGCCGAGCTGAGCGTGGCGCACCTCGCCGTCGGGCCCGGAGTGCAACTCGTGGACGGTGAGGCCGAACGCCGACCGGAGGAAGTCGACGGCGGCGTGAACGTCGGGATACCTGAGGACCGGATAGATGCTTCGCATGCCCCCAGTCTGCCGGCGACCGGGTCAGCAGGGATTGGACGAATGCGATCCGGCCCGGGCCAACGCCGCCGGCGGGGCGCCGGCGAACTCCCGGAACTCCCGGGTCAGGTGCGACTGGTCGTAGTAGCCCCACCGGGCCGCCCGTTCCGCCCAGCCCGATCCGTCCGGGCCGGCCGGCGGCGCGGTGAGCACCGTGCGACCCAGGGTGGCGTAGGCCCGGTGGAAGCGTTGCAGCCGGGCGACGGTCTTCGGCGGCAACCCGAACTCCCGGCGGAACCGCACCGCCAGGTGACGGCGGGACCAGCCGATCTCGTCGGCGAGCGCGGCCACCCCGATCGCGCCCCCGCTCCCGTCGAGCCGCCGCCAGGCGGCCAGCAGCCGACCGTCGACCGGGTCGGTGGCCGCCAGCCGGGCGGCGAGGGCGGCGTCGAGGCGGGCGAAGCGCCCCGGCCAGCCGGGCTCGCCGGCCAGTTCGTCGCGGAGCCGGGCCAGCCACCCGGCGACCCGGTCGACCGGGGCCGCCCGGTTGGCCAACTCGCCAAGCGGCAACCCGAGCAACCGCCGCGCCGCCGGGGCGGTCAGCATCACCTGCACGCCGGTGCCCGTGCCGGCGCTGCGGGTGGCGCACCAGCCGTCGAACGGGCCGGCCAGGAACGCGTTGGTGGCGTACGCGCCGCGACCGGCGCCGCGCGGATCGGTGACGTCAAGCGGGTCGCCCCAGCCGAGGACCAGCACGACGAAGGCGCCGGCGACCTCACGCCGCACCACCGGCCCGGGCAACTCCTCCCGGTAGCCGAGGTAACGGTCCACCCAGGGACGCAGCGCCGGGGCGGGAAGCCCGACCACGGCCTCGGTCAGCATCGCGCCCGCCCGGCCCTCGTGCCGCTCACCGCACCCCGGCCGCGTCCATCCCGCGCAGCTCCTTCTTCAGGTCGGAGACCTCGTCGCGGATCCGCGCGGCCAACTCGAACTGGAGCTCCCGCGCGGCGGCAAGCATCTGGTCGTTCAGCTCCTGGATCAGGTTCGCGAGGTCGGCCCGGGCCATGCCCTCGCGGGACGGAGTGGCCGCGCCGCCCCGACCGTTGCGGCTGCGGGTCTCCTTGACCGGCGCCTTGCCCCTCGACAGTTGCCGGGCGGCGCCGCCGACCGTGGTGGCCTCGGTGTCCTCCGCCTCGCGGTAGATGTCGTCGAGGATGTCGTGGATCTTCTTCCGCAGCGGCTCGGGGTTGATGCCGTGGGCCTCGTTGTGCGCGGTCTGCTTGGCCCGGCGCCTGTTGGTCTCGTCGATCGCGGACGCCATCGACGGGGTGATCTTGTCGGCGTACATGTGGACCTGACCCGAGACGTTACGGGCCGCGCGGCCGATGGTCTGGATCAGCGACCGGCCGCTGCGCAGGAACCCCTCCTTGTCGGCGTCGAGGATCGCCACCAGGGAGACCTCGGGCAGGTCCAGGCCCTCCCGGAGCAGGTTGATGCCGACAAGCACGTCGTAGTCGCCCTTACGCAGCTCGCGCAGCAGCTCGACCCGGCGCAGCGTGTCCACCTCGGAGTGCAGGTAGCGCACCCGGATGCCGTTCTCCAGCAGGTAGTCGGAGAGATCCTCGGCCATCTTCTTGGTGAGCGTGGTGACAAGCACCCGCTCGTCCCGCTCGGTGCGCAGCTTGATCTCGTGCATGAGGTCGTCGATCTGCCCCTTGGTCGGCTTCACCACCACCTCGGGGTCGATCAGGCCGGTCGGACGGATCACCTGCTCGACGAACTCGCCCTGGGCCTGCTCCAGCTCCCACGGGCCCGGGGTGGCGGAGAGGAAGACCATCTGGCCCACCCGCTCCAGGTATTCGTCGAAGCGCAGGGGACGGTTGTCGGCGGCGCTCGGCAGCCGGAAGCCGTGGTCGATGAGCATCCGCTTGCGGGAGGCGTCGCCCTCGTACATGCCGCCGATCTGCGGGATGGTCACGTGCGACTCGTCGACCACGGTGAGGAAGTCGTCGGGGAAGTAGTCGAGCAGGCAGTGCGGCGGGCTGCCGGGCAGCCGACCGTCGATGTGCATCGAGTAGTTCTCGATGCCGGAGCAGAAGCCCACCTGGCGCATCATCTCCAGGTCGTAGGTGGTGCGCATGCGCAGTCGCTGCGCCTCCAGCAGCTTGCCCTGCCGCTCCAGCTCGGCCAGCCGTTCGCCCAGCTCGGCCTCGATGTCGCGGGTCGCCCGCTCCATCCGCTCCGGGCCGGCGGCGTAGTGCGTGGCCGGGAAGATCATCAGGCTGTCGACCTCACGGACCACGTCACCGGTCAACGGATTGAGGTAGTAGAGCTTCTCGATCTCGTCACCGAACAGCTCGATCCGGACGGCCAGTTCCTCGTAGGCCGGGATGATCTCCAGCGTGTCGCCGCGCACCCGGAACGTGCCGCGCTGGAAGGCCATGTCGTTGCGCGTGTATTGAATGTCGACGAGCCGGCGCAGCAGTTGGTCGCGGTCGAGCTCCTGCCCCACCTTGACCCGCACGGCGCGGTCGAGGTATTCCTCGGGCGTGCCCAGGCCGTAGATCGCCGACACGGTGGCCACCACGATGACGTCCCGCCGGGTGAGCAACGACATGGTCGCCGAGTGCCGCAGCCGCTCGACCTCCTCGTTGATCGAGGAGTCCTTCTCGATGTAGGTGTCGGTCTGCGGGATGTAGGCCTCGGGCTGGTAATAGTCGTAGTAGGAGACGAAGTATTCCACCGCGTTGTGCGGCAGCAGCTCGCCGAACTCCTTGGCGAGCTGGGCGGCGAGGGTCTTGTTGGGCGCGAGCACCAGGGTGGGCCGCTGCAACCGCTCGACCAGCCACGCCGTGGTGGCGCTCTTGCCGGTGCCGGTCGCGCCGAGCAGCACCGTGTTGCGGTCGCCGCGCCGCACGCGACGCTCAAGGTCGTCGATGGCCGCCGGCTGGTCGCCGGCCGGCTGGAACTCACTGACGACCTGGAAGCGACCGTCGAGCCGGGGAATGTCGAGCGCCATGACACCAACGGTACGCCCGCGGTCCGACACTTCCGGCCCGACCACGGACCGTCCCTGACCGGCTTCGATATTCCCATTGTGTGGCTCATCTCACCGGACTACCCTCGTACCGTAGGCCGCTCGCGGCGGCCGACCGGGAAGGTGGCCGCCCCTTCGGGGCCCGGCCGCCCCCGGCGCCAGGGCCGCAGCACCCGGGACGACCGGCGTGCGCGCCCACGGTGGTCGCGCTGAGGCGCTCACCGGCCGCCGCGAGCGCCCCTGCTCCTCACCGAACCCCGCCCTCCCCTCGCCGCGCCCGCCCGCGCGGGGCGGGTCAGGGGTGCCAGCGGGTGTGTGCGGCCCACTCCTCGGCCCGCAGGCGCTCCTCGTAGAACCACGGATCGTGGAGCGTCGCCGGCTCGGCGCTCTCCGGCGCGGTGGCCGCCAGGTCCCGCTTGACCTGGAGGTAGGCGGATCGCCGGGCCGGGTCCGCGCGCAGGTGGTCCCGCACCAGCAGCGCGTGCCGCCAGCCGGCCGAGCCGGCCACCCGCAGGTGCAGGAGCGCCGGCCGACCCGGGTCCGCGCCGCCGTGCAACCGCTTCGCCAAGTGCACCCGGTCGGGGCGCAGCGGCGCGTCCCACCACTCGCCGGACAGCCGGGGGAAGCCCGCCTCGGCCAGCCGGTCGGCGAGCGGACCGTCCGCCTCCGCCAGCGCGGGCACGGTCAACTGGATGTCGATGACGTCCGGCGCGGTCAGCCCGGGCACGGCGGTGGAGCCGACGTGGTCGATCCGGACGTCGCCGCCGGCCGCGTGGCGGATCCGCGCCGCGAGCCGGGCGTACTGCTCGGGCCAGGTCGGGTCGGGCTCGGTGAGCGTCGGCCGGTCGGCCAGCACCGCGTGCCGTTCGCGGACGTTGCGCTCGTAGGGCAGCAGCCGGTCGCGCCAGAGCGCGTCCACCGCGCCGTGCAGGTCGGCCAGCGAGCCGTCGTTGGTGAGCAGCACGTCCGCCACCGCCCGCCGGCCCGCGTCGTCGGTCTGCGCGGCGATCCGCCGCCGCGCCTCGGCCGGGTCCATGCCACGGTCGCGGGACAACCGCGCCAGCCGGGTCGGCGCCGCCGTCTGCACCACGAGCACCAGGTGGTACGTCGGCGCGAGCCCCACCTCGACAAGCAGCGGAACGTCGTTGACCACCACCGCGTCGGCCGGCGCGGCGGCGACCAGTTCGGCGGCCCGCGCCCGTACCCGCGGATGGGTGATCCCCTCCAGCCGGCGGCGGGCGGTCTCGTCGCCGAAGACCACCGCGCCCAGGGCGGCCCGGTCGAGCGTGCCGTCGGGGCCGAGGACCCGGTCGGAGAACGCGGCGACCACCTCGGCCAGCCCCTCGGTGCCCGGGGCCACGACCTCGCGGGCGATCCGGTCCGAGTCGACCACGACCGCGCCGAGCGCCGCCAGGCGGCTCGCCACCGCGCTCTTGCCGGACCCGATGCCGCCCGTCAGCCCCACCTTCAGCATCGGGACAGTCAACCCGATGGGCGTGCGCATGCCAAACAGGCAGACGACGACCGCGGGCCCCGCCCCCGGCGCTCCGCTGGTGCGGAACGCGGGGACGGGGCCCGTCAGTGTGTCGTCAACCGGTGCGTCCGTGCGGGCGCACCCGGCGTCAGCGACCTGTCACTTGCCGCCGGCGAGCTTCTCCCGCAGCGCGGCGAGCGCCTCGTCGGTGGCAAGCGTGCCGGCCGGCTCCTCGGCCTGACGGCTCGGGGCCGAGGTCGAGGTCGAGGTGCTGCTGCTGCTGGTGCTGGTGGCGGGCGGAGCCGGGTTGGCCGCGGCCTCGGCGTCGGCGGCGCGGGAGGTCTGCACCTGCTTGGTGTGGGCCTCCCAACGCTGACGCGCCTCGGCGTACTGGTTCTCCCAGGTCTCGCGCTGCTTGTCGTAGCCCTCGAGCCACTCGCCCGTCTCCGGGTCGAAGCCCTCCGGGTAGATGTAGTTGCCCTCGTTGTCGTACGTCGCGGCCATGCCGTAGAGGGTCGGGTCGAAGTGCTCCTCGCCCTCGACGAAGCCCTCGTTGGCCTGCTTGAGCGACAGCGAGATCCGGCGGCGCTCCAGGTCGATGTCGATGACCTTGACCATGACCTCGGAACCGACCTGCACGACCTGCTCCGGGATCTCCACGTGGCGCTCGGCCAGCTCGGAGATGTGGACCAGGCCCTCGATGCCGTCGTCCACCCGGACGAACGCGCCGAACGGCACCAGCTTGGTGACCTTACCCGGCACGATCTGCTGGATCGCGTGGGTGCGGGCGAACTGACGCCACGGGTCCTCCTGGGTCGCCTTCAGCGACAGCGAGACCCGCTCGCGGTCCAGGTCGACGTCCAGGACCTCGACCTCGACCTCCTGGCCCACCTCGACGACCTCGGACGGGTGGTCGATGTGCTTCCAGGACAGCTCGGAGACGTGCACCAGGCCGTCCACGCCACCCAGGTCGACGAACGCGCCGAAGTTGACGATCGACGAGACGACGCCCTTGCGGACCTGCCCCTTCTGGAGCTTGTTGAGGAACTCGGTGCGCACCTCGGACTGCGTCTGCTCAAGCCAGGCCCGGCGGGACAGGACCACGTTGTTGCGGTTCTTGTCCAGCTCGATGATCTTGGCTTCGAGCTCACGGCCGACGTACGGCTGGAGGTCGCGCACACGCCGCATCTCGACGAGCGACGCCGGCAGGAAGCCACGCAGGCCGATGTCGAGGATGAGACCACCCTTGACGACCTCGATGACCGAGCCGCGGACGACGCCGTCCTCGTCCTTGATCTTCTCGATCGTGCCCCAGGCCCGCTCGTACTGCGCCCGCTTCTTGGAGAGGATCAGCCGACCCTCCTTGTCCTCCTTCTGGAGGACGAGGGCCTCGATGTGGTCGCCGACCGAAACGACCTCGGCCGGGTCCACGTCGTGCTTGATCGACAGCTCCCGAGAGGGGATCACGCCCTCGGTCTTGTAGCCGATGTCGAGCAGGACCTCGTCCCGATCGACCTTGACGACGGTGCCTTCGACAATGTCGCCGTCGTTGAAGTACTTGATGGTCTCGTCGATAGCGGCGAGGAAAGCTTCCTCAGAGCCGAGATCGTCGTGCGTGACCTTGTTGGCGCTCGAGGTGGCCTCGATGCTGCTCGTCATGTGGGCGGTTGCTCCGGTCGGATGGGTTGTCACAGCGGGCATGGGTGTCGCGGTGACTCTTCCGCGCCAGCGGATCCGTCGCCGGGCACACCGAACGATCGACGCGAGAAGATCATTAGTGGCTCCGGTGACCGCACACCTGCTCCCTGCCGAGGCACACGATCCGCGAGCGCATCGTCTAGCCTACCCGCTGCATTACCACAGCGTGCAAGCCCTCCCGGGTCTCCGCGCCCGCATCGGCTGCGAAAGCGGAGATTTCGCGCGGTAAGGTGCCACGCCTGTCTCGTCCGTCACATCTGCCACACCAGTCACACGCCGCCCCGCCCGCACCCCGGCGTCCACCCGGCCCTAGCGTGGACCGGGTGGACGACGACAGGGTGACCCGCCGGCGGGTCGGTGCCGCCGAGATCCGCCGCGCCAACCGCGGCTGGTGGGACACCGACGCCGACGCCTACCAGGCCGAGCACGGCGCGTTCCTGGGCGAGGTCGACTTCGTCTGGTGCCCGGAGGGGCTGCGCGAGGCCGACGCCCGGCTGCTCGGCGACGTCACCGGCCGGCGGGTCCTCGAACTCGGCGCCGGCGCTGCCGCCGCCGCCCGCTGGCTCGCCGCCCGGGGCGCCCGGCCGGTCGCCCTGGACCTCTCCGCCGGCATGTTGCGGCACGCCGCGCAGGCCGCCCACCGGACCGGGGTACGCGTACCGCTGGTCCAGGCCGACGCGCTGGCCCTGCCCTTCTCCGACGACGCCTTCGACACGGTCTGCACCGCGTTCGGGGCGATTCCGTTCGTGGACGACTCCGCGGCGGCGATGCGCGAGGTGGCCCGCGTGCTGCGCCCCGGCGGCCGGTGGGTCTTCGCGGTCACCCACCCGATGCGCTGGATCTTCCTCGACGACCCGGGCGAGGGCGGGCTGACCGCCGTGCACTCGTACTTCGACCGCTCCCCCTACGTCGAGCAGGACGAGCACGGCGCCGCCACGTACGTCGAGCAGCACCGCACCCTCGGCGACCGGATCCGGGAGCTGGTCGGCGCCGGATTCCGCCTGCTCGACCTGGTAGAGCCGGAGTGGCCGGCCGGGCACGAGGGGACGTGGGGCCAGTGGAGCCCGCTGCGCGGCCGGCTCTTCCCCGGCACCGCCATCTTCGTCACCGAGAAGCCCGCGGGCTGAGCGCGTCGCACGCCCGGTGCGACGTCGGCGGCGACCGTCCGACAACACTGAACGGATGGCCGGGACGATCGCGTCAGCAACCTCCCCATGGTGCCCGGATCCCCTCCGTCAGCAGCAGGCCGACCACACCGTGGACGACATGCTGAGGCTTCCGGACGACGCCCCGCACGCCAAACTGGTCGACGGGATCTTCCAGGTGACGCCGCTCCCCACCATCGGCCACCAGGCCGTCTCCGGCCTGCTGAGAGGATGGCTGCGAACGCATGCGCCAACGACGGTGCGCGCCACCCAGGCGGTCTGTGTCGGTCTCGACGTCAACACGGTCCGCCGACCCGATGTGCTGCTGCACCACGCCGGGCTGCCGTTCGACCGCCGCCTCCTACTCCCCGACGACGTCGTACTCGCCGTGGAGATCGTCTCGCCCGGCACCCGGCGGGTGGACCGGTTCGCCAAGCCCGGCGAGTACGCCGCCGCCGGCATCCCGTTCTACTGGCGGATCGAGCAGGACCCGGTGCACCTCTACGCGTACCGCCTCGGCGACCGGATCGGCCCGGGCGGCGAGCGTCAGTACGAGCTGGTGACCGACGGCAGCGAGGTGATCGAGCTGACCGAGCCGTTCGACCTCAAGCTGCCGATCGCCGAGATCCGGCCCTGACCGCGTCGTTACTCGCCCAGGCGGGCGGGTAACCGGTTGGCATGGCCGAGAGGGAGTTCCGCGCCGGCGACCACGTCTCCTGGGCCAGTCACAGCGGCCGGGCGCACGGCGTGGTCAAGGAGAAGCTGACCGAGCGCACCCACGTACGCGGGCATCAGGTGAACGCCTCGCCGGAGCAGCCGCAGTACCGGATCGTCAACGACGATTCCGGCCGGGACGTCGCCCACCGACCGGAGGTGCTGCGCCGTGAGTCGGAGTGAGGACCCGCAGCAGACGTACCGGGAGTTCACCGACGCGGTGAACATGAAGCCCGCCGAGCTGACCCGCTGGCTGGAGACCGACGAGTCCAAGCACGTCGGCTGGCACAAGCCGGGCACGAAGGGCGGCGAGTCCGTCGGGCACGACTCCGGCCGCCGGATCGTCGACCTGCTGCGCCGCAAACGCGACCAGCTCACCGCCGCCGACTACAAGCACATGCGCAAGGTGATCGGGTACGTGCACCGGCACCTGGCCCAGCGCCCGTCCGGCGACGTCCGCGACACGAGGTGGCGCTGGTCGCTGATGAACTGGGGCCACGACCCGCTCAAGGGCTGACCCGTCACGCGACCTCGACTGCTGCGGTCAGTGGTCTGCGCTGTTCCAGTCGTGGCCCTCGCCGACCGAGACCTCTAGCGGCACCGACAGCGGGTGGGCGGCGCCCATCTCCTTGCGCACCAGGGCCTCCAGCGCCTCCCGCTCGCCCGGGGCGACCTCGAAGACCAACTCGTCGTGCACCTGCAACAGCATCCGCGAGCGCAGCCCGGCGTCGCGCAGCGCGGCGTCGACGTGCAGCATGGCGACCTTGATGAGGTCGGCCGCCGAGCCCTGGATCGGGGCGTTGAGCGCCATCCGCTCGGCCATCTCTCGGCGCTGCCGGTTGTCGCTCACCAGGTCGGGCAGGTAGCGGCGGCGGCCCAGAATGGTGGAGGTGTAGCCGTCCTGCCGGGCCCGGGCCACCACCTCCTGGAGATAGTCGCGGACCCCGCCGAACCCGGCGAAGTAGTTCTCCATCAGCCCGCGCGCCTCCTCGGCGGTGATGCCGAGCTGCTGGGACAGGCCGAACGCGCTCAGCCCGTACGCCAGGCCGTAGTTCATCGCCTTGATCTTGCGCCGCTGGTCGGCGGTGACCTGGCCGACGTCGACGGTGAAGACCGAGGAGGCGGTCGCGGCGTGGAAGTCGTGGCCGGAGTTGAACGCCTCGATCAGCGCCTCGTCGGAGGACAGGTGCGCCATGATCCGCATCTCGATCTGGCTGTAGTCGGCGGTGAGCAGGCACTCGTAGCCCTCGCCGACGACGAACGCGCGCCGGATCCGTCGCCCTTCCTCGGTGCGGATGGGGATGTTCTGCAGGTTGGGCTCGGTGGACGACAGGCGCCCGGTCGCGGCCACGGTCTGGTTGAACGTGGTGTGGATCCGGCCGTCGTCGGAGACCGACTTGAGCAGCCCGTCGACAGTCGACTTGAGCTTGGCCACGTCGCGGTGGCGCAGCAGGTGGTGCAGCAGCGGATGCTCGGTCTGGGCGTAGAGCCACTGGAGGGCGTCGGCGTCGGTGGTGTAGCCGGTCTTGATCCGCTTGGTCTTGGGCAGGCCCAGCTCGGTGAAGAGGATCTCCTGCAACTGCTTGGGCGAGCCGAGGTTGAACTCCCGGCCGACCACCGCGTAGGCGCTCTGGGCGGCGGCCTTCACCTCGGCGGCGAAGTGGGCCTCCAGCTCGGAGAGGTAGTCGGTGTCGGCGGCGATGCCGGTGCGCTCCATGTTGGCCAGCACCCGCATCAGCGGCAGCTCCACGCCGGCCATCAGCCGCGCGGACTGCTCGCCGTCGCGGGACAGCTCGGCGTCGATGGCGTCGGCGAGGTCGAGCGTGGCCCGGGCCTGGAGCATCAGGTTCTGCTCGGCCGCGCCCTCGTCGCCGAACCCGTCCAGGGTGAGCTGGCCGGTCTCCGGCGCGTCGACGCGCAGCTCCCGGTGCAGGTAGCGCAGGGCCAGGTCGGTGAGGTCGTAGGAGCGTTGGTCGGGGCGGGCCAGGTAGGCGGCGATCTGGGTGTCACGGGCGATGCCCCGAAGATCCCAGCCGTGCGCGGCGAACGCCAGCACCGCCGGCTTGCTGTCGTGCAGCACCTTCGGGCGCCCGGCGTCGGCCAGCCAGCCGGCCAGGGCGGACTCATCGCCGGCGTCCAGCCGGCTCGGGTCGAACCAGGCCGCCGCGCCGTCGGTGGTGGCGAGCGCCATCGCGGTCACGGTGGCGGTGTGCCGGCGGTTGGGGCCGGTGTCGAGCGTGGCGGCCAGGCCGACAGGCGTGCCGGCGCCGGCGTGCGTGTCCAGCCAGCCGGCGAGCGCGCCCGGCTCGGTAAGCACCTCGCCGGCCAGCTCGAAGCCGGCCTCGGCCTCCGGCTCGACGGCCTCCAGGTATTGGTAGAGGCGGTCCCGCAGGATGCGGAACTGGAGCGTGTCGAAGACCTGGTGCACGGCCTCCCGGTCCCAGCCCGGCCAGCGGGCGTCCTCGGGCCGCACCGGCAGCTCCAGGTCGGCGACCAGGCAGTTGATCTCGTAGTTGCGGATCACGTCGGCCAGCCGCTCGCGCAGGCTCTCGCCGGCCTTGCCCTTGATCTCGTCGGCCCGGGCCACCACACCCTCGACCCCGCCGTACAGGTTGATCCACTTGGCCGCGGTCTTCGGGCCGACGCCTGGGACGCCGGGCAGGTTGTCGCTCGTCTCGCCGACGAGCGCGGCCAGGTCGCGGTAGCGGTCCGGCGTGACGCCGTATTTCGCCTCGACCGCCGCCGGGTCCATCCGGGCCAGGTCGGAGACGCCCTTGCGCGGGTAGAGCACGGTGACCTGGTCGCCGACGAGCTGGAACGCGTCCCGGTCGCCGGTGGTGATCAGCACGTCCATGCCCTGGTCGCGGGCCTGGCAGGCGAGCGTGGCGATGACGTCGTCGGCCTCGTAGCCCGGCGCCTCCACGACCGGCACCCGCAGCGCCGCGAGGACCTCCTTGACCAGGCTCACCTGGCCCTTGAAGTCGGTCGGGGTCTCGCTGCGGCCGGCCTTGTACTCCGCGTAACGGTCGGTGCGGAAGGAGTGGCGGGAGACGTCGAAGGCGACCACGATGTGGGTCGGCTGCTCGTCGCGGAGCACGTTGATCAGCATCGAGGTGAAGCCGTAGACGGCGTTCGTCGGCTGCCCCGTGGTGGTGGAGAAGTTTTCCACAGGCAGGGCGAAGAACGCCCGGTATGCCAGGGAATGTCCGTCGACGAGGAGCAGGCGCGGCGTCGTAGCTGTCACGGCAGCGACTCTAGTCCGTGGCCCCGACAAGCCGGGCCCGGCCGCACCGACGACGGCGGCCGGTACGACCTCAGGCCACGCCGAGGTACGCGTCCTTGACCGCCTGGTCGTGCAGCAGGTCCCGGCCGGTGCCCTCCTTGACGATCCGGCCGGTCTCCAGCACGTAGGCCCGGTGGGCGCGGGAGAGCGCCTGCTGGGCGTTCTGCTCGACAAGCAGGATGGTGGTGCCCTGCTCGTTGATCCGGGTGATGATCTCGAAGATCTGCTGGATCAGCATCGGCGCGAGACCCATCGAGGGCTCGTCGAGCAGCAGCAGCTTCGGGCGGGCCATCAACGCCCGGCCCACCGCCAGCATCTGCTGCTCGCCGCCGGAGAGCGTGCCGCCGGCCTGCTTGCGCCGCTCGTGCAGCCGGGGGAAGAGGTCCATGACCATCTTCAGGTCCTCGGCGATGCCCGCCCGGTCCCGCCTGGTGTACGCGCCCATCTCCAGGTTCTCGATGACCGTCATGCCGGGGAAGACGCCGCGACCCTCGGGCGCCTGCCCGATGCCCCGGACCACCCGCAGGTCGGCCCGCATCCGGGTGACGTCGGTGCCGTTGAAGACGATCGAGCCCTCGGCCACCGGGCGCAGCCCGGAGATGGCCCGCATGGTGGTGGTCTTGCCGGCGCCGTTCGCGCCGATCAGGGCCACCACCTCACCCTCGTCGACGTGCAGGCTGATCCCGTGCAGCGCCTGGATCCGCCCGTACAGCAGCGTCAGGTCGTTGATCTCAAGCAGCATCGGTCGGCACCCCCAGGTACGCGGCGATCACCTTCGGGTCCTCGCGGACCGCGGCCGGCAGGCCCTCGGCGATCTTCTTGCCGAACTCCAGCACCACGATCCGGTCGGTCACGCCCATGACGAGTCGCATGTCGTGCTCGATCAGCAACACCGTGGTGCCATTGTCGCGGATCTTCCGGATCAACCCGAGCAGTTCCTCCTTCTCCGCCGGGGTGAAGCCGGCGGCCGGCTCGTCCAGGCAGAGCAGCTTCGGGTCGGTCGCCAGGGCCCGGGCGATCTCCAGCCGGCGCTGCTCGCCGTACGAGAGATTGCGCGCCAGGTCCCCGATGCGGCGTTCGATACCGACGAAGCGGAGCAGCTCGCGGGCCTTCTCCCGGCCCTCCCGCTCCTCCCGCCAGTGCCGCGGCAGCCGCAGCATCGCGGAGATCACGCTGGTCTTGTGGTGGGCGTCCGCGCCCACCATCACGTTCTCCAGCGCGGTCATCTCCGGGAACAGCCGGATGTTCTGGAACGTACGGGCGACGCCCGCCTTGGTGATCCAGCTCCGGCGCTTGCCGTTGATCCGCTGCCCGTCGAACCGGATCTCGCCCTCGGTGGGCCGGTAGACGCCCGTCATCGCGTTGAAGCAGGTCGTCTTGCCGGCGCCGTTCGGGCCGATCAGGCCGAGGATCTCCCCCTTGTAGAGGGTGAACGCGACGTCGTTGAGCGCCACCACACCGCCGAAGCGGAGGGTGACGTGGTCGACCTCCAGCAGCGGTTCGCGGCCGGCCGGCGCGGTGTCGCCCGGCGTCGGCTCCACCGGGGTGTCCGAGCCGGACTCCGGTGGGGTGCCGACCGTGCTGCGCCCGTCGTCGGCGATGTCCCGCTCGCTCGTCGCGTCGCGCTCGCTGTGCATCTGCGGCTCACTCATTGGGCACCGTCTCCTGGGGAACCGCTTCCTTGCGCCGGTCGGCGAGCTCGGCCGCCCGCCGCCGGTTGGGCACCAGACCCTGCGGCCGGAAGATCATCATGATGATGACCACGAGGCCGAACACCAGGATCCGGTACTCGGCGGCGTCGAACTCCAGCCCGAGGAGGTCACCGACGCCACGCAGCCACTCCGGCAGGTACCAGGTGACCGCGCCGCCGACGATGGCGCCCTTGATGTTGCCGGCGCCGCCGAGGATCACCGCGGCCAGCACCAGGATGGAGCTCTCCAGCACGAACTGGTCCGAGTTGATGAACGTCTGCTTGCCGGCGAAGACCGCGCCGGTCAGGCCGGCCACCGCCGCCCCGATCGCGAACGCCCACAGCTTGTACTTGAACGTGGGCACGCCCATCACCTCGGCGGCGTCCTCGTCCTCGCGGATCGCCACCCAGGCCCGGCCGACCCGGCTGTTGGCCAGGTTCCGGATCAGCACCAGCACGACCAGGATCAGCGTCAGCATGAGCCAGTAGTACGGCCGGGAGTCGACCACCCCGAACAGCGCCTTGCCGTCGCTGCCGTGGCCCGGTGGGTGCGGGATCGCCGGGATGCCCCGCTGGCCCTGGGCGAGGCCGTCCTGGCGGGCCGCGTACAGCCGGATCATCTCGGCGAAGCCGAGCGTCACGATGGCCAGGTAGTCACCGCGCAGGCGCAGCGTCGGGCCGCCGAGGATCACCCCCGAGATCATCGCCACCATCACCGCCAGCGGCACCGCCGCCAGCCACGGCCAGTTCGTGCCGAACCGGCTCTCCGGCGAGGTGAGCAACGCGACCGTGTACGCGCCGAGCGCGTAGAAGCCGAAGTAGCCCAGGTCGAGCAGGCCGGCGAAACCGACCACCACGTTGAGGCCCACGGCCAGCAGCACGAACACGGCGGTGTCGAAGAGCACGCCGGCGAAGTCCGAGCGGGTGGTGTAGAGGGCGAAGTACTCGCTTCCGATCGGGAAGCCCAGATATTCGTAGAACCACTTGTTCGGCAGGATGTAGAGCAGCACGATCAGCGCCGCGATCGCCGCCCAGCGCACCTGCCTGGGCATGGCGGCCCAGCGGGTCCTGATGCCCCCGGTCCGCTTCTTGTCCACGGTGGCGGTCATGCGCGCGCCCTCCCGAGAGATTCGCCGAGCAGACCTGTCGGCCGGAACATCAGCAGCACGATCAGCAGCACGAAACCGGTGAAGTCCTTCCAGTCGCCGCCGAACAGGCCGGCGGCGTAGTTCTCCGCCACCCCCAGCAGCAGGCCGCCGAGCAGCGCGCCGCGCAGGTTGCCGATGCCGCCGAGCACCGCGGCGGCGAACGCCTTGAGCCCGATCAGGAAGCCGACGTTGAACTTGGTGTAGCCGAACCGCAGGTCCCACAGGAGCGCGCCCACGCCTGCCATCAGGCCGCCGAGCACGAAGACCAGCAGGATGACCCGGTTCTTGTTGACGCCCATCAGGGCGGCGGTGTCCGGGTCCTGGGCCACCGCGCGGATGCCGCGGCCGAGCCGGCTGCGGTTCACGAACTGGTCCAGCGCCACCATCATGACAAGCGTGACGCCGAGGATCACCAACTGGAGGTTCGTCACGGCCGCGCCGAAAACGGTGAACACCGTCTCCTGCGGGATCATCGTCGGCATGCCGAACGGCGCGCGGCTGGTGCCGATGCCGAAGGACTCGGCGAGCACGAACGAGGCGCCGATCGCGGTGATGAGGAAGGCCAGTGGCGGCGCGTTGCGCTTGCGCAGCGGCCGGTAGGCCACCAGCTCGACGGTGACCGCCGTGGCCGCCGAGGCGACCATCGCCACCGCGAGCCCGGCGACGACCGCCAGGATCAGCGGGCCGAGGGCCGGGGCGGCCGAGTTCTGGTCGTAGCCGAGGGCCTGCCAGGTCCACAGGGCGGAGAAGGTACCGACCATGAAGACCTCGGAGTGAGCAAAGTTGATCAGGCGTAGAACGCCGTACACCAGGGTGTAGCCGAGGGCGATGAGCGCGTAGATCGCGCCCTGCTCCAGGCCCGTGATGGTCAGCGTCGGGAAGTTCCCGAAGAGCTCATCGAAGTTCAAGTGGGGGCTCCAACTGTGCGGCCAAGCCGTGCGGCCGGGAGAAACTCACTCCCGGCCGCACGCCTGGTGTCCCGTGACAGGACCGGATGAACCGGTCAGCTCTTGGGGATCTCGATGTCGGGGACGACCTTGCCCGCGTTCACCTTGAACGCCCACACGATGACCTGCGCCGGGTCCAGCTCGCCGGTGGACTCGAACTTGTAGGTCACGCCGGTCGCGCCACCGGCCTTGTTGTAGGACTTGATGAAGCTCAGCAGGTCGGCGCGAGTGCCCTTGCCGTCCTTGATGCCCTCCAGCATGATCTTGGAGATGTCGTACGACACGTCGGCGTAGGTGCCCGGCTCGGCGTTGTCGAACGCGGCCTTGTAGTCGGTCACGAACGAGCCCTTGGCGGCCGTGGCCGGGGCGCACGGGCAGGTCAGGATCGTGCCCTCGGCGACCTGCTGGCCGGCGACCTTGATGAAGTTGGCGTCGTTGACACCGTCACCGGCGACCATCGTGCCCTTCCAGCCCGCGCCCTTGAGCTGCTTGAGCAGCAGGCCGGCCTCGGTGTAGTAGCCACCGAAGAAGAGGACGTTCGCGCCGCTGCTCTGGATCTTGGTGACCACGGCGGAGAAGTTGGTCTGCTTGACCTGGATCTTGTCCTCGCCCGCGACCGCGCCGAGAACCTTCTTCACCTCGTCCACCAGACCCGCGCCGTACGCCGACTGGTCGTCCACCACGTAGACCTTCTCGGCCTTCAGGACGTCCTTGATGTAGCGGCCGGCGGCCGGACCCTGCGAGGTGTCGTTGCCGACGCCCCGGTGGAAGATCTTCCAGTTCTTGGTGCTCAGGCTCGGCCGGGTGGCCGACGGCGTGATGATCGGCAGGCCGGCCTCGTCGAAGATCGGGTCGGCCACCTCCGACTCACCGGAGAACGCCGGACCGATGATGCCGACGACCTTGGCGTCACCGGCGGCCTTCTGAGCCAGCGCCGGGGCCTTGGCCGGGTCACCCTGGGAGTCGTACTCCTCCAGGTTGACCTTGCAGTCCGCGTTGTCCTTGTTGTACTGGTCGATGGCCAGCTTGGTGCCGTTGCGCATGTGGATACCGAGACCCGCGGCATCGCCGGTCAGCGGGCCGAAGAAGCCGATCTTCAGGTCGCAGGCGGCCTTGCTGCCGCCACCCGCCTCATCACCACTGTCAGCCTTGCAGGCCGCGCCACTGAAAACGAGCGCGCCGATGGCCACACCACCGAGCACCCGTGCGAGCTTCTGCCTCACGGCTCGTACCCTCCTCCGTCCGAAGGCCCGGAAACCACCCAGCGCGAATTGGACCTTGCGAGGGTTGGCCGGACCGACCGCGATCCCGGTCTGGGCCGGGACGTTATCCCACCGGCGGGTGCCGAAGGTAGACCTGAGAAGCGGGGTTGACCTAACCGTTACGTTGAGTGGCCGGATTCACGGCGGTGGTGTAACACACCGGGATCACCGGTGGGACCATCGGACATCCGACACCCGCCGGAAACACGCTGGTGAAAAGCTCAGGCGGGCCGCCACGCCCCCCGCGCCGACCACACCCGCGCCGCCGCGCCGTCGTCCACCAGCAGCAGGGCGACGTCACCCGCCGCGGCCACCGCGACCGACCTGTCGTTACCCCACGGAACCGCCACCGGCAGCGCCACCGGCGACCACCGGTCACCGTCCGGCGAGAACCAGCCCCCCTCCGACGCCGCGCCGGCGACCACCGCGAACGCGCCGTCGCCGCGCGCCGACAGACCCCAGACCCGGCCCGGCCGCTCCGCGCCACCCGGGACGGCACCACCAGGCCGCCAGGCGTCGCCGTCGGCCACCCACGCGCCCAGGTCGTCGCCCCGCCGGCCCACCGCCACCGCCCGGTCACCCACCCGGACCACCCGTTGCAGATCCTGGTCGACGCCGCCGCCGGGCAGCACCGCGCGCCGCCAGGCCGACCCGTCCGGCGAGGTCCACACCGCCGCGTCCGAGCCGGTACGCCCCGACGGCAGCACCGAGCCCACCATGAGCCACCCCGACCCGGCCGCCGCGCCGTCGGCCACCCACGGCCGGCCCACCCCGTCCGTGGCCAATCCCGGCACGCCACTCACCAGACGGAAGTCCGACCCGTCCGCCGACACCCAGGCCGCCGCGCCGGTGGCCCGGTTCCCGGAGATCAACCAGCCGCCCGGCCCACCCGCCACCCGGCCCACGTTCACCGCGTCCGGCCCGCCGAACACCTCGAACTCCGCCGGCACCTCCACAAGCGAACCGTCGGCGTCCAGGCGCCAGGTGCTGATCCGGGGATTGCCGTGCACCCCGCCGCTGCGCCCACCGACCGCCACCGGCCGGCCGGCCCGGCAGCCGACCGCGGTGAGCAGGTTCTCCGGGCCGTACGTGCTGCGCGGCACCGGACGCAGCGCCACCCAGGCACGCGCGTCCACACTCGACCAGGCCGCCGGATGCGGGGTTCCGTCGGCGTCCAGCACCGCGCCCACCACGAACCAGCGGCCCCCGCAGGCGGCGGCGTCACGCAACGCGACCCGGCCGGAGAGACCGGGCGGAAGCGGCAGGTCGACCGGCTGCCAGGCCGGACGCAGCGGCTCGGGGGCGGGGATGGGCGCGTCGGGCGCCTGGCAGGCAGCAAGCAGCGCCACGAGCAGGCCGAGCACCGCCAGCGAACGTCGCATGACGGCAACCGTATCGATCGGAGGCGACGCCGGGAACCGGCCGCCGGGTCAGGAGGCGGGCTGCGCCACCTCGCCGCCGGCGGTCTCGGCGAGGATCCGCTCGGCGACCTCCTTCATGGTCATCCGGTGGTCCATCGCGGTGCGCTGGATCCACTTGAACGCCTCGGGCTCGGTCATCCCGTACGTCGTCATCAGCGCGCCCTTGGCCCGCTCCACGGTCTTGCGGATCTCCAGCCGGTCGGTCAGACCGGCCACCTCCGCCTCCAGCGCGGCGACCTCGGAGTAGCGGGACAGCGCGATCTCCACCGCCGGCACCAGGTCGCTCTTCTGGAACGGCTTGACCAGGTAGGCCATAGCGCCCGCCGCCCGGGCCCGCTCGACCAGGTCGCGCTGGCTGAACGCGGTCAGGATGATCACCGGGGCGATGCGCGCGCCGGCGATCCGCTCGGCGGCGGCCAGCCCGTCCATGATCGGCATCTTGATGTCGAGGATGACCAGATCCGGCTTGAGCTCCTCGGCGAGCTTGACGGCGGTCTCACCGTCGCCGGCCTCGCCGACCACCTCGTAACCCTCCTCGACAAGCATCTCGGCCAGGTCCAGCCGGATCAGCGCCTCGTCCTCGGCGATCAGAACGCGCTTGCGCTCGGCATCCGTCTGCATCTCGCCCACGAGCCACTCCCACCGGTTCGAACCCGACACCCGCCGTGCCGGGTGTCACCGCCCTCAGCCTAGCGGGTAGGCTGTCGAGGCCGAATCACGGAACGCCCTCGTAGCCCAACTGGCAGCAGGCAATGGATTCAAACTCCATACAGTGTGGGTTCGAATCCCACCGAGGGCACCAAAGTGTCATACAGGCGTTCGACCATAGTCCTGTGCATCCACCCGAAATTCGCGCTCGAGCGCGACGTCTCTACCTCGGCGGCGCGACCGTCGCCGAGGTGGCGCGGACCGTGGGGCTCTCCTATCCAACCGTGCGCCACTGGTGCAAGGATCGCCCGGAGCCGAAGCAGTTGGGCACCGCGTCGCGATGTTTTCGCTGCCGTGAAGATGTCCACGTTCCGACAGATCCGGCGGCCTACGCCTACCTTCTCGGCCTCTACCTCGGCGACGGGCATCTCGTCACCAGCGCCCGGGTGCCGGTGCTCCGGATCTCCTGCAGCGACTGCTGGCCGGGTCTGATCGAGGCATGCGACGACGCCATGCGAGCGGTGCTGGCCGAGAAGGTGCAGCGCGTCCAGCAACAGGGCTGCGTCAATGTGCAGAGCTACGGCAAGCACTGGCCATGCCTGCTGCCGCAGCACGGGCCGGGCAAGAAGCACGAGCGCCCGATCGTCCTGGCCGACTGGCAGCGGACCATCGTCGAGGCACATCCGGGCCACTTCCTGCGCGGCCTGTTCCACTCCGACGGCTGCCGCTTCGCCAACCGGGTCGTCACCCGCGGAAAGGAGTACGTCTATCCCCGTTACATGTTCTCCAACCGCTCCACCGACATCATGGCGCTCTGTCAGTGGGCCCTCGACCTGCTCGGTATCGCCTGGCGGATGAACCTGCCGTGGTCCCTGTCGGTGGCCCGGCGGGAGGCGGTCGCCGCGCTGGACCAACACGTCGGCCCGAAGTCCTGACCGGACGGCGCGCTGTGGGCACGAGGCCGGCGGCGACCGGTCCGGCTCAGCCCTCGACACCCGCCCCGGCGCGCCTCAGAGCGACGCCAGCGCCCGCGCCAGGTCCGCGCGCAGGTCCTCCGGGTCCTCCAGCCCGACCGAGACCCGCAGCAGCGCGCCGCACGGCTTGGCGTCGCCCTCGACCGGCCGGTGCGTCAGCGAGGCCGGGTGCTGGATCAGCGTGTCGACGCCGCCGAGCGAGACGGCGTGGGTGATCAGCTCGCAGGCGCCGGCGACCGTGGCAGCGGCGGGCGCGCCGCCGCGTACCTCGAAGGCGAGCAGGCTGCCGCCGCCGGACATCTGGCGGCCGACCAGGCCGGCCGGGTCGCGCCGGGACGGGTGGTGGACCTGTTCGACGGCCGGGTGGCCGGCGAGCCAGGCGGCGAGTTTCTCGGCGCCGGCCTGCTGGGCGCGGACCCGCAGCGGCAGGGTCTGGAGGCCGCGGTGCAGCAGGTAGGCGCCGAGCGGGTGCAGGACGGCGCCGGTGACGGCGCGGACCTGGCGCAGCCGGGCGGCCCAGTCGGGCGCGCAGGCGACGACGCCGGCGAGGACGTCGCCGTGGCCGCCGATGCTCTTGGTGGCGCTGTGCAGGACGAGGGCGGCGCCGTGCCGGGCGGGTTGTTGGAGCACCGGGGTCGCGACGGTGTTGTCGACGAGCAGCGGGACGTTCCCGGTGGCGGTGGCGAGCGCGGCGATGTCGACCAGGTCGAGGGTGGGGTTGGCCGGGGTCTCGACCACGACCAGGGCGGTGTCGGTGCGGATCGCGGCGGCGACGTCGTCGGCGCGGGCCCAGGTGACCTCGGTGCCGAGCAGGCCGCTGGCGAGGACGTGGTCGGTGCCGCCGTAGAGGGGGCGGACGGCGACGACGTGGCGCTTCCCGTCGCGGGTGGCGGCGAGCAGGGTCGCGGTGAGCGCGGCCATGCCGCTGGCGAAGGCGACCGCCTCGGCGGTGCCTTCGAGCTGGGCGAGGGCGGTTTCGAAGCGGGCCACGGTGGGGTTCCAGAGCCGCTGGTAGACGGCGCTGCCGCCGGCCGGGAGCGGGTTGCCGGTGGCGAGGGTCTCGTAGGCGTCGCCGCCGTCGGCCACCGAGGGCAGCGGGTTGGTGGTGGAGAGGTCGATGGGCGGGACGTGGACGCCGAGACCGGCGAGGTCGTCACGCCCGGCGTGCACGGCTGCGGTGTCCACGGCGGTCATGCCCGGAAGCGTCGAACATCCTCACACCGGAGGGCAAGAGAAGCGAACAAGATTCTGGTGAACATGCTTCCGCCGTACGCATCTTCGGTGGAGGATGGCAGCATGCCTCCCGCACCGAATGATGTACGGCCGTTCTCCGGTCTGGACGACGTCGATCGCGCGATCCTGACCGCGCTGACCGTGGACGGGCGGCTGCCGAACAACGCGCTCGCCGAGCGGGTGGGGGTGGCCCCGTCGACGTGTCTGACCCGGACCCGGGCGTTGCGCGAGTGCGGGGCGATCCGCGGGTTCCACGCCGACGTGGATCCGGCCGCGGTGGGGCTGCCGTTGCAGGCGCTGGTGTCGGTGCGGCTGACGGCGCACGAACGGGCCGCGGTGGACGCGTTCCGGGCCCGGTCGGTGCGGCTGCCGGGGGTGGTGTCGGTGTTCCACGTGGCGGGCGCGGAGGACTACGTGCTGCACGTGCGGGCGGCGTCCGGGGACGCGCTGCGGGACTTCGTGCTCGACCATCTGGCGGTGGATCCGGCGGTCCAGCACACCCAGACCAGCCTGATCTTCGAGCAGGCCCGGGGTATGGGCTGACCCACCCGACGGAACAATTCCGGCAGGTGGCGGGTTGCACCATGGCGTGATCGACGTACCGATGTCTGTCCTTGACCTTGCCCCGGTGGCCGCGACCGGCAGTGCCGGTGAGGCGCTGCGGCACACCACCGAGCTGGCCCGACGCACCGAGGAGCTGGGCTACCGCCGGTTCTGGGTGGCCGAGCACCACAACATGCCGGCGATCGCCAGTTCGGCGCCCGCGGTGCTGCTCGCCCACCTGGCCGCGAACACGCACACGATCCGGTTGGGTTCCGGTGGGGTGATGCTGCCCAACCACGCGCCGCTCGTGGTGGCGGAGCAGTTCGGCACGTTGGAGGCGCTGCACCCGGGCCGGATCGACCTGGGCATCGGCCGGGCGCCCGGCACCGACCAGGTGACCGCGTTGGCACTGCGCCGCACCATGGAGGGCCTGTCCGCCGAGCACTTCCCGCGCGAGCTGGCCGACCTGATGAACTACTTCAGCGGCAAGGAGCCGGGTCCGATCACGGCGACGCCGGGGCGCGGGCAGTCGCCGCAGGTGTGGCTGCTCGGGTCGAGCGGGTTCAGCGCCCAGCTCGCCGGCCTGCTCGGGTTGCCGTTCTCCTTCGCGCACCACTTCAGCTCGCAGCACACGATCCCGGCGTTGCGGCTCTACCGGCAGCACTTCCGGCCGTCGCGGTGGCTGGACCGGCCGTACGCGATGGTGGCGGTGAACGCGGTGTGCGCGGAGACCGACGAGCGGGCGGAGTGGCTGGCCGGGCCGGCCGGGTTGTCGTTCCTGAAGCTGCGGTCGGGGCGGCCGGAGCCGCTCGTCACGCCGGAGGAGGCGGCGGCCTACCCGTACTCGGAGCTGGAGCGGGAGTTCGTGGCCCAGCGCCGCGACGGCCAGGCCACGGGCTCGCCGGAGACGGTGGCCCGGCAGCTCGGGGAGTTGCTGGAGCGCACCGGCGCGGACGAGTTGATGCTGACCGCGATGGTCTACGACGTGGCCGACCGGGTCCGCTCGTACGAGTTGATCGCCGAGAAGGTCGCCGGCGGCCTGCGCCGGGACGGCTGAAACACGCTCTTCATAGCCACGTCACCGCAGCGTCGCGTGGGACGCATAACTTAGTCCTCGGTGGTGGTACGGCATTCCCGGTCGGGACGGGTCGGGAATGCTGCGGTGTGGTGCACCGGGTCGCCGGCGGAGCGGATTCCGCGGCCGGCGACCCGGTGCCTTTTTGTTGCCTCAGCGCAGGTAGATGTTCGGCGCGGCGGGCGTGCTCATGCCGTCACCGAGGAAGAAGCTCGGGTGCGGCGGCTGGTTGTAGGCGGTGTTCTGCCAGGCGACGGCCACCCGATACTGCGGGTCGTGCACCAGGGTCGGCAGGCGCAGGCCCGTGGTGACAGGCGTGCTGTAGATGCGCAGCGCGGAGCTGTCGGCGGTGCGCCACACCACCTCCTCGCGCCAGTCGCCGAGGATGTCGCCGGAGAGCGCCGGAGTGGACTTGGTGCCGTTGTTGGACGCGACGTTGCTGCCGGTGAGCAGCCGGGTCTCGCCGCCGGTGCCGTACTTGTCGATCTTGGTGGCGTCGAGCAGCTCGCGGACCGGGTCGCCGTCCCACCAGATCAGGAAGTTCGCCGAGGACGGCTTGCGGCCGACGTTCTGGCCACGGGTGTTGAGCAGGCCGTCCGCCGCCGAGGACCAGGACTCCGCGCCCGGGCTGCCGGCCCAGACGTCACCGGAGACGCCACGGCCGTTGTCGCCGTTCGGCGACGTCTGCCAGAGGATCTGGCCGGTACGCGCGTCGGACATCCACGAGCTGGGCTTGCTGCCGTCCTCGTCCACCTTGAAGACCTCCAGGCCGGCGCGGGACGGGTCGAGGTCGCCGACGTGCATCGCGTCGCCGTGCCCGTTGCCGGTGGAGTAGAGCAGCCGGCCGTTGTCGTCGATGGTGGCCGCGCCGTACACGATCTCCTGGCGACCGTCGTTGTCCACGTCGGCGACGGAGAGCTGGTGGTTGCCCTGGCCGGCGGCGGCGCCGTTGCCGGAGGCGTTGGAGTCGAACGTCCAGCGCTTGCGCAGCGTGCCGTCGCGGAAGTCCCAGGCGGCGATGACCGCCCGGGTGTAGTAGCCGCGCGCCATGATCAGTGACGGGCGCTGGCCGTCCAGGTAGGCGGTGCCGGCGAGGAACCTGTCGACCCGGTTGCCGTACGAGTCGCCCCAGGACGAGACGGTCCCGCGCGGCGGGTCGTAGTCGACGGTGGACAGCGCCGCGCCGGTGCGGCCGTCGAACATGGTCAGGTATTCGGGGCCGGCGAGCACGTAGCCGCTGGAGTTGCGGTAGTCGGCCGAGGAGGAGCCGATCACCTGGCCGGTGCCGGAGCGGGTGCCGTCGGCGGTCTTCATGGCCACCTCGGCGTCGCCGTCGCCGTCGTAGTCGTACACCTGGAACTGGGTGTAGTGGGCGCCGGCGCGGATGTTGCGGCCCAGGTCGATGCGCCACAGCCGGGCGCCGGTGAGGGTGTACGCGTCGACGTAGACGTTGCCGGTGTAGCCGGACTGCGAGTTGTCCTTGGCGTTCGACGGGTCCCACTTGAGCACGAACTCGTAGTCGCCGTCGCCGTCGAGGTCGCCGACGCTCGCGTCGTTCGCGGAGTAGCTGTAGGACTCGCCGCTCGGCGTGGTGCCGCCCGGCGGGGCCTGGATCGGCACGTCCAGGTAGCCGTTGGCGAACTGCAACGCCGGGGCGGACGCCGCCTGCTCGGCGCCGTTCGCCACGGCCCGCACGGTGTACGCGGACCCGGCCGCCGCGCCGCTGTCCAGGTAGCTGGTGGCGCCGGTGATCGGGCTGCCGTTGACCTTGGTGCCGCCCCGGTAGAGGTTGAACGACACGCCCGAGGTCTCGGTGCCGAGCAGTCGCCAGGACACCAGGTTCCCGCTGCCGGAGCGGACGCTCACCAACCCGCGGTCGAGCTTCTCCATCTGCTTGGCGCCGGCCGGCGGGGTGGTGGGCGGTGGTGTGGTGGTGGGCGGCGGTGTGGTGGTGGGCGGCGGATCGGTCGGTGGCGGCGTGGTGGGCGGCGGAGTCGTCGGCCCGGACGTCGTCGGCGTCGCGGTCGGGGGCGCGCCGGTGCAGGTGGTGCCGTTGAGCGTGAACGTCGTCGGGGCGGGGTTGGAGGCGTTGTTCCACGAGCCGTTGAAGCCGAAGTTGGCGCTGCCACCGGTGCCGATCGCGGCGTTGTAGCCGGCGTCGCGGGCGGTGACCTGGGCGCCGGACTGGCTTACCGTGGCGTTCCATGCCTGGACGACCTGCTGACCGTTGGCGAAGCTCCAGCCGAGCGTCCAGCCGTTGACCGGGTCGCCGAGGTTGGTCACGGTGACGTCGGCGCCGAAGCCGCCGCCCCACTGGTTGGTGACCCGGTAGTCGACCCGGCAGGCGGCAGCCGCGGCCGAGGCCGTCATGGTGGTGAGCGCGCCCGCCGTCAGGGTGGCCGCCGAGGCGGCGGCGAGCAGTGCGATCCGGCGTGAGGTGGTGTGGTGCACGGGGTTGCCTTTCGCGAAGGTCAGGCACGCGGCGACGCCGGCCTGCCCGGGCCGGCGGGAGTGCACGCGCGCTGACGCGACGGAACGTCAGACATCGACGCATGTAATTAGCTCCCGTGCCCCGCCACTGTAGGACACCACCCCACGCCCCACAAGGAGGGGGTTAAGGCGGGGGCCCTTGTTAACGTTTTCGGTAGAGGAAGGGCCCCCTATTAACACTTCCGGCGTCGGCGAGCGCAGGATGGCGTGGGCACACGTACGGGGTGGGGCGCGCGGCGGGTAGCCGGAGCGGAGCGGCCTGCGGCTCGTCCGCGACGGTGGAGACTCAGCCCTCGACAGCGGCGGCAAGCCGCCGGGACGTCTCGGCTTCGGCGGCTGGAACGGCAGCGGCCGGAGCAGCGTCGACAGCCGGAGTCGCGGCGCGCTCGCCGCCGCCGCCGAGACCAGCGGACGCCTTGGCCTCGACGGGCACCGAGACGACGGCGTCGGACACGGCGGCGTCGGACACGGCGGCGTCAGGCACGGCGCTGTCGGACACGGCGACGTCGGAAGGAGTCGCGGCGAGCGCCGCCTCGACCGTGGCCCGGGCGCGGCGGACGCGGCGCAGGGCCCGCACCGCCAGCACCACGGCGGCCAGCCAGCCGGCGCCGAGCACGGCGTAGACCAGGGCCGGCACCGGGCCGCCCAGGTCGCCGGCGCGCAGCAGGGTGCGGGCGTTGGTCAGCACGATCACGCCGCCGATGACGGCGCCGAGCACCTGGGCCGGCACGATGCGGACCAGCCAGGCCGCGATCGGCGCGGCGATCAGGCCGCCGATCAGGAGCGCGGCCACGGTAGGCAGCAGGAAGCCCTCGGAGCCGAGGCCGATCAGGAAGCCGAGGCTGGCCGCGCCGGCGACCACGAACTCGGAGGTGTCCACCGAGCCGATGACCTTGCGGGGCTCCATCCGCCCGGAGACCAGCAGGGCCGGGGTGGCGACCGGGCCCCATCCGCCGCCGCCGGTGGCGTCGACGAAGCCGGCGACCAGGCCGAGCGGGGCGAGGAAGCGGCTGCGCAGCCGGCCGGCGGCGCGGTTGGCGCGCAGCGGCCGGGAGAAGCGAACCAGCAGGTACGCGCCGAGGGTGAACAGGATCGCGGCCATCCACGGGGCGGCCGACTCGGTGGAGATGGAGCTGAGGAACGTGGCGCCGGCGAACGCGCCGAGCGCGCCGGGCAGCGCGATCCGGCCGACCACCTTCCAGTCGACGTTGCCGAAGCGCCAGTGGGCCACGCCGGCGGCGAGCGTGGTGCCGATCTCGGCGAGGTGCACCGAGGCGGACGCGGCGGCCGGCGCGACGCCGGCGAAGAGGAGCAGGGTCGAGGAGGTCAGCCCGTAGGCCATACCGAGCGCGCCGTCGACCAGTTGCGCGGCGAGCCCGACGAGGGCGAGGACCAGAAGCTTGCGCACGAGCGCCCCCTGACTTTTCGGCATCTCCTATCGACTTGGTCGACAATGCGGCACGGAGGCGCCCCCGGTCAAGTCCCCCATCCGGTTGGTGAGACGCGCCGGACGGCCCGTCGGAGAGTCGTCAGCTCCAGGCGCGTGGGTCGGCGGCCAGCTCGTTCACCCGGCCGGGCAGCTTCCCGGCGGCCACGTCGGCGATGGTGACCAGTTCCAGGATCTCCCGCTCGCTGGCCCGCAACGCGATCCACACGTCCTGCAACGCGCGGGCCGCGCCCTGGTAGCCGAGCTGCTCCGGGCGGTGGCCGCGGACGTGCGCGAGCGGCCCGTCGATCACCCGGATCACCTCGGCCAGGGAGATCTCCGCGGCCGGGCGGGCCAGCCAGTAGCCGCCCTCGGGACCACGCTGGGCGTGCACGACGCCGCCGCGGCGCAGTTGGAGCAGGATGCTCTCGAGAAACTTCGGCGGGATGTCCTGCGACCGGGCGATCTGCTCGGCGGTCACCGGCCGGCTCCGCCCGGAGGTCGTGCCCTCGGCGACCGAGGCCAGCTCGGCAGCCGCACGGAGGGCATAGTCGACCCGGGCGGAGAGACGCATGCCGGCAAGGTTAGTCGCCTGCTCAGCCGCCCGGTCCCCCGACCCTCGGCCGAACGTCACGCGGAGGCCCGCCGCCACCGAAGGTGTTAATAGGGTGCCCCGCCTCTACCGAAGGCGTTAACCGGGGGCCCCGCCTTGCGCTCAGGCGCCGACGCGGCGCAGCAGGCCCTCCTGGACGGCGCTGGCGATGTGGCGGCCCTGGGTGGTGAACATCCGGCCGGTGGCCAGGCCCCGGGCGCCCGAGGCGGACGGGCTCCAGCAGTCGTAGAGGAACCACTCGTCGGCCCGGAACGCCCGGTGGAACCACAGCGCGTGGTCGAGGCTCGCGCCGACCACGCCACCGGGCCCCCACACCTCGCCGTGCACCGACAGCACCGAGTCCAGCAGCGTCAGGTCGGAGGCGTACGTCAGCGCGCACGCGTGCAGCAGCGGATCGTCGGGAAGCTTGCCGTCGATGCGCATCCAGACCCGCTGGTGCGGCTCGGCCGGGCGGTCCCCGGGGCGGACCCAGCCGGGCTCGCCGACGTAGCGGACGTCGATCGGACGCGGGATCTGCCCCCAGATGCCGAGCCGCTCCGGATAGCGGGCGAGCCGGTCGGCCATGGTGGGCACGTCGTCCGGGCCGGGCACGTCGAGCGGGACCGGGGCGTGGTGGTCCAGCCCCTCCTCCTGCCGCTGGAACGAGGCCGACATGAAGAAGATCGGCTTGTCGTGCTGCAACGCCACCGAGCGGCGCACCGAGAAGGACCGGCCGTCCCGGACGTTCTCCACCTGGTAGTCGATCGGCTCGGCCGGGTCGCCGGGCCGCACGAAGTAGCCGTGCAACGAGTGCACGGCCCGCTCCGGGCCGACCGTGCGGCCGGCCGCCACCAACGCCTGCCCGGCGACCTGGCCGCCGTAGACCCGCTGCGGGCCCACCGGCGGGCTCATCCCGCGGAAGGTCATCTCGCCGGTCTGCGCCAGGTCGAGCACCTCGAGGAGCTGGTCGACGGCGGCCTGCCCGGTCGCCGCCGGACCGTCACTCACCGGTCAGCCTTCGTTCGCGACTGCGGGGCTCGCAACACCGGCTCACTCCTCGCACTCACCGGTCAGCCTTCGTTCGCGACTGCGGGGCTCGCAACACCGGCTCACTCCTCGCACTCACCGGTCGGCCCGCGGTCGTGACCGCAGGGCCTGCCGACCCGGCTCACTGGAGCGCACGCGCCGAAGCGGCGTCGACAAGCGAGCCGAGCTGGTGCACGCGCAGCGTGTTGGTGGAGCCGGGGGTGCCGGGCGGGCTGCCGGCCACGATCACCACGTAGTCGCCCGGGTTGGCCCGGTCGAGGCCGAGCAGCGCCTGGTCGACCTGGCGGAACATGTCGTCGGTGTGCTGCACGAACGGCATCAGGAACGTCTCCACGCCCCAGCAGAGCGCGAGCTGGTGGCGCACCTCCGGCACCGGGGTGAAGGCCAGCAGCGGTAGGTCGCAGTGCAGCCGGCTGAGCCGCTTCACGGTGTCGCCGGTCTGCGAGAACGCCACCATGGCCTTGGCGCCGATGGCGCGGGCGATGGAGGACGCGGCGACGGTGAGCGCGCCGCCGTGCGTACGCGGGTCGTGCTGGAGCCGGGGGACGGCGATGGAGCCGGCCTCGGTGGTGGTGATGATCTTCGCCATGGTGCTGACGGTGAGCACCGGGTATTTGCCGACGCTTGTCTCGCCGGAGAGCATCACCGCGTCCGCGCCGTCGAGCACCGCGTTCGCCACGTCGGAGGCCTCGGCGCGGGTCGGGCGCGAATTCTCGATCATGGAGTCGAGCATCTGGGTGGCCACGATGACCGGCTTGGCGTTCTCCCGGCAGAGCTGCACGGCGCGCTTCTGCACCAGCGGGACCTGGTCCAGCGGCAGTTCGACGCCGAGGTCGCCGCGGGCGACCATGACGCCGTCGAAGGCGAGCACGATCGCTTCCAGGTGGTCGACCGCCTCCGGCTTCTCGACCTTGGCCAGCACCGGACGGCGCACGCCCTCCTCGTCCATGATCGCGTGGACGAGCTTGATGTCCTCCGGCGAGCGGACGAAGGAGAGCGCGACCAGGTCGACGCCGAGGCCGAGGGCGAAGCGCAGGTCCTCGGCGTCCTTGTCGGACATGGCCGGGACGCTCACCGCCACGTTCGGCAGCGAGACGCCCTTGTTGTTGGAGACCGGGCCGCCCTCGGTGACCAGGCAGCGGATGTCGTTGCCGGTGACGTCGCTTACCTCGACCGCGACCCGGCCGTCGTCGATCAGCAGCCGGTCGCCCGGCTTCACCTCCTGCGGCAGCTTGCGGTAGGTGCAGGAGACCCGCTCCTTGCTGCCGACGATCTCGTCGCCGGTGATCGTCACGGAGTCGCCGGTGCGCCACTCGTGCGGCCCGTCGGCGAAGCGCCCGAGGCGGATCTTGGGGCCCTGGAGGTCGGCGAGCACGGCGACCGGCGCCTCGGCCGCATCGGCGGCCTCCCGCACCATCCGGTAGACCGACTCGTGGTCGGCGTGACTGCCGTGGCTGAAGTTGAGCCTCGCCACGTTCATGCCGGCCTCGATGAGCCCACGGATGCGCTCCGGGGACGAGGTGGCGGGGCCGAGAGTGCAGACGATCTTCGCGCGGCGTGTCACGCCCATCAGGCTAGTCTCTCCTTCGGATCGGCCTGCCGACCGACCCCTTGCGGACTGCGGAACAGTTGTCCAACGACGCGCGAAACCCGCGCGAGCGGGCGGTGGGCGTACCGCACCGGAACGTCGTGTGTGGCGGGCATCGGCGACCGCGCGGCGGAAATCGTACCGCTCGCCGTCACCGGCCGGCGGGGTGCTCCCGGTGACCCCGGGTGAATCGGCTGGACCTCGGGCGCCGGAGCCTCAGCTCTCGGTCTTGACCAGCGGGAAGTCAAGCGACCCGGCCGCGCAGATGAAGGTGAGCACCTCGACCCGGTAGAGCCCGGCCTGCACCGCCGGGTCGGCCTCCATGACGCTGCGTACGTCGTCCACCGAACCGGTTCGGGCCAGGCCGAAGCCGATCGGCGGGTCGGGTTCGCGCGCCGGGCCGTCCACCGAGCCGTCGACGAGCACGATGCCCCGCCGCTGCAAGGCCTGCATGTGTCGCAGGTGTTCGGCCTGGAGCCGCCGCACGGTCTCCTCCGGCAGCGCCCGGCCGGACGGCCCCGGGTAGAGCACGATGCACTCGTAGGTGTCCAACGCGAAGTCGAGCCGGGGCGTCGCGCCCATGCGCACCTCCTGACCACCGTCCCACCCAGCCTCGCACGGCGGCCCGGGCCGGCGGGCGGGCTCGCGGCAACTGCCCCGGCCCCGCCCGGTTGCCGACGTGCCGGGGCGTTCGTCCCGGCCGGGTCGCGCGATGCTCCGAACCGGATCGACGATCGTCCGGCGCGCCGGGCCGCTGGTACGTTTCCCGGTACTGCCGACGCCCACCGGCCGAGCGGAGGTCCCGGGTGAACGTCACCCCGCCGGACGACACGCGGTGGCCGGACGCCGTCGCCGCCACCGGCGGGCACGCGGGCGCGGTGATCGCGGCGTACGACTGGTCCGGCACGCCGCTCGGCCCGATCGAGGGTTGGCCGCAGAGCCTGCGTACCGCGTTGGCGTTCTGCCTGCGCTCCCCCGCCCCGATGGTGCTGTGGTGGGGCGACGAGCCCGTGCCGCTGCCAAACGACGCCTACCGGCGGTTGCTCGGCCCGGGCCGGGAGGTCGCGCCGGACCGGCCGGCGGCGCAGGCGTGGCCGGGCGACTGGAACGCGCTCGTCCCGCTGCTCACCGCCCGGGGCGCCGCCACCAGCCCGGACGTGCGGGTGCGGGACGCGCACGACGGCGACCGCTGGTTCACCTTCACGCACAGCCCGGTGACCGACGAGTCGGGCCGGCCGGCGGGTGTCCTCACCGCCGGCGCGGAGACCACCGCGCGGGTGGTGGGCGAGGCCCGGCTGCGGCTGCTCGTGGCGCTCGGCGCCGCGCTCGCCGACGCGACCGACCCGGAGGAGGTGGCCCGGCGGGCGGTCGGGACGCTCGGCGGCGCGACCTCGCTTCCGTTCGTCCAGCTCCACCTGGCCACGCCGGGCGGCCCGCGGCTGGCCGCCACGGCCGGCACCGAGGTCCCGCCGGTGGGCGACCTGCCGCTGGCCGAGGTGCTTGCCGACGGCGCGCCCCGACTGGTGCCCCCGTATCCCACCGGCGGCCGGCCGGACGGCCCGGTGGTGGCCGTGCTGCCGGTGCCCGATCCGGGCGCCGCCGCCCCGGCCGGGGTGCTCGTCGTCGGGCTGGACCCGCACCGTGCGGTAGATGCCGACCACCGGGCGTTCGTCGGGCTGCTCGCCGGGCAGGTGGGCGTCGCGCTGGCCGCCGCCCGGGCGCACCACCGCCGGTCCACCGACCGCGCCGAACTGGACGCCGCCCGCGCCGCCCAGGCCGAGCTGCGGCTGTTCCAGGCGCTCGTGGAACGCTCCGGCGACTTCATCGCGGTGGCCACCCCGGACGGCCGTGCCGTCTACGTCAACCCGGCCGGGCGGGCGCTCGTGGGGCTTGACGACGGGGAGCGGGTCGACGGGCTGGCCCTTGTCGACTTCGCCGCGCCGGACGCGCGGGAGCTGTGGCGGGCCGAGCTCATCCCGACCGCGTTGCGCGACGGGCACCACCGCGCCGAGAGCCGGCTGGTCCACCGGGACACCGGCGTGCCGATCGACGTCGACCACCAGACCTTCACCGTGGACACCGGCGACCGGCGTACCGCGTTCGTGGCCACCGTGGCGCGGGACGTCAGCGACCGGCAGCGGGCGCTGCGGCGGGCGGAGGCGCTCGCCCGGCTGGCCGGGGCGCTCAGTTCGGCGCGGGGCCGGGAGGCCATCGTGGAGGTGCTCACCACTGTCGCCCCGGCCGTGGTGGACGCTGCCGCGTTGCGGGTGGCGGTCGCCCTGCCCGGCCGTACCGTGCTCGACGTGACAGGTGGCGACGCCCCGCCCGGGCCGTTGCCGCTGGACGCCGACGTCCCGCTGGCCCGGGCGGTACGCGACAACGCGGTGCTGCCGATGACCGGCGCCGACGGCCGGACGACAGGTCTCTGCCTGCCGCTGCGCTACGGCGACGGTGTCGCGCTGGGCGCGCTGGAGGTGCGTTGGGCCGACCCGGTCACCGACGACGAGGCGCTGCACAACCTGCTCGACGCGGTGGCCGGGCTGTGCAGCCAGGCGTTGCAACGGGCCGAGCTGACCGGGTCGGCGCAGGCCATGGCCGTGTTCGCGGCCCAGTTGAGCGTGACCCGGTCCACCGCCGAGGCGATCGAGGTGATCCTCGACGCCGCCACCACGGCGTTCGGCGCGGAGTTGCCCGGCCTGGCCATGCGGGACGAGGGCCGGCGGGTCCGGCTCTGGTACCACGACGACGTGCCGGGCACGCTCGCGGCGGCGTTCCACGACCTGAGCGTCGACGACCCGCGCCCGCTGGTGCGCGCGTTGCGCGACGGGACGCGCATCATGTTGCGGGACCGCGCCGACTTCGCCGCCCGGTTCCCCGGCCTGCCCGACCCGGTCGGCGCGCACGGCCTGGTGACCACCGTGGCGCTGCCGCTGTTCGGCGCCGAGCGCCGGCCGATCGCCGCGCTCGGTTTCGGCTGGCGGCGGGAGCGCCCGCTGCGCGACACCGATCTGGCGTTGCTGAACACCGTCGCCGACCTGTGCGAGCAGACGCTGGAGCGGGTCCGGCTGGCCGCCGCCGAGCACAATCTGGTGACCCGCCTGGCCGGTCGCCTGCGCAGCTCGTCGCTGGCCCCGCCGAAGGGCCTGGAGGTTGCCACCCGCTACCGGCCGGCGATGAGCGGCCTGCACCTGGGCGGCGACTGGTACGACCTGGTCCGGCAGGACGGCGACCGGCTGGCCGTGGTGGTCGGCGACGTGGTCGGGCACCAGGTCGAGGCCGCCGCCGACATGGCCCAGCTCCGCACCATGCTGAACACGCTGATCCGGTTGGGCGTGCCGCTGGCGGAGGTGTTCCTCCGCCTCACCGACCTGCTCGGCGTCGGGTTCCTGGGCACCTGCCTGGTCGTGGTGGTCGATCCGGCGGCCGGTACGGCGCAGGTGGCCCGGGCCGGACACCCGCATCCGGTGCTGCTGCCGGCCGGGCAGCCGCCGCGCGCCGTGCCGACGGCCCACGCCCTGCCGCTGGGCATGGTGGACCGGCCGATGACCGTGGCCACGATCCCGTTCACTTCCGGTGACGTGCTCGTCGCGTACACCGACGGGCTGGTGGAGCGACGCGGCCGGCCGTACGACGAGGGCGTCGCGGCGTTGCACCGGACGCTCGCCGCGGTGCGTGCCGAGCCGGCGGAGGCGATCGCGGACGCGCTGCTGCACGATCTGGCCGGCTCGGAGGACGACCAGGCGCTCGTGGTGCTGCGGCATCTGGGGTGAACAGGCCTCGGCCGCACGTTTCGGGGAATGTCCTCCGGTCGGACCCGAACCGGAGAAGACCAGGAGGACCGTGATGACCACAGGCACCCAGCCCGCGAAGGCGTCGGGCAGCTACCGGATCGGCGGTGACCTGCGGGTCGACCGCCTCGGATACGGGGCGATGCAGCTCACCGGCCCCGGTGTCTGGGGCGACCCGAAGGACCCGGCCGAGGCGGTGCGGGTGCTGCGCCGCGCGTACGAGCTGGGGGTCACGTTCGTCGACACCGCCGACTGTACGGGCCGTTCGTCAGCGAGTTGCTGATCCGGGAGGCGCTGCACCCGTACGCCGACGACCTGGTGATCGCGACGAAGGCCGGGCTGACCCGCTCCGGTCCGGGCGACTGGCGGCCGGTGGGTCGCCCGGAATACCTGCGCCAGCAGTGCGAGCTGAGCCTGCGCCATCTGGGCCTGAACGCGATTCCGCTCTACCAGTTGCACCGGATCGACGCGAAGGTGCCGCTTGCGGATCAGCTCGGTGAGCTGGCGCTGCTGAGGCAGGAGGGCAAGATCCGGCACATCGGGCTCTCCGAGGTGAGCGTCGAGCAGGTCGAGGCGGCCCGGAAGATCACCCCGATCGTGTCCGTGCAGAACCTCTACAACCTGGCCGACCGCGGCGCCGAGGACGTGCTGACGCACTGCGAGCGCAACGATCTGGCGTTCATTCCGTGGTTCCCGATCGCCACCGGCAACCTGGCGCGGCCCGGCGGGCCGCTTGACGCGATCTCCACCGCGCACGGCGCCAGCCCCGCGCAGCTCGCCCTGGCGTGGTTGTTGCGCCGGTCGCCGGTGATGCTTCCCATTCCGGGTACGTCGTCGGTGGCGCACCTGGAGGAGAACGTCGCGGCGGCCGAGGTCGAGCTGACCGACGACGAGTACGAGGCGTTGGCGAAGGCGGCCTGAGCCCACCTCTTTGCGAGGCGTGATCGAGCAACTACTGTCGGAAGGATTCTCGCGACTGGGGGTCCACAGTGGTGGAGTTCGACTACGTCGTCGTCGGTGCCGGCGCGGCGGGCTGCGTGCTGGCCGACCGGTTGACCGAGGATCCGGGCACCCGGGTCCTGCTGCTGGAGGCGGGCGGTTGGGACCGGAGCCCGTTCGTCCGGGTGCCGAAGGCGTTCGCCCGGTTGATGGACGATCCGCGTACCACCTGGCACTACCCGGTGACGACCGGGCCGGGCCGGCGGGAGACCTGGCAGCGCGGCCGGATGGTCGGCGGCTCCACCTCGGTCAACGGCATGATCTGGAGTCGCGGCACGGCCCGGGACTGGGACGCGCTGGCGCCGCTGGGGTGGGGCTGGTCGGTCATGCGGCAGGTGTTCCAGCGGGTGGAGGACCATCCGCTGGGAGCCGCGCCGCACCGGGGCGTCGGCGGGCCGGTGCGGCTCTCCGTGGCCACCGGCACCGACCCGCTCGCCGAGGAGATGGTGGCCACCGGCGCCGAGCTGGGCTGGCGGGCGGCGGACGACCTGGACGCCGGCGACGACGAACGGATCGGCTATCCGACCGCGACCATCCACCGGGGACGCCGGGTCAGCGCCGCCGACGCGTTCCTGCACCCGGCGCGCCGACGCCCGAACCTGACCGTCGTGGTCGGCGCGGTCGCGCTGCGCGTGCTCGTCGAGGGCGGCCGGGCGGTCGGCGTACGGGTGGCGCACCGCGGCCGGGAGGTCGAGCACCTGACGTCCGGCGAGGTGATCCTCGCCGCCGGCGCGCTCGCCACCCCGCAGTTGTTGCAGGTCTCCGGCATCGGTCCGGCCGGGACGCTGCGCGCCGCCGGGGTTCCGGTGCTGCTCGACCGGCCCCGGGTGGGCGCCGGGCTGCGGGAGCACCGCTCGATCGCGTTGCAGTACCGGCTCGCCGAGCCGGGCGGCCACAACGCCCGGCTGGCGAGCCCGCTCGGGCAGGCCCGCGCGACGCTGCGCTGGTTGCTCACCCGCGGCGGCCCGCTGGCGCTGCCGGTGCTCGACGTGGCGGCCCACGTGAAGTCCCGGCCGGACCTGGACCGGCCGGACGGTCACCTGCTGATGGCGCCGTTCTCGGCCGCCCCGCCCCGCCCGGGCCGGGCGCTGGAGCTGGAACGGGAGCCGGGCCTGATGTGCCTGGGCACGGTGACCCGGCCGGACAGCGAGGGCAGCCTCACCGTCACCGACGCCGACCCGCGCACCCCGCCGTCGATCGTGGCGAACTACCTCGCCACCGGGCACGACCGGCGGGTGGCGGTGGACCTGTTCCGGCGGATGCGGGAGTTCTTCGCCACCGGGCCGATCGCCAAGCGGATCAACGCGGAGACGGTGCCCGGCCTGGCGACCCGGACGGACGAGGAGATCGTCGAGGCGGCGGTGACGCACGGCTACTGCGGCTACCACGCGATCGGCACCTGCGCGATGGGCGCGGACGACGACCACGTGGTCGACGCCGAGCTGCGGGTACGCGGCGTCGACGGGCTGCGGGTGGCGGACGCCTCGGTGCTGCCGGTGATGGTGGCGGGTTGGACAAGCGCGCCGGTGACGGCGCTGGCCTGGCGGGCCGCCGACGTGATCCGGGGCCGCGCCGAGGGGTGAGCTGGCGGCGTGGCGGGCCTGCGCCCGGCGTGGCGGGCCCGCCCGGGGTGGCGGGCCCGCGACCGCTCAGACCGCGAAGCAGTTGGGCCGGATCGCGGCGCCCGCGAGGGTCTGCCGGACCGCCGTGTACGTGGTGCCGTCGAGGACCAGGCCGAGGTGGCCGACGACCCGCAGCGGGCACCACGCCTGCACCAGGATGTTCGTCGCGCCGTCGGCGAGCACCGCGTTGTCGACCGGCCGGACCAGCTCGTCCTGCCAGGTGCGCAGCGTGGTCCAGCGGACCGGGCCGGGGGTGTCGTCGCCGGCGTTCAGATCGGCCAGGAAGCTCGACCCGATGGTCATCTGCTGGCAGGCGACGATGCCGGCGCAGCTTCCCAACCCGACGACGTTGAGAATGTTGGCGACGTACGTGCCGTACTGCGGGCTGCCCAGGCTGATGTACTGGTCGACCCGGTCGGCGCCGCCGAGGTTCCGGACGTACCAGCGGCTGACCAGCCCACCCTCGGAGTGGGTGACCAGGTCGACCCGGCTCGCTCCGGTGGCGGCGCGGACCTGGTCCACGTAGGACGAGAGTGCCCGGGCGGACTCGCGGATGTCGCCGAGGCCGAGGTTCGGCAGTTGGTAGATCGAGACCCGGTAGCCGTCGGCGCGCAGCCGGGCGGCGATCGGCTCGTACGCGATGGAGATCCCGATCAGCCCGCCGACCACGATGACCGGGTCGGCCGCCGCGGCGGCGGCCCGTTCGGCGGCGGTGACGGTGCTGGCGGTGGCGCTGGTGGCGGTGCTGGCGGTCGCCGGTGAGGCGGGCTCGGCGGCGTGGGCGGCGGTGGCCGGGACGAACAGGGCGGCGGTGGTGGTGGCGGCGAGGATCGTTCGGAGCAGCATGGGCTGCACCTCCGATGGGAGGCACCCGGTCGGGACCGGGAGGGACGGGTGGGATCCGATCGATCGTGGGAACGATGATGCGTGTCGGATTTCACACTCGTCAATGGAAAGTTACGCGTCGGTAACCAGTTGGTGCGCCCCGCGCGTAAACCGGCACCTCGGACACCGCCGGCCCGGTGGACGACCGGTCCCACGGCGACCGGCGTGGATGGCATGCTGGGCGCCGTGTCCGCCCCGCCGCCGCCGGAGAAGCCGCTCCGGGTGATGCCCTGGTGGCTGGCGCTGCTCGGGCTGCTGCTGGCCGCCGGCCTCGGCTGGCTGGTGCTCGGCTGGCTGCTCGGCGAGGCCGACCGGGCCGTCCAGCCCGACACCCGGGCCACGCTGCGCGTCGACGCCATCCGCACCGGCCTCACCGTGGTCGCCGGCACCGGCGGCGGGCTCGCGCTGCTGTTCGCCGCCCGTCGACAGTGGATCAGCGAGCGCGGCCAGCGGCACCAGGAGGCCGTCGCCGCCCGCGACCAGGCGCACCGGGACCGGGTGCAGGCGCACGCCGAGGCGGTCGCCGAGGCCGCCGCGCGGCACCAGGAACGCCAGGCCACCGCCGCCGAGCACGACGCCGGCGAGCGGCGGCTCACCGAGCTCTACGTCCGGGCCATCGAGCTGGTCGGCAGCGACAACCCGGCGGTACGCCTCGGCGGGCTGCACGCGCTGGAACGCCTCGGTCAGGACAACCCGGGGCAGCGGCCGACCACCGTGGCGGTGCTCTGCGCGTACCTGCGGATGCCGGCGCCCGACGACCCGCGCGAGACCGAGGTGCGCCGCACCGCGCAGCGGATGCTCACCCGGCACCTGCGGGCGGACCGGGACACCTGGTGGCCGGGCACCGCGCTGGACCTGACCGGCGCCCGGCTCGACGACTTCGACGCCGCCGGCTGCACCCTCGTCGACCTGGACCTCACCGGCGCGGTCTGCACCGGCGTCACGAGCTTCGCCGGGGCGGTCGCGCACGGCCGGCTGCGGCTGACCGCCGAGTTCGCCGACCTCGTGTGCGACGACCTCACCGGCGACGCCGAGATCGTGCTCGACGACGCCCGGGTCACCGGCCGGGCCAGCTTCGACCGGGCCGACCTCGGTGGCGCGCTGTCCTGCCGCGGGACGCGCTTCGGGCAGGTGTCCTTCCACACCGCCACGCTGCGGCAGCCGAGCAGCTTCGACCGGGCCACGTTCGCCGGCAGCGCCACCTTCCGGAAGGCGGTGTTCCTGGCCGGGCTCTCCATGGAGCACACCGGTTTCGCCGGGTACGCGGGTTTCCGCCGGGCGCGCTTCGCCGACATGGCGTTGTTCCGCTGGACCGAGTTCGGCGCGGAGGCGTGGTTCGAGGGGGCCCGCTTCGAGGGCGGCACCAACTTCGGCCGGGCCGTGTTCCACGCCGGGGCCCACTTCGAGGGGGCGGAGCTGGCCCGCCGGCCCCTTGTCGACCAGGCCCGCGCGTCGACATCCGTCACCCACGTATGGCCCCCGGACGTCACGGTGACGCGACGCGACGACGACTGGCTCGTCCTCACCGACCCCTGACGGCCGGTCAGTTGCCGAGCGCCTGGACCTTGGCGATGGTCTCCTGCACGTGCTGGCGGGCCGGCTCGCCGCCCTGCGCGGCCTGGGCGAGCGCCTGCCGGTAGGCGTCGATGACCCCGATCAGCGGCCCCGCCGTCGCGCCTTCAAGCGCGCCGGCGACAAGCGCCCGCGCCTCGGCTGCGTCCTGCGCGGCGGCAGCCGTGCGGGCCTTCGCCTCGTCAAGCTTCTGTGCCGCCGCCGCCAGCCTCGCGATGACCTCCGCAGCGCTCACAAGCCCTCCCCCCAGTCCGCCCGCCCAGCCTACCCCCCACCCCACCCCCGATGCGGTGATCATGAAGTTGACGGCGTTGTTGATCTCCGTCGGCGCCGCCAACTTCATGATCGCCGCCCCGTGCGGGGAGGTGGGCGCTCAGCGCAGGAGGCGGAACAGGAGCAGGTAGACGCAGAACAGCGACGGGGAGACCAGCGCGCAGATCACGAAGCCGAGCGGCACGTAGCGCCCGGTTGGGGCCTCACCGTCGGCGAGCACCGGGCGTCCCCACCTGGCCAGCACGAGCTGACCGGCCACGAAGGACATCAACGGCACGCCCGCGCACGACACCGCCGCCACCAGGTCCATCCCGGAGATCGGCAGCGGCGTGCCGACAAGCGCGACGAGCATCAGCAGCGACCCGACGAGCGCGCACCCGGCGTAGACGGCGACCGCCCGGGCCGGCGCGGACCAGGTCGGCAGCAGCACCGGCCGGCGCGCCAGCGCCTCCGCCTCCTGCCCGTGCCGGTCCGCCTCGTCGGCCAGCCGCCCGGCCACCGCCAGCTCCGCCGCCGGGTCACCCACCGGCGCGGTCCCGCCCCCCTCGGGGTACGCCCCGACCCCCGGCTGCCCCGGCGCGGCGGCTGCGCCGCCGGTCACCCCGTCCCCAGATCCGGGCCCGACAGGCGAACCGGCCACCGATCCGGGTCCAGCGGGCGAACCGGCCACCGATCCGGGCCCGACGGGTGGGCCGGCCGCCTCCGGAACCGACCGGATCGGCACGCCCACCGCCTCCCCCAGCCGGTCCAGGCGCTCCCCCTGGGCGGCCAACCGCCGCCCGACCGTGTCCACGCCGGACTGGAGGTCGCGCCGGCGCTCCGCCTCGGCGGCGATCGCCCGCTCCCCGCCCCGCTGCCGGGTGGACAGCTCCCGCAGCAGCGCCGCGTAGTCGTCGAACCCGCTCATGAGTCAACGCTCTCGGCGGCGAACGGCACGATCAGGGCGGTGCGGTGCTCGTGCCGGTCGACGAGCAGGGCGCGGCCGTCACGCGGGGTGTAGGCGAGGTCGTGCACCCCGAGGTGCAGGCCCAGGTCGGCGGCCGGCACGTTCAACGCGACCAGGCCGGTCACGTCGTCGCGGTGCCCGCTGCCGCCGAGGTCGTCGGCGAGCCGGCGCAACCCGCGCCACCAGCCGAGCACGTGCACGCCGCGCGCCGGGCCGTGCCGCAGCACCGCGCGCAGGTCGTCGTGGCCGGAGCGGAACGTGCCCGGGTCGGTGGCGGCGAGCGTGCCGGCGGCGCCGTCCATGCCGAAGCCCACCAGGTAGGTGCGGTCCGGGCCGGAGGCGTCGCCGGCCGCCTCGGCGAGGAACGCGCGCAGCGCGTCGGCGTCGAGCCGGCGGACCGGGTGGCCGGCGGCGGCGAGCGTCATGGCGAGGTCGTCGGCGAGGTCGGTGGTGCCGGGGGCCAGCGGGGCGAACAGGAACCGGGCGGTGCCCGGGACGTGCTGCCGGGCCAGCGCCAGGGCCGCGCACCTGAGCATCTCCGCGCCGGTGGCGGCGGTGCCGACGACGGCCAGGTGCCGGCCGGGGCTGGCGTCGAGGGCGAACCCGGCCGGGCTGCCGGCGACGTCCACCAGGCGGCCGACCAGGGCGTACGGCGGATCGGCGCCGGGGGTCAGCGCCGCCCAGGCGGGGTCGTCGGTGAGCCGGGGCGTGTCGTGGCCGCGGAAGACCGCCGGCGGGTGCGACCCCTCCGGCCGGGCCGCGTGCAGCTCGTGGCGCAGCGCCGCGAGGTCGACCGCGGCGGCGTGCGCGTCGGGGAAGCGCACCTCGATGTCCGCGCCGGGCGCGCCGGCGGCGGTGTTCACCACGGCCGTGCCGACGGTCAGCCCGCGCGCGGCGTCGTTGCGCGGGTCCAGCACGGCGTCCCCGCCGGGAAGCGCGATGCGCAGCGGGAACTGGCCGAAGATGGCCTCGGCGCGGCCGTAGAGGGCCTCGACGCCTGTGGTGCTCTGACTGGCCAGGACCAGGTGCAGGCCGTACGAGCGACCCTTGCGGGCCAGTTCCTCGATCAGGTCGACGGCCTGCCGGGCCAGCGCGTCGTTGCCGGCGAACAGCACCTGGAACTCGTCGATGACGGTGACGATCCGGGGCGGCCTGGCGTTCGGCGGCACGTCGGCGAGCCGGCTGACGCCGTGGCGCTTGAGCAGCTCGGCCCGGCGGGTCAGCTCGGCGCGCAGCTCCCGGAGCACTGCCACCCCGTACTCGCGGTCGGACTCGATGCCGACCGCCCCGGCGTGTGGCAGCCAGGACGGGTCACGCGGGGTCGGCACGAACTCGGTGAAGCTGACGCCCTCCTTGAAGTCGAGCAGCATCAGCCGCAGCTCGGCCGGGGAGTAGCGGGCGGCCAGCCCGTAGAGCACATCGAGCAGCAGGACCGTTTTGCCGGCGCCGGTGCGCCCGCCGACCAGCCAGTGCGGCGTGGTGTCGTCGAACGCCACGCTCACCGCTTTCCGCCCCGCCCGGCCGAGCACCGTGCGCAGCCCCGCGCCGGCCGACTCGGTCCAGCGGGCCGGCGGCAGCAGGTCGGCGAACATGATGCCGGAGGAGTCGTCGGCGGCCTCGGCGAGCCGGCGGGCCAGCGCGGTCACCGCCGCGTGCGACGGGCCGCCGTCGAGCACCACGGGCGCGGCCAGGCCGCTGCCGTCGACGCTGAACCGGCGCCCCGGCGGGTCGCCGACGAGCGTGTAGCGCTCGGTGACCCGCAAGTGGGTGGTCGCGCCCAGCGGCGGCGCCCCGCGTGCCCCGGCCAGCAGCACGCACACCGCCGCGGCCGGGCCGGCGTGGGTGAGCGCGGCCAGCCGGGCCAGTTCCCGCGCCGGCGGCGCCGACGCGACGACCACCACGAGCAGCTCGCGGTCCTCCGGGTCGGCCCGCTGGGCGGTACGCGCATGGCGCTCGGCGGCATCAAGCAGCGCGGTCGTCTCCGCCTCGGTGGTCGCCGTCGCGCCGAGCACCCCGGCGTCGTGCAGCGGGCGCAGCGGCAGGAACGCCGCGCCGAACGCGGCCTGGTCGAGGCCGACCACCCGGACCGCGCCGGCCGGTGCGGCGGTGAGCAGCCGCACCACCGCCACGCGCAGCAGCTCACCGACCCGCGGGTCACGGGCGTCGGCGTCGATCGCCAGGTGGGCGCCGGCCCCCACCGGCACGAGCACCGGGAACGCGCCGTCGACAGTGGTCGCGACGCCGAGGCGTACCGGCGCGGGGTGGGTCGCGACGCGGGCGGTGCCGGGCACCGCGGTGGCCAGCTCCCCGCCCAGGCGGGCCAGCCGGGCGACCAGTTCGGGGCTGCCGACGGGGGCCGGGCCGGCGGCGCTCAGCATCCGCCGGGCCGCCTCCCAGTGCCGCAGCGCCGCCCGATGCCTCTCGACCGCCTGCCGGTACGCCGCCGCGAGCCTGTTCACCCCGTCCGCCCTCCGACGCCACCATCTGCGATCGAGGGAACCCTAACGGACGCGCATCGCGAGGGCACGGCGTGCTCGGCACCCGGGATTCGTCCACTGTTCACCCGGCCGGGGCCGGCCCCGCCGCCCGCCGTTCCCCTGGCCCGGCTTGCCTGCCAGGGCAACCTCGTGTGCACAGGAAGGCGACGACGTGACCTCCTCTCCCCTTTCCCGGCGGTCCCTGCTGGGCGGCGCGGCCGGCGGCCTCGGCATCGTGGTGGCCGGCAACCTGGACGCCATCGCCGGCCCGGCGGCGGCCCGGGCCGCGTGCCGCCCCGCCGCCGGCTACGGCGACCTGGTGCCCGACCCGGCCGGGCTGCTGGCGCTGCCGCCGGGCTTCCGGTACACCGTCGTCGCCCAGGCGGGCGCGACGCTGCTCGAATCGGGGCAGGCGACCCCGAGCGACGCCGACGGCACCGGCTGCTTCCGCGGCCCGCGCGGGTCGGTGCTCGTGAACAACCACGAGATCGGCGGCGACGAGCCGTACCCGGTGCCGGCGCTGCCCGGCCTCACCTACGACCCCGGCGCGCGCGGCGGCACCACCACCATCGAGGTGGACAAGCACGGCCGGCGGCTGCGCGAATATGCGAGCGTGGCCGGCACGCACAACAACTGCGCCGGCGGCATCACCCCGTGGGGCACGTGGCTGACCTGCGAGGAGACCGAGCAGCGGGCCGGCGGTCAGTTCCAGAAGGACCACGGGTACGTCTTCGAGGTCGACCCGCACGACCGGGCCGCCAACACCGACCCGGTGGCGCTGACGTTCCTCGGCCGCTACTCCCACGAGGCGGTGGCGGTCGACCCGTACACCCACTCGATCTATCTGACCGAGGACGCGAGCGGCCCGAACGGCCTCTACTTCCGGTGGACGCCGCCGCCCGGTTTCCGGGCCGGCAAGGGCGCGCTGCGGGCGCTCGCCCAGCGGCCCGACGGCGGCACCGCCGGCAGCCTCGAAGCGATGCGCTGCCGGCGGGGCGACGCGCACGTGGCCGACCTGTCCGAAGCCACCACGCCCGGTACCCGCTACCAGGTGGAGTGGGTGCAGGTGCCGGACCGGGACGCCCGGACCGTGTCGGTGCGCAAGCAGTTCACCGACGCCGAGGTGACCCGCAGCCGCAAACTGGAGGGCGCCTGGTGGGGCGACGGCGGCGCGTACTTCGTGGCCAGCTACGCCCGGCACAGCGACGGCAGCGTCAACGAGCACGACGGCCAGGTCTGGTTCTACGACCCGCGGCGGCAGACCGTGACGCTGAAGACCATCTTCGGGGTGAACACCGACCCGGAGGGCGACCACGGCAACTACGACGGGCCGGACAACATCACCGTCTCCCCGTACGGCGGGGTGATCCTGGCCGAGGACGGCGAGGGCGTGTCGCACCTGGTGGGGATCACCGAGCAGGGCAAGGCGTACCCGCTGGCCCGCAACGAGCTGAACGACAGCGAGTTCACCGGGCCGACGTTCAGCGCGGACGGGAAGATCCTGTTCGCGAACATCCAGAGCCCCGGGTACGTGTTCGCGATCACCGGTCCGTGGGGGCGCCCGAGCAACGCGCACCGCTGAGGGGGCCGGCTCAGTTGTAGATCTTGGAAGGGATCGGCCCCTCCGGGGGCCGCTATCCTCCAAGATCTACGAGCGTTGTCCACAGGGGCCGCGCGGCGACCCCTGTGGACGGCAGCCTTGGGTGGGTGGGGAACTCGTGGGCGGGGATGCGGCGGGCGCTGCCGTCGGACGACGCGGATGAGCTGACCTGGTTGTTGTTCCGTCAGGACGGCGTGCTCAGCCTCGGCCAGGCACAGGCGCACCTCACGCGCAAGGCGATCCGGCATCGGGTGGCCAGCCGTCGATGGCGTCAGGCTCACCGAGCGGTTCTCGTCGCGCACAACGGCCCCGTCGGTCCCGCTCAGCTCCGGTGGATCGCGGTGCTGGCCGCCGGCCCGACCGCGCTGCTCGGCGGCATCACCGCCGCCCAGGCCGGCGGGCTACGTGGGTTTCCGGACCGCGTCGTTCATCTGCTCATGCCCGCCACCTGCCGTCGTGCTCCGCTGCCGACCGGCGTACGAGCACACCGGACCACTCACCTGCCCGACGGTGACGTGGTGCGGGTCGGCCAGCCGCCCCGGACGACGGCTGCGCGATCGGTGATCGACGCGGCCCAGTGGGCAGCTACCGACGCGCAGTCCCGGGCGATCGTGGCGGCGGCGTTCCAGCAACGGCTGGTGGGCGGTGACGACCTGCACGAGGTGCTGAGTCGGATGCCACGGGTCCGCCGCCGACGACTCCTCCTGTCCACCGCCACGGACGCGGCCGGCGGAGCGCATTCGCTGGGCGAGTTGAACCTGCTCGACCTCGTGCGTCGCGCCGGCCTACCCGAGCCGACCCGCCAGGTGGTCCGGCGCGACGCCATGGGCCGGCGACGCTACCTCGACGCCTACTTCGACGAGTGGCGGGTGCACGTCGAGGTGGACGGCGGGCAGCATCTCGACCCGGCGCACGCCTGGGCGGACATGCGCCGGCAGAATGCGCTCTGGATCGAGGGCGACCGCGTCCTCCGATTCCCCTCCTGGGCCCTGCGCAACGATCCGGAAGCGGTGATCGGCCAGTTACGAGCCGCCCTCCAAGCCGCCGGCTGGCCCGGACAAACGGCTTGCGCCGTTGGGGATCTTGGCGATCTTGGAAGAAAATGGCCCCCAGAGGGGCCTTCCGCTTCCAAGATCTAGCGTTCTTCCGCGTTACTACGGCTCGGGGCGCTCGGCGACGAACACGCCGAGGCCATGTACGCCCTCCACCCATCCCTGCGTCTGCAGCACGAGAATGGCCTGCCGAACCACTGTCGTCGAGACGCCGTGATCAGCCTTGAGCTGCGACGTGGACGGCAACTTGTCCCCCGGCGCGAGTGCTCCTGACTGGATCTGAGTGCGGAGTTGATCCGCGAGCTGTTCCCATTTCGGTTTGACGGGCATGTGTACTCCCAGGTCTGCCCAGCCATTCGATCACGCGCGACTTGCCATGACAAGCAACGTGTTGTCGTCCTTGCTATGCGTGACTAGTTGTGTAAAGCTCCATCTGGCTGGCTCCCAGGTCTGCAAACCGGAGCTGGTCCGTTCCCACCGCGCAGAGCGCTCGGCCGGCCAATCCCCCGGACGGCCGGGCGTGCGTACCTGTCAACCACACGTCGCATCCCGACGGGAGGCCCGATGGGCGAGCGCACCAACGACGAGTCCCCAGGTGATTCCTTCGTCTCGGCGCAGGACATCGAGGACGCCGAGGACATCCTCTTCGCGCACCCGCCGCGCCGGGTCGTCCGCTGGGTGTGCGGCTGCGGCGAGGACTTTCCCTGTCTGGAGGTGGTCTTCGCGCGCCTGGTCAAGGCCACCGTCACCGGGCCCGACGAGCGGTGAGCGCTCGTCCGCTCAAGGCGGGAGACCTCCTGTGCCTCGACCGCGCGGCGAGCGTGCAGTTCTGTCGCCCGATCACGGTACGGGTCATTCGCGAGATCATCGATCGTCCTACCTTCGACGGCTGGGCGTGGATCGAGGTGTACGAGCTGGACGGCAGGGGTGATGCGGTCGCCAAGCGAGAGCTGTTCGTGCAGCCGGCCGGGCTGAGCTGGCTCAACACCCGGCACGGCGGACGCCCTACCGTCAGCCGAAGCGCCCCCATCGCCACACGGCCGCGAGTGCCGGCATGAGTATCGGCACCCGCCCGCATCTGTCCATGCGCCCGCTCTGGATCTGCCGACGCTGCGCGCACCCGTGGCCGTGCGCGGAGGCTCGGCTCGCCCTGCTGGTCGATTACAAGGGTGACCGGCTCGCCCTGGCGGTCTTCCTGTACGGACAGCTCTACGACGCGCGGCTCAAGAGCTGCATCGCCTCAACCCCGACAAGGCGCCGAGCCCGCAGGCGCTGTTCGCCCGGTTCGTCGGTTGAGCACCGCTGCACACACTGGCCCATTGGCCAGGACTTCGACCAGGACTGGCGGGAGCGACTCTACGCGGTGGCATCCGGCCTGGTCAGCGCCGAGGATCTCATTACGGAAGAGATCAGCCGCGTTCGCCCGGAAGATCGGTCAGCGGCCGATCGAGAGCCGCGCCCTGATTGAGCAGCCGGCCGCTTGAACCGCGCTTGCCATGTCACAGGCCAAGCTCGCGTTTGGCCTGCTCCCACGAGATGGCGCTCGCCGGATCGGCGCGATAGGCGGCCAACCGATCAGCCACGTCCGGCACCTCCCTGAGGTCATCGAGCATGTCCTGCAATGCCTCGACCATGGCCCGAGCCAGCTCGTCGTCCCGGCCCGCCTCCACGCTGGCGTTCCTACTCGTGTCCCAGCGTGGACGACAAAACCGGAGGCGTTTCAGCGGACTCCTCGAACCACCCCGTCAACAATGGACCGGAGCGCACCGGCGTCCACCGTTTCCGGATCGACGAGCACATCAACGGCGACCCCGGGCTCGGCGAGCCAGAACGCTTCGGCGTCACCGATCAGGCCGGGGCCGTCCGGATGCGCGAAGTCGGCAAGCTCCCACGCGCCGCCGTCGCGCTCGTGATAGTCCGTGAGGAACTCGCGGACCGCGCTCAGGTCGGCAAGGCGCTCGCCCCGGAGCACGTGCACCCGCAGGTCGACCCGGTAACCGTCCTCGACCTGGCGCTCCCAGACGCGCGTGGCGAAGCTGACGTCCTCCCACTCGGTGGCGAAGTCCGACACCATCTCACCAACCCCACCCGGCAGAAACCCGATGGAAAACCCGTCCAGCACCTCGCCGCTCACCCGTTCGCCTCCGTAGATCTTGGTACGGAACCGCCCTCCGAGGGGCGTCCGCGTACCAAGATTCATCTATTCCCGCGCGGGAGCGCAACCGGGACCGGGAACCGCCGCGTCGGCGACTCCGCAGTGGAAGACCTCGATCGGAGCGGCGGCCACGTCGGGCACCTTCGCCACGGTGAGCAGCGCCAGTCGCTTGGCGACCGGTTCGCCGGAGTCCGGGGCGTACCGGATCAGGCCGCTGACCCCCGGGTAGCCGCCGGCGGCGTTCTGCCGCAGCACCTCGGCGTGCACGCCGACCGGGTTGACCGCGCGCGGCTCCCAGCGGCGACCGGTGTCGGCGTGCCGCAGCCGGGCGGCCAGGCTCTCCAGCGCGCGCACCATCATCATGGCGGCGTCGTAGGCGAGGCTGACCCGCTCGCCGACCGGCGGGCCGGCCCCGTCCCGGCAGCGCGGCGGGTCGAGCAGGTCGGCCGCGCCGATCCAGGTGAGGAAACTGCCCCGGGCGTCGTCCCGCGCGGCCTGCGCGGTCCGCAGCGCGGCGCAGGTGGCAAGGGACGCCTTCGACACGTACGTGACCGGCAGGTTGCCCGGCGCGCTGGCCCGCAGCCCCGGGTTGGCCATGTAGCGGTTCACCGAGTCGTCGGCGACCAGGTGCCGGGGCGGGTCCGCGCCGCACTCCTTCAACGCCCGCAGGAACCCGTCGAACTCCGACCAGCGGCCGGCGAAGAAGAGCATCCCGGAGTATCCGCACTCCTGGGTCAGCCGCCGGCCGCTGCGCCACTCGTCGAGCCGGGTGAGCCGGTCGCCGAACCGCTCCCGCAGGCCGTCGACGAGCGTGCCGACGTAGAGGTCGTCGGTGAGCGAACTGCCCTCGCCTGTGGTCCAGTAGACGTGCGCCTCCCCCACCCGCAGCACCTGCCCGGCGTAGGCCTCGACCATCCGGGCCTGCTCCCGGTTGGGCGCGGACATGGCCAGGTAGAGGCTGGAGTTCTCGTCCATCCGGTCGGCGGACAGGGTGGGCGCGAGCACCGGCAGGCCGATCCGGTTGAGTTCGCGCAACGCCGCCGCCGTGCTGGTGCGGCTGTCCACCAGGCCGACCACGCCGAGCACGGTCGGGTCGTCGTGGGCCAGCCCTTCCAGCATGCGTACGGCGTCGTCGGCGTGCCGCATCTGCCGGCCGGCGTTGGCCACCACGATGTGCAGCAGCGCCGCGTCGTCCGCCGCCGCCGACTCCTTCAGCAGCGCGTACTGGGCGGTGGCCATGCCCTCCAGTTCCTCGCGCTCGGAGACGTACGACTCCTCGTCCGCGCGGGTTCGGTTGCCGGTGAGGCTGCCCAGGTAGACCAGGGTCAGATAGGGGCGGCGGTGGTCGCTGCGCCGCCACACCTCCTCGGTGGCCCGGTTCTGGGCGAAGATGCGCCGCTGCACCGCCCGCAGCCGGTCCTGCCCGGGCTCGCTGTTGAAGACCTGACCGGCGGTGTCGCTGTAGCCGACGCACTCCCCGCCCACCAGCCGCACGCCCACCCGGTCGGTCGGCCAGGGGCGGCAGTCCGACGCCCACCGCCCGTGCGCCCAGACGCCCACCCCGGCGAGCAGCACGAGGGCCACCGCCGCGGGCAGGAACCGCCGTGCCCACCAGGGTGGATCCGGTGCGACGAGCGCCGGCGGGGCAACCCCTGTGGGTACGCCGGCGACGTCCTCCTCCGCGGCCAGCACCATGAGCCAGGCGCCGGAGCGGCGCAGCCGGCGACGTTCCGGCAGTGCCTCTGCCCAGTCCTCGTACGCCTCCTCGGCCTGCGCCAGCGGCCGGGACGCGGCCGGTTCCGGCGGCGGCTCGGCCGCGACCGCGACCACGAGCAGCGGGTCGTTGCGGCCGGTCTCGTTGCGGACCTCGTCGAAGATACGGACCAGGGTGTGCCCGACGTTGTCCGGGCCCACGCCGTCGAGCAGCACCACCGGGTAGGCGGTCCGGCGCCAGTCCCCCGGTCGCCAGAACCGCCGCCGGTAAGCCAGCCGCAGGTCCTCCAGGAACGCGTGCAGCAGCAGCTTCTCCACCTGGGCCGGATGCTCGCCGTCGCGCCAGCCGGCGGTGAGCCGTTCGGCGAAGCCGAGGAACGTCACCGACTGCCGGGGCGCGAGATACTGCTGGCGCATGAACCAGCGGTACTGCCGGCCGATCACCGGCACCCGGCCGGAGACGGCGATCCGGAACACCACGCCGGGCACCGCCCGGCGCAGCAGCCAGAGCAGCAGTTGCAGCGCGGTGGCGAGCGCGGAGCCGCCGCCCATCTGGGGATCGTCGCCGACCCGACGCCCCCGCCAGTCCCGCAGCCGGCGCACAAGCGAGGCCCGGCCGCTGTCCGCGGCGTCCACGTCGACGGCGAGCGTCTGCTGCATCAGCCAGTCGGCGAGCGGATAGTGCCGGAAACGCAGCCGGGGCGCGCCGAACGCCTCCAGGGAGAGCTGCCGGTGCAGTTCCCGCAGCACCGTAGCCACGTCGTCGGCGGGCGGTCGGTCGTTCAGGTCCAGCACGGCGTGCGGCACCCGCCGTCCGCTGCCACGGGTGGCGAAACGGCGCAGCAGGGCCGCCACCGCGCGGTCGCCGGCCGGCCGGAGCAGCCAGAGCAGCGGCAGCCTGCGGTCGCCGCGGCGGGGCCGCCGCAACAGCCGGGCCAGCAGGGTGAGCAGTTCCAGGCCGCCGGCCGGAAGTTGCTCCCGGGCGGGCCGCGGCCGGGTCGCCGGGTCGCGCATGGCCACCTCCGGGTGACGCCGAGTGTCGCACCATTGTCGACACCCACGCAAGGTGCAAGGAGGGGGCCCCGGTTAACGCCTCAGGTATAGGAAGGGGCCCCGCTTAACACATAAGGGGGCCGCCCTAGCGAGGCGGCGGCGGGCGCAGGCCGTCGAGCGCGATGGCCAGGACGCGGTCACGCTGGGCCGGATCGGGGAACTGGTACGCGGCGATGCCGCTGATCAGGCGTACCACGTCGTCGAAGTCGGCGTCCGGCCGGGCGGCGCCGGCGGCCTGGGCGCGGCGCAGCAGCGGCTCACCCGCGGCGTAGATCTCGGTGCGGCAGTTGCGGAACACCTCGGAGTCGTGCACCAACTCGTCGGCAAGCGCCCGCTTGGCGCCGACGTAGTCGACGAACCGGCGCAGCCAGCCGACCAGGGCGCCCCACGGGTCGAGGTCGGCCAGGTCGGCGGCGGAGGCGCTCAGGGCGCGCACCTCCTCGACGTAGACGGCCTCGAACAGGTCCCGCCGCTGGGGGAAGTTGCGGTAGAGCGTGCCGATGCCGACGCCGGCCCGGCGGGCGATCTGCTCCAGCGACGCGCCGGCGCCCTGCTCGCCGAACACGTCCCGGGCGGCGGTGATCAGCGCGTCGTAGTTGCGCCTGGCGTCGGCGCGCTTCGGGCGACGCGCGAAGACTTCGGTCGCCTGGTCGGCGCTGGGCATGACGCGTGTCACTCCTTCTCTCTTGCAACCGGAGGCATCCCTCCACTACGTTGGTGGAGGCACCCCTCCGGATAGCGTACTCCGGAGGACCCGGCCCGATGCGCCGCCACCGCCGCCCCACCGCGCGAGCGGCCTCCCTCGTACCGAACGGAAGTTGTTCTACATGATCGACACCTTCCGGCGCGGCTCGCGCCGGATGACGTTCCTCGTCCTCGCCGCCGGCGCCGGCTTCTTCGCGATGCTCCAGTCGCTGATCACGCCGGTGCTGCCCACCATCCAGCACGACCTGCACACCTCGCCGAACACGGTGACCTGGGTGCTGACCGCCTACCTGCTCTCCGCGTCGATCTTCACGCCGATCCTCGGCCGGGTCGGCGACATGGTCGGCAAGGAGCGGATGCTCGTCGTCTCGCTCGCCGCGCTCGCCCTGGGCTGCCTGCTGGCCGCCGTCGCGCCGAACATCGGCGTACTCATCGCCGCCCGGGTGGTCCAGGGCATCGGCGGCGCCGTCTTCCCGCTGTCGTTCGGCATCATCCGCGACGAGTTCCCCGCCGCCCGGGTGAGTTCGGCGGTCGCGTCGATCTCGGCGGTCGTGGCGGTCGGCGGCGGGCTGGGCGTCGTCCTCGCCGGGCCGATCGTGGCCACCCTGGGCTACCGCTGGCTGTTCTGGATCCCGCTGATCGTGGTCGGCCTCACCGCGGTGGCCGCGCACCGGTTCGTGCCCCGCTCCCCGGTACGCACCCCGGGCCGGATCAACTGGGCCAGCGCCGTCCTGCTCTCCGGCTGGCTGGTGGCGCTGCTGCTGCCGGTCAGCAAGGGCGCCACCTGGGGTTGGACCTCCGGTCCGGTCATCGGGCTGCTGGCGTTGGCCGCGGTGCTCGTGGCCGGCTGGCTGGCGGTCGAGGCCCGCACCGCGAACCCGCTGATCGACCTGCGGATGATGCGCCTGCCGGCGGTCTGGACCACAAACCTGGTCGCCCTGCTCTACGGCGCCTCGATGTTCGCCGTCTACGCCTTCCTGCCGCAGTTCACCCAGATCCCGACAAGCGCCGGCTACGGCTTCGGCGCCAGCATCACCCAGGCCGGGCTGCTCATGCTGCCGATGCTCGTCGGCATGTTCACCGCCGGCCTGCTGGCCGGGCGGCTGGAGTCCCGGTTCAGCCCCAAGGCACAACTGGGCACCGGAGCGGTGTTCAACGTGACCGCCGCCGCCATGCTCACCGTCGCGCACGACACCCGCTGGCAGGTCGCCGTGGCCGGCGGCCTGGTCGGGCTCGGCGTCGGGCTGGCGTTCGCCTCGATGGCAAACCTGATCGTGGGCAACGTGCCGGCCTCGCAGACCGGCGCGGCGACAGGAATGAACGCCAACATCCGCACCATCGGCGGCGCGATCGGCGCGGCCCTGGCCAGCACCGTGATCACCGCCAATCCGCAGCCGAGCGGGCTGCCCCGGGAGGCCGGGTTCACCGCCGGATTCCTGCTGCTCACCGGCATCTCGCTGGCCGCCGCGCTTGCCGCACTCGCCGTACCGTCCGGGCGCCGCACCCGGCCCCGGCGGCAAATCGGACCGGCACCGGAGGTGGTGCCCGGCGTGCCCGGCGCTCCGGCCATCCCGTCGAAGACGGTCGGCCGGCTGGCGCCCGCGGTCCGCTGACCCGCATGCCGTGGCGAGTTGTTAAAAGGGGGCCCCTCCTATGCGAAATGCGTTAACAGGGGCCCCCTCCTTACATGGCTTCGTTTACATGTGTCGATTAGGTTGGCGGGGCGAACACCCGACGGAGGGAGTCCCACCCGTGCCACGCGCACTCACGGCGGCGATCGCCGCCCTGACCCTCACCACCGCCGTCACCACCGTGACCGGCGCACCCGGCCGGGCCGCCCCGACCGGATGGGGCCGACCGCAGGTCTCGGCGGCCACCCCCGCGCCGGGCAGCCCCGGGCTCGGCGACAGCTACTTCCCCGACTACGGCAACGGCGGCTACGACGTCGACCACTACGACATCCGGCTGCGCTACGAACCGGCCACCGACCGGCTCAGCGGCACCACCACGATCCTGGCCACCGCCACCCAGGACCTGTCCCGGTTCAACCTCGACTTCGCGCTCGACGTCGAGTCGGTGCGGGTCAACGGCTGGGTCGCCGGTTTCGCCCGGGCCGGCGACCACGAGCTGGTGATCACCCCACCCCGGTCGGTGCTCAAGGGTCAGCAGCTCACCGTCGTGGTGAAGTACGCCGGCATCCCGTCTCAGACCAAGGTGTACGGCTACACCGGCTGGACCCGCACCGCCGACGGCGCGCTCGCCGTGAACGAGCCCGAGTCGGCCTGGTGGTGGTTCCCGAGCAACGACCACCCGAAGGACAAGGCCACCTGGGACATCTCCGTCTCGGTGCCGACCGGCGTCGAGGTGGTCAGCAACGGCGTGCAGCCGCGCGACCCGCTGCCCGAGGCCGGCAACCGCTCCCGGTGGATCTGGCGCAGCGTCAAGCCCGGCGCCACCTACCAGGCGTTCATGGTCATCGGGCAGTACGACATCGTCACTGACACCGCGCCGAACGGGCAGCCGGTGGTGAACGCGTACAGCACCACGCTCGGCGAGCGCGGGCCCGCCGCCCGGGCCAGCATCGAACGCACCGCCGAGATCGTCGACTGGGAGAGCGGGGTGCTGGGCCCGTACCCGTTCGAGGCGCAGGGCGGCGTGGCCGGCCCGATCGACGGCATCGGCTTCGCCCTGGAGACGCAGACCCGGCCGGTCTACGGCCCCGGCTTCTGGCGGCGCGGCTCGAACCCCTACGTGATCGTGCACGAGAACGCCCACCAGTGGTTCGGCGACTCGGTCTCAGTGGCGGACTGGCGCAACATCTGGCTCAACGAGGGCTTCGCCTCGTACGCCGAGTGGCTCTGGTCGGAGGAGCAGGACGAGGGCACCGCGCAGGAGCTGTTCGACTTCACCTACGACAGCTATCCGGCGGACTCGGACTTCTGGCAGGTGCTCCCCGGTGACCCGGGCGCCGACCGGGTCTTCGACGACGCGGTCTACGACCGGGGCGCGATGGCGCTGCACCAGATCCGGCTGGCCGTCGGCGACCCGGCGTTCTTCCGGATCCTGCGCACCTGGACGGCCCAGCACCAGTACGGCAACGGCACCATCGAACAGTTCCAGGCGCTCGCCGAGCGGATCGCCGGCCGGGACCTGGACGCGGTGTTCACCACCTGGCTGTTCACCGCCGGCCGCCCCGAGGTGGGCGCCGCCGCGCGTACCTCGGCGGCCCCGGCGCGCCCGGCCTCCTGGACGAAGATCCGGGCGGCGCACGACCTGCTCGGCCACTGACCGGTCCGGCCGGTCCCGCCCGTCGGGGGCGGGGCCGGCCGGGGCCGAGCTGGCGGCGCCGGTCAGACCGGTCCCGGCACGGGCGCCGGAGCAGTCGGCGACGCTTGGCTCGCCTCGACGGCGCGGATGTGCCGGTAGGCGAACCAGAGCGGCGGGAACGCGCCGACCGCGAACGACAGGTCGACGAGCGTCCAGAGCCAGGGGATGTCCCGGATCGGGCCGCAGATCAGCGCCAGCGGCACGATGCCGGCGCAGGCGATCAGTCCCACCTGGACCATCCAGACATTGCGTACCGGATCACGCAGCGGACCCCAGAACGCCACCGCGAGCACCAGGTGGGCGAAGGCGAGCCAGTCGGTGCCGTAGAGCAGGAACGGATAGTCGCGGTCGGCGGTCACCAGGCCGGTGTGGACCCGCTCGATCCAGCTCACCAACGCGGGGAACCGGCCGGCGAGCGGGTCGAGCGCCGCCAGCAGCCAGCGCACCTCGATCTCCAGCGGGAACGCGGTCACCCCGCTGAGGAAGAGACCCACCACCACGACCCAGAGCCAGCGGCGCACCCACCGCAGGCGTACCTCGACGTCCATGTCCGCAGCGTAACGATGATCTTCGCACCCTCGTGGTCCCGCCGGACGAGACGTGACCCACGTCCGGTGGGTGTTAAGCGGGGCCCCCGCCTATACCGAAAGCGTTAAGCGGGGGCCCCTCCTTACACCGCGAGTGGTTGGCGCGCCGGGGTGACGGGGGCGGGCAGCTCCCCCACCCCGCCCAGGTACGTGTGGACGGCCGCGGCGGCGGCCCGCCCCTCGGCGATCGCCCAGACGATGAGCGACGCGCCCCGGTGCATGTCCCCGGCGACGAAGACGCCGTCGGCCGCCTGCCAGTCGGGGCGGGCGTCGATCGCGCCGCGCCCGTTGCGGTCCACCCCGAGCTGGGCCAGCAGCGGCTGCTCCTCGGTGCCCTCGAAGCCGATCGCGAGCAGCACCAGGTCGGCCGGGATCTCCCGCTCCGAGCCGGGCAGCGCGGTGACGATCCGCCGGCCGTCGACCTTCGCCACGGTCACCTCGGCGATCCGGACGGCCCGGACCTGCCCGGTGCCGTCGTCGACAAACTCCTGCACCGCCACCGCGAAGACGCGCTCGCCGCCCTCCTCGTGTGCCGGGTAGGAGCGCAGCACCCACGGCCAGGTCGGCCACGGGTCCCGGGCGGCGTCCCGGTCCGTCGGGGGCTGCGGGTAGAGGTCGAGCTGGTGTACGCCGGCCGCGCCCTGCCGGTGGGCCACGCCGAGGCAGTCCGCGGCGGTGTCCCCACCACCGATGATCACCACGTGCTTGCCGGCCGCGTCGATCGGCGTGCCGTCCGGCAGGGTGGCCGGGGCCGGCCGCCCGTCACCGGCAGCCGCCACCACCTTGTTCGCGGCCACCAGGTGCGCCATCGCCTGGTGCACGCCGCGCAACGCCCGACCCGGCGTCTCCGCGGTGTCCCGGCCCTGCAACGCGCCGCAGGCCAGCAGCACCGCGTCGTGCTCGGCGCGCAACTGCTCGGCGGTCACGTCCACGCCGACGTTCACCCCGGTGCGGAAGCGCACCCCCTCGGCGGTGAGCTGGACGACCCGGCGGTCGACGTGCTGCTTTTCCAACTTGAAGTCGGGGATGCCATAGCGGAGGAGGCCGCCGGGGGTGTCGTCGCGCTCGTACACGGTGACCGTGTGGCCGGCGCGGGCGAGCTGCTGCGCGGCGGCCAACCCGGCCGGGCCGGAGCCGACCACGGCGACCGAACGGCCGGTCGGGGTCGACGCGGGCCGGGGCCGCAGCCCGTCGCCGGCCACCGCCGCGTCGGCGATCTCCACCTCGACCTGCTTGATGGTGACCGGCTGCTGGCCGCCGAGGCCGAGCACGCAGGCCGCCTCGCACGGCGCCGGGCAGAGCCGGCCGGTGAACTCGGGGAAGTTGTTCGTCGCGTGCAGCGACTCCACCGCGGCGTCCCAGTTGCCGGTGCGGACCAGGTCGTTCCAGTCCGGGATGCGGTTGCCGAGCGGGCAGCCGTCGTGGCAGAACGGGATGCCGCAGTCCATGCACCTGGTGGCCTGCTCGCGGATCAGCTCCTCGCCGGCCGGCGGGTAGACCTCCCGCCAGTCGGTGATCCGCACCGGGACCGGGCGGCGGGCGGGCAGCCGCCTGTCGTAGCGCAGGAAACCGTTCGGGTCAGGCACGAGCCACCTCCTGGGCGACCACCCGCGGCGCGGCCGGCGCCGGGGCTGGTGAGAGCGCGCTCATCACCGCGTCGTCGACGTCGCGGCCGGCGGCTTCGGCGGCCCGCATGATCTCCATGACCCGGCGGTAGTCCCGGGGCACCACGGCGGTGAACTCCTCCACCGCCTCCGGCCAGCGCTTGAGCAGCGCCTCCGCGACCGTCGAGTCGGTCTCGGCCAGATGCCGCTGGACCAGCTCGTGCAGTCGGTTGCGTTCGGAGTCGCTCAGCGGGGCCAGGTCGACAAGCTCGGCGTTCACCAGCCGCCGGTCGAGCCGGTGCACGAACGCGGTGCCACCGGACATGCCGGCGGCGAAGTTGCGCCCGGTCGGGCCGAGCACCACCACCGTGCCGCCGGTCATGTACTCGCAGCCGTGGTCGCCGAGGCCCTCGACCACGGCCGCCGCGCCGGAGTTGCGCACCGCGAACCGCTCCCCGACCCGGCCGCGCAGGAACACCTCGCCACCTGTGGCGCCGTAGAGGATCGTGTTGCCGGCGATGATCTGGTCCTCGGCGCGGCGGCCCGGCTCGGCGTGGTGGCCGGCGAACGGCGCGGCGGCGTCCGGCCGGACCACGATCCGCCCGCCGGACAGGCCCTTGCCGACGTAGTCGTTGGCGTCGCCGTGCAGGCGCAGGGTGACCCCGCGCGGCAGGAACGCGCCGAACGACTGCCCGGCGGTGCCGCGCAGCAGGAACTCGACGGTGTCCTCGGGCAGCCCGGCGCCGCCGAACCGGCGGGTCACCTCGCCGCCGAGCATCGCGCCGACGCTGCGGTGCTCGTTGCGCACGTCGACCTCGACCCGGACCGGGGTGCCGTCGCGCAGCGCCGGGCCGGCGAGGTCGATGAGCTGGTTGTCGAGCGCCACGTCGAGGCCGTGGTCCTGGGCGCGCACCCCGCGCCGGGCCGCGCCCTCGGGCAGCTCGGGCAGGTGCAGGACGCGACCCAGGTCGAGCCCGTGGCCCTTCCAGTGGTCGATCGCGCCGGCGACGTCGAGCAGCTCGGTGTGCCCGATCGCCTCGTCGATGCTCCGGAAGCCCAGCTCGGCCAGGTAGCCCCGGACCTCCTCGGCGAGGAACAGGAAGAAGTTCTCCACGAACTCCGGCTTGCCGGTGAACCGTTCCCGCAGCACCGGGTTCTGGGTGGCGATGCCGACCGGACAGGTGTCCAGGTGACAGACGCGCATCATCACGCAGCCCTCGACGATCAGCGGGGCGGTGGCGAAGCCGAACTCCTCCGCGCCGAGCAGCGCCGCGACAAGCACGTCCCGGCCGGTCTTGAGCTGGCCGTCGACCTGCACGGTGACCCGGTCGCGCAGCTTGTTGAGCAGCAGTGTCTGCTGCGCCTCGGCCAGGCCCAGCTCCCACGGGGTGCCGGCGTGCTTGAGCGAGTTGAGCGGGGACGCGCCGGTGCCTCCGTCGTGCCCGGAGATGAGGATGACGTCTGCCTTCAGCTTGGCCACGCCGGCCGCCACGGTGCCCACACCCACCTCGCTCACCAGCTTGACGTGCACCCGGGCGGCCGGGTTGACGCACTTCAGGTCGTGCACGAGCTGGGCCAGGTCCTCGATGGAGTAGATGTCGTGGTGCGGCGGCGGGGAGATCAGGCCGACGCCCGGGGTGGCATGCCGGGTCCGGGCGATCCACGGCCACACCTTGTTGCCGGGCAACTGCCCGCCCTCGCCGGGCTTCGCGCCCTGCGCCATCTTGATCTGGAGGTCGTCGGCGTTGACCAGGTATTCGCTTGTCACGCCGAACCGGCCGCTGGCGATCTGCTTGACCGCGGAGCGTCGCGCCGGGTCGTGCAGCCGCTCGACGTCCTCGCCGCCCTCGCCCGTGTTGGACTTGCCGCCGAGGCGGTTCATCGCGATGGCGAGCGTCTCGTGCGCCTCGGCCGAGATCGACCCGTACGACATGGCGCCGGTGGCGAAGCGCTTGACGATCTCGGTGGCCGGCTCGACCTCGTCCAGCGGCACCGCCGGGCGTACGCCGGTGCGCAGCGTGAACAGCCCGCGCAGCGAGCCCGCCTTCGCGGCCAGTTCGTCGACCTTCGCGGTGTACTGCCGGAAGACGTCGTACTGGCGGCTGCGGGTGGCGTGCTGGAGCAGGAAGACCGTCTCCGGGTTGAACAGGTGCAGCTCGCCCTCGCGACGCCACTGGTATTCGCCGCCGACCTCCAGCCGGTCGTTTGCCTGCGCGCCCGGCGCCGGCCAGGCCAGCGCGTGCCGGGCGGCCACCTCGGCGTGGACCTCGGCCAGCCCGATGCCGCCGATCGTGCTCGGCGTGCCGCGGAAGTAGCGGTCGACCAGGCGGGGGTCCAGGCCGACCGCCTCGAACACCTGGGCGCCGCAGTACGACGACACAGTCGAGATGCCCATCTTGGACATGATCTTCAGGACGCCCTTGCCGAGCGCCTTGACGTAGTTGCGGACCGCCTTGACCCGGTCCACCCCGGCCAGCGTGCCGGTGGAGATCATGTCCTCCACCGACTCGAACGCGAGGTAGGGGTTCACCGCCGCCGCGCCGTACCCGATGAGCACTGCCGCGTGGTGCACCTCCCGGCAGTCGCCGGACTCCACGATCAGCGCCGCCTGCGTGCGGGTCTGCTCGCGTACCAGGTGCTGGTGCACCGCGGCGGTCAGCAGCAGCGACGGGATCGGGGCCAGGTCCGCGGTGGAGTCCCGGTCGGAGAGCACCAGGATGCGTACGCCGTCCTCGATCGCCTCGGAGACGTGCCGGCAGATCTCGGTCAGTCGGGCCTTGATCCCGGCCCCGCCGTCACGGATCGGGTAGAGGCCGGAGACCCGGACCGCCTTGAAGCCGGGCAGGTCGCCGTCCTCGTCGACGGAGAGGATCTTCGCCAGCTCGTCGTTGTCGATCACCGGGTGGGGCAGCACGATCTGGCGGCAGCTCGCCGGCCCCGGGTCGAGCAGGTTGCCCTCCGGCCCGATGGTGGACGCCAGGCTGGTCACCAGCTCCTCCCGGATGGCGTCCAGCGGCGGGTTCGTGACCTGGGCGAAGAGCTGGTGGAAGTAGTCGTAGAGCAGCCGCGGCCGGGTGGACAGCGCGGCGATCGGGGTGTCGGTGCCCATCGAGCCGATCGGCTCCGCGCCGCTGCGGGCCATCGGGCCGAGCAGGATCTTCAGCTCCTCCTCGGTGTAGCCGAAGGTCTGCTGCCGGCGGCGCACCGAGTCGTGGGTGTAGACGATGTGCTCGCGCGGCGGCAGGTCGTCCATCTCGATCAGGCCGGCGTGCAGCCACTCCTGGTAGGGCTCGGCGGCGGCCAGCTCGGTCTTGATCTCGTCGTCGGAGACGATCCGGCCGTTGACGGTGTCGACCAGGAACATCCGCCCCGGCTGGAGCCGCCCCTTGGCCACCACTGTGGCCGGGTCGAGGTCGAGCACGCCCGCCTCGCTGCCGAGCACCACCAGCCCGTCGCTCGTGTGCCACCAGCGGCCCGGGCGCAGGCCGTTCCGGTCGAGCACCGCGCCGACGATCTCGCCGTCGGTGAACGCCACCGAGGCGGGGCCGTCCCACGGCTCCATCAGGCTGGCGTGGAAGCGGTAGAACGCGCGCTTGTCGGCGCGCATGTCCGGGTCGTTCTCCCACGCCTCGGGGATCATCATGAGCACCGCATGCGGCAGGCTCCGCCCGGCCAGGTGCAGCAACTCCAGGACCTCGTCGAAGTTGGCGGAGTCGGACGCGGCCGGGGTGCAGACCGGGAAGGCCCGGCGGATGTTGCCCGGGATGCCGGGGCTGCGCAGCAGCGCCTCGCGGGCCTGCATCCAGTTGCGGTTGCCCCGGATCGTGTTGATCTCGCCGTTGTGCGCGATGAAACGGTAGGGGTGGGCCAGCGGCCAGGACGGGAACGTGTTCGTGGAGAAGCGCGAGTGCACGAGCGCGATGGCGCTTACCACCCGCTCGTCGGTCAGCTCCGGATAGAACGCCGGCAACTGGTCGGGGGTGAGCATGCCCTTGAAGACCATGGTCCGTCCGGACAGCGACGGGAAGTAGGCCGGCAGGCCCCGCTCGGCGGTCTCCCGCTCGACCTGCTTGCGCAGGCAGAACGCCACCCGGTCCAGGTCGAGCCCGGTCAGCGGGGAGCCGGCCGGGCCGGCGGGCGAGTCGGTCAGCCGGCGCGCGGCCAGGAAGAGCTGCCGGACCCGGGGCATCGCCGCGAGCGCGGTCTCCCCCAGGCCGGACGGGTCGGTCGGCACCTCCCGCCAGCCGAGCACCTCGGCGCCCTCGACAAGCGCGTACTTGTCGACGACCTGGCGGGCGCGGGCCTCGGCCGCGTCGTCGTCGGGCAGGAAGACCAGACCGGTGGCGTACTGGCCGGCCGGGGGCAGCGGGAAGCCGACGGTGGCGCGCAGGAAGGCGTCCGGCACCTGGATCATGATCCCGGCGCCGTCACCTGTGTTGTGCTCCGCGCCCCGGGCGCCCCGGTGGTCCAGCCGGCACAGCGCCCCGAGGCCGTTCGCGACGACCTGGTGCGAACGGCGCCCGTACAGGTCGGCCACGAAGGCCACCCCGCAGGCGTCATGCTCGTACGCGGGGTCGTAGAGCCCGGCCGGCTGCGGGGCCGGTTGCGGGCTGTGAGGGTACGGAAAGGCCACCGGGCCTCCTGTCGTCACTCAGGTTGGATCATGGTGGGGACGACGTCGGCCCGCTGGGGTTTATTGAGTCTACGTTAGGGCTTCCCACGCAAGGCCAGTTCAGATTGATCACACTTCCAGATGCTGGGACGTGTAGTCTCGCGCGGTGGATGTCGTACGAGCTGACGTGCTCGACCGGGTGGAGCGGTTCTACGACGCGGTGCCCCGCGACGGCGCCCGGGCGGAGGAGTTCGACGCCCTGGTGCTGTTCGTCCGGGACGGCGCCGGCTGGCCGTTCTACGCCCGCCCCCGCCTCGACGCCACCGCGCCACCCACGCTGGCCGAGGTTACCGCGGTCCGCTCCCGGCAGCGGGAGCTGGGCCTGCCCGAGACGTTCGAGTGGGTGCACGAGCACCAGCCGGACCTGCTGGCGGTGGCCCGCTCGGCGGGCCTGACCGTGCTGGAGGCGCCGCTCATGCTGCTCGAAGCGGAGCGGCTGCCCGACCCGGCGACGCTCAGCGACGTACCGGTGCGGGTGCTGGACCCCGGTGACCCCGGCTTCGCGGCGGACATCGCGCTGCGCCGGGCCGTCGCCGCGGTCGGCTTCGCCCACGGCGGCACCGCCCGGGGCGAGGCCGGGCCGGCCGAACGGGACACCGCGCTCGCCCGGCTGGACGTCGACGCGCTGGAGGAGGAGGCAACCCGGGTGGCCGACGGCCGGCGCGTCTCGGTGCTCGCCGGCACCGCGCCGGACGGGGCGCTCGCGAGCGGCATGGCGATGCGGGTCGGCGACGTGGCGGAGATCGCCGGGGTGGCCACCCTGCCGTCCGCCCGGCGACGCGGGCTGGGCGCGGCGGTGACCGCCACGCTGGCCCGGGAACTACGCGCCGCCGGCACCGAACTGATCTTCCTGAGCGCGGGCAGCGAGGAGATCGCCCGGGTCTACCTGCGGGTCGGCTTCCGCCGGGTCGGCACGGCCTGCATCGCCGAGCCGGCCGCGGTCATCTGAGCACCGGCACGCGACCGGTCAGGACGGCGGTTGCCAGTCGGCTGCCGCCGCGGCGGCGGTGTTGCGCATCCGCGGGCTGATCGTGCCCAGCGCGGCGTCCCGGGCGCGCAGCGCCAGCCGCCCCCGGGTCTGGAGCACCGCCGACATCCGGCGGGTCTGCCGGACCATGGTGGCCGCGCGGGGCCGGCGCAGCCGGTCGTAGGCGGTCACCGCGTCCGGCAGCCGCGACTCGCGCAGCAGCACGGCGAGCGTGGCCGCGTCCTCGAACGCGAGGCAGGCGCCCTGCCCGAGGTGCGGCGGCATGGCGTGCGCGGCGTCGCCGAGCAGCACCACGCCGCCCGGGCCGGCCGGAACGCCGTACGACCGGGGCAGCGGGCGCAGCTCGCGTACCTCCTGCTGCACCACGTCGGCCGGGTCGGTCGCCTCCAGCAGCGTGGCGATCGGCGCGGGCCAGCCCGCGAACCAACGCTTGAGCAGGGCGAGTTGGATCTCCGGCGGCTCGGGGCGGGGCGCGCCCGCGGCGGTGGCCACCCAGTAGATACCGCCCCGGCGGGAGGCGCCGGCGGCGCCGCGCTCGCCGAGCGACGCGGCCACGAACCGGTAGCCGGCGCCGAGCGTCTCGCCGTGCACCGGCTGGTCGTCGGGCAGTTGCGGGGCTTGGTACCAGGGGATGACCGCCCGCCAGGCGGCGCAACCGGAACTCACCACCGCGGTCTCCGGGGCGAGCTGCCGCCGGATCTCGCTGTCCGTGCCGTCGGCGGCCACCACCAGGTCGGCTTCGAACGTGTGCCGGCCGTCACCCACCGCGGGTCGCTCGCCGGCCACCGCGCGTACGCTCCGCACGCTCACCCCGGTGCGCAGCTCCACCTGCTCGCCCAGCCCGGCGATGAGCGCGTCGTGCAGGTCCTCCCGGTGCACCACCACAGGCATCCGGTCGGCCGGGGTCGGGCGGGGTTGCACAAGCCACTGCCCGTCCGGACGGCGGATCCCCCCGTCGGGCAGCGGCGTGGCGATCGCGTCCAGCCCGTCGCCGAGGCCGAGGGCGCGCAGCGCGCGTACCCCGTTCGGCCAGAGCACCACGGCGGTCGCCTCCGGCCGGATCCGGTCGGCGCGTTCCAGCAGCGTGACCCGCCACCCGGAGCGGGCCAGCACGCCGGCCGTCGCCATCCCGCCGAGGCCGGCGCCGACCACCACCGCGCTGCGCATGACGCCCCCGCTCAGCTGTCCCGGTCCGCCGGCCGCCCGCCGGCGTCCGCCCGGCCCGAGTCGGCCCGCTCGACGTCGGCCCGCTCGACATCGGCCATGCCGTCGACCTCGGCCGTCGTGGCACGGTCGGTCGCGGCGTCGCCGGCTGCGGGAGCGTCGGTCGTGGGGCCGTCGGTCGCCGCCGGCTCCGCCGGGGGCAGTGCGCCGGTTTCCCGGTACGCGCGAAACTGCTCCTCGGTCACCACCCGGTAGCCCTCGGGCGCCACCGTCGCCGCCGCGGCCTCCCGGCCGGAGAGGTCGACCTGGGACACGTCGCCACCCGGCGTCACCGGCGCCGCCGGCTCGCCCAGCGGGACGAGGTATTCCCGCGGACCGTGGGCGCGGAGGAAGTAGGCGAGCGCGCCGAGGAAGACGAGCACGGCGGTCCAGACGTTGAGCCGGACGCCGAGGATGTGGTTGGCCTCGTCGGTGCGCATCAGCTCGATCCAGAACCGGCCCGCCGTGTAGCCCATCACGTAGAGCGCGAAGGCCCGGCCCCGGCCCAGCCGCAGCTTCCGGTCGAGGATCAGCACCAGCGCGGCGACGCCGACGTTCCAGATCAACTCGTAGAGGAACGTCGGGTGGTAGAGCCCCGGTTGCAGGACCGGGCTGCCGGCGTCGTCACGCAGCGCGTGCCCCGGATTGTCCGGGTCCATCACGTGCACCTCGAGACCCCACGGCAGGGTGGTCCGGCCGCCGTACAGCTCGTTGTTGAACCAGTTGCCGAGCCGGCCCACCGCCTGCGCCAGCGGCATGCCCGGGGCCAGCGCGTCGGCCACCACGGTGAGCGGGATGCCGAGCTGCCGGGCGGCGATCCAGGCGCCGACCGCGCCACCGGCCACCGCGCCCCAGATGCCGAGACCACCCTCCCAGATGGCGAACGCCTTGAGCGGCTGGCCGTCGGCGCCGAAGTATTTCTCCGGCGAGGTGATCACGTGGTAGATCCGGGCGCCGATGATCCCGGTCGGCACCGCCCAGACGGCGATGTCGAGCACGGCGCCCGGCGCGACGCCACGGCGGCGCAACCGGTACTCGGTGACCACGCAGGCCACCACGATGCCGAGGATGATGCAGAGCGCGTACGCCCGGATCGGAACCGGACCGAGCTGCCAGACGGCGGTGCTGGGGCTGGGCATGGCCGCCAGTGAAGTCATCGGGGCGAGGGTCACGGATGCACACGGTACCGGTGCGGACCGTGTGCGCGGCACCCCGGTCCGCTCCGCCGGTCCACTCCCCCGGCCGGTCGCCCCGGCCTCCAGCCGGCCACCGAGTTCCATCCGCGGTCCGGTCGTCGACACAACGTCCACCACCGGTGCCCTCACGTTGCCTACAAACTTGATGGCACGGATGACTCAGCGCGAGCCGGGGTGGACTGGCGCCTCCTGAGTCATTCACGTCATCACGTTTGTAGGCAGGGAACCCGTATCCGGTCCGCCGGCGCGCGGAAGGCCGGGACGAGGTCAGCGAGCGGGGTTGCGGACGCCCTCGGCGAGTTCGGCGCTGAGCCTGCGCAGGGCGGTCAGCCCGGCGGCCTGGTCCGGCGCGTCAAGCACGCACCGGACCAGCGCGCTGCCCACGATCACCGCGTCGGCGTAGCCGGCCACGGTGGCGGCCTGCGCGCCGGTCCCCACGCCCAGCCCGACCCCGACCGGCAGGTCGGTGATCTCGCGCAGCCGGGAGACCAGGACCGGCGCCGCCTCGGAGGTCTGCGCGCGGGCACCGGTGACGCCCATGATCGCGGTGGCGTAGACGAAGCCGCGGCAGTGCTCGACGGTCATCCGCAGCCGCGCGTCGGTGGAGGACGGCGACACCAGGAACGTCCGGTCGAGGCCGTGCGCGTCGGAGGCGGCGAGCCACTCGGCGGCCTCGTCGGGGATCAGGTCCGGCGTGATGAGCCCGGTGCCGCCGGCCGCGGCCATGTCCCGGGCGAACGCGTCCACGCCGTACTGCTCGATCGGGTTCCAGTAGGTCATCGTGACCACCTGGGCCCCGGTGGCGGCGACCGCCTCGACCACGCGCAGCGCGTCGGCGGTGCGTACGCCGCCGGCCAGCGCGATGTCGCTCGCCTTCTGGATGACCGGGCCGTCCATCACCGGATCGGAGTAGGGGATCTCGACCTCGATGACGTCGACGCCCGCCTCGACCATGGCGGTCATGGCGGCGATGCTGCCCTCGACGGTCGGGAAGCCGGCCGGCATGCAGCCGACAAGCACGGCCCGTCCGTCGGCGCGGGCCTTGTCGAAGGCGACCCCGATGCGGCTCACGCTGTCACTCCTTGTCGAGGATGCCGAAGTAGGCCCCGGCGGTGTGCACGTCCTTGTCGCCCCGACCGGAGAGGTTCACCACGATCACCGGCTCGCGGCCCAGCTCGGCGGCGAGCTGCGGGGCGATCCGGCGGGCGCCGGCGAGCGCGTGCGCGCTCTCGATCGCCGGGATCACGCCCTCGGTGCGGCAGAGCAGCTCGAACGCGGCCATCGCCTCGGCGTCGTCGACCGGCAGGTAGGTGGCCCGGCCGGCGTCGTGCAGCCAGGCGTGCTCCGGCCCGACGCCCGGGTAGTCCAGGCCGGCCGAGATCGAGTGCGACTCAATCGTCTGCCCGTCGGCGTTCTGCAGCACGTACGTGCGGGTGCCGTGCAGCACGCCCGCCGAGCCGCCGGTGATGCTTGCGGCGTGCCGGCCGGTCGTCACGCCCTCGCCGCCGGCCTCGAAGCCGTAGAGCCGCACCCCGGCGTCGGGGATGAAGGCGTGGAAGATGCCGAGCGCGTTGGAGCCGCCGCCGACGCAGGCCGCGACCGCGTCCGGCAGCGCGCCGGTCAGATCCAGGCACTGCTGGCGGGCCTCCACCCCGATGCCGCGGACGAAGTCGCGGACCATCTCGGGGAACGGGTGCGGCCCGGCGGCGGTGCCGATCAGGTAGTGGGTGTCGTCGACGTTGGCGACCCAGTCCCGCATCGCCTCGTTCATCGCGTCCTTGAGCGTGCGCGAACCGGCGGTCACCGGGACGACTGTGGCGCCGAGCATCCGCATCCGGGCCACGTTGAGCGCCTGCCGCTCGGTGTCCACCTCACCCATGTAGACCACGCACTCGAGGTCGAACAGGGCGGCTGCGGTCGCGGTGGCCACGCCGTGCTGGCCGGCGCCGGTCTCCGCGATCACCCGCCGCTTGCCCATCCGCCGGGTGAGCAGCGCCTGGCCGAGCACGTTGCGGACCTTGTGGGCGCCGGTGTGGTTGAGGTCCTCCCGCTTGAGCAGGATCCGCGCCCCGAGCTGTGCGGAGAGCCGCCGGGCCTCGTACAGCTCGGAGGGGGTGCCGGCGTAGTCGCGCAGCAGGGCGTCGAACTCGGCCAGGAACTCCTCGTCGCCCATCGCCTTCCGGTACGCCGCGTCCAGCTCGTCGAGCGCGGCGACGAGCGCCTCGGGGACGAACCGGCCGCCGAACCGGCCGAAGTGGCCGGCGGCGTCGGGAAGCTGGCCGGCTGCGTCTGCGGCGCTCATCGCGGGCGTCCTCTCGGTCGGGTAACCCGGCGCGGGTCAGCGCACCGGACGGGGCGTGGCCGGGTGGTTGCCGGCGTTGACCAGCTCGGCGACGGCCTCGCGGGGGCTCTTCTGGGTGACCAGGCCCTCGCCCACCAGGACGGCGTCGGCGCCGGCCGAGGCGTACCGGATCAGGTCGTGCGGCCCGCGCACGCCCGACTCGGCGATCTTGACGACGCGACTCGGCAGGCCGGGGGCGATCCGCTCGAACACCGAGCGGTCGACCTCCAGGGTCCGCAGGTCGCGGGCGTTGACGCCGATCACCTGCGCGCCGGCCTCCATGGCCCGGTCCGCCTCTTCCTCGGTGTGCACCTCGACGAGCGCGGTCATGCCCAGCGACTCGATCCGCTCCAGCAGCCCGACGAGCGCGTTCTGTTCCAGCGCGGCGACGATCAGCAGCACCAGGTCGGCGCCGTGCGCGCGGGCCTCGTGCACCTGGTAGCTGGAGACGACGAAGTCCTTGCGCAGCACCGGCACGTTCACCGCGGCCCGCACGGCGGCCAGGTCGTCGAGCGACCCGCCGAACCAGCGGCCCTCGGTCAGCACGCTGATCGCCCGCGCGCCGCCGGCCGCGTAGTCGCCGGCGAGGTCCGCCGGGTCGGCGATCTCGGCCAGCCGCCCCTTGGACGGCGACGAGCGCTTCACCTCGGCGATCACTGCCACGCCGGGTCGGCGCAGCGCCGCGTACGCGTCGAGTGGTGGCGGCGCGGCGGCGGCCAGCTCGCGGATCCGCTCCAGCGGGATCTGCTCCTGCCGCCGGGCCACGTCCTCGCGCACGCCGGCCAGGATCTCGTCGAGCACGCCTGCGGACGGCGCCGCTCCGGCGTCGTCCCCCTCCGCGTGCGCATGCTCAGCAGTCACCAACGGACTCCCCTCTCCGGGCGTCATGGGCCGATGCTAGGGGGCGCCACCTGGCGACACATGCCGGGGGGTATGGCGCACCTCACCAGATGGGCTGTGGCATGATGGCCGACTTGTGGTGAACACGGTGTCACGCAGCGCCACCACACACATCGACCGCCGCACATGCCCTATCTCACCACGGCCGGCCCCGGGCCGCATGCCGGCGTCCACCCCGCTGTGACCAAGGTCAAGGACTTCCGCCTCTGCCCAGGTCGCTCCCACCGCCGGACCGTTGACCTGTGCTTCACGGCGACGAAACGTGAGCCCGGCAGCATCGTCGCAGGGCAGACTCGACGAGGCGGCTGCCGACCGTCACCAACGATCTCGCGCGGGGTGAATCATGAGCGCCAACGGGCCGCACCAGAACATCGGGTTGACCACCATCTCCCGGACCGTCGCCTCACTCGCCGTCGGCGTGGTGCACACGCTCGAACGCGCCGTGGCCGGTGACGGCCGCACGCGTACCGCCCAGGGCAACGCCTGGGAGGCGGTCTGCGCCGACCGGGCCCGGGCCGAGCACCGCCGCGAACTGGAACGGCTGGTCTCCGAGCTGGCCGCGGCCCGGGCCGCGGCCCGGGAACGCCGCGACGCGCGCGAGGCCCAGCCGGTCAGCTGACCGTCGGATCCTCGCCCCGGTCCAGCGCGTCCCAGGCGTCGCGGGTGCCCCGTTCGACGGCCGGCCGGTCGGCGTCGGCGGGCCCGGTCGACCCGGACCGCCGCTCGTAGCGGGCGCCCATCGCCGGCCAGTCGCCGCCGCGCCACCCGGTCAGCGCCCCACCGGCCGCCAGGGCCAGCCCGCCGGCCAGCACCAGCGCCGGCCAGTGCCGGCTCACCCCGGCCTCGGTGAGGCCGACGCCGCCGCCGAGCGTCACGGCCAGCCCGACGCCGGCCAGCAGCGCGCCCAGCAGCCGGCGCAGCCGCCCCCGGGTCGCCAGCACCGCGCCGCCGCCGGCCAGCCCGACGTAGGCAAGCGCCGACACCCAGGGCAGCAGCTCCGCGCCGGTGCGGGTCCGCTCCCCGGGCGGCAGGGAGCCGCGGGTGGTCAGCTCCACCGACCAGGCGCGGGTCACCGCCCAGGCGGCCAGGCCCGCGCCGGCCAGGCAGAGCAGCACCGCGTACGCCAGATCGCGCCGGCCACGGACGGCGGGCGGGCCGGCCACGGCGGTGTCGGGCACGCTCATCGGGCCGGCCGCAGTGTCTCGGCGGCGGCGATCGCGGCGAGCACCGCGGCGGCCTTGTTCCGGGTCTCCTGGTCCTCCGCGGCCGGATCGGAGTCGGCCACCACTCCGGCGCCGGCCTGCACGTAGGCCCGGCCGTCGCGGATCAGCGCGGTCCGGATCGCGATCGCCATGTCCAGGTCGCCACCGAAGGCGAAGTAGCCGACGGTGCCGCCGTAGACGCCGCGGCGGACCGGCTCCAGCTCCTCGATGATCTCCATGGCGCGCACCTTCGGCGCGCCGCTGAGCGTGCCGGCCGGGAACGTCGCGGCCAGCGCGTCGAACGCGCTGCGGTCGTCGCGCAGCTCGCCGACCACCGTGGAGACGATGTGCATGACGTGGCTGTAGCGCTCGATGGTGGCGAACTCCGGCACCTCGACGGTGCCCGGCCGGCAGACCCGGCCCAGGTCGTTGCGGCCCAGGTCGACGAGCATGACGTGCTCGGCGCGCTCCTTCGGGTCGGCGAGCAGCTCGGCGGCGAGCCGGGCGTCCGACTCGGCCGAGCCACCGCGCGGCCGGGTGCCGGCGATCGGGTGCAGCAGCGCCCGACGGCGGCCGTCCGGCCCGGCGCCGACCTTGAGGTGCGCCTCCGGTGACGAGCCGACGATGTCGAAGCCGTCGAAGCGCAGCAGGTACATGTACGGGCTGGGATTCGTGGTGCGCAGCACCCGGTAGACGTCGAGTGGGTCGGCGTCGGTGGCCCGCTCGAAGCGCTGGCTGAGGACGATCTGGAAGCACTCGCCGGCCCGGATCGCCTCCTTGGCCGCCTCCACCGCCTTGGGATATCCGCCCTCGGGGGTGCGGCTGACCACCTCGCCGACGCCGGGGCGGTCGACCGTGGCGACCATGGGCGGGATCGGTCGGGACAGGGCGGTCGTCATCGCGTCCAGGCGGCCCACCGCGTGGTGGTACGCGGCGGCCACCCGCTCCGGCCGGTCGGCCGCGTCCGGCGGCGGCAGCACGGCGTTGGCGACCAGGATCGCCGAGCCCTCGTAGTGGTCGAGCACCACCAGGTCGGTGGCGAGCATCATGCCCAGCTCGGGCACGTCCAGCTCGTCCTCGGTCAGCTCCGGCAGCCGCTCGAACCGGCGGACCAGGTCGTAGCCGAGGTAGCCGACCAGGCCGCCGGTGAGCGGCGGCAGGTCGCCGGCCGGGTCCCAGGCCGGGCCGGCGAGCGCGGCGACGGTCTCCCGGAGCACCGTGACCGGGTCGCCGGAGGTGGGCACGCCGGCCGGCGGTGTGCCGGTCCAGCACGCCTCGCCGGCCCGCTCGGTGAGTGTGGCGCCGCTGCGGACGCCGATGAACGAGTAGCGCGACCAGGCCGTACCTGCCGCGCCGACGCCCTGCTCGGCGGATTCCAGCAGGAAGGTGCCGGGGCCACCGGCGAGCTTGCGGTAGACGCCGACCGGGGTCTCCGCGTCCGCGAGCAGCCGCCGGGTGACCGGCACGACCCGCCAGCGGTCGGCCAGCTCGGCGAAGGCGGACCGGTCCGGGGTGACCACGCCGTCGGTCACGGGGTCACCTCCGGCGAGCTGACCGGCAGGTCGGTGTGGAAGCAGGTGCGGTGCCCGGTGTGGCAGGCCGCCCCGACCTGCTCCACGCTCACCAGCAGCGCGTCGCCGTCGCAGTCGAGCGCGACGGAGCGGACGTACTGGTGGTGGCCGGAGGTGGCGCCCTTGACCCAGTATTCGGCCCGGCTGCGCGACCAGTAGGTGGCCCGGCCGGTGGTGAGCGTGCGGTGCAGCGCCTCGTCGTCCATCCAGGCGACCATCAGCACCTCACCGGAGTCGTGGGCGCGGACCACGGCGGCGACCAGGCCGTCCGGGCCACGCCGGAGCTTGGCGGCGATGGCCGGGTCGAGCCGGGAGGGGCGGGCGGGGGGGCCGGTCACCGGCGCGTCAGAGGCGGGCACGGTTGACTATTCTCCCGCACGCTCAGCCCAGTTCCTCCTCGGCCCGCCGGTACGCGTCGATCTTGTGGTCGAGGATTGTCAGATCCTCGGTCAGCTCGGCCATCCGGGCGAGCACCCGGGCCCGGTGCGCCTCGAACAGCGCCCGCCGCGCGCCGAGCGTGCGGTCCCCCTGCCGGGCCAGCTCGGCGTAGCGGCGCATGTCGCGCACCGGCATGCCGGTGCGGCGTAGTCGGGTGAGCAGGAACAGCCAGTTGACGTCCGCCTCGGTGTAGCGCCGACGCCCGGCGGAGTCCCGCCCGACCGGGGCGACAAGCCCCTCCTGCTCGTACCAGCGCAGCGTGTAGGTGGTCAGGCCGACCCGCTCGGCCGCCTCGCCGACGCTGACACTCTTCTCCCGGATACCGATGTCCACCGCTCCAGGGTCCCAGTTCGAGTCCACTCGAAGTCAACCACCATTGCGCGGTCGGGGAAATTCATCTAGCGTTGATTTCATTGGTTGATGAATTGTTGGAGGCGGACATGGACGACGCGGTGTCGGTCCGTGGCCTGGTGGTCGACCGGGGCGGACGGCGGGTGCTGCACGGCATCAGCTGCGACGTGCCCCGGGGCACGGTCACCGGGCTGCTCGGGCCCAGCGGCAGCGGCAAGACCACACTGATGCGTGCCGTGGTCGGCGTGCAGACCATCGACGCCGGCACGGTCGACGTGCTCGGCCGGCCCGCCGGCTCGGCCGAGCTGCGCCACCGGGTGGGCTACCTGACGCAGGCGCCGAGCGTCTACGCCGACCTCACGGTCCGGGAGAACGCCCGCTACTTCGCCGTCCTCCAGGGCCGGGGCCGCGCCGAGGCCGACCGCGCGGTCACCGACGTCGGCCTGGCCGCCGCCGCGGACCAACTGGTCGGCACGCTCTCCGGCGGCCAGCGCAGCCGCGCCTCGCTCGCCTGCGCCCTGGTCGGCGACCCGGAGCTGGTCGTCCTCGACGAACCCACGGTCGGTCAGGACCCGGTGTTGCGGGCCGACCTGTGGGCCAGGTTCCACGCCATGGCCGCCGCCGGCACCACGTTGCTGGTCTCCAGCCACGTGATGGACGAGGCGGCCCGCTGCGACCGGTTGCTGCTGATCCGCGAGGGTCGGCTGATCGCCGACGACACCCCGGCCGCGGTCCGCGCCACCACCGGCGTGGACGACCTGGAGGAGGCGTTCCTGCGCCTCATCCGCGACGCCGAGCAGGAGGACGCCGCATGAACGGCCGGATCCTGGCCGCCACGACCGGGCGGATCCTGCGCCAGCTCCGGCACGACCGGCGCACCGTGGCGCTGCTCCTCCTGGTGCCGGCCGCGCTGCTCACGCTCGTCTACTTCATGTACGTCGACCAGCCCACCCCGCCCGGCGCGCCGAGCACGTTCGACCGGGTCGCGCTGATCATGCTGGGCTTCTTCCCGTTCATCATCATGTTCCTGGTGACAAGCATCGCCATGCTCCGCGAGCGCACCACCGGGACGCTGGAACGGCTGCTCACCACGCCGCTGGGCAAGCTCGACCTGCTCTTCGGCTACGGCATCGCGTTCGGCCTGGCCGGGGTGCTCCAGTCCACGGTCGCCTCGCTCGTGGCCTACCTGGTGTTCGGCCTGGACACCGCCGGCAGCCCGTGGCTCGTCGTCCTGATCGCCGGGGTGAACGCGGTGCTGGCCGTGGCGCTCGGCCTGTTCTGCTCGGCGTTCGCCCGCACCGAGTTCCAGGCGGTGCAGTTCATGCCGGTGGTGGTCGCCCCGCAACTGCTGCTCTGCGGGCTGTTCGTGCCGCGCGGCCAGATGGCCGGGTGGCTCCAGGCGGTGAGCGACGTGCTGCCGCTGTCGTACGCGGTCGAGGCCCTCCAGGAGGTCGGCGCGCACGCCGAACCGACCGGCACCATGTGGCGCGACGTGGCGATCGTGGCCGGGGCGGCGCTTGTCGCGCTGGTGCTGGCCGCCGCGACGCTGCGCCGGCGCAGCGGATGAGCCCGCGCGGCGACACCGAGCCGCCGCACCCGGCGAACCCGCGCCGCAGCGGGCGGCGGCCCGGCAACCCGGACACCCGGGAGGCGATCCTCGCGGCGGCCCGGACCGCGTTCGCCGAACGTGGCTACGACGCCACCCCGATCCGGGCGGTCGCCGCCGCCGCCGGTGTGGACCCGGCGCTCGTGCACCACTACTTCGGCGCCAAGGAGGAGCTGTTCCGGGCCGCCATGGCGATCCCGATCGACCCGGCCGAGCTGGTGCCGCGGGTGCTGGCGGGCGGCACGGGCGAGGTCGGCGAGCGGCTGGTCCGCACGTTCCTGGCCGTGTGGGACTCCCCGGCCGGCGCCGCCGCGGTGGCCCTGCTGCGGTCCGCGATGAGCAACACGTGGACCGCCCGCCTGCTGCGCGAGTTCCTGACCACCCAGATCCTGCGTCGGGTCCTCGACCAGCTCGACCTGGACCCGGCCGAGGCGCCGCTGCGGGGCGCGCTTGTCGCCACCCAGATCGCCGGCCTGGCCATGATGCGCTACGTGATCCGCCTGGAACCTGTCGCGTCCGCCTCCCCGGACACCCTGGCCGCCACCATCGGCCCGACCGTGCAGCGCTACCTCACCGGCCCGCTGGCCACCGGCTGACGGGCCGGCGGCGGGGTCAGCGGGTCTGCTCCAGCCAGGAGGCGTAGAGCAGGGCGTAGACCGAGTCGGTGTCGCGGACCAGCTCCTCGTGCGGGCCACGCTGGACGATCCGGCCCCGGTCCACCACGATCACCTCGTCGGCCGCCTGGGCGGTGGAGAGCCGGTGCGCGATGGCGAGCGTGGTGCGCCCCCGGGTGACCGCGTCAAGCGTGCGCTGGAGCCGGACCTCGGTGGCCGGGTCGACCGCGCTCGTCGCCTCGTCGAGCACCAGCAGGTCCGGGTCCGCCACGTACGCGCGGGCCAGCGCCACGAGCTGCCGCTCGCCCACGCTCAGCGCCTCGCCCCGCTCACCGACCGGGGTGTCCAGCCCGGCCGGCAGCCCGTCCAGCCAGTCGGCCAGGCCCAGCTCGGTGAAGGCGGCGGTGAGTCGCGCGTCGGTCAGCTCCGGCCGGGCGAAGCGCACATTCTCCCCGACCGTGGTGTCGAACAGGAAGCCGTCCTGCGGCACCATCACCACCCGGGCGCGCAGCGAGTCGAAGCGCACCTGGCGCAGGTCGACGCCGGAGAGCAGCACCTCGCCCTCGGTCGGGTCCATCAGCCGGGTCAGCAGCTTCGCGAACGTGGTCTTGCCGCTGCCGGTCTCGCCCACCACTGCCACCCGGCTCTTCGCCGGGATGTCGAGCGTCACGCCGTGCAGCACCGGCGGCCCGCCCGGGTAGGCGAACGTCACGCCGGCGAAGCGGACGTCGAGCGGACCGGCCGGCAGCCCCCGCCCCTGCTCGCCCGGGTCGGCGACGTCCGGTTCGACGTCGAGCACGTCGAGCACCCGGCGCCAGCCGGCGATCGCGTTCTGCGCCTCGTTGAGCACCTCGGTGGCGATCTGCACCGGCTGGATGAAGAGCGTGACCAGGAACAGGAACGCGGTGAGCTGGCCGACCGACAGCGTGCGGTCGACGCCGAGGCTCACCCCGACCACCACCACGCCGGCCAGCGCCAGGCCGGCGGCCAGCTCGCCGACCGAGCTGCCCAGGATGCTGATCCGGATCGCCCGCTGCTGGGCCACCCGCTGCCCGTCGATCGCCGCGTCCAGCCGCCGGGCGGTGCGCCCGGCGATCCCGTACGCCCGGATCACCGGCGCGCCCACCACGCTCTCGCCGATCGCGCCGAGCAGTGTGCCGGTCCGCTGCCGGACCAGCCCGTACGCCCCGGCGAGCCGGCGTTGGAGCTGCCGGATGACGAGCACCGCCGGCGCGAACGCGACGAGCACCACGAGCGTCAACTGCCAGGAGTACGCGAGCATCACCGCGGTGGTGACCACCAGTTGGCCCAGGTTGACGAGGAGGATCACCCCGCCCCACTGGAGGAACTGGGTGATCTGGTCGACGTCGCTCGTGACCCGGGAGACGAGCGACCCGCGCCGCTCGGACTGCTGGTGCAGCATGGACAGGTCGTGCACGTGCCGGAACGCGCGGGTGCGTACGCCGGCCAGGGCGGTCTCGCTCACCGTGAACAGCCGGCGCATCATCAGGTAGCCGCAGGTGGTGGTGACCACGAGCACCGCGACGGTGACCGCCACGGTCAGCGAGATGACGTTCAGGTCGAGCCCGCCGACGATGCCGTGGTCGATGCCGCGCTGCACCGCCACCGGCACGGCCACCCGGCCGACCATGTAGACCAGCGCCAGCGCCAGCGTGGTGGCGAGCCCGGTCTTCAGCTCCGGGGAGAGCGCCAGCCCTCGCCGCAGCGTCCCCCAGGTCGTCTCGGTCCGCGCCTCGGCAGCGGCAGCGCTCACCGGTCCACCTCCATCTCCAGGCCGGAGGTCATCGGCGTGACCTCGTCGTACGTGCGGTTCTGCTCGCGCTCCTGCTCGGCCTGCTCGTACGCGGTGACCAGGTCGGCGTAACCGGGCACGGTGGCCAGCAGCTCGGGGTGGGTGCCGCGGGCCACCACCCGGCCCTGCTCCACGTAGATCACCTCGTCGGCGAGCGCGATGGTGGCCCGCCGGTAGGCGACCACCAGGATCGACGCGGGCGCGCCACCGTCCGTCGGGGCACGCAGGCCGGCCAGGATGGCGGCCTCGACGCGCGGGTCAACGGCGCTTGTGGCGTCGTCGAGCACCAGCAGGCGGGGCCGGCCGGCGAGCGCCCGGGCCAGCGTGAGCCGCTGCCGCTGCCCGCCGGAGAGCGACGTGCCCCGTTCGCCGACCATGGTGTCCAGCCCGTTCGGGAGGGCGGCGACGAAGCCGTCCGCCTCGGCCAGCCGCAGCGCCGCCCACACCTCGTCGTCGCCGATGCCGGCCCGGTCGAGGGTGATGTTGGCCCGGACGGTGTCGTCGAAGACGAACGGCACCTGGGCCACGAGCGCCACCGTGGCGGCGAGCGAGGCGGCGGTCAGCTCGCGCACGTCGACGCCGTCCAGGCTGACCCGGCCGGTACGCGGGTCGACCAGGCGCACGGCAAGCGACGCGATGGTGGACTTGCCGGCGCCGGTCGGCCCGACCAGCGCGACCGTCTTTCCGGCCGGCACGGTGAACGTCACCGCGCCGAGCACCTCGGCGCCGGGCAGGTGCGCCTCGGCCGGCTCGTACCCGAAGTGGACGTCGGCGAAGCCGAGCGTGGCGGGCGTCCGGGTGGCCGGGTCGAGCGTCACGTCGCCGTACGGCATCTCGCCCGTGGCGTCGAGCACCCGGCGGACCCGGTCCCAGCCGGCGACGCTGCGCGGCAGCTCGGCCAGCACCCAGCCGATCGCCCGCACCGGGAACGCCAGCACGGTGAACAGGAACGCGACGCTCACCAGCTCGGTCACCGTGATCGCGCCCTGGCGGAGCCGGACCGCGCCGACCACGAGCACGGCGAGCGTGCCGAGGCTGGGCAGCGTCTCCAGCATCGGGTCGAAGACGCCGCGCAGCCGGCCGACGGAGATCAGCGCGTCCCGCAGCTCGCCGGCGCGGGCGGCGAAGCGGGCCGTCTCCTGCGACTCGCGGCCCATGGTCTTGACCACCAGCGCGCCGTCGAAGCTCTCGTGCGCGATGCCGCTGACCTCGGCCCGCAGCCGCTGGGCCCGGGCCTGCCGGGGCGCCATCCGGCGGGAGTAGACCACGTTGAGCGCGAACAGCGCGGGGAAGACGGCGAGGCCGACCAGGGCGAGCGCCCAGTCGGTGAGGAACAGCGACGCCACCGCACCGACAAGCATCACGAGCGTGCCGACCGCGAACGGCAGCGGCGCGATCGGATACCAGGCGGCCTCCACGTCCGAGTTGGCGTTCGACAGCAACGTGCCGGTGGAGTTGCGGTGGTGCCAGGCCAGCGGCAGGTCGAGGTAGCGACGGGTGACCCGGCGGCGGTAGGCGGCCTGGAGCCGGTACTGCATGTAGCCGGCGCCGAGCCGCCGGCCGAAGATGCCGACCACCCGCAGCACGCTGATCCCGAACAGCGCCGCCGCGGCGAGCGCGAGGGTGCCGCCGGCCACCGCGCCGCGCTCGACCGCGGGCACCACCACCTCGCCGACCACCGCGCCGATCACGTACGCGCTGACGATCACGAGGAGGCCGAAGAGCACGCTGCCGGTGACCGCGACCGCGAAGATCCGTGGTTGTTCCCGGATCGCCCGGCCGAGCACCTGCAGCCCTCGGCCGAGCACGTCCCGACTTGTCCCGCTCGCCACGCTCGCCCCCGCCGTAAGCCGCAATTTTCTCCCCCATCCTTACCGCTCGCCGCCGCCGCCGCCGACCCGCTCGCGTATGTCCGCCGTCACGTTCCCACGGACCACCGACCGGTGGCGGGCGGTGACCCGCCGGCCACCGCCACCGCGCCGGTTACCGCGCGCCGATCCGCCCGGACGGGCCTACGATCGGGCCATGCCGCGGTACGCCCGAGCGGAGCGCGAAGCGCTCGCCGACCTGATGCTGGAACTGGGACCGGACGCGCCGACGGTCAACGAGGGGTGGACCACCCGTGACCTGGCGGCGCACCTGCTGGTGCGGGAGCGCCGGCCGGACGCGGCCGGCGGGATCCTGCTGCCGCCGTTGCGGGGCCACGGGGAGGCGGTCCGCCGCCGGATCGCCGCCGGCCCGTACGCCGACCTGGTCGCCCGGGTCCGCCGCCCGCCGCTGTGGAGCCCGGTGAGCAACCCGCTCACCGACGAGCTGGCGAACGGCCTGGAGTTCTTCATCCACCACGAGGACGTGCGCCGGGCCCGGTCCGGCTGGCGCCCGCGCGACCTTCCGGCCGGGCAGCAGGCGGTGCTGTGGAAGCGGGTCGCCCTGCTGGCCCCGATGGCGCTGCGACGCTTCCCGGCCGAGGTGCTGGTGCAGGCGCCCGGCCACGGCGAGGTACGGGGCGGGCGGGGCGGTGAGCGGCTGCGCCTGGTGGGCGCGCCGGGCGAGCTGGTTCTGTTCCTGACCGGCCGGCAGCGGGTGGCCCGGGTCCAGGTGGACGGCCCGACCGGGGCCGCGCACCGCCTGCGCGCCGCCGAGCTGGGCTTCTGACCTAGCGTGAGCGACCGGTGACCGGCCTATGGTGAAAAATGCATATCGAATGATGATCCCCGACCAAATTCTGCCGTACGCTCCTGCCCGCCGCCCGGCCCCACGGGCGGCGGACAGGGGGCACGGATGCATGGCTTCGCGGTCTCCGCACTGCACGAGCCGCCCTTTCCGGCGCGGCGGCACCCCGCCGTCGAACGGGTCGCCGCGGAGAGTGCCGACTGGGCTCGTGGCCTCGGCCTGGTCGACGACCCGGCCGGGCAGGACCGGCTGGCCGGCGCCCACGCCGCCGAGCTTGCCGGACGGGCCTGCCCGGAGGCGTCCCCCGGCGGCCTGCGCCTGCTCACCGACCTGATCAACTGGCTGTTCGTGGTGGACGACGCCTGCGACGACGACGGGCTGGGCACCGACCCGGTCCGGCTCGCGCCCACCGTGGCCGCGTTGCTGACCGTGCTCGACCGGCTCGGCGACCCGGCGCCGTCCGGCCCGACCGGCGGGGGTCCGCTCGCCGTCGGCCTACACGACCTGTGCCGGCGGGCCCGCGAGGCGCAGCGGCCCGCGCTGCTGCTGCGCCTGGTCAGCCAGTTGCGCGAATACCTGCTGGCGCTGCTCTGGGAGGCCGCCAACCGGGAGCGCCGCCGGGTGCCCGGGGTGGCCGAGTACGTGCAGATGCGCCGGCACACCGGCGGCGTACGGCCCAGCTTCACGGTGACCGACCTGGCCCACCCGGCGCGACCCGGATCGGCGAGCCGGGCCGATCCGGCGCTTGTCGTGCTGGACGCGCTCGCCACCGACCTGGTCTGCTGGTGCAACGACCTGTTCTCCTACGCCAAGGAACGCGGCGGCGCTCCGACGGCGCACAACCTGGTCACCACGATCGCCGGCGAGACCGGGCAGGGCGAGGAGGCGGCGCTGCGCGCGGCGGCGGCCCGGTTCAACGCGGCGCTCGCGGCGTACACGGAACGGGACGCGGCGCTCGTCGCCGGGGCCGACGACGGGGTGCGGGCGTTCCTGGCCACCCGGCGGGACTGGATCCGGGCCACGTACGACTGGTCCCGCGCCGCCGCCCGCTATACCTGATCCCGGGGCTAGCCGCTGCCCCGGTACAGGCAATACCCTTCGGTAACCGCAGATCGGCGTGACCCCCGTCACGCCCCTCCACCCCCGAAGGCGGCGCCCACGATGGCTCTCGACATACCGTACCGTTCCGTATCCGACATGTTTCTCAAGCGCGTGGCGGACTCTCCCGACCGGCACGCGTTCGCCCACCCCGGCCAGGACGACCCGGGTCCGGTCTGGTTGACGTGGGGGCAGGTCGGGCAGCGCGCCAAGGCGATCGCGGCCGGGCTGCACGGGCTCGGTGTGGGCCTTGAGGACCCGGTGGCGATCCTGGCCAACACGCGGCTGGAGTGGGTGCTCGCCGACTTCGGCATCATGTGCGCCGGCGGCGCCACCACCACCGTCTACCCCACCACGGAGCCCGACGACGCGGTCTACATCCTCGCCGACTCCGGCTCCCGGGTGCTGTTCGCGGAGAACCCGGACCAGGCGGCGAAGATCGCCGGCGCGGCGCTGCCGGCGCTCACCCACGTGGTGCTCCTCGACGGCACGCCCGACCCGGCGGCCGGCGTCCCCCAGCTCAGCCTGGCCGAGCTTGAGGAACGCGGGGCGGCGGCGCTCGCGGCCGAGCCCGACCTGGTCGACACGCTCGTCAGCGGCATCGGTCCGGACCACCTGGCCACCCTGATCTACACCTCGGGCACCACCGGCCGACCCAAGGGCGTGGAGCTGCTGCACGGCGGCTGGTGCTGGGAGGGTGTGGCGCAGGCCGAGCTGGGCCTGCTGCGCGTCGACGACCTGCAGTACCTGTGGCTGCCGCTGTCCCACTCGTTCGGCAAGACGCTGCTCTGCGGCGCCACCCACGTCGGGCTGCCCACCTACGTCGACGGCCGGGTGGACAAGCTGGTCGAGCTGCTCGGGGTGGTCCAGCCGACGCTGATGTGCGGCGCACCCCGGGTCTTCGAGAAGGTCTACAACAAGGCGGTGACGACGGCGCAGGGCGCCGGCGGCGCGAAGGCGAAGATCTTCGCCTGGGGTGTCGCGGTCGGCAAGGAGAAGGTCGCGCTGGAGCAGGCCGGCAAGCCGGTCCCGGCCGGGCTGCGGGCGAAGTACGCGGTCGCCGAGAAGCTGGTCTTCAGCAAGCTCCAGGCCCGGCTCGGCGGCCGGATGCGGGTGCTGGTCTCCGGCGCGGCCCCGCTGAGCCAGGAGATCGCCACCTTCTTCGCCGCCGCGAACCTGCCCATCTCGGAGGGGTACGGCCTGACCGAGACCAGCGCCGGGGCGTTCGTCAACCCGCCCGACGGGCTCAAGATCGGCAGCGTGGGTCGTGCCATGGGCGACCTGGAGTGCCGGATCGACACCGACGGCGAGATCCTGCTCCGCGGCCGTCCGGTCATGCGCGGCTACCACAACCTGCCCGAGGAGACCGCGGCGGCGTTCACCGAGGACGGTTTCTTCCGCAGCGGCGACATCGGCACGCTCGACGACGACGGCTACCTGCGCATCACCGACCGGAAGAAGGATCTGGTCAAGACGTCCGGCGGCAAGTACGTCGCGCCGTCGCACATCGAGGGCGTGTTCAAGGCGGTCTGCCCGTACACCTCGCAGGCAGTGGTGATCGGGCAGGCCCGCAACTACTGCACGATGCTCGTCACCCTGGACCCGGACGCGATCCAGGCCTGGGCCGCCGGCACCCCGTTGGAGGGGCGGGACTACACCACGATCGTCACCTCGCCGGAGGCGCAGGCGATGGTCGAGGGCTACGTGGCCGAGCTGAACGCCAAGCTCAACCGCTGGGAGACGATCAAAAAGGTGACGATCCTCCCCCGTGACCTCACCATCGCCGACGGCGAGGTCACCCCGTCGCTGAAGATCAAGCGCCGCAGCGTCGAGACCAACTTCGCCGGCGAGATCGACAAGATGTACGAGGGCTCGCTCGCCGAATTGTGACGCGCCCCGAGGCCGCGCCGGCCGTGCCCCACCGTCCCGGGGCACGGCCGCGCGGAGCGGCACCCGGCGACGCCCCGCGTCACAGGTGCTGCCGCCGCCACCGGCTCTGCTCGGCCTCGGCGGCGAGTTGCTCCTCCAGGGCCAGCCGCCGGACCCGACGCCGGCGGCCGTCCTCGCTGCGGGTCTCCCAGGCCACGCCCGCGCCGGCGAGCACCCCCAGCACGCCGAGCGCGCCCACCTCCGGGATCCGGAACGCGAACGGGCCGGCCACGGCGAGCGCCGCCACGGTGACAAGCAGCGGCCGGTGCACCTCGCGCACCGCCAGCCACCAGCACCCGGCGATGCTGAGCAGATAGAGCGCGACGCCGCCGAAGATGACGCCGCCCCAGAAGCCGCCGAGCGGCCACCCCCAGTCCGGGGTCGGCGCGTCGGCCACCTCGGTCAGCAGGTCCTTCAGACCGAGCGCGTAGAGGATGGTGCCGGTGACCATCGGCAGGTGCAGGAACGTGTAGACCGCGCGGGACAGCCGCAGCCGGGCGGCCTGGTCCCGGGCGTGGTGCAGCGCCTGTTCAAGCGCGAACGCAAGCGTGTCGAAGTACGCCCACCAGAGCGCCGCCACGATCAGGATGCCGAGCAGCGCGGCCACCGCCACCGGCCCGGTCAACGGCAGCCCGCTTTTCGGGCCGAGCCCGAGCGCGATGATCGACTCGCCGAGCGCGACAAGCACCATCAGCGCGTGCCGTTCCGCCCAGTGCCCGGCCGAGACCACCACCCACCAGCGTCGGGCCAGGGTGGACCCGACCACGTACTCGACAAGCACCGCGAGCGTCCAGAGCGCCAGTTGCAGCCCCACCGCGAACCGCCCCTGCGGCAGCCGGGCGGGCACCGTGGCGGCGACCAGCAACAGCGCGGTGGCCACGGCCGGGACCGAGGCACGCAGGAAGAACCGCCGACGCCGGACCGGGTCGGCGCGGTCCACCCAGCCGAAAACGGTGAGCTGGGCCACCCGGATCACGAAGTAGCAGCCGGCGAAGACAAGCGGGCCGGGCAGCCCGCCGGGACGGTCCACGAACGCGCCGGGCACGCTGAGCACCAGCAGGAACGTCGCCGCCACGGTGACGAAGCCGACGAGCGGCAGCACGCCCTGGTCGGCACGGATCGCGTTGCCCATCCGGGCGAACCCGGTCCACGACCACCAGAGCAGCGCCAGCACCAGCAGGAAGCGGTAGAGGTTGACCGGGGTGAGCGCGGACGCGGTGAGCGTGGTGACGCTGAGGAACGCGAAGACGAAGACCAGGTCGTAGAAGAGTTCCAGCCGGGTGGTCCGGGAGCCCGGCGCGCCGGCCCGCACGGCGCGCGACGACCGGACACCGTCGGAGTACCCCACCCGGGCAGTCTGCGGGCACCACAGGAGCCGGTGGCCCGGTTCGCCCGATCCCCACCGGAACGGGCGCGCGTCAGGCGATGACGCTCGGCTCCCGCCACTGCGGGCGGCCGGCCCGGTCCAGGTCGTAGCGGACCGCGGCGAGCCGCCCGACCGCCTCCACCAGCTCGGCGGCGGGCAGCGTGAAGGGCAGCCGGAGGAACCGCTCAAGCGTTCCGTCGAGGCCGAACCGGGGGCCGGGCGCCAGCCGTACGCCGACCTCCTCGGCGGCCCGGGCCAACGCGCTGGAGATCGGGCCGTCCAGCTCGGCCCAGAGCGTGACGCCGCCGCGCGGGACGGTGACCCGCCAGTCGGGCAGGCGGTCGGCGAGCGCGGCGACCAGGGCGTCCCGTTGGGCGGCGAGCTGCGCGCGGCGGGCCGCGACGATGGTCGGGGCCTGGGTGAGCAGGTGCACCGCGACGAGCTGGTCGAGCACCGGGCTGGCCATGTCCACCCCGACCCGGGCCGCGGCCAGCCGCTGCACCTGGGGTGCGGAGGCGCGCACCCAACCGATCCGCAGTCCACCCCAGTAGGGCTTACTCATCCCGCCGATGCTGATCACCCGGGAGTGCCTGTCGAAGACCGCCACCGGTGGCGGCAGCGGCGTGCCGTCGAGCGGCAGGTCGACGAAGGACTCGTCGACCACCAGGTCGGTGCCGGCCGCGTGGGCCGCGCCGACAAGCCGCTCCCGCAGGTCGGCCGCCATCAGGTGGCCGGTCGGGTTGTGGAACTCCGGAATCACGTACGCGAGCTTCGGCCGGGTCTGCCGGATGCTGCCGAGCAGCAGGTCGGCGTCCCAGCCGTCGTCGGAGAGCCCGTGGGTGGCGATCCGGGCCCGCCGGGCGGCGAGCGCGGCGAGCGCGTTGGGGTAGGTGGGCGACTCCACGAGCACCGCGCCGCCGGGCGACAGGGCCAGGCGCAGCACCAGGTCGAGCGCGTGCTGGGTGCCGCTGGTGACCATGATCTGCTCGGGGCTGGTGGCCAGCCCGCGCTCGGTGTACCCGCGGGCCACCGCCTCGCGCAGCTCGATGATCCCGGTCGGGTGGTAGCCGGCGCCGCCGAGGTAGCGCGGCAGGTCCTCGGCGGCTGCCCGGGCGGCGGGGACGAGCTGCGGCGGGGCGGACAGCGCGGCCACGCCGAGGTCGATCATCTCCCGGTCGTCGAGCGGCGTCCACAGGCCGGTGCTGGCCACCCGGTGGGTGCCGGGCAGCATGGTCCAGCTCCCGGCGCCGCGCCGGCTGGCCAGGTGGCCGGTCTCCCGCAGTTCGCGGTACGCGGCAGTGACTGTGGTCCGGCTGATCCGCAGCGCCTCGGCCAGTTCCCGTTCGGCCGGCAGGCGGACGCCGAGCGGGAGGCGGGCGTCGGCGAGCAGGCCCCGGACGGCCGCGGCAAGCGCCACGTAGTCGGGGCTCCGGCGGCGGCCCGGCAGGGCGTGCCACTGGCCGAGCAACCGCGCCAATTGGACACCGCGTACCTGACTGGTCACGGCCACACCTCCACAATTGGCCTCTTCGGCTTCCTCAATTGGCACCTAGGGTGGCATGCATGGCACAGCTTGGCAATCTCCGGCACCGGCCGGTGCGGCGGCTCACCCAGCTCTACGCCGGCCTGGCCGTCTACGGGATCAGCATGGCGCTGATGATCCGCTCCGGGCTCGGCCTGGACCCGTGGGACGTGTTCCACCAGGGGCTCGCCCGGCAGACCGGCCTCTCCTTCGGCACCGTCACCATCGCCGTCGGCGCCGTGGTGCTGCTGCTCTGGATCCCGCTGCGGCAACGGCCCGGCCTCGGCACGATCAGCAACGTCGTGGTGATCGGGCTGGTCGTCGACGCCACCCTGGCCGTACTGCCGCCGGGCGAGGGCCTGCCGGCGCGCGCCGCGCTGCTTGTCACAGGCATCGTCGCCAACGGCGCCGCCACCGGCCTCTACCTGGGCGCCGGCCTCGGCCCCGGGCCGCGCGACGGCCTGATGACCGGCTTCACCGCCCGGCACCCCCGCCTGTCGCTCCGGCTGGTCCGGACCGCCATCGAGGTGACCGTGCTGGGCCTCGGCTGGCTGCTCGGCGGGACGGTCGGCCTCGGCACCGTGGCCTACGCGCTCGCCATCGGGCCGCTCGCCCAACTGTTCATTCCGATCTTCGCGATGCCACCCCGACCGGTCGCCGCCTACGCTGCGTGAGCATGGCCCGGCCCACCGCCACCACGCGGGCCCACTTCGACGGCCCTGAGCTGCGACGACACGCGGCGGTGAAAACCAGGTGTTTCCTCCGCCGCCGCGGGCGGGCATCATTCGTGCATGGGGGAGAACGGATGGCGTTGGAGCGACGCCTGGATCTTCGTCGCGCTTGTCATCGCCAGCGGCGCCGGCCGGCACCGCCGGGCCGCCGCCACACGCCGTCCGGAGGGGGTACGCCTCACCGACGTCCTCTCCACCGCCGACCACCTCAACCAGGCCATCCCGGAGCGGCACGAGGTCGAGGGGGCGGTCCGCCGGCTCGTCGGAGCCGGCCTGGTAAGCGTCTCCGACGGATGGTTCCGGGTCACCCCGGACGGTGAACGGCTCTGGCGCACCCGGCCCAGCGCCGGGCTGGGCACCACCGTCGACACCGTGCAGGGCGTGCTGACCCGCCGGCACCCGCCCGGCGAGTCCGAGTGGCAGCTCGACGAGGACGACCACGCCGCCGCCGTCCAGGAATACGTGGTCCGCTCCATCCCGATGCCGCGCCGGTCCCCCGAGGGACACTCCGGCCGGCCCTGACCGCCGACCGCCCCGGGTCAGCGCACCGGGTGCCCGGCGCCGCGCAGCGCGTCCTTGACCTCGCCGACGGTCAACTCGCCGAAGTGGAAGACGCTTGCGGCGAGCACCGCGTCGGCGCCCGCGCCGACGGCCGGCGGGAAGTGCGCCACCGCGCCCGCGCCACCGCTGGCGATCACCGGCACGTCGACCACGTCGCGGACCGCCTGGATCAGCGGCAGGTCGAATCCGGCCTTGGTGCCGTCGGCGTCCATCGAGTTGAGCAGGATCTCGCCCGCGCCCAGCTCGGCGCCGCGCGCGGCCCACTCGACCGCGTCCAGGCCGGTGCCTCGTCGCCCGCCGTGCGTGGTCACCTCGAAACCGCTCGGCGCGCCCCCCGCCGGGGCACGCCGCACATCGAGCGAGAGCACAAGCACCTGCCGCCCGAACCGGTCGGCGATCTCGGCGATCAGCTCCGGCCGGGCGATGGCCGCGGTGTTCACCCCGACCTTGTCCGCCCCGGCCCGCAGCAGCGTGTCCACGTCCCCGACGCGGCGGATGCCGCCACCCACGGTGAGCGGGATGAAGACCGACTCGGCGGTACGCCGGACCACGTCGAGCGTGGTGCCGCGGTCGCTCGACGACGCGGTCACGTCGAGGAACGTCAGCTCGTCCGCGCCGGCCCGGTCGTACGCCGCCGCCAGCTCCACCGGGTCGCCGGCGTCGCGCAGGTCGACGAAGTTGACGCCCTTGACCACCCGCCCGGCGTCCACGTCCAGACACGGGATGACCCGTACCGCCACCGTCATGCCGGAAAGCCTAGCCAATGCGACGGCGGCGACGGCCGGCCGGTGAGGCCGGACGCCGCCGCCGCGCGTGCCGGTCAGAGGCGGACGAGCATCTTGCCGAGGTTCTCGCCGCGCAGCAGGCCGAGGAACGCCTCCGGCGCCTGCTCGATGCCGTCGACCACGGTCTCGTCGTAGGACAGCCGGCCCTCGCGCAACCAGCCGGCCGTCTCCTGCACGAACTGCTCGCGCAGGTGGCCGTGGTCACCGACGAGGAAGCCGCGCAGGGTCAGCCGCTTGCCGATCAGCAGGGCCAGGTTGCGCGGGGCGGCCGGCGGCTCGGCCGAGTTGTACTGGGCGATCATGCCGCAGATCGCGGCCCGGCCGTGCAGGTTCATCGCCCCGATCGCGGCCTCCAGGTGGTCCGAGCCGACGTTGTCGAAGTACACGTCGACGCCGTCCGGGGCGGCGGCCTTGAGCTGCTCGTACACCGGCCCGTCGTGGTAGTTGAAGGCCGCGTCGAACCCGAGCGCGTGGAGCCGCTCGACCTTCGCCCGGGAACCGGCGCTGCCGACCACCCGGCCGGCGCCGCGCAGCTTCGCGATCTGCCCGACCATGCTGCCCACCGCGCCGGCCGCGCCGGAGACGAAGACCGTCTCCCCCGGCTTCATCGCGGCCACGTCCAGCAGCCCGGCGTACGCGGTGAGCCCGGTCATGCCGAGCACGCTCAGGTAGGCGCTGACCGGGGCGACCCCGGGATCGACCTTGCGCGCGGCCTTGGCGTCGACGAGCGCGTACTCCCGCCAGCCGAGACCGTGCAGCACCACGTCGCCGGGCTTGACGCCGTCGGCCTCGCCGGCCACCACCGCACCGATCGCGGCGCCGTCGAGCGGGGCGTCGAGCGCGAACGGCGGCACGTACGACTTGGCGTCGTTCATCCGCCCCCGCATGTACGGGTCGACGGACATGAACTGGTTGCGGACCACGACCTGACCCGGGCCCGGCGTCGGCACGTCCGTGGTGACCAGCCGGAAGTTCCCGGCGGTCGGCCAGCCCTCGGGGCGGGACGCCAGATGGATCTCCCGATTGACACTCACCGGGCCTCCTTCGATCGCGACTGCGGGGCTCGCAAACCCGGCTCGCTCCTCGCGCTCACAGGGCCTCCCGGACGGTCAGCGCGACCTCGATGTTGCCGCGGGTCGCGTTCGAGTAGGGGCAGACCTGGTGGGCCGCCTCGACGACCTTCTCGGCGGCCGAACGCTCGACCGCGGGCAGGTCCACCACGAGTGTCACGGTCAGGCCGTAGCCGCCGCTGCCGTTCGGGCCGATGCCCACCTCGGCCTCGACGACCGAGCCGGAGACGTCCGCCTTGGCCTGCCGGGCCACGACGCGCAGCGCGGAGTGGAAGCACGCCGCGTAGCCGGCGGCGAAGAGCTGCTCGGGGTTTGCCGCGCCGCCGGCGCCGCCCATCTCCTTGGGCACGGCGAGATCCAGCTCGACGGTGCCGTCGGAGGTGCGCACGTGGCCGTCGCGGCCGTCGCCGGTGGCCTTGGCGGACGCGGTGTAGAGGACCTGCATGGTCACTGCTCCTTCTGTCGGTGGATCGTCTCGGTGACCCGGGTGAGGGTGTCGCGGAGGCCGACCAGCTCGGCCTCGGTGAGGCCGGTGGCCCGGGCCACCCGCATCGGCACCTCGTCCATCCGCTCCCGCAGGGCCCGGCCCCGGCCGGTGAGGCCCACCTCGACCCGGCGCTCATCTGTCGCCGAGCGGGTGCGCACCACCAGACCGGCCGCCTCCAACCGCTTGAGCAGCGGGGAGAGCGTGCCGGAGTCGAGCCGGAGCCGCGCGCCGAGCTCGGAGACGGTGGGAGCGTCGTCCCCGCGCTCCCAGAGCACCAGCAGCACCAGGTACTGCGGGTAGGTCAGGCCGTGCCCGTCGAGGATGGGCCGGTAGACGTCGGTCAGGGCGCGCGACGCCGCGTAGAGGGCGAAGCACACCTGCCGCCGCAGCACCAGATCATCGGTCACGCGGTAAACCGTAGCGCACAATCAAGTTGTGCACAACTTATCGGCGTCGGCGGCGGCAAACCGTCCCGGGCGTGCGAGTCGTTGTCGTCATCAAGTTTGTAGCGACTCCACGGGCTGCCCTGGCTCCGGTCAGCGCCCGGGGATCCACGCCTCCAACTCCACCTCGACCAGGTGGTCCGGGTCGAGCAGGGCGGCCACCACCACCATGGTCGCCACCGGACGCACCGGGCCGAACACCGCGTTGTGCGCCCGCCCCACCTCGTCGGTGTAGAGCCGGTCGGTCACGTACATCCGGGTCCGCACCACGTCGCCCGGCTGGGCGCCCACCTCGGCCAGCGCGTCCAGGCCGATCCGGATCGCCTGCGCGGTCTGTGCCGCCGCGTCCCCGACGTGCGCCACCCGGCCGTCCACCGTGGAGGTGCAGCCGGCGGTGATCGCGAGCGCGCCGGCACGGACCACCCGGGAATAGCCGTAGAGCGCCTCCCACGGCCCGCCCGAGCCGAGCCGGGTCACCACCGCGCCGTCGAGCGGTGCCCGGCCCAGGTCGTCGACCGGTCCGCCCACCTCGACGGTCACGCGCCGGCCCGCAGCGTGGCGAGCGCCTCGGCGACGGTGAACGCGCCGGCGTACAGGGCCTTGCCGGCGATCACGCCCTCCACGCCGACCGGCTCCAGCGTGGCGAGCGCCCGCAGGTCGTCGAGCGTGGACACCCCGCCGGAGGCGATCACCGGGGCATCGGTGCGGGCGCACACCTCGCGCAGCAGGTCCAGGTTCGGACCGCGCATCGTGCCGTCCTTGGTGATGTCGGTCACCACATACCGCGCCGCGCCGGCGGCGTCCAGCCGGGCCAGCACGGCGTAGAGGTCACCGCCGTCGCGGGTCCAGCCACGCGCCGAGAGGGTACGACCACGCACGTCCAGCCCGATCGCCACCCGGTCGCCGTACTCGCCGCAGATCCGGTCGCACCACTCGGGATCCTCGAGCGCGGCGGTGCCGATGTTGACCCGGGCCGCCCCGGTGCCCAACGCCGCCCGCAGCGACCCGTCGTCCCGGATGCCCCCGGACAGTTCCACGTGTACGTCGAGCTTGCCGACCACCTCGGCGAGCAGCGCGGCGTTGGAGCCCCGGCCGAACGCGGCGTCCAGGTCGACCAGGTGGATCCACTCGGCCCCGTCGGACTGCCAGGCGAGGGCCGCCTCCAGCGGGTCGCCGTACGCGGTCTCGCTGCCGGCGGCGCCCTGCACGAGCCGGACGGCCTGGCCGAAGGCGACGTCCACGGCGGGCAACAGGTCAAGGCTCAACGCTTGTCTCCTCGCATTCTCAACGACGGTCCAACGCGATCACCACGATCGCCGGCAGGACCAGCAGCAACAACACGACCAACGCCAGGCGCAGGGCGAGGTCGTCGACGAAACTCCAGATGCCGGCCACCGCGACGGCGGTGAGCAGCACGATGGCCGCCCGCTCACCCCGGCTGTGCCGGCGCAGCCGACCGGTGCGACCCCGGCGCAACCGGGGCGTCAGCCGGCGTACCACCGAACGGCGCCGCTCCCGGCGCGCGACCCGGCGGGCCCGGGCGGCGCGCGCCCGCTGCTGGTCGGCCTCGCGGGCCGCCCGGCGGCGGGCCCGCTCCTTACTCAAGTGCGCCCAACCAGTTGCGCAGCAGCGCGGCGCCGGTGTCGGACGACTTCTCCGGGTGGAACTGGGCCGCGGACAGGGCCCCCCGCTCCACCCCGGCGACGAAGTCGGCGCCGTGCTCGGCGGTGGTGACGGTCGCGCCCGCGGCGGCCAGCCCGGCGGTGTCGGTCACCCCGTAGGAGTGGACGAAGTAGAACCGGGCGTCCGCCGGCAGGCCGGCGAAGAGCACCGAACCCGCGGGCGCGCGCACGGTGTTCCAGCCCATGTGCGGAAGGCGCGGAGCGGGCAGCTTCGTCACCCCGCCGGGCAGCAGCCCGAGGCCCTTGGTCACCACGCCGTGCTCGTCGCCGTGCTCGAAGAGCACCTGCATCCCGACGCAGATGCCCAGCACCGGACGGCCGGCGGCGACCCGCTCGGCGATGACCGGGCCGGCGCCGAGCGCCTCGATGCCGGCCATGCACGCGGCGTACGCGCCGACACCCGGGACCACCAGGCCGTCGGCGTCCGCCGCGGCGCTCAGGTCGGCGGTGACCGTCACGTCGGCGCCGGCCCGCTCAAGCGCGCGCTCGGCCGAGCGCAGGTTGCCCGAGCCGTAGTCCAGCACCACCACCCGCCTGCCCATCACGCCTCCCCGGGCAGCAGCCAGAGCACCCCGCCGACGGTGGCCAGCACGGCCAGCAGGCCGGTGACCACCACGGCGGCGCGGGCGGCGCCCTGCTTGTGCAGCGACCAGGTCCCGCCGACAAGCACCCCGGCCAGGATCAACAGCAGCGTCGGCAACACCTTCATTGTTAGAGCGCGCCCTTCGTGGACGGCACCACGCCGGCGTTGCGCGGGTCGATCGCGGTGGCCTCGCGCAACGCGCGGGAGACGGCCTTGAACTGGGCCTCGACCACGTGGTGCGCGTCCGGGTGGCCGCCCGGCCGCGCCGCCCGCAGCACGTCGACGTGCAGCGTCACCCGGGCCGCCTGGCCGAACGACTCCCAGATGTGCCGGGTCATGCTCGTCGGGTAGACCGGCCCGATGTACGGCGACAACGCCGGCTCGTCGTGCACCACGTACGGCCGGCCGGACAGGTCGACCGCGGCCCGGACCAGCACCTCGTCCATCGGGACGGTGGCCGAGCCGTACCGCCGGATGCCGGCCTTGTCGCCGAGCGCCCGGTCGAACGCGGCGCCCAGCGCCAGCGCGGTGTCCTCCATCGTGTGGTGCGCGTCGATCTCCAGGTCGCCGACCGTGTGCACGGTCAGGTCGAAGCCGCCGTGCCGGGCGATCTGGTTCAGCATGTGGTCGTAGAAGCCGACACCGGTCTCGATGTCGGCCTTGCCGGTGCCGTCGAGGTCGATCTCGACGAGCACCTTGGTCTCGTTGGTGACCCGCTCGATCCGGGCGGTGCGGTTCATGACAACTTCTCCATCGCGGACAGAAAGGCGTCGGTCTCGGCCGGGGTTCCGGCGGTCACCCGCAACCAGCCGGGCACGCCGACGTCGCGGACCAGCACGCCGGCGTCGAGCAGCGTACGCCAGGCGGTGCCCTGGTCACCGCCGACGGCGAAGAGCACGAAGTTGGCGTCGCTGTCGGCCACCCGGTGCCCCCGCGCGCGCAGCTCGGCGACGATCCGGTCGCGTTGCCCCATGATCGCGGTGATGGTGCCGAGCAGGGCGCCCCGGTGGGCGAGCGCCGCGCGGGCGGCGGCCTGGGTGAGCGCGGACAGGTGGTAGGGCAGCCGGACCAGTTGCACCGCCGCCACCACCGCCGGGTCGGCGGCCAGGTAGCCCAGCCGGCCGCCGGCGAACCCGAACGCCTTGCTCATGGTGCGGGTGACCACCAGCCGCGGGTGGCCGGGCAGCACGGCGAGCGCGCTTACCGCGCCGGGGCGGGCGAACTCCGCGTACGCCTCGTCCACCACCACCATCCCGGGCGCCTCGTCGAGCACGGCGGCGACCACGGACGGGTCGAGCGCGGTGCCGGTCGGGTTGTTCGGCGAGCAGAGGAAGACCACGTCCGGCCGGTGCCGGCGCACCTGGGCGACCGCGTCGGCGGCGCTCAGCCCGAAGTCGGCGTCCCGCTCGGCGGCGACCCAGCCGGTGCCGGAGCCGAGCGCCAGCAGCGGATGCATGGAGTAGGCCGGGGTGAAGCCGAGCGCGGTGCGGCCCGGCCCGCCGAACGCCTGGAGCAGCTGCTGCTGGATCTCGTTGGAGCCGTTGGCCGCCCACACGTGGTCGACGGTGAGCCCGTGGCCCAGGTAGGCGGCCAGGTCGGCGCGGAGCGCCACGGCGTCCCGGTCCGGGTAGCGGTTGAGGTCGCGCAGCTCGGCCGCGACGGCCTTGCCGATCGCCTCGACCACCGGCTCGGGCAGCGGGTAGGAGTTCTCGTTGGTGTTCAGCCGCACCGGCACGTCGAGCTGCGGCGCGCCGTACGGGGACCGGCCCCGCAGGTCGTCGCGGATCGGCAGGTCGTCGAGCGTGGTCACGAGACGCCTCCGGGGAAGCGGACGCTTACCGCCTGACCGTGCGCCGGCAGATCCTCCACGCCGGCAAGCGTGACCACGTGCGGGGCCACCTCGCGCAGCGCCGCCTCGGTGTATTCGACCAGGTGCACGCCGCGCAGGAAGGACTGCACCGACAGCCCGGAGGAGTGCCGGGCGCAGCCGCCGGTGGGCAGCACGTGGTTGGAGCCCGCGCAGTAGTCGCCGAGCGACACCGGCGACCAGGCGCCCACGAAGATCGCGCCGGCGTTGCGCACCCGCAGCGCCCACTCGCGGGCGTTCTCGGTCTGGATCTCCAGGTGCTCGGCCGCGTACGCGTCGACCACCCGCAGCCCGGCCTCCAGGTCGTCGACCAGGACCACCCCGCTCTGCTCGCCGCGCAGCGCGGCGCCGATCCGCTCGGCGTGCTTGGCGGCCGGCACCTGCCGGGCCAGCTCGGCGTCGACGGCGTCGGCCAGCCCGGTCGACGGGGTGACGAGCACGCTTGCCGCGAGGGGGTCGTGCTCGGCCTGGCTGATCAGGTCGGCGGCGACGTGCGCCGGGTCGGCGGTGTGGTCGGCCAGCACGGCGATCTCGGTCGGGCCGGCCTCGGCGTCGATGCCGACCACGCCGCGCAGCAGTCGCTTGGCGGCGGTGACCCAGATGTTGCCCGGACCGGTGATCATGTCGACCGGGTCGCAGCGCCGCTCGCCGGCCGGGTCGACGGCGGCGCCGTAGGCGAGCATGGCCACCGCGTGGGCGCCGCCCACCGCGTACACCTCGTCGACGCCGAGCAGCGCGCAGGCCGCCAGGACCCGGCGGTCCGGGAGGCCGTCGTTGTCCTTCTGCGGCGGGCTCACCACCACGAGCGAGCGCACGCCGGCCGCCTGGGCCGGGACCACGTTCATCACCACTGTCGACGGGTACATCGCCAGGCCGCCGGGGACGTAGAGGCCGACCCGGTCGACCGGCAGCCACCGCTCGGTCACCGTGCCGCCGGACACCACCCGGGTGGTGTGGTCGGTGCGGCGCTGGTCGGCGTGGACCTTGCGGGCCCGGGTGATCGACTCCAGCAGCGCGGCGCGGACCTGCGGGTCCAGCTCGCTCTCGGCGGCGCGGATCACCTCGACCGGCACCCGCAGGTGCTCCGGCGAGACACCGTCGAACCGCTCGCTGGCCTCCCGGATCGCCGGGTACCCATGCTCGCGGACCGCCTCGACGAGCGGGCGGATCCGCTCGACCGCCACGGATACGTCGAGCTGGGCACGGGGCAGCAGGCGGCGCGGGTCGCGTGTCCCGCCGCGCAGGTCGATCCGATTCAACACGCCTGCGAGTCTAGGCCGCCGCCGGTCGGACCGGCCGGAGCCGCCCGTACGCCGGGACGGTGAGCCGGGACACGCCGGCCGAGCGCGATGGGGATACGCTCGATCACGTGAGCGCGCGGCTGCCGGTGTTCCCCCTCGGGACCGTCCTCTTTCCCGGGCTGGTCCTTCCGCTGCACATCTTCGAGGAGCGCTACCAGGCGCTTGTGCGCCACCTGGTGGGGTTGCCCGAGGGCGCGCCGCGCGAGTTCGGGGTGGTGGCGATCCAGGCCGGCTGGGAGGTCGCGCCGGCCGGGCCGCCGGGCCGCTCCGGGCCGGCCGGCGGCGACGTCACGCTGCACGAGGTCGGCTGCACCGCCGAGCTGCGGCAGGTCACCGAGCTGGCCGAGGGCGGGTTCGACATCGTCACGGTGGGCCGGCGGCGGTTCCGCATCGCCGAGATCGACGACGCCGCCGAGCCCTATCTCACCGCCGAGGTGGAGTGGCTGCCCGAGCCGGCCGGCCCGGACGAGGTGGCCGACGTGCTGGCCGCCCGGGTGATCTCGGTGTTCCGGCAATATCTCAGCCTGGTCCGGCCGGACCAGGAGGAGATCTCCGAGCAGCTTCCGGAGGATCCGACCGTGCTGTCGCACCTGGTCGCGGCGACCGCCGCGCTGACCGTGGCCGACCGGCAGCGGCTGCTCGCCATCGACGACACCCCCGGCCGGCTCCGCGCCGAGCTGCGCCTGCTCAACCGGGAGTCGGCGCTGCTGCGTCAGGTCCGGGCGGTGCCGGTGCCGCTCAGCGAGCTGGCGGGCCCTCCGGCCCCGAACTGATCCCGGGCGGGGGCGGCCAGTCGCCGGGCTCCGGCTCCGGGCGCAGCGACGGCCACCGCGACCAGCCGGCCAGCAGCGTGTACGTGACGGCCGCGCCGAACGCCGCGAGCAGCAGGTTGCCGTGCGGCGCCGGCAGCGGGCCGTACCAGTCGATCCCGCCGGCGCGCAGGTCGACCGGCCTGGTGAAGTCGGTCCCCGGCGGCGCGGTCTCCAGCAGCCGCTCGAAGGTGGCCAACCCGATCCGGCGGCCGACCTGCCAGGCCACCACGGCCGCGCCAAGGCCGCCAAGCGTCACCGCGAGCAGGATCGCCGGGCCGCGCCGCCAGCGCAGCAGCATCCACAGGGCGATGGCGGCGAGCACCCCGAAGCCGAACGCGAGGAGGCTGAACCAGCCGTCGGCCGCGATCGGCTGTTCCGGCTGCGGGACGGCGTAGACCGCGCCGCCCGGGGTCTGCCGCACCGGTGTGCCCGGCGCCAGCCACACCCAGAGCAGCCCCAGCGGCGCGCCGAGCGCGCTGAGCAGCGCCGTCACGCCGAGCACGGTGGCCGCCGCCCGGCCGCCACCACGGCGGGTGGCGGGCGCCGTGCCGGGCGTCTCCCACACCGCGCCCGGATGTCCGGCGAGCGGGTCCGCGACGGACGGAGGGTCCGCGGCGGACGGATGGTCGGCGGCGCCGGGACGGTCGGCGGTCCGCTCGGGATCAGGGGTGTCCGGACTCACCCGGTGATCCTCTCAGGCCCGGGGGCGGCGTGGGCGCGGTGGTCGGCGGTCAGCGCGCGAACGGCTCCAGCATCACCGACGCGGCCTTGAGCCAGGCGTCGCGGGTCTCCGCCTGGAGCTGGTGGTATTCGATCGAGGAGCCGGTCTCCAGCGCCGGGTCGTAGGGCACCACGGCGACCGCCCGGGTGCGGGTGGCGAAGTGGCGCTCCAGGTCGTCCTGGAGGGAGGTGCGTCCCGGGGTCGGGCAGGAGATCAGCGTGACCGCGTTGTCGGCCAGCTCACCCATGCCCACCTCGTGCAGCAGGTCGAGCATCCAGTCCGCGCTGAAGGCGGCGTCCTCGCGCGGCACGGTGGTCACCACGAGCTGGTCGGCGGCCTGCATGACGGTGCGCCAGTTCGGGCTCTCCACGTTGTTGCCGGTGTCCACGCAGACCACCTCGTGGGTGCGGCGCAGCAGCTCCAGCACCCGCTTGACGGTGAACTGGTCGAGCCGCTGGGCGAAGCGCGGGCTCTCCTCGCCGGCCAGCACGTCGTACGATCCGTCGGAGGCGTGCCGCAGGTAGTCGTCGAGGTGCGACAGCAGGGTGTTGCCCTCCAGGATCTCGATGTGCGCGAGGTCCTGGACCAGGTGCCGGATGGTGCGGGCGTGCCGGGCGCTGCCGGCACGCAGGCCGAGCGTGCCCCGCAACTCGTTGTCGTCCCAGGCGAGCACGCCACGACCGCGCACGCTGCCCACGGTGGCCGCGGCGAGCACGGTGGCGGTGGTCTTGTGCACCCCGCCCTTGGGGTTGGCGAAGGCGAGCACCCGTGGCGTGCCCAGCTCGCGGCGGAGCACGCCGGTCGCCCGTTCCAGCTCCGGGTCCTGCTCCGGGGCGCGCCACTGCACCCGCGCCGGGTCGGTCCGGCCCGACCGGCCCTCGGCCGGGCGACGCGGGGCGGGCACCACGGGTTGTTCCGGCGCCGGCGGGAGCACCGGTCGGTAGCGTCCCCGGTCCAGCAGGGCGTAGCGGGACTCCGGTGGCGGCGGCGCGGGTCGGTAGCCGCCGTCGAGCAGGGAGTAGCGCGACTCGACAGGCGCCTCGGCCCGGCCGCGCGGCTCCGGCTCGGCCCGCCAGGCCGGCTCGGCCGGCGACTCGGCGGCGTACGACGGATCGGCCCGCCACGTCGGCTCGACCGCCGACTCGGGAACGTAGGACGGGTCGGCACGCCAGGCCGCCTCGGCCGGCGGCGGCTCCGGGTCGGTGCGGTACGCCGGATCGGCCCGGTAGGCCGGCTCGCCGTCGTAACGGGGATCGGCGCGGAAGGCCGGGTCCACCCGGAACGTGGCCTCGGCCCGGTAGCCGGGTTCGGCGCCGTACGACCCGTCGGCGGCGCGGCCGACGGCGGAGGCGCGGCCGGTCCAGCCGGTGCCCGAGCCCCGGCGCGGCAGCGGATCAGGGGGTGGCACCGGGTTCTCCTCGGCGCGGCGGTCGGCGTCGGTGTGCTCCGCGCCGCGACCACCGAGCCGGGCCCGGTCGAGCAGCGCCCGCCACCGCGGTGCCGGCTCGCCCTGCCGACCCCAGCCGGTCTCGCTGCCGTCCAAGGATTCGCCCCTCCCCCAGCCCATCGATCTCCGCCTGACAGGCTACGAACGAAACCCTATTCGGACCACTCCCCGCGCCGCACATCGCCCGGTGGGTCTCCTCACCGTGGCGCCCGGCCGCTGGTGGCGCACCCGGATGTCTCAGGAGGTGGGAGCGGGATTGGGCGGCCCGGACCCGGCGCCGGGTGGACTGCCGGCCGGTGAAGGTGCGCTCACTGTCGGTGCGGCTTCCGACGAATCGCCCATTCCGTCGCCGGGCGCGGGCCCGGTGTCGGCCGGCGGTCGGGCCACGTCGCGCTGCTCGGGCAGCGGTGGCGTGAACACCGTCCGGTCCAGCCGGGTCACCTCCGGCGTCGGGTCCACCGCCCGCACCCCGGGACGGCCGGCGAGCGCGCGCAACGCGGCCGGGACACCCCGGACCACTGCGGCGTAGACGCAGGCGCACCCGGCCCGGTAGCCGGCCGCCTCCCCGGCCGCGACCGCGGCGCCGGTGTCGTACTCCAGGCGACGCCCGGGATCGGCGGTGGCCGAACCGGCGGCGGCGCGGGCGCGGTACTCCGCGGCCTCCCGGTCCTTGCGCGCGGCCACCTCGGCCATCGCGGCGACCGCGTCGTCGGGCAGGCGCAGCACCGCGAGCCGGACGATCTCGGTCTGCCGGCCGGGCAGCGGCACCCGCGCCAGGACCGCCGAGACCGGCGTGCCGGCAAGCGTCTGCGCCACCTCGGCGGGCGTCAGGTAGGCCGCGAACGAGACCAGGGCGTAGCCGTCGGGCGCGTCCAGCCGGGCCAGCTCGTCCCCGGCGGCGCGCAGGTACGCCGGGACGGACGCGCCGTCGGCCACCCCGACGCGGGTCACCTCACCGACCGTCCGGTCCCCCACCGGCCGGTCCCGCCGCTGCGCGACGGCGACCACGAGCACCACGAGCGCGCAGCCGAGGGCGAGCCAGGTCAGCGCCGTGGACCGCGACCGGCGCGGCGGCGTGGTGTCGTCGGCCATGGTCAGTCGCGCAGGATCTCCAACGCCCGGGCCAGGTCGTCCGGGTATTCGCTGACGAAGGTGACCTCGTCGCCGGTGCGCGGATGCCGGAAGCTCAACGAACGGGCGTGCAGCCACTGCCGGGACAGCTTGAGCCGGGCCGACAGGGTCGGGTCGGCGCCGTAGGTCAGGTCACCCACGCAGGGGTGCCGCAGGGTCGAGAAGTGCACCCGGATCTGGTGCGTACGCCCGGTCTCCAGGCGCACGTCCAGCAGGCTGGCCGAGGGGAACGCCTCAAGCGTGTCGTAGTGGGTGATGCTCGGCTTGCCGCCGGAGACCACCGCCCACCGGTAGTCGTGGTGCGGGTGCCTGTCGATCGGCGCGTCGATGGTGCCGCGCAGCGGGTCCGGGTGGCCCTGCACCACGGCGTGGTAGCGCTTCTCCACCTCGCGTTCCTTGAAGGCCCGCTTCAACGCGGTGTAGGCCAGCTCGCTCTTGGCCACCGCCATCACCCCGGTGGTGCCCACGTCGAGCCGGTGCACCACGCCCTGCCGTTCGGCCGCGCCGCTCGTGGAGATCCGGTGACCGATCCCGGCCAGCCCGCCGATCACGGTCGGGCCGGTCCAGCCGGGGCTCGGGTGCGCGGCCACCCCGACCGGCTTGTCGACCACGACGATGTCGTCGTCGGCGTAGACCACGGTCAGACCGGGGACGGCCTGCGGCACCACGGTCGGCGGGGCGACCGGCGCGGGCAGCGTGACCTCCAGCCAGGCCCCGGCCCGCACCTTGTGCGAGTTGGCCCGGGCCGTGCCGTCGACGAGCGCGTCCCCGGCGTCGACGAGCGCCGCCGCGGCGGTGCGGGACAGCCCGAACAGCCGGGACACGGCCTGGTCCAGTCGCATGCCGTCAAGGCCGTCCGGAACGGGCAGGGACCGGTGGTCGCCGCCGGTGGCGTACGCGGCGGTCACGCGCGCTCCCGCTGACCCGCCGGGGCGTTGTCGCCGGCCGGTTCGGCGCCGGCCCGGGAGCCGTCGCGCTGCCGGCCGGTCAGCTCCAGGAAGACCGCAAGCACCACGCCGCAGACAAGCGAGCTGTCGGCCAGGTTGAACACCGGCCACACCTGGCCGTACGGGTCGAACAGGCTGATCATGTCGACCACGTGGCCGACGAAGTGCCCCGGCGCGCGGAAGATCCGGTCGGTCAGGTTGCCGAGCGCGCCGCCGAGCACCAGACCCAGCGACACCGCCCACGGCAGTGAGCGCAGCCGCAGCGCCATCCACCCGATCCACCCGATCACCGCGAAGGTGATCAGCGGGAAGACCCAGGTGTGGTCGGAGCCGATGCTCCAGGCGGCGCCGCTGTTGCGGGTGAGCGTGAGATAGACGGCGCCGCCGAGCAGCGACAGCGGCTCCCGGCCGGTCAGCTCGCTGAGCGCGAGCTGCTTCGTGCCCAGGTCCGCGAGGAGCGAGAGCAGGGAGACGCCGAGCAGCAGGCCCACCGCCCTGCGGCGGGGGGTGCCGGCGTCCGGCTCGGTGGTGCCGGACCCGGCGGGCGGTGCTGCGGTCATCTGCTCCCCATCGACGCTCGCGACGGTGGCGGTCACCGTCTGCCGTTCGGCGGCCGGGGAGCGGACGTCAGCGCCGCTCCGCCAGCTGCTTGCAGCTCACGCAGAGGGTGGCCGACGGGAACGCGGCGAGCCGCTCCACCGGGATCGGGTTGCCGCACCGCTCGCACCAGCCGTAGCCACCCTCGTCGAGGCGCTCCAGCGCGCGCTCGACCTGCGTGATCCGCTCCTTGATGCTGTTGGCGAGTGAGATCTCCTGCTCGCGCTCGAACGTCTTGGTCCCGGTGTCGGCCTGGTCGTCCCCGGCCGAGTCGGTGAGCCGGTCGCGCTGCAGCTCGGTGATCTCGCTCAGCGTCTGATCGTACTCGGCGTTCAGCTCGTCCCGTCGGGCCGCCAGCGCGGCCCGGATCTTCTCGGTCTCCGCCGCGCTGCGGGTGGCCTTCGCCACCGGCTTCCGGCCGGCGGTCCTGGTGTCGGCTGGCTTCGCCATCGTCAGCTCCCTCAGCCGCGTGGCGCGGCGGTCAGCGGTACGTGGGCAGGGGGCACCGGCGTGTCCCCCCGAACGGAACGGGCACGCGGCGACCAGCCGCGTACTCCAGAGGTTGGCAAGAATACGGAACGTACGCCGCGTGCGACAACGTGCCGCACCGTCGCGCCGCGTTTCCGCCCCGAACTGCCAGAAGTGGGGCAAAAGGAACGCTAGCAGATCAGCCGGTCCGGTCCTTGCCGTCCTCCCCAAACCACCGGGCCAGGCGACCTCGGCGACTGACCGCCCGCAACCGCCGTTCCGCCTCGTCCCGCACCCCCGCGGTGGCGACGATGAGCAGGCTGTCGCCCACCTTGAGCCGGGTGCCCGCGTCCGGCACGAACCCGGCCCCGTCCCGCAGCACGAGGGTGACCGCGGCGCCGACCGGCAGCCGCAACTCGTCCACGTGCACCCCGGCCAGCCGGGAGGCGGACGGCACCTCCAACTGGAGCAGAACGGCCCGCATCCGCTCCAGCGGGGCCGTCTCCAACAGGATCTCCGTCGCCTCCGCCGGCGCGGTCACGCCCAGCCGGCGGGCCGCCGGGGCCAGCGTGCCGGCCTGGAGCAGCGTGAAGATCACCACCAGCACGAAGACCGCGTCGAAGAGCCGGTCCGCGCCCGGCACCCGCAGCGAGAGCGGAATGGTGGCCAGCACGATCGGCACCGCGCCGCGCAGCCCGGCCCAGGAGAGGAAGAGCTGCTTGCGCACGGAGACCCGGAACGGCAGCGCGGACACCGCCACCGACAGCGGCCTGGCGAACAGCAGCAGGGCCAGCCCGGTGATCACCGCCGGCACCACCGCGGCGCCCAGCCGGCCCGGCGTCACGAGCAGGCCGAGCAGCACGAACAGGCCGATCTGGGCCAGCCACGCGAGCCCGTCGGCGAAACCGAGGATCGCCTGCCGGTGCGGCAGGCGGGAGTTGCCGAGCAGCACCCCGGCCACGTAGACGGCGAGGAAACCCGAGGCGTGCAGCGCCGAACCGGCCGCGTACGCCAGGACGGTGAAGCCGACCACCGCGATCGGGTAGAGACCCGCCGAGGGCAGCGCGGCGCGCCGCAACGCGTACCGCCCGGCCAGGCCCGCGGCCACCCCGACCGCCGCGCCGACGCCCAACTCGTAGCCGAGCAGCAACGCCTCGTACCACCAGGGGTGGGCGGCCTCCACCCCGGCCCGGGACAGCAGCAGCACCAGGAGGACCACCGGGGCGTCGTTCATCCCGGACTCGGCCTCAAGCGTGGCCACCAGGCGGGGCGGCAGGCGCAGCCGCCGCAGGGTGGCGAAGACCGCCGCGGCGTCGGTCGAGGAGAGCACCGCGCCGTAGAGCAGGGCCAGCCGCCAGTCCAGACCGAGCAGCAGGTGCACCACCACGCCGACGGCCACGATGCTTACCACCACACCGACCGTGGAGAGCACGGCGGCCAGGCCGAGCACCGGACGCAGCAGGCTCCACCGCGCGCTCAGGCCACCCTCGGCGATGATCACGATGAGCGCGCAGAAGCCGAGCATCCGGGTCAGCTCGACGTCATCGAAGTGGATGCCCAGGCCCGCCTCGCCGATGAGCACCCCGAGCGCCAGGTAGACAAGCAGGCTCGGCACGCCGAGCCGGGTGGAGAACCGCACCGCGCCCACCGCGACAAGCAGCACGGCGGCGCCCACGAGCAGCGCGAGGTTCAGCCCCGGAGTCATCGCGGACCGACCCGACGCTTCCTCACCCGGCGCTGCCGTCGCGCAGCCGACGCAGCACCTCGGGCAACCCGCCGGTCGGGCGCTCGACCAGGAAGAGCTTGTCCCGGCTGGCCGCGCCGGCGCGCAGCGACACCGCCGCCGGCCGGACGCCGAGGGCGTCGGCCAACGCCCGCCGGGCGGCCTCGGTGGCCCGGCCGTCCACGGCCGGCGCGTGCACGGCGACGACCAGGGCGGGACCGTGCGGCCCGTCGAACCGGCCACCGACCCGGGCGCGGGCCGCGCCGGGCTTCACCCGCACCGCGACGGTGAGCGGGGCGTCCGCACTCGTCATGGTCAGCGCGGCCGGCCGTCGGCGAGCAGGGTGGTGGCGGCGGCGCAGTGGGCGCACGGGGTGAAGCCGAGCCCGATCGCCTCGGTGACCGGCATCGGCTCGTCCAACCGGCCCACCAGGTGCGGGCAGTCGGTCAGGTGGAAGCGGGGGTGGCCGTCGACCACCCGGACCTCGTCGGGCAGCCGCGCCAGCCGGGCGACCTCGCCGGCGGAGAGGAACTCCGCCGGTGGATCACTGTCGAACGGACCATCGGGCGCGGGCGAGGTGGGCGCCGGCTCGGCCACCGCAGAGTACGCGGCGCCCGGCGGCGCCTCCGCGTCGTACGGCTCGGCCACCGGGGAGTACGCGGCGGCTGCCGCGTCGTACGGCTCGGCGGCCGGGGACCCGGGCGGTTGCCGCCATCCGGGTCCACCGGCGCCGACCGTGGACGTGTGGTGCGGGACCGGGCTCACCGGCTCGTCCGGGGACGGGCCGGTGGGTGCGGTCCGGGCGCGCGGCCCGGCCTCCCGGGCCGCCGTGGCCCGGGTCGCAGCCGCCTGGCGGGCGAACGCGACGAAGGCGACGGCGGACAGCAGGCTGGCCGCGATCGAGACGATCAGCAGCGAGCTGGACCCACCGGCCAGCCCGACCACCAGGAGCACGACCGCGACGAGGATGAGCAGGACGCTGGCGGCTATCACGGCTCACCCCCGGCCGCGTCGTGTCGGTCTGTGCGGTCGGTGGCCGCCGCGGGGACGGCCACCGACGTGGGATCAGCGGCCGGACTCGAGCGAGCCGCCGCGGCCACCGCCGTAGGAGCCGGCGAGGCCGGCGGTGGCGAGGCCGTTGTTGCCGCCGGCGGCGCGGTTGCCCTCGGCGCGGTTCATCTCGACCTCAAGGCCCTGACCGCGACCGTCGAGGTCACGTAGCTGGCTCTCCAGGTACGCCTTGAGGCGGGTGCGGTATTCGCGCTCGAACTGCTTGAGCTCCTCGATGTGCTTCTGGAGCGCCGTGCGCTTGGCGTCCAGGCCGCCCATGGCCTCCTGGTGCCGCTGGCGGGCGTCGCGCTCCAGGGCGTCGGCCTTGGCCCGCGCCTCGCGGGTGACCTCCTCGGCCTTGGACCGGGCCTCGGAGAGCAGGCTGTCGGCCTCGCGCCGGGCGTCGGAGACGTGGTCGTCGGCGGTGCGCTGGGCCATCATGAGCACCCGCAGCGCCTGCTGCTCGCCATCGCCGGTGACGCCCACCGGGCCGCCCTGGGTGCGGACCTGCTCAAGCTCGGCCTGCATCGCCCGGGCCGCCTGCTCGGCCGCCGCCTTGTCGCGCTGCACCCGGTCGAGCTGGGCCTTGACGTCGTTGAGCTCCGCCGCGAGCCGGGCGTCGCCGCCGGGGCCGGCGGGGGCGCCACCCCGACCGCCGCGCTCCACCTGGGCGCGCAGCTCGTTGTTCTCCTCGATCAGACGGGCCAGCTCGCGCTCGACCTCGTCCAGGAAGGCGTCGACCTCCTCCTCGTCATACCCCCGCTTGCCGATCGGCGGCTTTTTGAAGGCGACGTTATGAACGTCGGCCGGGGTCAGCGGCATCGAAACTCCTCGGGTCAGTTGCGGCCGCGAAAGCGCTCTGGTCAGGCAAACGCCACGATCAGACGCTGTAACACGAACTCCATCAGCACGAACAGGATAACCAGGAGCACAAGGGAGGCCAGGTCGATGCTCACGGTACCAATCCGCAGAGGTGGGATCACACGCCTCAACGCTCGCAGGGGCGGATCAGTGACGCTCCACACGACTTCCAGTCCTGCCGATGCGCCTCGCCCCGGCTGCCAGCGGCGGCCGTAGGCCAGCACGGCTCCGAGGACAAACCTCGCCAAAAGGACAAGCAGGAAGAAGTAGAGCAGCAGGTAGAGCACCTGGAACAGGATCGACAACACGGCAGGCGACGTCCCTCGGTCGTGCGGGCTAGCTCAGACTGAAAAAGCCGCCCTCAGCGATCTTGGCCTTGTCCTCCGCGGTGACCTGGACGTTGGCCGGTGAGAGCAGGAACACCCGGTTGGTCACGCGCTCGATCGTACCGCGCAGGCCGAACGCGAGCCCGGCGGCGAAGTCGACAAGCCGGCGGGCGTCCGCCTCGTCCATCTCGGTGAGGTTGATGATCACCGGCACCCCGTCCCGGAAGTGCTCGCCGATGGTCCGCGCCTCGCGGTAGGTGGTCGGGTGCAGCGTGGTGATCTGGTAGCGCTGCTCGTCCTCCGGGGCCACCGCCCGCTCGCGCGGCGACGCCTGCGGTGCCAGGGCGAGATTGTCCCGGGTGTGGTAGCTGAGCGCGCCGGAGGTCTCACCGGCGGAGGAGCGGGTGATCGACCGGACGCTTGCGCGCTCGGCGCGCTCCGCCCGCTCCGGGCGCTCGGTGTCGGACCGGTCGGTGTCGACCCCGCGGCTCGTGGCGCGCTCGGTCAGCCGACCCCGGTCGCCGGCGCGGGTCCGGGGCGCCGGCGGCTCCTCCGGCTCCTCGTCGTCCTCGTCGGCGAACTCCTCGGCGTACCGGCTCGACCGGTAGCGCGAGTCCCGGTAGCCACCCTTGTCGTAGCCACCGTCCTCGTACGCCCGCTCGTCGTCCTCCTCGACGAGACCGAGCCAAACCCCCGCCTTGCGCAGTGCACCCATCCCCGCGCCCTTCCGTCCGCCATGCGGCACGCGCCCCCGTGCCGTGTCGCTTGATCACGAGTGGACGATCATGCCCACCGGACCGGACCGGCAATCCCCTGACGTGCGGTTCGCGGCCCGCCCGCCACGGCCCCCGGCTACGGGAACGCCGTCCTGAACAACACTGATGTAATTTGCTTCCGTCGCGGCCAGGCTACCCCAGCGTGGGACGCATGCCGAGCAACGCGCTGCCGACGCGGACATGTGTCGCGCCATGACCGATCGCGCTCTCCAGGTCGCCGCTCATCCCCGCGGACAGCGCCGTCGCGCCCGGATGGTCGGCCCGCAGCCCCGCCGCCACCTCGGCCAGCCGGGCGAACGCCCGATCCGGCTCCCAGCCCAGCGGAGCCACCGCCATCAGGCCGGCCAGCCGCAGCCCACCCGCCCCGGCCACGGCCGCGGCCACCGGACCGAGCCCCCGCTCCGGGTCGGCCGCGCCCGGAAGCGCCCCGCCCCGGGCCGGGTCACCGTCGATGCTCACCTGCACCAGCACGTCCAACGGCCGGTCCCGGACGCCTGTCGCGGCGGCGTCCAGGGCGGCGGCCAGCCGCACGCTGTCCACCGACTGGACCACGTCGGCGTACCGGACCACCGAACGGGCCTTGTTGCGTTGCAGCTGGCCGATGAAGTGCCAGCGCGGCGCCACCCCGGCGTCAGCCACCGCCGCCGCCTTCGGCGCCGCCTCCTGATCCCGGTTCTCCCCCACGTCGGTCACGCCGAGCCCGGCCAACGCGACCACGTCGGCGGCCGGGTAGGTCTTCGTCACCGCGACCAGGGTCACCTCGTCCCGGGCCCGGCCGGCCGCCGCGCAGGCCTCGGCGACACGGGCCCGGACCTGGGCCAGGCCGGCCGCGAGTTCGGCGCGACGCTCGGGCCGCACCGCGACGGATGAGTCGGTCATCGGCGCGGCTCAGGACCCGTTCTTGAGGAAGTCGGGCACGTCGACGTCGTCGAAGAGCACCCGGCGCGACGGCTGCTGCGGGGCCGGCATGGTGGCCGGCGGGCTCACCGGCGTGCTCGGCTGGGCGGGCGGGTTCTGGTTGCTCTTACGCGGCGGCTCGACCGCCTTGTAGGCAGGCGTGCCCCCGTCGAAGCCCGCCGCGATCACGGTCACCCGCACCTCGTCGCCGAGGGCGTCGTCGATGACCGCGCCGAAGATGATGTTGGCGTCCGGGTGGGCCGCGTCGGTGACCAGCTGGGCGGCGTCGTTGATCTCGAACAGGCCGAGGTCCGAGCCGCCGGCGATGGAGAGCAGCACGCCCCGCGCGCCGTCCATGCTCTGCTCCAGCAGGGGGCTGGAGATGGCCGCCTCGGCCGCCTCCACGGCGCGGTTCTCACCCCGGGCGCTGCCGATGCCCATCAGCGCGCTGCCGGCGCCGCTCATCACGCTCTTCACGTCGGCGAAGTCGAGGTTGATCAGGCCCGGCGTGGTGATCAGGTCGGTGATGCCCTGGACACCGGAGAGGAGCACCTGGTCCGCGGTGCGGAAGGCGTCCATCATCGAGATGTTGCGGTCGCCGAGCGCGAGCAGCCGGTCGTTCGGAATCACGATGAGCGTGTCGCACTGGTTGCGCAGCTCCTCGATGCCCGTCTCGGCCTGCACCTGGCGGCGCTTGCCCTCGAACGAGAACGGCCGGGTGACCACGCCGATGGTGAGCGCGCCGAGCTTGCGCGCGATGTTCGCCACCACGGGCGCGCCGCCGGTGCCGGTGCCGCCGCCCTCGCCGCAGGTCACGAAGACCATGTCGGCGCCCTTGAGCACCTCCTCGATCTCGTCGCGGTGGTCCTCGGCGGCGTTCTTCCCGACGTCCGGATTCGCACCGGCGCCAAGCCCCCGGGTCAGCTCCCGGCCCACGTCGAGCTTGACGTCGGCGTCGCTCATCAGCAGCGCCTGCGCGTCGGTGTTGATCGCGATGAACTCGACGCCCTTGAGCCCAACCTCGATCATCCGGTTGACGGCGTTCACGCCGCCGCCCCCGATGCCGACGACCTTGATGACCGCCAGGTAGTTGTGCGGAGGTGTCATCTCCGGTCCTTTCCCTTCGAGATTGGCATGGGCCGACCCCACACGGCTTGGCCGGACCAGCGGCGGAGCAACTCCGGCGAACCCCTCCGTGACGAGAACCCTAACCCTCTACTAGAGGCTTAGAGTTATGTCAACCACTGATCTCTTCGGGGCAACGTATGCGCCGCCGCGCCAGGAGCCAAGGACCCCTTTCGGCGTGTCGCCGACCAGCGACAAGCGACACCACGTCGCGCCCGCTGACTCACCGGTCACCTGAACGTGACCACGTCCGGCGCGCTGACGTCGATCCGGTCGGCTCGGCGCGGCAGCAGCGCGGTGGCCACCGAGGACTTGTCCGCGCTGCGGGAGGCGTCACCCCAGAAGATCTCCCGGTCGTCGCGCAGCCGCAACGTGATCCGGGCCAACCCCGCCACGTCCACCGTGACCAGCTCGGCACGCAGCTTCGCGCCGAGCGCGGCGAGCACCGCCAGGCCGGCCCGGGTGCCCGGATCGTCCGGGCCCGGCCGCACCACCCGGACCAGCGGCAACCCGTCGGGCGCCCGGTCCAGGCGCTGGAAGACCACGCCGGCGGCGTCGATCACGGCGAACCGCTCGCCCTGCGGCACCGCCGCCACCGGCACCCGCTCGACCACCTGGATCACGAGTGTCGACGGCCACTCCCGCTCCACCGTGGCCCGCGCCACCGGCGGCAGCGTGCCGACCCGGCGGGCGGTCGCGGCCAGGTCCACCCGGGCCAAGGGCGCGTCGTCCGGCACCGCCGCGGCGTCCCGGATCTCCACCGGCGTGACAAGCCGCGCGCCGACCACCCGCACGTCGCGGACGCCGAACAGCCCGGTGCCGAGCACCGTCCAGGCGACCAGGCCGGCGACGGCGACCACCGCCGCCGCCACCGCCCAGGGCAGCGCGGCCCGCATCCGCCGCTGCCGGGCCCGGGCCATGAAACGGCGGGTGGACGGCGGCACGGCGTCCGCGCCGGCCCGCACCAGCTGCCAGCGGCGGACCGGACTGCGCCGCCCGGCCCCGCCGTCCTGGCCGCCCGTGCGCCCGCGGGCCGGGCCGGGGCTCATCCGGCGGTGGCCGCCGCGCCGTCCGGGTCGATGCCGACGCCCGGGGCCGTGGCGCCGCCGGTACGGGCCACCAGGGCATCAAGCAACTGGTCACCCATCAGCGAGATCGGCGGCGCGCCCATCGTCACGACCACGTCGCCGGTGCGGGCCCGGCGGGCCACCTCGGCCGGCACGTCGTCCCACGCCTCGACGAAGACCTTCCGATCCGCCGGCAGCGGCACCACCGCGACAAGCGCGGCCGACCCCTCGCCGGGATCGCGCTGCTCGCCGGGGCCGAAGACCTCCAACAGCACCAGCTCGTCGGCGATGCCGAGGGCGGCGGCGATCTCCGCCTGGAGGTCGCGGGTGCGGTAGAGCCGGTAGGGCTGGAAGACCACGATCAGCCGGCCGTCGCCGGCCACCTCACGCAGCGTCTGGAGCGCCAGCGTCATCGACGTCGGATGGTAGGCGTACTCGTCGTAGACGAGCACGCCGTCGGCGACGCCCTTGCGCTCGAAGCGCCGCCGCACGCCGGGGAACGCGCCGAGCGCGACCTCCGCCGCCGCCACCGGCAGCTCCAGCAGGTACGCCGCGAGCACCGCGGCGGCGCTGTTCAACGCCATGTGCCGGCCCGGGATCGGCAGCCGGATCTCACCGAGCGACAGGCCCTCGATCTCGGCCAGGTAGCGCACGCCCCGCGCCGAGGAGACCACGTCGCTCATCCGCAGGTCGGCGTCGGCGGACTCGCCGTACGTCCAGACCCGACGGCCCTCGGACCGCAGCGTCTCGGCCAGCCGCCGGCCACCGGCGTCGTCGGCGCAGGTGACGACGAAGCCGTCCGGATCGGTGAGCCGGGCGAACTCGGCGAACGCCGCCTCCAGGTTGGCCAGGTCGCCATAGGTGTTGAGGTGGTCCGCCTCGACGTTCGTGATGATCGACACGTACGGGCGGTAGATGAGGAAGGAGCGGTCGCTCTCGTCCGCCTCCACCACGAAGTGCTCGCCGGTGCCGTGGTGCGCGCCGGAGCCGACCTCGGAGATCTCGCCACCGATCACGAAGGACGGATCGGCGCCGGCCTGCTGGAGCACCATGGTGACCATCGATGTGGTGGACGTCTTGCCGTGCGTGCCGGCCACCGCCACCGTGCGCCGGCCGGTCATCGCGGCGGCGAGCGCCTCGGACCGGTGCAGCACGCGCAGCCCCCGACGACGCGCCTCGACCATCTCCAGATGGTCCTGCGGGATCGCCGAGGAGTAGACGACCGTGTCCACCCCGTCGAGGTTTTCCGCCTCGTGACTGGAGTGGATCGTGCCGCCGAGGGCCCGCAGGCCGGCCAGGGACGGCCACTCCCGCAGCTCGCTGCCGGAGACCGGCAGGCCGCGGGTGAGGAAGAGGCGGGCCAGCCCGGCCATCCCGACGCCGCCCACCCCGATCAGGTGGATCCGGCCCAGATCCTCCGCGGTCATGGTGCCGGCGGGCGTGAACTGCGCGGTGTTCATGTCAGGTACCTTCCCGTCGCGGCGACGCCCATTACCGGCTCACCGCCTCGTAGACGAAGTTCAACAGCGCCACGTCGCCGTCGCGGCGGCCGTAACCGGCCGCGGCGTGGCTCATCGCCCAGAGCCGCTGCGTGTCCCGGATCAGCGGGATCACGGTGTGCTCCACCCAGGCCGGGGTCACCTCGGCGTCGTCGACGAGCAGCCCGCCGCCGGCCTCCACCACGGGCAGCGCGTTGCGCTTCTGCTCCTGGTTGCTGTGCGGATAGGGCACGTAGATCGTGGGCAGGCCGATCGCGGCCACCTCGGCGCAGGTCATCGCGCCGCCCCGGCCCAGCATCAGGTCGGCCGCCGCGTAGCCCAGCTCCATCTCGGACAGGTAGGGCAGCGTCACGTACGGCACCGGCAGGTCAGAGGGGACGGAGACCGGCTCGTTGCGGGCGCCGATCACGTGCAGCACCTGCACGCCGTTGCGCGCCAGCTCCTTGGCGGCGCCGGAGACGGCCAGGTTGATCGAGCGGGCGCCCTGCGAGCCACCGGCCACGAAGAGCACCGGCAGGTCGGGGCGGAGCCCGAAGTGGGCACGCGCGGCGTCCCGCAGGGCGGCCCGGTCCAGCCCGGCGATGCCCCGGCGCAGCGGCACCCCGACCACCCGGGCGTCGCGCAGCGCCTCGGCCTGCACCGGCTGGTGCGGGAAGCCCACCGCGACGTTCTTGGTGAACTTCATGCCCATCCGGTTGGCCACGCCCGGCGGCACGTTCACCTCGTGGATGACGATCGGCAGGTCGCGCCGCCACGCGGCCAGGTAGCCGGGCACCGAGACGTACCCGCCGAAGCCGACCACGACGTCGGCCTGCACCTCGTCGATCACCTTGCCCGCCGCGCGGGCCGCCTTCCACATCCGGTCCGGGGTGCGCACCAGGCTCATGTTCACCGACCGGGGGAGCTGGTAGGCCGGGATCTGCCGCAGGTCGTAACCGGCCGGCGGGATCAGCTCGTTCTCCAGCCCCTTCGGGGTGCCGAGGCAGGTGATCCGGACGCTCGGGTCGTGTCGGCGCAGGCAGTCGGCGAAGGCGAGCAGCGGGTAGATGTGCCCGCCCGTACCCCCTCCACAGAGCACCACCGAACGCAGCGGACCCATCAGCGTCTCCTCTCGCTCGCCGAGCCGGCGCGCGCCCGGTCGGACCGGGCGCCGCGGGACGCGGCCTGATCGTCGCGCCGTCGCTGGCGGGACCGGGGCACGGGCCCTCGGTCCGCCGGGGGCGGCGCCGGTCGGCGGCGCCGGCCGGGAAGCGGCGGCAACGGGGCCCACACTAGTCGGACCCATCGGGCCGGCGGACGGGCGTTCAGCGCCCGGGCCGCGTCCGGCTCGGCGCGGGCGAAGGAGGCAAGCATGCCGATCGCGGCAAGCGTCACCACCAGGGCGCTGCCGCCGTCGGAGATGAACGGCAGCGGTACGCCGGTCAGCGGCAGCAGCCCGGTGACCCCGCCGATGTTGATGACGGCCTGCCCGACCAGCCACGCGGTGACCCCGGCGGCGGCAAGCCGGCGGAACGGGTCCTCCACCCGGCGGGCGATCCGCATGCCGGTGTAGGCGAGCACGGCGAACAGCGCCAGGATCACCGTGCAGCCCACCACGCCCAACTCCTCGGCGATGATGGCGAAGATGAAGTCGTTGTGCGCCTCGGGCAGCCAGTCCCACTTGAAGACGCTCTGGCCCAGGCCGACGCCGAACCAGCCGCCGTTGCCGATCGCGTACCGGGCCATCATGGGCTGGTAGCAGTTCTCCAGCTTCAGCTCGATGCAGGTCTGCGGATCCGGCGGGTTCAGCCACATGGTGAGCCGGCCCAGCCGGTAGTTGTCGGCGTCCCGGGAGCCGGAACCGGCGCCGAGCGAGGCGGCGGCGACGAGCAGGCCGATGCCGACCAGGCCGATCGTGGAGAGCGCGGCGAAGACCCGGCCCCGGACGCCGGCCGCCCAGAGCAGGCCCACCACAAGCGCCACCAGGCAGAGCATGCTGCCCAGGTCGTTGAAGCCGACGAGCACGAAGAGCAGGCCGACCACCGGGAACAGCGGCGTGGCCAGATCCCGCCACCAGCCCAGCTTGGCGCCCTTGCGGGCGAGCACGTGCGCGCCCCACAGCACAAGCGCGAACTTGGCCACCTCGGCCGGCTGAAGCGAGATCGGGCCGAGGGAGAGCGAGAGGAGTTCGCCCTTCAACGGCCCGATGGACGCCACCCCGAACAGCGACTCCAGCGCGACAAGCAGGTTGAGCAGGAGCAGCAGCGCCACCGCCACGCCGAGCGCGGGGCGGCTCACCGCCCGGAACGTGCGCGCGGGCAGCCGCTGGCAGGCCCAGAACGCGCCGACGCCGATCACCGCGAAGACGGTCTGCTTGGTGAGCGAGGCGGCGGCGTCACCGCCCTCGGCGTAGTCCCGCACGCTCGTCGCCGAGAAGACCATGGTGAGGCCGATCAGCAGCAGCAGGCCGGCGCTGGAGAGCAGCAGGTAGTAGGACGCGAGCGGCCGGGCCAGCAGGCCACGCAGCGCGGCCAGGCCACTCGCCGGGTCCCAGCGCGCGGCCGGCGGATCGGCAGGTGGCGTGGCCGCCGGCGCACGGCGGACCGGCGGATCGCTGCTGACCTGGATGTCTCGTCCCTCCCCCACCCGCCCATCATGGCGGCTCGCCCCGCCCGCCCGTGGCGCAACCGGCGCGGTCGGCGTGTCGGATCTGAAGGAGGGGCCCCTTTTTAACAGACGTCTGTTAAAAGGGGCCCCTCCTAACACCTAGCTGACCGCAGCGAGGACCTCGCTGTAGAACAGCCCCAGCGCGATGGCCACCCCGATGCCGGCGATGATCCAGAACCGCACCACGATGTTGACCTCGCTCCAACCGGCCAGCTCGAAGTGGTGCTGGAGCGGCGACATCCGGAACACCCGCTTGCCAGTGGTGCGGAACGAGATGATCTGGATGACCACGGACATCGTGATGATCACGAAGAGGCCGCCCAGGATCGGCAGCAGCAGGATCGTCCGGGTGGACATCGCCATGCCGGCGATCAGGCCGCCCAGCCCGAGCGCGCCGGTGTCACCCATGAAGATCCGGGCCGGCGAGGTGTTCCACCAGAGGAAACCGACGCACGCCCCGGCCGCCGCGCCGGCGATCAGCGCGATCTCCAGCGGGTCACGCACCGTGTAGCAGTACGCCTCGGTGTAGTTCGGGTCCGCGCACCAGTGCCGGTACTGCCAGAACGCGATGAGCGCGTACGCGGCGAGCACCATCACCGACGCGCCGGTGGCCAGGCCGTCCAGCCCGTCGGTGAGGTTGACGCCGTTCGTCGCCGCCATCACCACCATGATGATGACGATCACCGCGCCGACCTTGCCGATCTCCAGCGCCGGGATGTCCCGGATGAAGCTCAGCGTGGTGCTGCCCACCGTCGCGGTGTTCGTCGCGTTGCCGCTGACGTCGGTCATGCTCGACGGGAAGTAGAGCGCCACCACGCCGAAGACGGCGCCGACCAGGATCTGCCCGGCCAGCTTGCCCCGCTTGTTGAGACCGCCGCTGTGCCGCTTGCGGACCTTGAGGAAGTCGTCGATGAAGCCGACCGCGCCGGAGAACACCATCAGCCCCAGCAGCACCAGCGCCGTGATGGTCGGCTCGACCTGCGCGATCTGCGCGTCCGGCAGCGTGGTCAGGGCCAGGTGCCCGGCGACGTACGCGATGACCGTGGCCAGGATGAAGACCACGCCGCCCATCGTCGGCGTGCCCTTCTTGCCCTCGTTGCTTGCCAGCCCGAGGTTCGATCGGATCGGCTGGCCGGCTTTCAGCCTGGCGAACACCTTGATCGCGATCGGGGTGCAGAACAGCGAGATCAGGAACGCGACGCCGATGGCGACGATGACCGCCCTCATGCGGCGCCGCCCTCCGCCGCCGTCTCGCGGGCGTCCGCGCGCAGCGCGTCGGCCACGTCCCAGGTCCGATACCGGGAGCCCTTCACCAGCACCACGTCCCCTGGACGCAGCTCGCTCCGCAGCACCTCGACGGCCGCCGCCTGATCGGTGAGCAGCACCGACTCTCCTCCCCAGTTGCCTACCGCTGTCGCGCCCTCGTGGATCGGCGCCGCCGGCTCGCCCACCACGAGCAGCCGGTCCACTCCCAACTCGGCCGCGAGCCGGCCGACCTGCTGATGTCCTTCCCGTTCGAAGTCGCCGAGCTCGGCCATGTAGCCGAGCACCGCGACGGTACGCCCCTCGCCGCGCATGCTGGCCAAGGCCCGCAGCGCCACGCCGGTCGAGGCCGGGTTGGCGTTGTACGAGTCGTCGATCACGATCACCCCGTCGGGGCGTTCGAAGACGTCCATCCGCCTGGTGGAGACCAGACCCAGCTCGCCAAGCGCCGCCGCCAGCTCGGCCAGCGGCAGCCCCAGCTCGCGGGCGACCGCCGCGGCGGCAAGCGAGTTGGACACCTGGTGCCGGCCGGTCAGCCCGAGCCGCACCGGGGCGCTCCCCTCCGGCGTCACGAGGGTGTACGACGGCCGGCCCCGGCCGTCGAGCGTCACGTCCACCGCGCGCACGTCGGCCCGCGCCGACTCGCCGTACCGGACCACCCGCGCGGACGTCCGGGTCGCCATCGCGTCGACCCGGGGATCGTCGGCGTTCAGCACCGCCAGCCCGTCCTCCGGCAGCGCCTCGACCAGCTCCCCCTTGGCAAGCGCGATGGCCTCCACCGAGCCGAACTCGCCGAGGTGCGCCACGCCGACGTTGAGCACCACCGAGATCCGCGGCGGCACCACGTCGCACAGGTAGCGGACGTGACCGACCCCGCGGGCACCCTTCTCCATCACCAGGTAGCGCGTCTCCGGGGTGGCCTGCAACGCCGTGTACGGGTGCCCCAGCTCGTTGTTGAACGAGCCGGGCGGCGCCACGGTCGGGCCGAGCCGGACCGCGAGCTGCGCGATCAGGTCCTTGGTGGTGGTCTTGCCGGAGGAGCCGGTCAACCCGATCACGGTCAGCCCGGGCAGCCGGTCGACCACCGCGCGGGCCAGCCGGCCCATCGCGTCGAGCGTGTCGTCGACGAGCACCATCGGCACGCCCGGCACCTCCCGGGTGCCGAGCACGGCGACGGCGCCGGTGTCCACCGCGCCGGCCGCGTAGTCGTGGCCGTCCACCTTCTCGCCCGGGAACGCGACGAAGAGCCCGCCCGGGGTGACCTTGCGGGAGTCGAACTCCACCGTCGACGTGACCCGGGCATCCGGGTCGGCGCCGGTGAGCCGCCCGCCCACCGCGGCGGCCACCTCGGCGAGCGTCAGCGGGATCACCGCTGACCCACCAGGTCGCCGAAGCGGGCGCGCAACGCCGCGGCCAGTTCCACCCGGTCGTCGAACGGCAGCACCTCGCCGCCGATCTCCTGGCCACGTTCCTGGCCCTTACCCAGCACCGCCACCACGTCACCCGGTTCGGCCACCCGGACCGCCTCCTCGATCGCCGCCCGCCGGCCGGGCACCTCGATGATCCGCGCCGGGCCGGCCGCGGCGTACGCGCCGGCCAGCACCTCGGCCCGGATCGTGGCCGGATCCTCGGTACGCGGGTTGTCGTCGGTCACCAGCACCACGTCGGCGCCCCGGGCAGCCGCGTCGCCCATCACCGGTCGCTTGCCCCGGTCCCGGTCGCCGCCGGCGCCCAGCACGCAGACCAGCCGGCCGTCGGTCAGGCCGCGCAGCGCGGTCAGCACCGCCTCGATCGCGTTCGCCTTGTGCGCGTAGTCGACCACGCCGCGCACCGGGGCGTCGCCGCTCACCAGCTCCAACCGCCCGGGCACGCCGCCGCAGGCGGCCACGCCGCGCGCCGCGGTCACCGGGTCGACGCCGGCGGCCACGAGCGTGGCGACGGCCAGCAGCGCGTTCGCGACGTTGTGCCGGCCGGGCAGCGCCACGCCGGTGGGCAGCGCCGGCGTGTCCGGGCCGTGCAGGGTGAAGTGCTGCGCGTAGCCCTCGCCGTCGATCCGGTCGGCCCACCAGGTGGCGGACGGGTCGCCGGCCGCCGAGTAGGTCACCGTGGCGGGCTTGCGCAGCGGGCGCAGCGCCGGGTCGTCGTGGTTGAGCACCTCGACCCGACACCTGCCGTCGAAGAGCCGGGCCTTGGCGGCGAAGTAGTCCGCCTCGTCGGCGTGGAAGTCGAGGTGGTCGGAGCCGAAGTTGGTGTAGCCGCCGACGTCGAACCGGACGCCGCCGACCCGGCCCATGACGAGCGCGTGGCTGGACACCTCCATGACCACGGCGTCCACTCCGCGCTCGCGGGCCACCGCGAGCATGGCGTGCAGGTCGGTGGCCTCCGGGGTGGTCCGGACGCTGTCCACCACCAGGTCGCCGAGGCGGGTCTCCACGGTGCCGACCAGGCCGGTGGTGTGCCCGGCGGCGCGCAGCCCGGATTCGATCAGGTAGCTGGTGGAGGTCTTGCCCGCGGTGCCGGTCACCCCGATCACGGTCAGCCCGGCGGTGGGGTCGCCGTAGACCGTGGCGGCCACGTCGCCGAGCACGCCCCGCGCGTCGGCGACGACGAGCATCGGCAGGCCCGCGTCGGCGGCCAGCGGCACCCCGGCCGGGTCGGTCAGCACGGCCACCGCGCCGGCGCCGGCCGCGGCGGCGGCGAACTCCGCGCCGTGCCGGCGGGCGCCGGGCAGGGCGGCGTACAGGTCGCCGGGGCGGACCTCCTGGCTGGCGTGGGTGACCCCGGTGACGGGCATGTCGGCGGCGGCCTCCGGCGGTGTCACCGACAGACGGGCGGCGAGGTCGCCGAGCCGGACGGGCAGCACGGTGGCGGGACGTGGATTGCCGGGCACGGCGTCAGACCCTACCCGGTCGTCCGGTTCCGACCGCACAGCCGCCCCGGTGGTTCGTCGCCACTCACCGATGATGTCCCGCCGGGCCCGCTCAGCGCGGAAAGACCTCGAACTTCGGGGACTTGTCGGTGAGTGACGGCGGCACCCGGTAGTGGCGGAGAGTGAAGCCCATCATCTCGCGGAACGCCGGCGCGGCGACCGCCCCGCCCTCGCCGCCCGGACTCCAGACGAAGACCGCCACCACGTACCGCGGATTCTCCGCCGGGGCCATCCCGATGAACGAGCCGACGTCGCCCGGCTGCCGCTTGCCGTTGTCGTAGCGCAGGCCGGTGCCGGTCTTGCCGGCCACCCGGTAGCCCGGCACCGCGGCGGCCAGGCCGGTGGCCCGCCCGTCCGGGCCGTCGACGGTGGTGACCGCCTCCAGCATCCGGCGCAGGGCGGCGGCGTTGGCCGGGCTGAGGACCGAGCGGGTGGTCGGCGCGGCGCCCGGGGTCCGCGTGTCGTCCGGCCCGATCGTCTCCTTGATCAGGTGCGGCTGCACGTACGTCCCGTTGTTGGCGATGGCGTTGTACGCGGCGGCCATCTGCAACGGCGTGGCGTCCACGCTGTGCCCGATCGGCACCGACCCGTACGCCGAGCCGCTCCACTCGTCGGCCGGGAGCAACCGGCCGGACGCCTCGCCGGGCAGGCCCTCGCCGGTCGGCTGGCCCAGCCCGAACCGCTTCTGGTAGTCGATCAGCCGCTCCTTGCCCAGCTTGTCGGCGATCTCGATGGTGCCGATGTTCGACGAGAACGCGAGCATCCCCGGGATGCTCATCACGCGGCCGTCCGCGTGGTGGGTGTCCTCGAACGTGACGCCGCCCCGGACCATGGTGTTGGCCACCGGGAACGTGGTGTTCGGCGTGATCACTCCCTCCTGGAGCGCGGCGCCGTAGGTGATCGCCTTGTGGATCGAGCCGGGGTCCACCACGAAGCTGGTGGCCGCGTCGTCCCGGTCGGCCGGCGAGTTGACCTTCGTCGGGTCGGCCGCGTCGTAGGTGGGCTCGCTGGCCTGGGCCAGCACCTCCCCGGTGGGTACGTCGATGATCACGGCGGCGGCGACGCTGCCCTTGACCTGGGCGAGCTGCTTGGTCAGGATCCGCTGCGTCTTGAACTGGAGGTCCCGGTCGACGGTGAGCCGGAGCGAGCTGCCCGGTTCGGGCTTGGTGGTCAGGCTGTAGCCGCCCGGGATGGGCGCGGCCAGGTCGCCCTGGCCCACCTCGTAGGTCCGCTTGCCGGCCTCGCCGCGCAGCAGTTCGTCGTACTTCGCCTCCAGCCCCTCCAGGCCGTTCATGTCCGGGCTGACGAAGCCGATCATGTTGGCGGCCAGTGCGCCGCCGGGCACCTCACGCCGCTCGTCCCGGTGCACGCCGATGCCGGCCAGGTCGAGCGCCATGATCTGCTTGGCCGTGCCGATCTCGACACCCCGGGCCAGGTAGACGAACTCCAGGTCGGTGTTGGTGCCGGGCAGCTTGCTCGGCTTCATCCGGTCGGCCAGGTCCGGGGCGGGCACCCCGAGCAGCGGGGAGAGCGCCCGCGCGGTCGCGTCCCGGTCCTTGACCTTGGTCGGGTCGGCGAAGACGTACCGGGCCTCCACGCTGTGCGCCAGCGGCTGGCCGTTGCGGTCGAGGATGGCCCCGCGTGGCGCCGGCAGCTCGACCGTGGCGACCCGCTTGGACAGGCCGCCGTCGGCGTACGCCGGGGCGTTCACGGTCTGTAGATAGACCAGGCGGACGCCGATGCTGGCGAACAGCGCCAGCGCCAGCACCGTGGCCAGGCGCAGCCGCCGGCCCGGGTCGCCGAGCCGGGGCGGGCGGCGCGGCTTGCGGACCGGCCGGCGGGCCGCCGGGCGGCGCGGGCCGGGCCGGCGCCGTGTCGGCGCGTCCTCCTCGTCGTCGTCGAACGGCTCCCGCAGGGGGCGGGTGGAGACGGTCCGCACCACGCCGGCGCGACCGCCTGTCGTCGGCGCGCGCCGGCCGGCCCGGGCGCTCTCGCCGGCCGCGGCCGGCTCCCGGCGGCCGGCGCGGGTGACCCGGCCGCCGTCGAGCACCTGCAACGCGGGCCGGAACGGGTCACCGGACCGGCTGCTGCGCGGGGTACGCCGTTGCTCGGCGCCGCCCTCGCGGATGGTCCGCCCGCGCGGGGTGTACGCGCGGGCGTCGGAGATCCCTCCGACGCCCGGCTCCCGCGGCTCGACCCCGCGCGACTCGGCCCCACGCGACGAACCGCGCCGGGAGCCCGTGGGGTCCCGGCGCGGTTCGTCAGATCTCGGCGGCACCGCTCAGCCTCCGTTGCCCTGCTGGCCGCCGGCCGTCCCGACCTCGCCGGGGAGCGGGACGTCGATCGTCTCCCCGTCCGGCAGCCGGATGTAGGCCGGGTCCGCGGACTCGACCAGGCCCAGCTTGCGGGCGTTGGCGGTGAGGTTGCCCGGCGCCTCCTGGTCGGCGATCTGCTTCTTCAGCTCCTGCTCGTCCACGTCCAGCTTGGCCTGCTGCTGCTGGAGCCGCTCCAGTCGGAACGCATTCTCGTTGATCTTGGTGTTGACCGCCAGGATGCCGAGCACCCCGCCGACCACGAGCACCAGGATCAGCCCGACGAAGGGCGCCCGCGGCACCCGGATCGGCGGCGGCGGGGCGACCCGCAGGCGCGGCGGCGCAGGCGCGGTGGTCCGGCTGCGCTCGGCCGGGCGCAGCGCGGCGCTGCCCTCGGTCGGGTAGTCGCGCGTCCCCCGGGCGCGGGTCCCCTCCCGACCACCGGCCGTCGTCGTCGTGTCTCGCGTGGTGCGCTGCGCCGTGGTCCGGCCCCCCGACCGCGGTGCGCGCTGCCCGACGGCCCCCCGGCCGTCGCGCTTCTCGACGTTCATGTCCCCTCCCCCTCCTCGTCCGTCCCGTTCCCCGGTTGGTGCATCGCCTTCACCCGGCGGCGGTACCGTTCGCGGTCGGTACCCTCCTGCCGGGTCGCCTCCGGATCGAGCCGAACCGCGGCCCGCAGCCGCACCGAGGCGGCGCGCGGATTCGCGGCCACCTCCGCCTCCCCGGGAAGCTCCGCGCCCCGGCTCAACAGCCGGAACGTCGGGCCCGACCCGGGCAGTTCGACCGGGAGGTCGACCGGGCCCTTGCTGCGGACCCGGTCGGCGAGCGCCTGCTTGGTGAGCCGGTCCTCCAGCGAGTGGTAGGACAGGACCACCATGCGGCCGCCCACGGTGAGCTTGTCCAGAGCGGCCGGCAGCGCTGTCTCCAGCGCTGCCAGTTCTCTGTTTACCTCGATCCGTAAAGCCTGAAACGTTCTCTTTGCGGGGTGTCCCCCCGTTCGTCGGGCTGGGGCGGGAATGGCCTCCCGCACCAACTCGGCCAGCCGGGCCGACGACGTGATCCGGTTCCGCTCGCGCTCCCGGATGATCGCCGAGGCGACCTTCCCGGCGAACTTCTCCTCGCCGTACACCCGCAGCAGCCGGGCCAGATCCGGATGGGAGTAGGTGTTGACCACCTCCTCGGCGGTCACCCCCCGGGTCTGGTCCATCCGCATGTCGAGCGGCGCGTCCTGCGCGTAGGCGAACCCGCGGTCGGGCGCGTCCAGTTGCAGCGACGAGACGCCGAGATCGAACAGCACGCCGTCGATCGCCGGGTAGCCGAGCCGGTCCAGCACCTCGGGCAGCTCGTCGTAGACGGCGTGCTCCAGGTGCACCCGGTCGGCGAACCGGGCCAGGCGGACCCGCGCGTGGGCGAGCGCCTCGGTGTCCCGGTCCAGACCGATCAGGACCGTGCCCGGGTGCGCCGTGAGCACCGCCTCGGCGTGCCCGGCCAGGCCGAGCGTGGCGTCGACGTGCACGGTCCGGCCGGGGCGGCCCAGCGCGGGGGCCAGCAGCTCGAGACACCGCTCGAGCAGCACCGGCACGTGCGTGCCGCGTAGCTCCCCCATGTCGACCCCCACTGCTCGAAACCGTCCTCGTCCACGTGTCCGTCGTCGCCACGACGCCTCGCCATACCGCCAGATCCCCATCCGCTCCCCGCCCGCCGGAGGCCGCGGCCCTCCGTGTCGGATCGTGCGCCTGGCACCGGGGAAGGGGTGCCAGGAACTCGAAAGCGGCTGGAGATCTCGCAGTACGTCGGGCGCCGTCACGCCCTACAGACCGCCCGGCAGCACCCCCTCCTCGATGTCGGCGAAGTCGTCTTCGCTCTCCGTGAGGTAGGCCTCCCAGGCCGCCCGGTCCCAGATCTCCACCCGGGTGCTCGCCCCGATCACGACCAGGTCCCGGTCGAGGGCCGCGTATGACCGCAGATGCCCGGGAATCGTGACCCGGCCCTGCTTGTCCGGCACCTCGTCGTGCGCGCTGGCGAAGAAGACCCGGCTGTAGGCCCGGGCCGCCTTGCTCGTCATCGGTTGCGCACGCAACTGGTCGGCGATCCGCTGGAACTCGGGCATCGGGAAGACGTAGAGGCAGCGCTCCTGCCCTTTGGTGACCACGACACCCCCCGCCAGCTCGTCCCGGAACTTGGCCGGCAGGATCAACCGGCCTTTGTCGTCCAGGCGCGGAGTGTGGGTGCCGAGGAACATCGGCCCAACCCCCTCGCCCTGAGCGGCGTTCGCGGCGCCGCTGACCCCCCGGGCCGGTGTGGCCCTCCCGGCCTCACCATCGCGCCCCACTCTACTCCACTTCCCTCCACCTGCAACCAGAATCGCCCGGTCGGCGTGGCGATCCGCGGCATAAAACCGCACGTCAATGCGGGTGGGGCGGAGTGGAGGGGTGCACGCCCCCCGCCGACGGTCCGTTACCCGACATCGACCGCCACCGTCCGGGCGAGCCCGGTCCGGCCGTCCACCGCGTCGTCCCCGGCCGAACGGTTCACCGTCGGCGGCGATCTGGCGGCGCCCGTGGTCCGGTAACCTCGCTCGGGTGACGGACGCGAAGATGCCCATGCGGGCAAAGGTGGCCAGCTCCGTGTCGCGCACCGCCGCGGCGCTGTCGCGGGCCGCGGGCCGTGGCGACGGCTCGGTGATCGGCGGCTGGATCGGCCTCAAGATCGACCCGGACCTGCTCGCCCACCTCTCGGCCGGGCGCGCCATCGCCCTGGTGTCCGGCACCAACGGCAAGACCACCACCACCCGGCTCACCGCCGCCGCGGTCGGCGTGCTGGGCCGGGTCGCCTCCAACGCCTTCGGCGCCAACATGCCGACCGGGCACACCTCGGCGCTGGCCAAGGCCGGCAGCACGCCCTACGCCGTGCTGGAGGTGGACGAGCACTACCTGGCGCAGGTGCTGGAGGCGACCGAGCCGCACGTGGTGGCGCTGCTCAACCTCTCCCGCGACCAGCTCGACCGGGCCAAGGAGGTCGCCATGATGGCGCAGCTCTGGCGCGCCGCCCTGGTCCGGCACCCCGACGTGCGGGTGGTCGCCAACGCCGACGACCCGATGGTGGTCTGGGCCGCCACCCCGCCGGCCGACCCGGCCCAGGGCCACGTGCCACCGCACGTCACCTGGTTCAGCGCCGGCCAGCGCTGGCACGACGACTCGTGGGTCTGCCCCGAGTGCGGCTCCACCATCCAGCGTTCCGGCGGGCAGTGGTGGTGCACCGGATGCCCGCTGCGCCGCCCCGAACCGCAGTGGACGGTCGAGGACGACGGCGTGCTCGACCCCACCGGCGCCTGGCACAAGATCCAGCTCCAGCTCCCCGGCAAGGTCAACCTCGGCAACGCGGCCACCGCGCTCGCGGTCGCCGCCGAGTTCGGCGTACGCCCGGTGGACGCGGTCTCCCGACTCGGCACGGTCACCTCGGTGGCCGGCCGGTACGCCCAGGTCCAGCGGGACGGGCGCAACATCCGGCTGCTGCTGGCGAAGAACCCGGCGAGTTGGCTGGAGGCGTTCGACATGGCAGACGTCGCGCCGACACTGCTCTCCATCAACGCGCGCGACCCCGACGGGCTTGACACGTCGTGGCTGTTCGACGTCGACTTCTCGCCGCTGGCCGGCCGGCAGGTGCTGATCACCGGCGACCGGGCGTACGACCTCGCGGTGCGGCTCGACGTCAACGGCGTGCCGTTCCGGCACGTGCGCACGTTCGACGAGGCGGTCCGCGCGGTGCCGCCGGGCCGGCTGGAGGTCATCGCCAACTACACCGCCTTCCAGGACATCCGAGCGGAGCTGGACCGTGTCAACTGAGAGCCTGCGCATCGTCTGGGTCTATCCCGACCTGCTGTCCACCTACGGCGACCGGGGCAACGCGCTGATCCTGGCCCGCCGGGCCCAACTGCGCGGCATGCCGGTCGAGGTGCTTGAGGTCCGCTCCGACCAGCGGCTGCCCGCCACCGCCGACATCTACCTGATCGGCGGCGGCGAGGACGGTCCGCAGGCGCTCGGCGCCCAGCGCCTGCACGCCGACGGCGGCCTGCACCGGGCGGTGGCCCAGGGCTCGGTGGTGTTCGGCGTCTGCGCCGGCTACCAACTGCTCGGCACCTCCTTCTTCGCCAAGGGCACCCGGTGTGCCGGCCTGGAGCTGCTCGACCTCTCCTCCGACCGGGGTCCGACCCGGGCGGTCGGCGAGCTGGCCGGCGAGGTCGACCCGCGGCTGGGCATCCCGCACCTGACCGGGTTCGAGAACCACGGCGGGCGGACCCACCTGGGCCCCGGCGTGTCGCCGCTGGCCCGGGTCACCGCCGGGGTCGGCAACGACGGCGCCACCGAGGGCGCCTGGCGGGGCAAGCTGCTCGGCACCTATTCGCACGGCCCGGCGCTGGCGCGCAACCCCGACCTGGCCGACCTGCTGCTGCGCTGGGCGACCGGCATCCACCAGCTCCCCGCGCTCGACGACACCTGGGCCGACCGGCTCCGGTCCGAGCGCCGCACCGCGGTCTCCGCCGCCGCCCGGGCATGACCGGCGCCGCCCCTCCGGGGCGGCGACCGGTGACCCGCCGGCTCGCCGGGCTGCTGAGGCAGCCGTCGGCACGCCGGTTCGGGCTGTTGCTCCTGCTGCTCGCCGGGTTCGCCGTCACGCTGCTGCTGGCGCCCCGGCCGGACGCGGCAGACCTGCCCCGGCTCGCCGACGCGCTCGGCGGGTACGCCCCGGTCGCGGCCGTCGTCGGCGGCGCGCTTCTCCTGGTGGCCCTGGTGCCCCGGACGTTCGTCACGCTTGCCTCCGGCGCCATCTTCGGGCCGGTGCAGGGTGCCGCGTACGCGCTCGGCGCGGCGCTGCTCGCGGCGGCGCTCGGCTTCGCGGTCGGCCGCCTGCTGGGCCGTGACTTCGTGGCCGAGCGGGTCCGCGGCCGGCTGGCCCGGCTCGACGGCTGGTTCGCCAGGCAGAGCGTGTTCGGGGTGATCACCGTCCGGCTGCTGCCGATCGCCGGTTTCGGGCTGGTCAGCTACGGCTACGGCACCACCGGCGCCCGGGTGCTGCCGTTCCTGGCCGGCAGCGTGATCGCCTCCGCGCCCACCGCCATCGGCTACGCCGCGATCGGGGCGGCGGTGAGCAGCCCCGGTTCGATCAACTGGTACGCGGCGGCGCCGGCCAGCCTCGGCCTGATCGCCAGCGTGCTGATCATCCACCGCTGGTGGCGGGCCGAACGGCAACGCCGGCTCGGCCCGAGCTGACCCGGGCCGCGTCACCTGGCGGCGACCGCGGGGCACCGCACTGCCCGCGGCGCCGCACCGGCCCGGTCCCGCGGTGGCATCGTCTCGCTCCGGTCCTGCCTCGGCGTGCCTACGAACTTGATGGCGTAGGTGACTCAGACACGAGGGCTCCCCGCGCGTCGGGCGAGCGAGTCATCCGCGCCATCAAGTTTGTAGGCTGCACGGAGCAACCTTCCGGTCCCGGCCGATCGCAGCCACCACCGACCCCGGCCACCACCAGCCTGCGGCGGCGGCGCCACCTGCCGGAGCCGGACGACCTGGTCCGGCCGGACTCGGCGCCGCCGAGTCCCTGAGCGAGTCAGGCGACGACCGAGACCATCCGTCCCTTCACCACGATCACCTTGCGCGGCTCCTTGCCGGCCAGCGCGCCGGCGACCGCCTCCAGCGCCGCCGCGCGGACCGTCTCCTCGGGCGCGTCGGTTGGCACCTCCACCCGGCCCCGGACCTTGCCGTTGATCTGCACCGGGTAGGTCACCGACTCGGCCACCAGCAGCGCCGGATCGGCCACCGGGAAGTCCGCGTACGCCAGCGAGGTGTCGTGGCCCAGCCGGCGCCACAGCTCCTCGGCCAGGTGCGGCGCGAACGGGGCGACCATCAGCACCAGCGGCTCGGCCACCTCCCGGGGCGTCTCGGCCAGCCGGGTCAGCCCGTTGGTCAGCTCGATCAGCTTGGCGATCGCGGTGTTGAACCGGATCCCGTCCATGTCGGCGCGGACCCCGTCGACGACCTTGTGCAGCAGCCGCCGGGTCGCCTCGTCGGCCGGCGCGTCGGTGACCCGCGACTCGCCGGTCCGCTCGTCCACGACGGTGCGCCATACCCGCTGCAGGAACCGGTGCGAGCCGACCACCGCCCGGGTCTCCCACGGGCGGGACACCTCCAGCGGACCCATCGACATCTCGTACACCCGGAAGGTGTCGGCGCCGTACGCCGCGCACATGTCGTCCGGGGTGACCACGTTCTTCAGCGACTTGCCCATCTTGCCGTACTCGCGCCGGACCTCGGTCTCGCCGTGGAACCAGCGGCCGTCGACCTCGACGACCTCCTCGGCGGGCACGTAGGCGCCGCGCGGGTCGGTGAACGCGTACGCCTGGATCATGCCCTGGTTGAACAGCTTGCGGAACGGCTCGAACGACGAGACGTGCCCCAGGTCGAACAGCACCTTGTGCCAGAAGCGGGCGTACAGCAGGTGCAGCACGGCATGCTCCTGGCCGCCGACGTACAGGTCGGTGCCGCCGCAGTCGCCGGGTCGCTGCGGGCCCATCCAGTACGCCTCGTTCGCCGGGTCGGCGAACCGCTGCGCGTTGGCCGGGTCCAGGTAGCGCAGCTCGTACCAGCAGGAGCCGGCCCACTGCGGCATCACGTTCGTCTCCCGGGTGTAGCGCTTCGGCCCGTCACCCAGGTCCAGCTCCACCTCCACCCAGTCGCGTCGCCGCGACAGCGGGGTCTCCGGGTTGCTGGCGGCGTCCTCCGGGTCGAACGTCTTCGGCGAGAAGTCGTCCACCTCGGGCAGCTCGACCGGCAGCATCGACTCCGGCAGCGCGATCGGCGCGCCTGTCTCGTCGTACACGATCGGGAACGGCTCGCCCCAGTAACGCTGCCGGGAGAACAGCCAGTCGCGCAGCCGCCAGGTGACCGCGCCCGCGCCGTGCCCGTTCGCCTCCAGCCACTCGATGATCCGCGCCTTCGCGTCGGCCACCCCCAGGCCGTCCAGGTCGACGCCCCGCTCCGGGGCGGCGCTGTTGATCGCCGGCCCGTCGCCGGTGAACGCCTTGCCGTCGAAGCCCTCCGGCGGGGCCACGGTGCGCACGATCGGCAGGTCGAAGACCTCGGCGAAGGCCCAGTCCCGCTCGTCCTGCGCGGGCACCGCCATGATCGCGCCGGTGCCGTAGCCGGCCAGCACGTAGTCGGCGATGAAGATCGGGATCTGCCCGCCGGTCACCGGGTTGGTCGCCCAGGCGCCGACGAAGACGCCTGTCTTCTCCTTGCTGTCCGCCTGCCGCTCGACGTCCGTCTTGGCCGCGGCGGCCTTGCGGTACGCCTCGACGGCCTCGCGCGGACCGGCGTGCCCACCGGTCCAGGCGTCCTTCGTCCCCTCCGGCCAGGCGGCCGGCGTCAGCACGTCGACCAGCTCGTGCTCGGGCGCCAGCACCATGTAGGTGGCGCCGAAGATCGTGTCCGGACGGGTCGTGAACACCCGCACCGGGGCGGCCTCGGTCGGGAAGTCGATGTGCGCGCCGGTCGAACGGCCGATCCAGTTGCGCTGCTGCAGCTTGATCGGCTCCGGCCAGTCCAGCGTGTCCAGGTCGTCCAGCAGCCGGTCACCGTACGCGGTGATCCGCATCATCCACTGCTTCAGATTGCGCTTGAAGACCGGGAAGTTGCCCCGCTCGGAGCGACCGTCGGCGGTGACCTCCTCGTTGGCCAGCACGGTGCCCAGCCCCGGGCACCAGTTCACCGGCGCCTCCGAGACGTACGCCAGCCGGTGGTCGTCGACGACGCGGCGACGCTCGGCCACGGTCAGCTCGGCCCACGGGCGGCCGTCGGGGGTGGAACGGTTCCCGCCCTCGAACTCGGCCACCAGCTCGGCGATCGGCCGGGCCTTCTTCGCGTCCGCGTCGTACCAGGAGTTGAAGACCTGCAGGAAGATCCACTGGGTCCACCGGTAGAAGTCGGTGTCCATGGTCGCCACCGACCGTCGCTCATCGTGCCCCAGCCCCAGCCGGCGCAACTGCGCCCGGTACCGCTCGATGTTCCGCAACGTGGTGGCGCGGGGGTGGGTGCCGGTCTGCACCGCGTACTGCTCGGCGGGCAGGCCGAACGCGTCGAAGCCCATCGCGTGCAGCACGTTGCGGCCGGACATCCGCTGGTAGCGGGCGTAGCAGTCGGTGCCGATGTAGCCCAGCGGGTGGCCGACGTGCAGGCCGACGCCCGACGGGTAGGGGAACATGTCAAGCACGTACAGCTTCTCGGCGCCCGCGCGGGGGTGATCCGGATCGGCCAGCGGGCCGGTCGGGTTCGGCGTGTGGAAGGTGCCCTCCCGGGCCCAGGTCTCCTGCCAGCGGTGCTCGATCTCGTCGGCCAGTGCGGCGGTGTACCGGAACGGGGGAATGTCGGTGGCCGGTGCGGCTGCCTCACTCATGGCGTCTCCTCGGCGCGGTTCGTCTCAGGTGGTGGGAGGTCTGCTGCGGGCACAAAAAAGCCCCTCGCGCAGGAGGGGCGGCCGTGCTGTCGCGCGTTCAGCGCATCAGCACGGCTCGGTAAGAAGCAGGAACACTCCGGCCATGCCCGGCAGTGTACCCCGATCCCCCGTCCGGCGAATATTCCGGGTGTAACCGGGCGACCACCTGCGGGAGTCGGCGTTGACGAGAAACATGGTTAGCCTGAGAGGCCAGTGAGATGCGTGCGGCAGACGAGGCTCGGCGTCGCGAACCCAACGGCGGGTCCAGGTGCTCTATACAGAGCTGCCGTTCCGGCGACGAGGAGGAGGCCCGTGACACAACAGACCTGGGACGAGGTGGGCGGTCTGCTGCCGCACGACGAGTTCCGTGCCGCAAGCGAAGCCGTCGTGACCAACATCGAGCAGGTCATCGCGGGCAAGACGGCCACCGTCCGGCTCGCCCTGGCGGTGCTGCTGGCCGAGGGCCACCTCCTCATCGAAGACGTTCCCGGCGTCGGCAAGACCAAGCTCGCCAAGGCGATGGCCCGCTCCATCGACTGCTCGGTCCGCCGCATCCAGTTCACCCCCGACCTCCTGCCCAGCGACGTCACCGGCGTGAGCGTCTACAACCAGGAGACCCACGACTTCGAGTTCCGCCCGGGCGCGGTCTTCGCCAACCTGGTGGTCGGCGACGAGATCAACCGGGCCTCGCCGAAGACCCAGTCGGCCCTGCTCGAGTGCATGGAGGAACGACAGGTCACGGTCGACGGGGTGACCTACCAGCTCCAGACCCCGTTCATGGTGATCGCGACGCAGAACCCGATCGAGATGGAGGGGACCTACCCGCTGCCCGAGGCGCAGCGGGACCGGTTCACCGCCCGCATCGCGATGGGCTACCCGGACCCGAGCGCCGAACTGGCCATGCTCGACGGGCACGGCGCCACCGACCCGCTGCCCGCGCTGCGGCCGGTCGCCGACGCGGCCACCGTGCGCCGGCTGATCGGCCACGTCCGTCAGGTGCACGTCGCCGACGCCGTCAAGCAGTACGCCATCGACCTGGTGACCGCCACCCGCGAGGCGCCCGACCTGCGACTCGGCGCGTCCCCGCGGGCCACCCTGCAACTGCTGCGCACGGCCCGCGCGGTGGCCGCCCTGGAGGGCCGCGACTACGTCCTCCCGGACGACCTCCAGAACCTCGCGGTGCCGGTGCTGGCGCACCGGATCATCCCGACCGCGGACGCGCAACTGGCCCGGCGCACCACCGACGCGATCGTCGCCGAGCTGGTGCACCGCCTGCCGCTGCCGCACGACCGGCAGCGCTCCCCGTACGACAACCGGCCCGGGAGCGGCAACGGCCGCGGGCCGTACGAGCCGCGGAGGCCGTGACGTGCGTGACGGCCTGCGCGGGCTGACCACCCGCGGTCGCTCCTTCCTGGCGGCTGCGGTCGCCGCCGCGATCTCCGCCGGCATCCTCGGCGAGAAGGACCTGCTCCGGGTGGCCGTCCTGCTCGCCATCCTGCCGCTGCTCGCGGCGGCGTACGTCGGGCGCAGCCGCTACAAGTTGGCCTGCCACCGCACGCTCGAACCGCACCGGGCGCCGGTCGGGGCCAGCTCCCGGGTGGTGCTTCGGCTGCAGAACCTGTCCCGGCTGCCCACCGGCACGCTGCTGCTGGAGGACCGGCTGCCCTACGCGTTGGGCAGCCGGCCCCGGGTGGTGCTGGAACGACTCGGCGCGCACCAGGCCACCTCCGTGGCGTACACGGTCCGCGCCGACGTGCGCGGGCGCTACGACGTGGGTCCGCTGGTGATCCGGCTGACCGACCCGTTCGGGCTGTGCGAGCTGACCCGGTCCTTCCCCAGCACCGACCACCTCACCGTGATCCCGCAGGTCACCCCGCTGCCCGCGGTGCGGTTGCCGGGCGAGTACGCCGGCAGCGGCGACAGCCGCGCGCGTTCGGTGGCGGTGCACGGCGAGGACGACGCCGCCACCCGGGAATACCGGAGGGGCGACGACCTGCGCCGGGTGCACTGGAAGTCGACCGCCCGCACCGGCGAGCTGATGGTGCGCCGCGAGGAGCAGCCGTGGGAGAGCCGGGCGACGGTGGTGCTCGACACCCGCGCCGCCGGTCACCGGGGCGAGGGCCCGACGGCCAGCTTCGAGTGGGCCGTCTCGGCCGCCGCAAGCATCGCCGTGCACCTGCGCCAGGCCGGCTACAAGCTGCGCCTGGTCACCGGCGCCGGCACCGACGTCGGCGCCACCGAGGTCGGCGGCGACGGGCTGCTCCTCGACCACCTGGCCGAGGTGCACCTCGACCGGCGCGGTGAGATCACCACGCTTGTGCAGCAGGTCCGGCAGCGGGCCGACGGCGGCCTGATCATCGCGCTCCTCGGCACGCTCGGCGACGCCGAGGCGGAGCTGCTGGCCGGGCTGCGTGGCAACGGCGCCACCTGCGTGGCGTTCCTGCTCGACAGCAACACCTGGCTGAACCTGCCACCGAAGGCCCGGGCCGAGGCGGAGCGGGCACACGGCAGTTCCGCGCTCGCGCTGCTGCAGAGCGGCTGGCGGGTGATCGGGGTGGAACACGGCAACCGGCTGCCGGCGCTGTGGCCGCAGGCCGGCCGCGGCTCCCAGGGCTTCGCCCTGCGGGCGGCGCTGGCCGAGACGGTCGCCGGCGGCATGCGATAACCGAGAGGTGGTCAGGTGACCCCGCACCGCAACATCGGCTTCGTCGCCGCGGCGGCGACCCTGCTGGCGGCGGCCCCGCTGTCGGCGATCTTCGAACGCTGGACGTGGCTGGTCCAGGCGGCCATCGTGGTCTCCGTGGTGGCCGGCGCAGCCGCGCTGAGCCGGCTGGGCCGGGCTCCGCTGTGGGGTCAGGTGCTGGCCATGCTCGGCGGCCTGACCCTGGGCCTGACCTGGGTCTTCCCGGGCGGCACCGAGGCGTTCGCGTTCGTGCCGACCCCGGCCACCTTCGTCCACTTCGGTGACCTGCTCGCGTCCTCGCTCGAGGACATGCGCACGTACGGCGTCGAGGTGCCGGACGTCGACTCGCTGCTCTTCCTCGCCGTGCTCGGCATCGGCGCGGTGGCCGTGGTGGTGGACGTGCTCGCGGTTGGGCTGCGCCGGCCGGCGCTGGCCGGGCTGCCGATGCTCGCCATCTACTCGGTGCCGGTGGCGGTGTACGTGGACAGCGTCCCCGCCACCCCGTTCGTGGTGGGCGCCGCCGGCTACCTGTGGCTGCTGGTCACGGACAACGTCGACCGGGTGCGCCGGTTCGGTCGCCGGTTCACCGGCGAGGGACGTGACGTCGACGTCTGGGAGGCGTCGCCGTTGGCCGCGGCCGGCCGCCGGCTGGCCGTGGTCGGGATGGCGGTGGCGGTGGCGGTGCCGCTTGCCGTGCCCGGGATGACCGGCGGCCTGATGAGCACCGTCGGCGCCGGCAACGGCGACGGCAACGGCCGGCCCGGTCAGGGCGGCAGCCCGGGCCGGGTCGACCTGTTCGCCGCGCTCAGCGGTCAGCTCAACCAGAGCGAGCGGTTCGACCTGGTCAAGGTCACCACCAACGAGCCCAACCCGTTCTACCTGCGCCTCGGCGTGGTGGACGACCTGCGGCCGAACGGCTTCCAGGCGCGCGTGCCCACCGGGCGGGCGGTCACCCGCGGCCTGCCCGACCCGGGCGAGCGCGCCCCCCGCGGGGTCGAGCAGCAGCGCTACCGGGCCACCGTCGAGGTGACCAAGAACCTGAACATGCCGCTGATGCCGGTCTACGCCGAGCCGGTCGAGACCGACGACCTCAGCAACTACTGGCTCTACGACCCGAACCAGCAGATCGTGTTCTCCAACCGGGAGAACGCCCGCGGCAAGCGCTACTCCTTCGACTACGTGCGGTCGACGTTCAGCCCGTCGGCGCTACGCGCCGCGCCGTCCCTCCCCGCGGACAGCCGGATCATGACGTTGCAGACCGCCAGGCCGTCCGTGCCGGCCGTCGAGCGGCTGGTCGAGCAGTTGGTCAAGGGCAAGCAGACCGACTACGACAAGGTCCGGGCGGTCTACGACTACTTCTCGGTGGAGAACGGCTTCACCTACGCGCTCTCCACCCGCAACGGCAGCAGCGGGGCGGACATCACCGACTTCCTCGCCACCAAGGTCGGCTACTGCCAGCAGTACGCCGCGGCGATGGCCTGGCTGGTCCGGGAGGCCGGCGTGCCGGCCCGGGTGGCGGTCGGATTCACCAACGGCAGCAACGCCGACGGCGGCACCTACGTGCTCACCAACCAGAACCTGCACGCCTGGACCGAGGTCTACTTCGGCGGCATCGGCTGGGTGCCGTTCGACGCCACCCCGGCGGCGAGCATCCCGGGTGCGGTGCGGCCGGCCTGGGCGCCGGACACGAACGCCCCGGAGGAGATCGCCCCCTCGGCCGGCAGCAGCGCCGCGCCCGGCGGGGTCGACCCGTCGGCCGGCCCGAACGAGCCGGACCGCCTGGACAAGGACGCCGACCAGGGCCTGGCGCTCGGCGAGAGCGGGCCGACCCGGCAGGCGCCGGTATGGCCGTGGTGGCTGGGCGGGGCGCTCGCCCTGCTGGCGTTGCTCGCCGTACCGGCCCTGCGCCGCTCGACGCTGCGCCGCCGGCGCCGGGTCCGGGCCACCGTGGCGGCGGCCACCGCCGTGACCGTGCCCGGCCAGCGGGGCGGGGCCCGCGAGGTCGTGGTCGGGGTGGACCCCGAGGTGGCCCGCGCCGACGCGCACGCCACCTGGGACGAACTGCTGGACACGCTTGTCGACTTCCACGTTCCGGTGGACATCACGGAGACCCCACGGACGACCGCGGAGCGGTTGGCCCGGGAGGCGCTGGCCGAGGACGCCGGCGCGGCCACCGGGGTACGGCTGCTGGGCCGGGCCGAGGAGCGGGCCCGCTACGCCCGTGACCCGCTTACCGGCACGGAGTTGCAGCCGGCGCTGCGGACGGTACGCGGGGCGCTCGCGTCCGGCGCGAGCCGGCGGACCCGGCTGCTGGCCGCGGTGCTGCCACCGTCGGTGCTGATGCGCTGGCGGACCGCACTCGCCGAGCGGTCGGCCCGACTGGTCGTCACCACCGGGCAGGTACGGCAGCGGCTGCTGCGTTGGAATCCGCGTCGCCTGCTGGCCAGCCGCCCCACCCGCTGACCCCGCTACCGCCCACCCACCCACCACCGCGACCCACATCGATCAAGGAGTTCGCGTCTGCGCGGGACGAATTAGCCGGCGCGAGATCTTGGTACGAAAGGGCCCTCAGAGGGGCCGTTTCGTACCAAGATCTCCACTATCCCGCATTTTGGAACGTCCATCCTCCGGAGCAGGACGGGGCGGAGCAGGGAGGGGGCGGGAGCCGGGAGCGGGACTGGGGACGGAACGGTCAGGACGACAGGCGCGACGGAGCCCGCGCGCTCGCCGGCATCGGGCCGGCGGGGCGTCGGCGCTGCCCGCCTCGGTCAGGGGCGGGGCGCGGTCAGCGGTGGCCCTCCGGGCGCTGCCGCCAACGGTCCTCCATCCGGTCGAGGAAGGAGCCCCGACGGCCGCCGCTGCGACCACGGGGACGACGCCGGCTTGTCGTTGTGCCGCCCACCACGTGCAGGTCGGGCGTCTGGGATCGACGGTGCGACTGCACCGCGTAGCCCAACGAGGCCAGCATGACGACGAAGCCCGCCACGGCCACCGCAGGAATCTTGATCACGGCACCGTAGATCAACAGGGCCAGACCAACGACGACCACGCCGGCAGCGACGAGCACGCGACGCCGCGCGTGGAAACGCGGGTCGCTGGCGCGCACAGCCGAGGCGAACTTGGGATCCTCGGCAAGCGACTGCTCGATCTGCTCGAACAGCCGCTGCTCGTGCTCCGAGAGCGGCACGGCACTCCTCCCCGGTCACGTTGGTCGGCCCGGTCGGGCCGACAGACCGTGGCAGCCAACCGGCTGCTTACCCGCAAGTCTACGAGGGTGCTCGCGCGTCGGAAAGCGGGACGACCTACGGCCGGGTCGGTTTTTCGACTCGGTGCTTATCACGCCGCCCGAGAAGACTGGCCGGACCTATGACGGATCGCCCGAAACGGGCAGCCGCCGCGTCGGCCGCCGCCTCCGCCTCCCGCCAGCCGCGCTCCGGCGCACCCAGGGTGAGCTGCTGTGGTGTCTCCTCCGCCACCGCGAGCCCTTCCATCCGTACGCCCACCAGGCGGACCGGCTCGCGCGGGGCGAGAACGCCCCAGAGCGCCCAGGCCGTGTCGAACATCTCGCGGGCCGTGTCGGTCGGCACGGCGAGGGTGCGGGAGCGGCTCACCGTGCGGAAGTCGGCGAACCGGACTTTCAGCGACACCGTCCGCCCCACCTGCCCGGCCGCCCGCAGCCGGGCGCCGGCCTTGTCGGCGAGGGCGAGCAGGGCCCGCCGGATCTCCACCGGGTCGGTGACGTCGGTGTCGAACGTGACCTCCGCGCCGATCGACTTCTCCACCTGCTCCGGGGACACCCCGCGCGGGTCCCGCCCCCAGGCCAGCTCATGCAGGTGCGCGGCGGACGCCTCGCCCACCGCCCGGCGCAGCAGGCCGGGCGGCGCCTCGGCCAGGTCACGCACGGTGCGCAGGCCGAGCCGGCGCAACGCGTCCGCCGACCGTTCCCCCACCCCCCACAGCGCCGACACCGGCAGCGGGTGCAGGAACTCCAGCACCTGGTCGGCGGGCACCACGAGCAGGCCGTCCGGCTTGGCCCGGGTGGAACCGAGCTTCGCCACGAACTTGCTCGGCCCGACGCCCACCGAACAGGTCAACCGCTGTTCCTCGGCCACCCGGCGACGGATCAGCGCGGCGATGGCGACCGGCGGGCCGAACAGCCGCCGGGCGCCCGCCACGTCGAGGAACGCCTCGTCCAGCGAGAGCGGCTCGACAAGCGGCGTGACGTCCCGGAAGATCCGCATCACCGCCCGGGACGCCTCGGAGTAGGCGGCGAAGTCGGGCGGCAGGTAGATCGCGCCGGGGCAGAGCGCGCGGGCCCGCGCGGTGGGCATCGCGCTGCGTACGCCGAACCGGCGGGCCTCGTAGCTGGCCGAGCTGACCACCCCGCGCGGGCCGACCCCGCCCACCACCACCGGCCGACCGCGCAGCTCGGGGCGGCGACGCACCTCCACCGAGGCGAAGAACGCGTCCATGTCGACGTGCAGGATCGGACAACCGGTGTCGTCGGCGTCCGGCCCGAAGCGCGGGTCTCCGCCGCCCCGGGGCAACGACTGGCTGCGACCCATGCCCCGCAGGCTAGCCCGCCGGTCCGACACTCCCCCCGGTCAGGCCCCGGTCCGACCGCACCGCCGGTCAGCCCCGGACCATGAGCAGCGGGACGGTCATCTCCGCGGCGGTGTCCGCGCCGTGGTACGCCACCAGCCGCGACGCCATCGGCGGCTCCGAGCGGGTGGCGACCACCGCGTACGTGTCCCGGCAGACCACCACCACGTCGCCGATCCGGGCCAGGTGCGCCTCGGGCACCGGCCCGAACCAGCCGGTGGCCACCGCCTCGGCCCGGGTCAGCACGTCCGCCGTGCCACCGAGCACCGCCGTCCAGGCGGCCACCACGTCGGCCTCGGCGCCCGGCTCGGTGTGCAGGTAGCGGACCCGGGGCTCGCCGGCCACCACCCGCACCCCGGCCCGCAGCCGGGCATCGGTGTCCAGGTCGACGCGGTGCCCGGCCGGCACGTCGAGCTGACCGTGGTCGGCGGTGACCAGCAGCGCGGCGTCCGGCGGCAGCCCGTCGACGAGGCGGGCCAGCAGCGCGTCCACCTCGGCCGCGGCCGACCGCCACGGTACGGAGTCGACGCCGCTGAGGTGGCCCTGCCGGTCGAGGTCGGGGTGGTAGCCGGAGACCAGGGCGGGACCGGTGCCGGCGGCCAGCGCGGTGAGCATCCGCGCGGCGAGCGCGTCGATCCCGGTCGCGCCCCGGTAGTCGCCGCCCCGGTTGGCGGCCACGGTGAGGCCGCTGCCGGCGAACTCGGGGCGGCTGACCACGGTCACCGCGACGCCTGCCGCGCGGGCTCGCTCGTACCAGGTGGGAACCGGCTGCCAGCGGGACGGGTCGGGGTCGCCGGCCCAGTCGACGTGGGTGAGCACCCGGTCGGTGCCGGGCACCCGGACGGTGAAGCCGAGCACCCCGTGCGCGCCCGACGGGACGCCGGTGCCGAGGCCGACCAGGCTGGTCGGGGTGGTGGACGGGAAGCCGGCGGTGAGCGGAACGCCTGTGGTGGCGGCCAGCCCGGCGAGCGTCGGCGCGTACCGGGCGGCGGTGGGGATCTGGTACCAGCCGAGCCCGTCGACCAGGAGCACGGCGATCCGGCGTACCCCGGCCAGCCGGGGGGCCAGGCCGAGCCGGTCGACCGCGCCGGGCACCCCGAGCAGCGCCAGCGCGCTGGGCAGCACGTCGATCAGGCTGCCCCCGTCGTAGCGGGGCGCGACCCGGTCGAGCGGACCCGGTGCCGGGCCGGTCATACCGGGCGGCGGGCGAACAGGTGCAGCTGGGCGGCGAGGTCCCGGTACGGCAGCTTCGCCGCCAGGGCGCACTCCAGGTCGAGCAGGGCGGCCGGTTGACCGTCCGCCACGGCCGCCGGGAGCAGGTCGGCGAGCACGCGTACGCCATGGATCTCCTCGACGACGAGCCCGGCGGCGGTGAGCAGCGCGCCCGCTCCGTCGGCGTCGTAGCGGCGGCGCAGGGTGTCCCGGCCGCCGGCGGTGCCGTGCGGGTCGGCGGCAAGCGCTGCGGCGGCGTCGAGCTGCCCGTTGATCGCCCGGCCGAGCACGGCGGCGGCCCGCGCGGCGACAAGCACACTTGCCGCGCCACCGGGGCGCAGCGCGGCGGCCAGCGCCGCGGTCACCGGCTCCGGGTCGTCGACCACCTCCAGGACGGCGTGGCAGAGCACCATGTCCACCGAGGCCGGTTCGACGAGCCCGGTGAGCGCGTCGGCGTCGCCCTGCATGGCGCGTACCCGATCGGCGACCCCGGCCTCGGCGGCCCGGCGGGTCAGCGCGGCGAGCGCGTCGGGGCTGGCGTCGACCACGGTGACCTGGTGGCCGGCCTCGGCGAGCGGCACGGCGAAGCCACCGGTCCCGCCGCCGACGTCGAGCACGGAGAGTCGTTCACCGGCCCGCCGGTCCAGCTCGGCCCGGAGCACCGCCCAGATCACGGCGGTGCGGGGGGTGAGGGTTCGGGTCTGCTCCACGCCGCCGAGCCTAGCCATGGCCAAACGCACCGAACGCAGTGAGGGCCGTGCGGCCATGGCCATCAGGCCCAGCCATGGCCCGGCCCGGTGTCAGGACTCGCCGCCGCCGGCCGGGTCCTCCTCGGCGCCGCGGGAGCGCTGGGCGTTGGCCACCGGGCCGTCGGTCACCTGGTGCTCGCGCGGCTCGATCTCGTGGGTGGGCGCCCACCCGGCGCCCAGGCGGGTCCGTCGGGCGTTGGCCACGCCACCGGGGTACGTGCGCTGAAAGGTCATCTGGTTCATCCCCCACACCGGGGTGGGCGACTCTGCCCACCCGCGTCGGGAGTCTCCCGCGTCCGGCCCCGGGAAACCGTAATGTGGATCACTACGGTCAACGGAAATCCCGGGACGCCGGCGTGACGGGCGGCTCGATCGCGTCCAGCCGGTCCGCGGTGAGGTTCGTGACGCCCTCGTGCCGCTGCAACCGGCCCCGCACCACAAGTGCTCCGCTGGTGCGGGCGATTCGACGGTAGCGCTGCCAGAGCCCTGGCGAACACGTGACGTTGAGCATGCCTGTCTCGTCCTCCAGGTTGAGGAACGTGACTCCGCCGGCGGTCGCCGGCCGCTGCCGGTGGGTGACGATCCCGCCGACCCGGATCCGCTGCCCGGGCGGCACCTGGCCGAGCCGGGCGATCGGCACCGCGCCCAGCGCGTCGAGCCGGTCCCGGATGAACCGGGCCGGGTGGCTCTCCGGGGACAGGCCGGTGGCCCAGACGTCGGCGACCAGCCGGTCCACCGCCGCCATGCCGGGCAGGGTGGGCGGGTCGGCGCCGGTCACCGTGCCGGGCAGCCGGCCGGGCCGGTCCTGCGCCGCCGCGCCGGCGGCCCAGAGGGCCTGCCGGCGGGTCAGCCCGAAACAGGCGAAGGCGTCAGCGGTGGCAAGCGCCTCCAGTTGCGCCGCGGTGAGACCGACGCGGCGGGCCAGGTCCGGCATGTCCCGGTACGGCCCGTGCGTCGCCCGCTCCGCCTCGATCCGCTCGGCCGCGTCCTCGCCGAGGGTACGGACGCTGCCCAGCCCGAGCCGGACCGCCGGACCGCCCAGCCCCCAGGCGTGCGGCGGCTCCCCCGGCAGGCTGCCCCACCGGGTCTGCGGCGTCGACTCCAGCACCGCCTTGGCGCCGCTGGCGTTGATGTCCGGCCGGCGCACCTCCACGCCGTGCCGGCGGGCGTCCTCGGCGAGCGTCTGCGGCGAGTAGAAGCCCATCGGCTGGGCGTTGAGCAACGCGGCCAGGAACGGACCCGGGTGGTAGCGCTTGAGCCACGAGCTGGCGTAGACCAGGTAGGCGAAGCTCATCGCGTGGCTCTCCGGGAAGCCGTAGCTGGCGAACGCGGTGAGCTTGCGGTAGACGTCGTCGGCCAGCTCACCTGTGATGCCCCGCTCGGCCATCCCGGCGTAGAGCCGGTCGGCGATCTGCGCCATCCGCTCCACCGAGCGTTTCGCCCCCATGGCCCGGCGCAACTGGTCGGCCCCGGCCGCGTCGAACCCGGCCAGGTCGATGGCGAGCTGCATGAGCTGCTCCTGGAACAGCGGCACGCCGAGCGTCTTCTCCAGCGCGTTACGCATCAGCGGATGCGCGTACGTCACCGACTCCTGGCCGTTCTTGCGCCTGATGTACGGGTGCACCGAGCCGCCCTGGATCGGGCCGGGACGGATCAGCGCCACCTCCACCACCAGGTCGTAGAACTCGCGGGGCCTGAGCCGGGGCAGGGTGGCCATCTGGGCCCGGCTCTCCACCTGGAACACCCCCACCGAGTCGGCCCGGCAGAGCATGTCGTAGACCTCGGGATCGTCGAGCGTCATCTCGCCCAGGTCCAGGCTGGCCCCGATCAGGTCGTAGCCGTAGTGCAGCGCGGACAGCATGCCGAGGCCGAGCAGGTCGAACTTGACCAGGCCGACGGCCGCGCAGTCGTCCTTGTCCCACTGGAGCACGCTGCGGCCGGGCATCCGGCCCCACTCCACCGGGCAGACCTCGATCACCGGACGGTCGCAGATCACCATGCCGCCGGAGTGGATGCCCAGGTGCCGGGGAAACGTCTGCAACTCGTTCGCGTACGCGACCACCTGCTCCGGGATGTCCGCCACGTCGACCGTGGCGACCGAGCCCCACCTGTCGATCTGCTTGCTCCAGGCGTCCTGCTGGCCGGGCGAGAAACCGAACGCCTTGGCCACGTCCCGCACCGCCGACCGCGGCCGGTACGAGATGACGTTGGCGACCTGGGCGGTGTGCTCCCGGCCGTAGCGGGCGTAGACGTGCTGGATCACCTCCTCCCGACGGTCGGACTCGATGTCCACGTCGATGTCGGGCGGGCCGTCCCGTTCCGGGGCGAGGAAGCGCTCGAACAGCAGCCGGTGCCGGACCGCGTCCACGTTTGTGATGCGCAGCGCGTAGCAGACCGCCGAGTTGGCCGCCGACCCCCGGCCCTGGCAGTAGATGTCCTGCTCGCGGCAGAACATGACGATGTCGTAGACCACCAGGAAGTAGCCGGGGAAGCCCAGCTCGTCGATCATCCGCAGCTCGTGCTCCAACTGCGCGTACGCCTCCGGGTGCGCCTCGGGCGGGCCGTAGCGCTCCCGGGCGCCGTCCATGGTCAGCCGGCGCAGCCAGCTCATCTCGGTGTGCCCGGCCGGCACCGGATACGCCGGCAACCGCGGCGCGACCAGGTGCAGGTCGAACGCGAGTTCCGCGCCGAACTCGGCGGCCCGCGCCACCGCACCCGGGTACGCGGCGAACCGCGCCGCCATCTCCGCGCCGCTGCGCAGGTGGGCGGTGGCCGCGGCGGGCAGCCAGCCGTCGATCTCGTCGAGGCTGCGCCGGGCCCGGACCGCGGCCACGGTGGTGGCCAGCCGGCGCCGGCCCGGGGTGGCGTAGTGCGCGTTGTTGGTGGCCACCGTGGGCAGCCCCGCCGCGGCGGCCAGCTCGGCGAGCGCGTCGTTGCGGTCGGCGTCCACCGGATGGCCGTGATCGGTCAGCTCCACCGCCACCGTCTCCGCGCCGAACAGCGCGGTGAGCCGGTCCAGCTCCCGGGCCGCCGCGTCGACCCCGTCGGTGAGCAGCGCACCGGGCACATGCCCCTTGCGGCAGCCGGTGAGCACCAGCACGTGGTCCCGCAGCTCCTCGGCGATCTGCTCCAACTCGCCGTAGACCGGGCGGCCCTTCTCCCCGCCCCGCAACTGGGCCCGGGAGACGGTGGCGGCGAGACGCGCGTAGCCCTCGTGCCCGTGCGCGAGCACCAGCAGGTGCCGGCCGAGCGGGTCGGGCTCGCCGTTCTGCGGGCCGGGCAGCCCGAGGGACAGCTCCGCCCCGAAGATCGTCGGCAGCCGCAGCGCGCGGGCCGCCTCGGCGAAGCGCACCACGCCGTAGAAGCCGTCGTGGTCGGTGACGGCGAGCGCGGTGAGCCCCAGCCGGGCGGCCTCCTCGGCCATCTCCTCCGGGTGGCTGGCGCCGTCGAGGAAGCTGAAGTTGGAGTGCGCGTGCAGCTCCGCGTAGGCGACCGCGTCGTCCGGGCGGGCCAGCTCCGGTGGCCGGTATTCCTGGCGCTTGCGGCTCCAGGCCGGGGAGTCACCGCCGTCGGCGTCGACCGCGAGCGGGTCCACCACGTGCAGATGCCGTTCGCCCCTGGCGCGCTCGTCCTCGCCCCGCCCGCCCGCGCCCCGCCCGGAGAGCACCTGCTCCAGCTTCGACCAGGGCATCCTCGGATTGTGGAAGCTCACGCCGCGCTCCCCCGCCCGGCGCCTGCCGAGATCTTGGAAGATTTCGGCCCCCAGAGGGGCCATGGGATTCCAAGATCTCCCCTGCCGATCGGGCGAAGGTCGGCCTGCGGTCGCCTACGAACTTGATGGCACGGATGAGTCACGGCGACGGTGGTGGCGACAGCTCGGCCCGGCACGTGGGCACGCCGCGACGCCGAGGCACGCCGCTCAGTCATAGACGGCCTCCACCAGCCACTGCCCGCCCTCGACGGCGAGCAGCAGGGCCGTGCCGTCGACCAGGCAGACCTGGAACCGGGCCCGGCGGCGGGCCTCGGCCGGCGCCCACCAGCGCTCGTCCACCGGCCACGGGCCGACCCATCCGGTGATCCCGGCCGGCCGGCCGGCGCCCACGGTCAGCCGGGCCGGCGCCGCGCTGACCGCCAGCCGGGCGCTCACCACGACCGGTTCCCCCGCCGCGTCGTGCACCTCGGCCGCCAGCGGGGTGGGCAGCACCACGGCCGGCGCCGGCGGCGGGATCCGACCCGGCCACGGCGGCTCGGGCACTGCCTTGACCCGACCAGCCCGGCGACCGGCCCGCACACCCATCCGGGCCGAATCGGCGGACCCGACCGGCACGAGGGCTGACTCCGCAGCCGCAGCCGACACGACCGGCGAAACGCCAGCCGGGACCGGCACAAGAGCTGACTCCGTAGCCGACACGACCGGCGAAACGCCAGCCGCAGCCGGCACAAGAGCTGACCCGGCAGCCGACACGACCGGCGAAACGCCAGCCGGGACCGGACCGACGGACGGAACCGGCACGAGGCCCGGAGCCGGAGTCGACAGGCCCGCCGGGACCGACACGACAGACGCCCCCGGCACGCTTGGGGCCGACGCAACGACCGGCCCCGGCACGAAACCCGGAGCCCGGACCGACGCGACAGGCGGCCCCGGCACGACAGACGGCTCCGACACGCTGAGGGTCGGCGTAACGCCTGGAGCTGGCACGACGGGCGGGACGGGTGAGGTGACGCCCGTCGGCGGGAGGGCCGGCAGCGGTGGTGGGCCGGGGCGGGCGGGCACCCGCTCGTCGCCCCACGGAACCAGGCGCACCTGGTCGGCCGGGGAACGCCCGCCGCCGAGGACGGCGGTGACCACCGCCTCGGGGCCGAGGATGCCCTGTACCCGGTTCAACGCGCGGTGCGCCCGTTCCCGCTCCGCGCCGGTCTCACCCCACAGGCCGGGTTGCAGGCCGGCCTGGGCGAGCACACCGTCCGGCACCAGCCGCAGCCGGATGATCCCGGCGGTCGGCCGGGTCGGGCGGGCCCCGCCCCGGCCGTTGCTGCCGGAGAGCCAGCCGTCGAGCTGCCAGCGGACCCGGTCGGCGATGGCCGCCGCGGTGAGCAGGCCGTCGTGCCGCCACACCCGGTGCAGTTCCTGGCCGTGCGCGGTGACCGCCTCGATGCCGAGCCGGGTGCAGGCCAGCCCGTACGCGGCCAGCCGCTCGTGGAGGCTCCCGGCCAGCGTCCGGGCGGCGAACGCGGCGGCGTCGACCCGGTCGATCGGCTCGTCGTACTCGGCGGTGGCGGTCAGGTCGGCGGGTGGCTGCCGGACGGCGAGCGGACGGTCGTCCCGGCCCGCGGCGAGCCGGTGCGCCAGCGCCCCGTCGAAACCGAACCGGGCCAGCACGTCCCCGGCGGGCAACGCGGCGAAGTCACCGAGGGTGCGTACGCCGAGCCGGCGCAGCAGGTCGGCCAGGGCGGGCCGGCCGAGCGCCTCGACCGGACGGCCGGCCAGGAACTCCGCGGTGCCGCCGACGGGCACGATCCGCCCCTCCCGGGCCGCCAGCCCGGCCGCGAAGACCCCGTCGGCGATGCCGACCTGGCTCTCCACCGCGCAGCTCTGGGCGACGTGCTCGACGATCCGTTCGGCCGCCGCCTCCTCGCCGCCGAGGTAGCGGCTCGGCCCCCGGGCGGCGGTGGCGCACGCGCCGGGCCGGATCACCTCGACCCCGGCGACCACCTCCTCGACGGCGGCCACCACCGGCTCGAACGCCCGCGCGTCCCGGCCGGGGTCGTGGTCGACGACGGTGAGCCGGGGGCAGCGCCCCTGCGCCTCCCGCCGGCGCAGCCCGCGCCGGATCCCCTCGGCCCGGGCCCGCTCGGAACAGGCGATCACCCGGTTGGCGTGCAGCACCACGACCGGGTCGGTGGCGGGCACCCCGTCGACGATCTCGGCGGCGAGGACGGGCCAGTCCGGGCACCAGAGCAGCAGGGCACGCGGCGGGACGCCGCTCACTGGCCCGCCTCAGTTCGCGAGCGGGGGGCTCGCCGGCCCGGTGGACCGGCCACGGTGAGCGGACCGGCGGGGGTCACCACGCGCAGCCGGCGGGCCGGGACGGCGGGTGGGACGGCGAGCCCGGTAGAGCGCGGGATCACCCGGGTCAGCTCGTCGCCGGGCAGCCACACCTTGATCTCCTTCGGCCGGGCGGCGGCGCCCCGACCGCGCGCCGAGACGGTCACCTCGCGGCGGCGCAGCCGACCACGGCCCGACCCGAGCCCCTGCCATACGCCGCGAACCACCTGGAGCGTCACGTCCGCGCCGTCCCACCGGCCGTACGGGACCAGCACACTGCCACGTTGCCGGGCCCGGGCGGCCAGCCGGGCGGAGACCGAGGCGGAGACCGTGTTCGGCACGGCGGTGACCACCACGTCGATCCCGTCGATGAGCGCGGCCACGACGGTGGGCCACTCCGGCCCCGGGTCGGGCACGAGGGCGAGCCGGTCCAGCACGATCCCGGCTTCCGCCGCCGCGCCGGCCCCGAAGGTGGGTACGCCGACCACGGCGCACCACGAGCCGGCCCGGGACGCCTCGGCGAGCAGCGCGAGGATCAGCGAGGTGGCGCCGCTGTGCCGGGGCCGCCCGACACCGACCGCGACGGTGCTGCCGCGTCGCAGCCCGCGGTTGGGCAGCAACCCGGTCAGCTCGGCCCGGACGGGGAGCACCCGGTGGCCGCCGGCCGGGTCGGGCGTGCTCGCCGGACGCACCAGCTCGGCCAGGGCGGCGGAACCGACCACCATTCGGCCCGCCATCGGACCAACCCCCCGTCGTGTTCTGCCCCGGGCCCGGCCCGTGGGTGGTGCTGTGGATCGTGTGATGCGGTGGAGCGGCGCCCGGCCACCCTGGGGTCCCGCCGACGGCGGCCGGGCGCCACGATTCAGGCGGCTGCCGTCCCGCGACGCGGCACGGCGGCCGAACCGGAACGCGGCGTGATGTCGGACCCGCTGGTCCGCAGGGGCCGGTGCAGGCCGTCGAGCGCCGGTTGGTGTGCCAGGCCGAGCACGGACTCCACCACGGTCACGAACTGTTCGGCGGCGCGGAGCAGGTCGTCGGCCTCCCGGGCGGTGACCACCCGGGGGATGCCGGCCTCGGCGGCGGCCCGCTTGCTCGCGCCGGCGGCGAAGAGGGCGGCCCACTCGTCCATCTCGGGGGCGACGGTGGCGAGCAACACCCAGACACTCGTGACCCGGTTACGCCGGGTCGGCGCGGGGCGGGCGCGGGCGGCGAGCACGGCGGCGGCGGCGCGCAGCGCCGCGAGGTGGGCGGCGGCGTACCGGAGGCCGTCGGGGCGGGTGCGGGCGGCCTCGACCAACCCGTCGCGGGCCACCACGAGCAGCTGAGCGGGGGTGCGGTGCGGCAGCACGTGCGCGGGCACCGTGGGCGCCTGGGCCGGACTGGTCGGCATGGGTCTCTCCTCCGCGTGTGGCCGGGGCGGGCGGTCGCGCGACGGGGAACCGTCGCCCGGTCACCCGGAGCGGTCGGTGCGGAGGAAGACGCACCAGTGTTGGCGGCCGGCCGGGTGTGGACGCTTCCCCACACCCACGCCCGGCCGGCGTGCCGGCGGGTCCGTCGCCCGCCGCCCGGGGGTCGTGGGCGGCGGGCGACGACCTGCCAGATGGGCTCGGACTCGCGACTGTCCGAAGCCCGGTGCGGCCCGCGGAGCCGCACCTTCCGAAAGCCGGTGCCGCGAAACACCGCTTCCGGAGCTTGCTGACGGTGTGCGACCCGATCGGGCGGGGACTGGATCAACCGCGACCGAATCGAACACTCGTTCTAACTGCCCTGACAGTACACCTCCCCGCCGACAAAAACGCAACGTGTGACGCACCGGAGACACCCCGGGTGGGCGGCGCGATTCCCAGCCGGGGCACAGCCCCGGCAAAGGAGAACCAGAACTCACCGGCTCACCGTTTACCCCATGAGCGTCCGCCGTACCGAAAGGATCTTCCGGTGACCGCCGGCGTGGCCGGCCCACGGGCCGTACGCCGCGTCCCGCCGGCCGCTCCCGCCTGGTGGGCCGACGTCGCCGGCGGCCTCGCGGTGCTCAGCCTGCTGGTCGTCACCGCCCTGTGGACCGCCGACCGCGGGGTGCAGGAGCTGCTGGCCGGCGCGGCCACCGGGCTCACCTCGCTCGGCCGGCTCGCCGGTCTGGTGAGCGCCGACCTGATGCTGGTCCAGGTGGTGCTGATGGCCCGGGTGCCGCTGTTCGAGCGTCGCTTCGGCCAGGACCGGATCGCCCGCTGGCACCGGCTCGCCGGCTTCACCTCGTTCCACCTGCTCCTGGCGCACGTGCTGCTGACCGTCCTCGGGTACGCCGGCGCCGCCCGCCAGGGGGTGCTCGCCGAGACCTGGGACCTGATCGTCACGTACCCCGGGATGCTGCTGGCCACCGCGGCGCTGGCCCTGCTGGCGCTGGTGGTGGTGACCTCGGTCCGCGCGGCCCGGCGGCGGCTGCGCTACGAGTCCTGGCACCTGCTGCACCTCTACGCCTACCTGGGCGTCGCGCTGGCGCTGCCGCACCAGCTCTGGACCGGCGCCGACTTCCTCGCCTCGCCGCTCGCCCGCGCCTACTGGTGGACGGTCTACCTGCTGGCGCTCGCAAGCGTGCTGATCTGGCGGCTCGGCGTGCCGGTGTGGCGCTCGCTGCGGCACCGGATCGAGGTGGCCGCGGTGGTGCCCGAGGCGCCCGGGATCACCTCGGTCTGGTTGCGCGGGCGGGACCTGCACCGGCTGCCGGTACGCGCCGGGCAGTTCCTGCTCTGGCGGTTCCTGGACGGACCCGGCTGGTCCCGCGCCCACCCGTACTCGCTGTCCGCGCCGCCGCACGGGGACCTGATGCGGATCACCGTCAAGGACCTGGGCGACGACAGCGCCCGGGTGGCCGCCCTGCGCCCCGGCACCCGGGTGCTGATCGAAGGGCCGTACGGGCGGCTCACCGGGCAGCACTGGCGCGGCGGCGGGCTCACCATGCTGGCCTGCGGCGTCGGCCTCACCCCGCTGCTGGCGCTGCTCTGGGAGCTGCCGTACGCGCCCGGCCAGGCGGTGCTCGCCTACCGCGCGCGTACCGGCGAGGACCTGGCCTTCTCCGCCGAGTTGGACCGGTTGGTCGCCGAGCGCGGGCTGGTCGTGCACCACCTGGTCGGCCCGCGGGCGGCGCGGCCGTCCTGGCTGCCCGCGTACGCCGACGGGCTGACCGACGCCGAGGCGCTGCGCCGGCTCTCCCCCGGCGTGGCCGGACACGACGTCTTCCTCTGCGGACCGGACGGCTGGGTCGACGCCGTCCGCGCCGCGACCCGCGCGGCCGGGGTGCCCGACGCGCACGTCCATCACGAACGCTTCGCCTGGTGACGGGCGCGAAGGGAGGATCCGTGCGCCGGATCACCATCTGGTTGCTGTCCACCGTGACCGTGCTGGTGCTGCTGTTCAGCTACCGGACCAGCACCATGGGCGCGGGCGGGGAGACAAGCGCGGTCGCCACCGGCGGCGACCCGGGCGGCAGCTCGTGGAGCGGCACGGACGGCGGCACCGACCCGTCCGACGGCGGCACCGGGTCCGACGACGGCGGCAGCACCGGCGGCGGCACCGGGTCCGACGACGGCGGTAGCACCGGCGGCGGCGCGAGCGGCACGGCGACCGGGTCGGTGGCGCAGACCCGGTGGGGGCCGGTGCAGGTGCGGATCACCGTATCCGGCGGGAAGATCACCGACGTGACGGCCGTCCGGGTGCCCGACGGCAACCGGCGGGACCAGGAGATCAACGACTACGCGGTGCCGATCCTGCGGCAGGAGGCCCTGGCCGCGCAGAGCGCCCGGATCGACAGCGTCTCCGGTGCCACCGTCACCAGCGACGGCTACCGGGAGTCGCTCCAGTCCGCCATCGACGCGGCGCACCTCAGGTGAGCGACCGGCGGGCCTGGGTGGAGCAGGTGATGGGGCTGCCGGTAAGCGTGCACCTGCGCGGCCCACGGGTGCGTACGCGGGCGGTCGAGGAGCGGGTGGCGCGGGTCTTCGCCGAGCTGCGCGCCGCCGACGCGGTGTTCAGCACGTACCGGCCGGACAGCGTGCTGGGCCGCCTCCGGGGCGCGCCACCCGGCCCGGCGGCCACCGCCGACCCGCTGGTGCGCGAGGTGGCCGGGCTCTGCGAGACGGCCCGCGCGCGTACCGGCGGATGGTTCGACGCCCGCCGGCTGCCGCTGCCGCTCGGTGGCCTCGGATTCGACCCGTCCGGCCTGGTCAAGGGCTGGGCGGTGGAACGGGCCGCCCGGCACCTGACCGACCTGGACGGCCACGACCTGTGCCTGAACGCGGGCGGGGACGTGCTGCTGCGGGCCGCGCCGGACCGCCCGGCCTGGCGGGTCGGGATCGAGGACCCGGACCGGCCGGAGCGGATGCTCGACGTGGTCGAGCGGACCGGCGGCGCGGTCGCCACCTCCGGCACCGCGCGGCGCGGCGCGCACATCACCGACCCGCGCGCGGGTCGGCCGGCCGAGGCCGTCCGGTCGGTCACCGTGGTCGGCCCGGATCTGCTCTGGACCGACGTGTACGCGACCGCGGCCGTCGCCCGCGGCGCGGACGCGCCGGACTGGCTGGCCACCCTGGACGGGTACGCGGCCCTGCTGGTGACCGCCGACGGCCGGGTCCGGACCACCCCGGGCTGGCCCGGCGCCCGCTCCCACAGGCCGTATCTTCTCCGCTAGCGGGCGGACCCGGTGCCGCCGGCGGGGAGGGCGACCGTGCGGGCCGGCGAGGTGGACAAGAAGCGGCTGTTCGAGCTGCTCTGGGGTACGCCGGCCGGGCCTCGGCGTGGACCGCGCCCCACCCTGTCGCCGGCCGCCGTGGCCCGCGCCGGCATCGTCGTCGCCGACGCCGAAGGGCTCGACGGGCTGACCATGCAGCGGGTCGCCGAGGGGCTGGGCGTCACCAAGATGGCGCTCTACCGCTACGTGCCGGGCCGGGCGGAGCTGGTCGCCCTGATGCTTGACGCGGCGCTGGGCGAGCCACCCCCGCCACCGGTCGACGCCGGCTCGGGCACGGAGGCCGGACGAGCCGCGTCCGGCGCCCACTCGGTCGCGACGGCCGGACACGATGCCGGGCGAGCCGCACCCGGCATCCCGTCGCCGGCCGGCGACGGGTGGCGCGCGCAGCTCGACGACTGGACCCGGCGGCTGGTCGAGCGGTTCCGCCGGCATCCCTGGGCCCAGGCGGCGGCCGTCGGCGCCCGGCTGCCCGGGCCGAACGAGCTGTCCTGGGTGGAACGCGTCGTAGCCGTGCTCGCCGGCACCGGGCTCACCGCCCACGAGCGGCTCGACGTGGCGACGCTGCTGGTCGGGCACGCCCGCAACCTGGCCGGCCTGCCACCCGACTCCGGCCGGGAGGCGGCGTTCGGCGCGCTGGTACGCGGACGCGAGACCCGCTTCCCCGCCCTGGCCGCCGCCCTGACCGATCCCCCCGACACCCACTCCCCCACCCCCGCCGCCCTCTCCCCCGACTCCACCCTGAACTTCGGCCTGACCCGCATCCTCGACGGCATCGAAGCCCTGATCACCACCCGACCGACGAGGGGGTGATCATGAAGTTGACGGCCCCGACAGAGATCCACATCGCCGTCAACTTCATGATCACCGGGCCGGGGTGGGGGCGGGTGGGGCGGGAGAGGGGTGGGGGGAGAATGGGGGTATGCAGCCACATCCGAATGTGCGGGCGGTGCAACTGGCGCTCGACGGGGCGGAGGCGCTCGACGGGTCCGGCCGGGCCAGCGTCGTTCGTCTGCTGCCGGAGGCGGTGCACACCGCCGCCGCGGCGGCCGGGGCGCTCGGCGTCGACGTCGGCGCCATCGCCAACTCGCTTGTCTTCGACGCCGATGACGCGCCACTGCTGGTGCTCACCTCCGGCGCGCACCGGGTGGACACCGCCGGCCTGGCCGCCACGCTTGGCGTGACCCACCTGCGCCGGGCCAGCCCGGAATTCGTCAAACGGCACACCGGGCAGGTGATCGGCGGGGTCGCGCCGGTCGGCCACCCCGGGCCGTTGCGCACCGTGGTCGACACCGCCCTCGCCGGGTACGACGAATTGTGGGCGGCCGGTGGCGTACCGCAGGCGGTGTTCCCCACCACGTACGCGGAACTGCTGCGGATCACCGGCGGCGCCCCGGCCGAGGTGGCGTGAACCCCGACCTGGTCACGCTGCACGTGTGGCGCGTACCCCGCCGGTGCCTGCCCGGGGCGCTGGCCCGGATGGCGACCCACCCGGCGCGGCTGCGCCGGGTGCCCGGCGTCCGCTTCGCCAAGCTGCTCGGCACCGGGACCGGCACCGGCTTCGGGCCGGGCGACGCCGACCTGACCCGGTGGGCCGCGCTCGTGGTCTGGGACTCGCCCGCCGCGGCGGCCGGCTTCGACGCCTCCCCGGTCGCCCGCTCCTGGGCCCGGATCGCCCGCGCCGCCGTCCGGCTGGACCTGCGCCCGCTGAGCAGCCGGGGCCGGTGGTCCGGGCACGAGCCGTTCGGCACGCCGACCGGCGGGCGGGTCACCGGGCCGGTGCTGGCGCTGACCCGGGCCCGGCTGCGGCCCCGCCGGGCGGCCACGTTCTGGCGGGCGATCCCGCCGGTCGCCGCCGAGCTGCACGCCGCGCCCGGCCTGCTCGCCCGACTGGGTGTCGGCGAGGCGCCGCTGGGCTGGCAGGGCACGGTGAGCGTGTGGCGTGATCCGACGGACCTGGTCGCGTTCGCGTACCGTTCCCCCGAGCACCGCGCCGCGATCACCCGCACCCCCACCGAGGGCTGGTACGCGGAGGAACTGTTCGCGCGGTTCGCGGTGGGCGACGTGGTCGGCGACCGTACGGTGCTCGGCTGGGTCGCCGCCGAGGGCGACCCCGACTCGGCGAGAGGGAACGCATGAGGCTGGTGCGCTGGACGCCGGACGACCTGGTCCGGCGGCTGGACGACGTGGTCGCCGTCTACGGCGAGGCGATGGGCTACCGCGCCGACCTGCTGGAGGCCCGGCGCGGCTACATCGCCACCCACGTCCGGCGGCCCGGGTTCCGCGCCGTCGCCAGCCTCACCACGGAGGGGCACCTGGCCGGCTTCGGGTACGGCTATCTCGGCGCCACCGGCCAGTGGTGGCACGACCAGGTGCACCGGGCGTTGAAGGCGGAGGCCCGGCAGCGCTGGCTGGGCCACCCGTTCGAGGTGGTCGAGCTGCACGTCCGGCCGCCGGCGCAGGGGCACGGCCTGGGCGCGCGCCAGCTCCGGGCGCTGCTCACCATGGCCGAGGGCGACACCACGTTGCTCTCCACCCCGGAGGCGGACGAGCAGGCGTCGCGGGCCTGGCGGCTCTACCGCCGGTTCGGCTTCGTCGACGTCCTGCGCCACTTCCACTTCCCCGGTGACGAGCGGCCGTTCGGCGTGCTCGGCCGGGACCTGCCGCTGCCCGTGCCGGACGGGACATGAGGAACGCCCGGCTGCCCTGGGCGCTGCTGGCGGTGCTGGTCCTCACCCAGATCTGCTATCCGCTCACCGGCGGCGCGACCCGGGCCGGGCTGACCGTGGCCACCGTGCTGCTCGGCTGGCTGCTCTCGGTCGGCCACGCGCTGCTCACCCGCGGCGCCCGGGCCGCCGCCGCGCTCGTCGCGGTCGCCACCGGCGGCGGGTTCGCGGTCGAGGCGCTCGGCGTGGCCACCGGGTTCCCGTTCGGCAGCTACGACTACTCCGGCGAGCTGGGCCCGAAGCTGGCCGGCGTGCCGCTGATCATCCCGCTGGCGTGGACGTGGATGGCCTGGCCGGCGTGGCTCACCGCGGTCCGGATCACCCAGGTGTTAAGCGGGGGCCCCGCCTCTACCAAAAGCGTTAAGCGGGGCCCCCGCCTTGCGCTCGCGGCGGTGGGGTTGGCGGCGTGGGATCTGTTCCTCGATCCGCAGATGGTGGCGGAGGGGTACTGGACCTGGCGGGACGCCACGCCGGCGCTGCCCGGGCTGCCCGGCATCCCGGTCAGCAACTACCTCGGGTGGCTGGGCTTCGCGGTGCTGCTGGCCGCCGCGCTGCGCCCGCTCGCCGGGCCGTCCGTCGACCGGGTCGACCGCCGGGACGCGCCGATGTTCGCGCTCTACCTCTGGACGTACGCCTCAAGCGTGCTGGCGCACGCGGTCTTCCTCCGGCTGCCCGCGTCCGCGTTGTGGGGCGCGGCCGGGATGGCGGTGGCCGCGGTGCCGCTCGCGGTGGTGCTGTGGCGCGGTCGCCGGGACCGCGCCGACGCCGACGCTCCCCCGCCGCGGGTCGACGCGCCGGCATGACCGCCGCCCTCGCGCTCGTGGTGGCCGTCGCCGCGCTCACCTTGCACACGCTCGTCAACGCGGTCGCCTGGCTGCGCCGCCCCGCCGCCGGCCCGACCGGGGTCACCGAGGCGGTGGCGGTGCTGCTGCCGCTGCGTGACGAGGCCGACCGGGTCACCCCGTGCCTGCGCGCGCTGCTCGCCCAGCGCGGCGTGCCCGGGTTACGGATCGTGGTGCTCGACGACGGCTCGGGCGACGCCACCGCCGAGGTGGTCCGCGCGGTGGCCGGCGCCGACCCGCGGGTCACGCTGCTCACCGGCGTCGCCCCGCCATCCGGCTGGCTGGGCAAGCCGCACGCCTGCTGGCAGCTCGCCACCCGCACCGATCCGGCCCCGACCGTGCTGGCCTTCGTCGACGCCGACGTGGTGCTCACCCCGTACGCGGTCGCGGCGGCGGTGACCGAGCTGCGCGCGGCGGACGCGACGCTGCTGTCGCCGTACCCCCGGATCGTGGTGCGGACGGCGGCCGACCGGCTGGTGCAGCCGCTGTTGCAGTGGTTGTGGCTGACGTTCCTGCCGCTGCGGGCGATGGAACGCTCGCGGCGGCCGTCCCTCGCGGCGGCGGGCGGGCAGTTCCTGGTCGTGGACCGGGCCGGCTACCTGCGGGCCGGCGGGCACGCGGCGGTGGCCGACAAGGTGCTTGAGGACATCGAGCTGGCCCGGGCGGTGAAGCGGGCCGGCGGCCGGATCGCCCTGGCCGACGGCTCCCATCTGGCGTCCTGCCGGATGTACGACGACTGGCCGCAACTGCGCGACGGCTACACCAAGTCGCTGTGGGCCTCGTTCGGGCACCCGACCGCCGCGGCTGCCGTGCTGGCGCTGCTGCTCCTGCTCTACACGGCCCCGCCGCTGCTGGCCGTGGCAGCGCTTGTGGCAGGCGCGCCGGCGGTGGCCGGCGCGGCGTTCGGCGCCTACCTGGCGGGCGTGGCCGGACGGGTGGTAAGCGCCCGCGCCACCGGCGGGCGGGCCTGGCCCGACGCGCTGGCGCACCCCGTGTCGGTCGTGGTCCTCGGTTGGCTGACCGTCCGGTCGTACCATCTGCGGAAGCGACGCCGGCTCACCTGGCGGGGTCGCCCGGTCACCTAGGAGGGGCACGCCATGGCGCGCATCGTGGTCATCGGCGCCGGCGTGGGCGGCCTCGCCGTCGCCGCCCGGCTCGCGGTCACCGGACACGAGGTCACCGTCCTGGAACGGGCCGGCACGGTCGGCGGCAAGCTCGGCCGGTACGCGCACCACACCCCCGAGGGGTCGTGGCGCTTCGACACCGGGCCGAGCCTGCTCACCCTGCCGCAGGTCTTCCACGACCTGTTCGAGGCCACCGGGGCGAAACTGGACGAATACCTCGACCTGGTGCCGTTGGACCCGATCGTGCGGCACGTCTTCCCCGGCGGCGGCCCCGCGCTTGACTCCTGCGCCGACCCGGACGAGTTCGCCGCCCGGATCGGCGCCGCGTTCGGCGACCGGTCCGCCGCCGACTGGCAGCGGCTGTGGCGCCGCGCGGAGCGGGTGTGGACGGCGTCGCACCGGGACATCCTGCGCCGCGCCGTGGACTCGCCGCGCGACCTGGCCGCGCTCGCCTGGCGGCTGGGCGACCTCGCCGCCATCGCCCCCGGCCGCACGCTGCGCGGGCTGGGCCGCAGGCACCTGTCCGACAGGCGGCTGCGGATGCTGCTCGACAGGTACGCCACCTACGCCGGCGCCGACCCGCGCCGCGCCCCGGCCGCGCTCGTCGCCGTCCCCTACGCCGAGCTGGCGTACGGCGGCTGGTACCTGCGCGGCGGGCTGGGCACGCTCGCCGACGCGCTGCTGTCGCGCTGCCTCGACCTCGGGGTGGTGGTGCGCACCGACGCGGCGGTCACCCGGATCGACGCCGCCGGCGGCCGGGTGCACGGGGTACGCGTCGCCGGGTCGGCCGCGCCGGTCCCGGCCGACGTGGTGGTCGCCAACACCGACGCGCTCACCGTCTACCGGGACCTGCTGCCGAACCCGCGCCGGCTGGCCGCGCTCACCGATCGCAGCCTGGCCGGTTTCGTGCTGCTGCTGGGCGTGCGCGGCGACTCCGGGCTGGCCCACCACAACGTCTTCTTCCCCCGCGACTACGACGCCGAGTTCGACGCCGTCTTCGGCGACCCCGGTCGCGGCGTGCGGGCCCGCCCGCCGTCCGACCCGACCGTGTTCGTCACCGTGGCCGACGACCCGGCGGTCCGGCCGGACGGGCACGAGGCGTGGTTCGTGCTCGTCAACGCGCCCCGGCACGGCACCGCCCCGGACGCGGTGGACTGGCGGCGGCCGGGGCTGGCCCAGGCGTACGCGGACCGGATCCTCGACGTGCTGGCCGAGCGGGGGGTGGACGTGCGGGACCGGCTGGTGTTCTCGGAGACCCGCACCCCGGCCGACCTGGACGCGGCCACCGGCGCGCCGGGCGGGGCGATCTACGGCACCGCGGGCGGGCTGCTGCGTCCGGCCAACCGGGGCCCGGTGGCCGGGCTGTGGCTGGTCGGCGGCTCCACGCATCCGGGCGGCGGGCTCCCGATGGTGACCCTCTCCGCGGAGATAGTCGCCGACGCCATCGGACCCGGGTGGTAAGGCGGGGCCCCCGCTTAACGTTTTCGGTAGAGGCGGGGCCCCCGCTTAACACCCGCCGGGCCGGTCAGCCGGCGTCGACGAGGGCGCGCCGGACCGCGGAGAGCAACTGGCCGAGGCCGAAGCCGGCGAGCAGCACCCACACCGTGGTGGCCATGGTGACGGTGCCTGCGGTCAGGTCGACGTCGATCAGCCCGGTGAGCCCGGCGACAAGCAGCCCGACCAGGGCCACACAGACCCGGGTGGGCCGCTCCCCCACGGTCACCGCGCCGATCTCCCGCATCCCCGCCGACACGGACCGGGCCCGCACGTACTCGTGCAACCAGGACAGGCCGCCGGCCGCGGCGACCAACGCGCCGGGCGCGCCGAGCAGCCAGAACGCGATCAGCCAGGCCACCTCGCCGAGCCGGTCGGCGACCGAGTCGTAGACGTAGCCCAGCCGGGTGGTCCGTGCGGTGGCCACCGCCACCGCGCCGTCGACGCTGTCCGCCACGGCGGCCAGCAGCACGAACAACGCACCCAGGAACGGTCCGTCGCCGGCCCGGCCCACAAGCAGGGGTACGCAGAAGCAGAGCACCACCCCGACCACGGTCACCGCGGTCGGGCCGACCCGCAGCCGGCCCAGGACGAAACCCACGTGGTACGCGAAGCGCAGCCAGGCGCGTACCACAGGCGCGGCGCTACGGGGATCGAACCCACCGTGCAGCCGCGCCCACGCGGTCGCGTACTGGTCCCAGTTCAGCTGTGTGCCCACCACCGGTCAACCGTAGAAGGGCGACGCGGGTGTCGCGTGGCGGGTGGTCACACCCGCGCGTCGGCCCGCAGGAGCTGCCACACCTCGCGCGTCGCGGTGGACCGGTTGAGCGTGATGAAGTGGATCCCGGGCACGCCCTCGTCAAGCAGCTTCGCGCACATCTCGCCGGCCTGCTCGACGCCGAGCCGGTGGACCGCCCCGGGGTCGTCGGCCACCCGCTCGAACCGCTCGGCGAGCGCGGTCGGGAACGGCGCGCCGGAGAGCTGCACCGAGCGCGCGATGGTGCCGATCTGGGTCACCGGCATCACCCCGGCGAGGATCGGGGTGTCGCAGCCGGCGGCGGCGACCCGGTCCCGCAGCCGCAGGTAGTCGTCGGCGTCGAAGAACATCTGGGTGATCGCGAACTCGGCGCCGGCCCGGCACTTGCGGACGAAGTGTGCGGTGTCGCTCGCCACGTCCGGCGAGCGCGGGTGCTTGTACGGGAAGGCGGCCACCCCGACGCTGAAGTCGCCGCTGTCGCGCACCAGCCGGACCAGGTCCTCGGCGTACCGGACGCCCTCGGGATGCGTGATCCACTCGCCGCCCGGGTCACCTGGCGGGTCGCCCCGCACGGCAAGCACGTTACGCACCCCAACCGAGGCCAGCCGGCCGATCACATGCCGCAGCTCGGCGACCGAGTGGTTGACCGCGGTGAGGTGCGCCATCGGCAGCAGGGTGGTCTCGGTGGCGATCCGCTCGGTCACCGCGACAGTGGTGTCCCGGGTCGAGCCGCCCGCGCCGTACGTGATCGAGACGAACGACGGAAGCAGCGACTCCAGCTCCCGGATCGCCTGCCAGAGCAGCTTCTCCCCGGCGGCGGTCTTCGGCGGGAAGAACTCGAACGAGAAGGTCGGGCGGCCGTCACGGATCAACTCCCCGATCGCCGGCTGCGGGTTGGGGAGGACCGAGGGAAGACCGAGCGCCACGGACCGACTGTAGCCGGACCGGGCCGGCGGGCCGGGATCTTCCCAGTCCGCGAACGGTACGGCCGGAACGTCGTACCCCGGGGGTAGAAACGAGGACAGCGCGGTGGGGTGGCCGGCGGCCGGCCCGGGGGCCCGCGCGGGGGTCGCCACGACAGCGACGCGCCGGCGCGCACGGCCGGGCGTCACCGCCCGCGTCCCCGCCCCGGAGGTCCCGATGATGTCGTCCCCGCCTTCCGTCGCCCGTCCGCTCGGACCGCTCCTGGCCGAGTTGCGGTCCGCCCGTGGCTGGAGCCAGCAGCGGGTCGCCGCCGAGTTGTGCGCCGCCTCCGGCGTGCCCACCCTCACCCGGCACGAGATATCCCGGTGGGAGCGGCAGCTCCGGCTCCCCGGCGACTTCTGGTCCCGCTGGCTGGCGCGTGTCCTCGGGGCGCCGGTCGAGCTGATCGCCGAGGCCACCGCGCGCAGCCGTCGGCTCCGTCGCGGGCGGCCGGCGCGCCGGGGCGGCGGCGGGGCGGGTCCGGCCGGAACCGGCTAGCGTCGTGGCGTGACCCACGCTGCTCCCGTGTCCCCCGTCGACCGCGCCGGCCTGCGCCAGCGGATCGACAAGGCGCTCACCGAGTTCCTCGCCGGCAAGCGCGCCTGGCTGGCCGCCGTCGACGACGGCCTGCTGCCGGTCGCCGAGGCGATCGAGGCGTTCGTGCTGGGTGGCGGCAAGCGGCTGCGTCCGGCCTTCGGCTACTGGGGTTACCGGGGTGCCGGCGGGATCGACTCCGACCAGGTCGTCGCCACCCTCGCCGCGTTGGAGTTCGTGCAGGCCAGCGCGTTGATCCACGACGACCTGATGGACCGCTCGGACACCCGGCGGGGCGAGCCTTCGGTGCACCGGCGGTTCGCCGCCCGGCACCGTGACGCCGGGTGGGGCGGCAACGCCGGCTCCTTCGGCGACGCCGCCGCGATCCTGCTGGGCGACCTCTGCCTGGTGTGGTCCGACGAGTTGCTGCACTCCGCCGGTCTGTCCCCGGCGACGGTGGCGCGGGCCCGGCCGGTCTTCGACGAGATGCGCACCGAGGTGACCGTCGGGCAGTACCTGGACGTGCTGACCCAGGCCACCGGCGACACCTCGCTCGACCGGGCCGGCAAGGTGGCCCGGTACAAGTCGGCGAAATACACCGTCGAGCGTCCGCTGCTGCTTGGCGCCGCGCTGGCCGGCGCCCCGGCCGAGGTGCACGCGGCCTACTCGGCGTACGGGCTGCCGCTGGGTGAGGCGTTCCAGCTCCGCGACGACGTGCTTGGCGTGTTCGGCGACCCGGAGCGCACCGGCAAGCCGGCCGGCGACGACCTGCGCGAGGGCAAGCGGACGTACCTGGTGGCGGCGGCCCTGGAGACGCTCGAACCGACCGGCCGGGAGCTGCTGTTGGGCGGTCTCGGCGCACCGGACCTGGACGCCGCCGGGGTGACCCGGCTGCGCGAGCTGATCACCGCGAGCGGCGCGCTGGAGCGCACCGAGCGCCGGATCGCCACACTCACCGAGAGCGCCCTGGCCGCGCTGACCGCCGTCGACCTGGACACCGAGGCCCGCCAGTCCCTGGTCGACCTGGCCATCGCCGCCACCCGCCGCACCGACTGACCCCCCTCACCCCCTCCCCACCCCAGATCCGCGCTGATTCACGGAAAGCGTGGTCATTCCGCGCGCGATGGCCACGCTTTCCGTGAATCAGCGGGCGAAAGGGCCGGGGGTGGGGTGGGTCAGAAGGCGGTGGCCTGGGCGCGGCGCTTGACCTCGCGGGCCAGGTCACCGGCGAGCGCGGCGGCGGGGGTGCCGGGCAGGCTCGGGTCCTCCCGGTAGAGCCAGCGCAACGCCTCCTCGTCGTCGTACCCGGCGTCGGCGAGCAGGTTGAGCACGCCGGGTAGGTGCTTGAGCACGATGTGGTTGGCCACCAGGTCGGCCGGAATCCGGCGGACGCCGTCGCGGCGCACCGCGAGCAGCTCGCGGTCCCGGATCATCTGGTGCACCTTGCTGATCGACAGGTCGAGGCGCTCGGCCACGTCCGGCAGGCTCAGCCAGCCGGCCGGGTCGGTCGGTCCGGGCAGGTCGGCACCGGCCTCGGCGGGTACGGAATCGGTCACCCGACCACCCTGCCACGTGCCCGCCGCACCTGGTGCACGGCACCCCCGGACCCAGCCGGGGAGCGTGGCGGTCCCCCGGCGTCGGACCCCGGCGGTAGCATCCTGTTCATCCTTCACCGCTCCGACACATAGACTGCCTGCCGATGGACACACAGGTCGCCGACACGTTGCTGGGCTCGCTTATCGACGGGCGCTACCGCATTCGCGGTCGCGTGGCCCGTGGCGGCATGGCGACCGTGTACACCGCCACCGACGAGCGCCTGGAGCGCACCGTGGCGGTCAAGATCATTCATCCGACCCAGGCGCCCCAGGCGCGGGCCCGGATGGCCGGCTTCGTCGAACGCTTCACCGACGAGGCCAAGACCATCGCCCGGCTCACCCACCCGAACGTGGTCGCGGTCTACGACCAGGGCATCCACGCCGGCCTGCCCTACCTGGTGATGGAATACGTCCGCGGTCGCACGCTGCGCGACGTGCTCGCCGAGCGGCGCCGGCTCGACCCGGACGAGGCCCTCGCGATCGCCGAGCAGATGCTCGCCGCGATCGCCGCCGCGCACCGGGCCGGCCTCGTGCACCGCGACGTCAAGCCGGAGAACGTGCTTGTCGCCGAGGCGCCCGCCGGCGGCCGGGGCGACCTGGTCGACAGCGTGGTCAAGGTGGCCGACTTCGGGCTGGCCCGCGCCGTCGAGGCCAGCGCCGAGGAGGAGAACGGCAACCAGCTCATGGCGACCGTGGCGTACGTGGCGCCGGAGCTGGTCACCCAGGGCCACGCGGACCCGCGCACCGACGTCTACTCCGCCGGCATCGTGCTGTTCGAGATGCTCACCGGCCGGGTGCCCTACGACGGCGACCGGCCGGTGGAGGTCGCCTGGCAGCACGTCGACCGCGACGTGCCGGCGCCGTCCACCCTGGTCCCGGCGCTGCCGCCGGCCCTCGACGCGCTCGTCGCACGCGCCACCCGGCGTGATCCGGCGGCCCGGCCGGCCGACGCCGGGGCGCTGCTGACCGAGGTGCAGGCGGCCCGTGACGAGCTGGGTAACCCGCACGCGCACACGGCGGTGCTGCGCCAGATCGGCGACGACACGTCGGTGCTGAGCCAGCCGACCCAGGTGGTGGCCGCGCTCCGCCCGACCGAACGTCCGGCCTGGGCCCGGCTGCCCGAGGGCGGCGGGCAGCGCCCGCACCGACGCCGAGCCGAGGAGCCGGAGGGGCGGGGCGCCCGGCTGGCCGCCCTGCGTACCCGGGTCATGGGCTCGCCGCGCGGCCGGCTGGCGGTCGCCGCGGTGGTCGTGGTGCTCGGCCTGGTGGCCGCCGGCGGTGGCTGGTGGTTCGGGGTGGGCCGATACACGGTCGCGCCGCAGTTGGTGAGCCTGACCAAGGCCGACGCGGAGGCGCAGGCCCAGCGCGGCGGGTTCACGCTGCGCTACGCCGACCCCCGCTACGACGAGAAGGTGCCCAAGGACACCGTGCTCGGGCAGGCGCCCGGATCGGCCGCCCGGATCGTCAAGGGCGGCACCATCACCCTGACGCTGTCGCTCGGCCCGGAGCGGTTGCCGGTGCCGGACGTGGTGGGCAAGGACTACGAGCTGGCCCAGGCCGAGCTGACCGACGCGAAGCTGGCGCCGGCCAAGGGCTCCTCCCGCTACGACGACGCGTTGCCGGCCGGCGTGGTGCTGGCCACCGACCCGAAGGTGGGCACGGTGGTCAAGCCCGGGTCGAAGGTGACGCTGATCCTCAGCAAGGGTCGCGCCCCGGTGACCGTGCCCAACCTGGTCGGCAAGAACCTCAACGAGGCGCGGAGCATCCTCGGGCAGCGCGGGCTGAAGGTGGAGGAGAACTTCAAGGACTCCGACAAGCCGAAGGACGAGATCCTCGGCCAGAGCCCGGCCGACGGCACCGGCGTGGAGAAGGGCGCCAAGGTCAAGCTGGAGATCAGCAAGGGTCCACCGCAGGTCGCCGTCCCACGGGTGATCGACCTGCCGTGCCAGCAGGCCAAGCAGACGCTGGAGAGCCAGGGCTTCCCGGTCAACGTCCAGCTCAACCCGAACGGTGTGGTCAAGCTCCAGAACCCGCCCGAGAACACTCCGGTGCCGCCGGGCACCACGGTCACGGTGACCTGCCTATGACCCGGGCGCATGCGGCCGGCGACCGCCGCCGGGTGGGCTCGCACACGCCCACCTCCGGCGGGCTGGCCCGGGCCGCGCTGCCGTACGCCGAGGCGGCCGGCTCGGAGGCGGTGCAGGTCTACGTCTCCAACTCGCGCGGCTGGGCGCTGCCGGCGGGCGACCCGACGCAGGACACGCTGTTCCGCGACGGCTGCGGCGAACGTGGCCTGCCCGTCTTCATCCACGCCTCGCTGCTGGTCAACCTCGGCTCCCCCACACCGGCCACGGTCGCCCGGTCGGTGGAGACGCTTGCCCACGCGCTGCGCCGGGGCCGGGCCATCGGCGCCGAGGGCGTGGTGTTCCACGCCGGCAGCTCGGTCGACAAGGGGCACGCGGAGGCGGCTTTCCGGCAGGTCCGGGCATCGCTGCTTCCGCTGCTGGACGAGGCGGCGGCCGTCGGCGGGCCGATGCTGCTTGTCGAGCCGAGCGCCGGGGGCGGCCGGTCGCTGGCGTCCCGGGTCGAGCACCTCGGCCCCTACCTGGACGCGGTCGACCGGCACCCCATGCTCGGCGTCTGCTTCGACACCTGCCACGCCTGGGCCGCGGGGCACGACCTGGCCGCCGAGGGTGGCATGACCGCCACGCTTGACACGCTCGTCGCCACCGTGGGCGCCGACCGGCTACGGCTGGTGCACGCCAACGACTCGAAGGACCTGTGCGGCTCCACCCGGGACCGGCACGAGAGCATCGGCAAGGGCAGCATCGGCGAGCCGGCATTCGCGGAGCTGATGCGTCACCCCGCGACCGCCGGTGTCCCGGTGCTTGTGGAGACGCCGACGGAGAAACACGCCGGCCACGCCGCCGACATCGCCATCCTCAGACGTCTTCACCCCTGACCCGCTCCCCGCCCGGCCCCGCCCCAGCCCACCCCGGCCGCTCCGAGGTTGATCATGAGGTTGGCGGTATCAAATCGGACAGTTCACGCCGCTAACTTCATGATCAACTCGGCCCCGCCCCGCCCGGCCCCGCCCGGCCCAGCCTGGAGCGGGTGGGGTGGGGGTCAGGCGGCGCGCAGGATGTTGGTGAGGATCTCGGCGGCGCGGTCGGTCTGGGCGTCGGTGACGTCCAGGTGGGTGACCAGCCGGGCGGTACGCGGGCCGAGCACCGAGATCAGCAGACCCTCCGCCCGGGCGGCGGCGGCGACGGCGTGCGCGTCGAGCGGATGCTTGGTCAGGTCCAGCGGCACGATGTTGGTCCGCACCGTGGACGCCAGCACCCCGTGCGGGGCGACCGCCTCGGCCAGCCGGGCGGCCTTGGCATGGTCGTCGGCGAGCCGCTCGACATGGTGCGCCAGCGCGTACCGGCCGGCGGCGGCGAGGATGCCGACCTGCCGCATGCCGCCGCCCATCCGCTTGCGCAGGAACCGGGCCCGGGCGATCTTCTCGGCGCTGCCCACCACGAGCGAGCCGACCGGCGCGCCCAGGCCCTTGGAGAGGCAGACCGAGAGCGTGTCGAACAACGCGCCGTACTCGGCGAGCGGCACCCCGTCGGCCACGTGCGCGTGCCAGATCCGGGCGCCGTCACAGTGCAGGGCGAGCCCGTGCTCGTCGGTGACCGCGCGTAGCCGGCGCAGCGTGGACAGCGGGATCACCCCGCCGCCGCCCCGGTTGTGGGTCTGCTCCACCGCGATCGCCCGGGTGGGCACCGCGAAGTAGCCGTCCGGCCGGATCATCCCGACGACCACGTCGGGGTCGATCTCCGCGCCCACCGCCGGCCAGGTCCGCGACGAGATTCCGGAGTACGCGGCGGCGGCGCCGACCTCGTACGTGACCACGTGCGCGTCGGCGTCGCAGAGCAGTTCGTCGCCGGGTGGGACGAGCAGTTGGAGGGCGAGCTGGTTGGCCATCGAGCCGCTCGGGGCGAACAGCGCCGCCTCGTGCCCGAACCGGGCGGCCACCTCGGCTTCGAGCGCGACGACTGTGGGGTCCTCGCCGTAGACGTCGTCGCCCACCTCGGCGGTGGCCATGGCCTCGCGCATTTCCGCGGTCGGCCGGGTCACGGTGTCCGTACGAAGGTCGACAGCACTATCCACGCAACATCTCCGCAACCAGGAAGGCCAGCTCCAGCGACTGCTGGGTGTTCAGTCGCGGGTCGCAGGCGGTCTCGTACCGGTCGGGCAGGTCGAGGTCCTCGATGCCCTGGGCGCCGCCGAGGCACTCGGTGACGTCCTCGCCGGTCAGCTCGACGTGCAGGCCGCCCGGGTGGGTCTCCAGGCCGCGGTGCACCTCGAAGTAGCCGAGCACCTCGTCGACGATCCGGTCGAAGTGCCGGGTCTTGTAGCCGTTCGAGGACTCGTGGGTGTTGCCGTGCATCGGGTCGCACTGCCATACGACCTTGGCGCCGGCGGCGGTGACCTTGGCGACGATCGGCGGCAGCGCGTCCCGGACCCGGTGGTTGCCCATCCGACTGATCAGGGTGAGCCGGCCGGGCACGTTGTCCGGGTTGAGCTTCTCGCAGAGCTCGATCGCCTCGTCCGGTGAGGTGGTGGGGCCGAGCTTGACGCCGATCGGGTTGGCGATCCGGGAGATGAAGTCGATGTGCGCGCCGTCGAGCTGCCGGGTCCGCTCGCCGATCCAGAGGAAGTGCCCGGACAGGCCGTACGCCTTGCGGTTGGAGATCCGGGTCAGCGCCCGGTCGTACTCCAGGGCCAGGGCCTCGTGGGAGCAGTAGAGCGTGACCGTCCGCAGCGCCTCGTCGTCGGTCATCCCGCAGGCGCGGATGAGCGCCAGCGCCCGGTCGATCTCCCGGGCGATCGCCTCGTAGCGCTCACCGGCCGGGGACCGCCGGACGAAGTCCTTGTTCCAGTCGTGCACCGCGTGCAGGTCGGCCAGCCCGCCGGCCAGGTACGCCCGCAGCATGTTCATCGCGGCGGCCGAGTTGGCGTACGCCCGGATCATGCGTTGCGGATCGGCGATCCGCGCCTCCGGCGTGGTCTCCAACGAGTTGATCATGTCGCCGCGGTAGGCGGGCAGGCCGCGCGCGTCGGTGGGCAGGGACCGGGGTTTGGTGTACTGGCCGGCCACCCGGGCCACCTTCACCACCGGCAGCGACGCGCCGTAGGTGAGGACGATCGCCATCTGGAGCAGGGTGCGGGCGTTGGCGAGCAGGTGGCTCTCGGTGTTGTCGGCGAAGGTTTCCGCGCAGTCACCGCCCTGGAGCAGGAACGCCTTGCCCTCGCAGACCATGGCCAGCCGCTGCCGCAGTTGGTCGACCTCGTAGGGCGCGACCACCGACGGCACCGTGTCCAGCACCGTGCACACCTCGGTGACCTGCGCCGGATCGGTCCAGGGCGGGGTCTGCGCGCGTGGCAGCTCCCGCCAGCGGTCGAGGCCGAGGGCCACGTCCTCGGCGGAGTCGGCGGTCGGGCGGCTGGTCTGCAGACCCGGGCTGCCCACGGCGGGGTGACTCAGCTGATGCCACTCATGGCGCATACCCGAGAGCGTACGGCGACCGTCCGGGCATGTGTCCCCGAGGGGGACGGTCCCGCTGGGTGGGAGGTCGGCGGCCGGGTCAGGGCGTGCCGCTCGGTGGGGCCGAGTTGCCGCCCGGCGTCTCGCCGGCGATGCACCAGTCCGCGCCGCTGCGGGTGACCGTGAACAGCAGCGCGCGGGTGGCCTTGCGGGTGCCGTCGCGGGTGCTGGCGGTCACCGTGATCGAGGCGCTGACCTCCTGGCCGCGCGGCCCGGTGCGGACGTCGGTGATGGTCGCCCGCGGCACCGTGAAGTGGTCGGCGAAGTCACCGTTCGGGCCGGTGGCGGCGGCGTCGAAGGCCGCCTGCATGGGCGCGCAGAGCTGGCTGCGGCCGGCGTCGGCGTCCCGCGAAGCAAGCGCGTCCAGGTATGCCTGCACCCGCTCCCGGCTCTTGGCCGCGGCCTCCTCCGCCGGCGCCCGGCCGGTGGGTGCGGCGGCGGTGCCGTCGCCGCCGTCGCCCGCGCCGCAGCCGCCCAGACCGACCGGCAGGAGCGCGAGCAGGACGATGACGGTCGCCACCCTCCGGTGCTGCTGACCCATCGGTCCCTCCCATCGGCGCCGGGGCATCGCGAGGTGCCTGACCGGCGAGTCTGTCACACCGGCCCGCGCGCCGGTCGCCGGCCCCCATCCTCGCTCGGATCGCCCCGCCCGGCCACACGGCACGCCCGCCGACCCGCGGCCCGGCCCGGCGATCGCTAGTCTCGGACGGCGGGGCGACACGGACCCCGCCCTTCCCGGAGGTGACGGACCATCCTCGCCGTGACATCTGTGGACACCGGGTGGCTGCCCCCGGCCGAACGGTTCGACTTCTGGCAGGACCTCGTCGCCCGGCAGTCGGCGGCGGCCTCGATCCGGAGCGCGCACGCGGACGACTTCACCGCCTCGGCCCGCGTGACCGATCTCGGCACGGTCCGCCTCGGCGTATGGCGTTACCCGTCCCTGGAGCTCAGCCGCCCGGCCCAGATGATCGACAGCGGCGACCCGGAGCTGTACCAGCTCGCGCTGCCGCTGTCCGGGCGCGGGGTGATGACGCAACAGCGTCGCGAGACGCCGCTCGACCCGTCCGCGTTCGCTCTCGTCGACACCGTCCGACCACACGGCTCCAAGCTACGGCCGGACGGCGCGACAGCGGGAGCGGTGGAGACGTTGACCGTCCTGCTGCCGCACCGGGCGTTGCCGCTGGCCGCGCACCGACTGACGGAGTTGGTCGCCGCCGACATCCCGTCCCGCACCGGGATGGGCGCGCTGCTCGCCGCGTTCCTGCGGCGGATCGTGGCGCACCCGGAGCAGTACGCGCCGGCCGACACCCCGCTCCTCGACCGGATCGCCCTGGACCTGATCGCCGGTGCTCTGGCCGGACGGCTGGGCGTCGAGCGGGACCTACCTGTCGACGTCCGGGTCACCGGGCTCCGCACGCGGGTGACGGCGTTCGTCCGGCAGCGCCTGGCCGACCCGGGACTCTCCCCGGCCGTCGTCGCGGCGGCGCACCACCTGTCGCTGCGGTCGCTGCACCGGCTCTTCGAGGGCACCGGTACGACGGTCGGCGCGCTGATCCGTACCGGTCGGTTGGACCGGGCGGCCCGGGACCTGGCCGACCCGGGGCTGCGGCGGCTGAGCGTCGCGCAGATCGCCGTCCGGTGCGGCTTCTCGCACCCGGCGCACTTCAGCCGCGCGTTCCGGGCCGCCTACGGGCTGTCCCCGGGGGAGCACCGGGAACGGGCCGCCCGGGGGTGACCACGCGGGCGGGGAGGGGCCGGTGCGGCCCCTCCCCGCCGGGTGGGTGGTGCGTCGGCCCTCGGCTCAGCCGAGACCGCCCTTGATGGCGCCGATCAGCTCACCGTTGCTCGTGTCACCGGAGAGCTCCCAGAAGAACGCGCCACCGAGGCCCTGGCTGTTGGCGTAGCTCATCTTCCCGCCGATGGTCGACGGGGTGTCGTAGCTCCACCAGTTGCTGCCGCACTTGGCGTACGCCGTGCCGCCGACCGTGGCGGTGGCCGGGCAGGTGTTCTTGAGGACCTTGTAGTCCTCGATGCCCGCCTCGTAGGTGCCCGGCGCCGCGCCGGTGGCGCTGCCGCCGGGAGCGGTCTGGGTCACGCCGGTCCAGCCGCGTCCGTAGAAGCCGATGCCGAGCAGCAGCTTGTTCGACGGTACGCCCTTGGACTTGAGTTTCTGGATCGCCGCGTCCGACCAGAAGCCCTGCTGCGGGATCCCGGAGTACGAGTAGAGCGGCGAGTGCGGCGCGGTCGGCCCCTGGGCGGCGAAGGCGCCGAAATAGTCGTACGTCATCGGCATCAGCCAGTTGAGGTTCGACGCCGCGCCGGCGTAGTCGGTCGCGTCGATCTTGCCGCCGTTGCTGCCGTCGGCGGTGATCGCCGCGGTGACCAGGGAGCTGGAGCCGAACCTGCTCCGCAGCGCGGAGACCACGTTCTTGAACGCGTTCGGGCCGCTGGCGTCGCACTGCAGGCCGCAGGCGTTCGGGTACTCCCAGTCGACGTCGATGCCGTCGAAGACGTCCGCCCAGCGCGGGTCCTTGACGAGCGAGTAGCAGGAGTCGGCGAACGCGGCCGGGTTCTGCGCGGCCTGGGTGAAGCCGGCCGACCAGGTCCAACCGCCGAAGGACCAGAGCACCTTCAGGTTCGGGTACATCTTCTTCAGCTTGCGCAGTTGGTTGAAGCTGCCGCGCAGCGGCTGGTCCCAGGTGTCGGCCACGCCGTCGACGCTGTCCGCCGCGGTGTACGCCTTGTCGTAGTCGGCGTAGCTGTCGCCGATGCTGCACCGCCCGCCGGTGGTGTTGCCGAAGGCGTACAGGATGTGGGTCAGCTTCGCGGCGGAGCCGCTGGTGTGGATGTTCTTGACGTGGTAGTTGCGGCCGTAGACGCCCCATTCGGCGAAGTAGCCGACCACCTTCTTGCCGCCGGTGGGCGGCGTCGTGGTCGGCGGGGTCGTGGTCGGCGGGGTCGTGGTCGGCGGCGCCGTCGTCGGCGGCTTGGTGGTCGGCGCCGTCGTGGTCGGCGGTGCGGTCGTCGGGGTGCCGCCGCCGGCGCAGGCGCCGCCGTTGACGGTGCAGTTCGACGGACCCTGGTACGCGCCGGTGCCGTTGTAGCCCCAGTTGAAGCTGGCGCCCGGGGCGAGCGACCCGGCCCAGCTCTTGTTGACCGCGACGTAGTGGTTGCCGCTGCGGGTCACGTCGGCGTCCCAGAAGCTGCCGATCGTGGTGCCCGACGGAAGGTCGAACTCGATGCGCCAGCCGTTCACGCTGGCGCTGGTGCCGTTGGTGACGGTCACCCGTCCCTCGTGACCGGTCCCCCAGTCCTGCACCTTGGTGAACGTGGCGGTGACGCTGCCGGCGGCCGACGCGGTGGTCATGGGCACCGCGGCGACCGCGAGCGCGACCACGGCGCCGGTGGCCCACAGGGCCCGGCGGAGCGATCTCTTCATACGGCGTCTCCCCAAACAGTTAGGAAACTTTCCAAATTGATTGCTGAGACGCTACTCACACCGTCATCAGTTCGTCAAGATGCAGAGGCGTCGATTTCACGGGTGGCGCGGGGGCGAGCCGCGCGTCGCCCCGTAGCCTCGACCCATGACCGTTTTCGACGTGCAGATCGACGCCCTCACCGGCGGCCCGGCCGACCTCGGCCGCTACCGCGGCCAGGCCCTGCTGGTGGTAAACGTGGCCTCCCGCTGCGGCCTCACCCCGCAGTACGCGGGCCTTCAGGCGCTCGCCGACGCGTACGCCGGGCGCGGGCTGACCGTGCTCGGGGTGCCGTGCAACCAGTTCGCCGGCCAGGAGCCGGGCACCGCCGCCGAGATCGAGGAGTTCTGCCAGGTGAACTACGGCGTGACCTTCCCGCTCACGGAGAAGGTCGACGTCAACGGCGCGGATCGGCACCCGCTCTACGCCGCGCTGGTGTCCACGCCGGACGCCGAGGGGCACACCGGCGACGTACGGTGGAACTTCGAGAAGTTCCTGGTCGCGCCGGACGGCACGGTGGCCGGCCGGTTCGCCCCGCAGGTCACGCCGGACGATCCCGAGCTGCGCGCGGCGGTGGAGAAGGTCCTGCCGGCCTGAGGACACGACGGAGCGGCATGCCTGCGGCCGGCGGCATGCCGCTCGCGGTCGACAGCCGCGGTCAGCCGGCGGCGGACCGGAAGACCGGGTAGTAGCCGCCGGACTGCCCGGCGGCCGTCGGGTGGTAGGAGACGGTCAGGTTCAGCACGTTCAACGCGTGCAGCCACTTCTCCCCGTAGCTGCACAGTTGGTGGCCGACGAAGGCGGACCGCACGTCGGCGAACGTGAAGCCGGCGGAGGTGGCGGCCGTCCGGGTGATGTCGTCGACCAGGTTGATGCCCTCGTTGATCTTCGCGCGCGAGGTGGCGGTGAGCCCGACGCAGACGGTGCCGAGCTGGTAGAAGACCGGGTAGCCGACCACCACGACGCGGGCCGAGGGAGCACGGCTGCGGATGCCGTTGTAGACGTTGGCGAGTCGGCCGGGCAGTTGGGCGCGTGCGGTGTTCATGGCCGCGTTCACCGCCGCCACGCACTGCGACTCACCCTGGAGCACGCAGGTGCTCATGATGCTGGCGAAGCCGACGTCGTTGCCGCCGATCGTGACGCTGACGAGCGTGGTGGTCGAGGAGAGCGCGGAGAGCTGGCCGTTGATGACGTCCGCGGTGGTGGCGCCGGAGCAGGCGACCGAGCGGTACGAGGCCGGGCGGATGCCGGCGTTGTAGAGCGCCGGGTAGGCGTTGTTGCTGCGCAGGCAGTTGCCGCTCTCGGAGGTGTAGCTGTCGGCGCCGACGCCTGAGGCGTACGAGTCGCCGAGCGCGACGTAGCGGTCGGACGGGGCGGCATGGGCGGGCGCGGCGGCCAGGGTCAGGGTGACCCCGATCGAGGCGGCCAGGGTCAGGGCGAGGGTGGCAAGACGGGATCTCCGCACGTCGCACTCCTGGGGGTGGGAAGTGGTGGTGAGAGATAGATATCAATAAGATCACTAGACATGGAAGGTTGTCGATTTGCGACACTCGTCCATAGAGACTTGTCCATACAAATTGCTGCCGGGGTCATTCGGGTGAACGAAGGATTCCGCCAGTACGGTCGGGAGTGCGGCGGCACGGTGCCCGGCTCGCGGTGGACGCCGGCTACGAGGTGGCGCTCAGCAACTCACGGGGCCCGGAGACGCTCCAGGACCTGGTGGTCGTCACGATCCCGCTGCGCGCCCACCGGCAGGCCCGCCACACCGCTCGCCGGGAACGACTCGTCGGCGGGCCCGCTCAGCTCGTCGGCGGGACCACTCAGACCGGGCGGCGGCCGGCGAAGCCGCACTCGACCCGGTGGTACCAGCGCACGTCGGTGTCCCCCTCCAACCAGCACCAGAGCACCGCCCGGCCGTCGCGTTCCCCGGGGAAGTCGAGCAGCACCGGGGCGATGCCCTTGACCTCGATGTCGTGCTGGTGGAACTCCTCCACCACGGCGTGCAGCCGGGCCTCCAGCGCCTTCACCTCGGCGAGCCCGCCGAGCGCGCTGGCGCCGTGGTCGGCCAGGTCGACCCGCAACTCGGCGAGGTCGGCCCGACACCGGATCAGCTCGTCGACACGGGGCCGCAGGGTGGCCACGAGGTGTCGCGCCTGGGCGAGAGTGAACACCGGGCCAGTATGCGGCACAGGCTCCGTCCCTGTCGCAGGGTCGATCCGGGCCACTCCCCCCGCAAAGGTCGCGGTCACTCGCTCGGCTTGTCCTCCGAAAGCTGGCGACCCCGCCGAATCGCTTCGTCATAGACGCCCATGACGACCGCGTCCGCCGTCAACTCGTCAAGTGCCTGACGGCATGATCTCGTCGGCAGGTGGATGCGCTCGGCCGGCACCCCGGCGGCGAGCAACCGCAGCCGTGACCCGGCCACCATCGGCGGCGGCCCGCACACGTAGACCTCCTGGCCCGGCCGGTGGTGCTCCAGCGCCACGGTGAGCGCGTCACCCCGCGCCCCCGGCTCCGCGAACGGATCGTGCGAGAACGCCGGCACCAACGTCAGCCAGTCGTGCGCGCACTGGAGCTTGTCCAGGCTGATCGCGTCATAGAGGTCGGCGAAGGAGCGGGTGCCGACGACCATGGTCACCCGCCGCCCGGCCGGCGCCTCGGCGACCTGCTCGACCAGGGCGCGCAGCGGTGCGAGCCCGGTACCTCCCGCCACCAGCAGCAGATCCGCCCGCGAAGCCGGGTCGAGACCCAGCCCGGCGTCGTGCGGCGGACCGAGCCAGAGCCGGTCGCCGGGGCGTACCTCGTGGACCAGGGCGCGGGAGACGGCCGCGACCGCCCGGACGTGGAGTTCGACGGTGCCGTCCGGGCGCGGAGCATTGGCCGGCGAGTACCAGCGCCACCGGCCGGGCCAGCGCTCGGTGCAGACCGGCACCGCCTGGCCCGGCCGCCACGACAGCCGGCCCCGGGGGCGCACGCTCATGATGGCGACGCCCTCGGCGTCCCGATGGTGGTCGACGACCTGGGCCGGCCACCAGGCCGGTCCGTCGCCGGCCCGCGCGGCGGCACGGGTCACCGCCGCCGACGCCGACCGGGCCGCCTCCGCCCAGGCCGCCGCCAACTCCGGCGTCCCGGGCGCGTACCGGGCAACGGTGGCGACGAGCGCGGCGTCGACGGCAGCCTGTTCCGGCAGAGGGCGGTAGGCGCGGCCGAGCACCGCCAGCAGCGCCGCCCGGCCGGCCGGGTCATCGCCACCGCTGGCCAGCCGCCCGAGGGCGGCGAGGAACACGGCCGCCTCCCGCTGCGGCAGCCGCCCCTCGACTTCGCGCCAGAAGTGGTCGGCCGCCGCGTCGGCGTACCGCAGCACGATGGACCACGACGCGGACAGGGCGGCGGTCATCCGGCGGCCTCGTCCGCGAAGGCCCGCCGGGCCGCGTCCACCGCGCCGGCCGGCACATCCAGGGCCCACAGCACCCCGGCCAGATAGTCGACCACGCGGCGGTGCTGCTCCTCGGTCAGGCCCAGGCCGCGCCACGCCCCGGCCACCGGCCGGGCGATGTCGCCCACCGGCCCGCCGAGCGCCACCGTGAGGGTCAGCGCCAGGTGCCCGGCGAGCCGGACCCGATCAACCCCGATGAGGTACGGCGCCAGCTCGGCGTCCGCAGCCACCAACCGCAGCCAGCGGACCACCGCGACGCGCGCTTCAACGGGGTACGGTCCAAGCCCGCTCATGCCCGCCGCCAGGTGCCCGAGTCGCCTGCGGCATGACGCCGCGCCTTCGTTTCCGGCCGGAGTGTCGTGCGGTACCGCCGCCATGAATCGCCCTTCCGTCGAGATCGCGAAGTGGAGCGGCACCGGGGCGGGCGGGACGGCGGATGCGCTGGGGGCCGCGCCCCGCCAGAGCCAGCACCCGCCCCGGGCCATGCGTCTACCCTGGTCAGCCTGACGATTCCTCGGTATGACTACGCTCTGCACCTGCGCTGCACCAGTTATGCAGTCGAGCCACTAAGCTGCTGCACGAACGGTCTCGAAGCGATCGAAGGCGAGCCGATGACGACCGTGCCGAAGTGGAGCGGACGGGAAACCCGAAAGCTGCGTCATGCCCTGCGGATGACGATCCGCGACTTCGCCGAGCACCTCGGCGTCAGCGAACGCACGGTGTCCAAGTGGGAGGCGGGCCGGGAGGGGGTGCAGCCCCGGCCGGAAATGCAGGCCGCGCTCGACACTGCCCTCACGCGGGCGGACGGCGACGTGCATCGACGGTTCCGTTCGGGGTTGGGATCGGCCGACACCATCGAGCTGCGGTACGACGCCGAGGCAGCGAAGACAGGCAACATGCTCGTCGTCCCAGCCGCACGCGCCGAACCGATTGCGGATGTGACTGCGGTCTATCGCAGTCGAGCCGAACTCGCTGCGCAACTGCCCGCGGATCACATCCTGGCGGGTGCCCGTGCCGTTCGAGCCATGGGTCTCTCCCTGAACCTGCTGTGCCAGCACTGTCCTGACCACCGCTGGCATCGACTCATCGAAGAGGGCGCACAGGTCCGCTGCCTGTTCCTGGACCCGGATGGCTCCGCGATTCGAGCCAGGGAGCACGAGGAAGGCTTCCCAGCAGGTCAGCTCGCGTCGCTGACGAAGCTCAACATCGAGACGATGTTGCGGGTGCGGGGCCGGTTGCCCGACGAGCTGCACGGCAACGTCGAGGTGGCCATCTATGACGAGACGCTTCGGTTCAACCTCCTTTTCGTTGACGATCTCTGCCTTGCCCAGGCATACCTGCCGACGAGTCGAGGGGTCGACTCGCCGACCTTCGTGATGCGGCGGCAGGATTCCACAACCGGGCTCTACCCGGTGTACGAGGAGGTCTTCGACTCTCAGTGGGAGCGGGGACAGCGGCTGTGACCACTTATCGTGACCTGCTGCCGATCGCCCTCGACGCGGTCGACCGGGCAGCCTCCTTCATGCGACGCCAGGCGCCGGTCGCCTCGACCAGCAAAGGCGACCGTGATCTCGTCTCCGAGGTCGACTACGCGATCGAGCGAGACCTCCGCGCTTTCCTGCGCGACGCCACACCGGGCATCGCCTTCCTCGGCGAAGAGGAGGGGGTCAGCGGCACCGGCGACTGGCAATGGACGCTCGACCCGGTCGACGGCACGGTCAACTTCGTTCGCGGTCTCCCCCTGTGCGGCATCTCCCTCGGTCTACTCCACGGCGTACGTCCGGTCCTCGGCGTCGTCGAGCTGCCCTTCCTCGGTGCTCGATACTGGGCTGCCGAGGGCCGTGGCGCGTTCGCGAACGGCCAGCCGATCAAGGTAAGTGACACCAGGCGTCTGAGCGAGGCCATCGTCGGGATGGGCGACTTCGCCACCGGTTCTGAGGCTGCGCACAAGAACCGGACCCGGCTGGCGCTGATGGCACGGCTCGCCGAGACGGTGCAGCGCGTGCGGATGAGCGGGTCAGCGGCGGTGGACCTCGTCTGGTTGGCGGAGGGGAAGATCGATGCCGCCATCACCCTCTCCAACCACCCGTGGGACATGACAGCCGGGGTGGCCATCGCCCGCGAGGCGGGGGCCGTGGTCCTCGACACCAGTGGAGCCGACTACACCGCCGACTCGCTGACCACCCTCGCGGTCACCCCGGGCCTGGTCGATCAGATGTTGCCGCACCTCCGAGTCGCCGAGATGGCCGGCCGGGCGTAATACCTGAATGGGAAACGATGCCGGGTGTGTCGGCTCCCGAATGGCAGAGTCAACGCATGAGCGGTACGCAGCGGCCCCGATCGTGATCGACATGCAGAACGGCTCCATCAACGACCAGAGCCGGCACGTGATCCCCAAGGTCGTGGCGCTGGTCGAGCGGTGGGAGGCCACTGGCCAACCGGTCGCCAGAGACACCACCGCGTTCCACCCACCGGCCGACGGCCTCGCCAGTGGAACGCTACGGGTGTCTCACGCCCTCCCAGACACCCACCGCGTTCCACCCAGGGGATGAAAGCTTCACGAGTGGAACGCCATGGGTGTCTCACGCCTTCCTGCCGCGCCCGGCGGTTGAGCGGGGCCCCGCCTCAGACCTGGGCGGCCAGCTCCCGCGCCCGGTCGCGGGCGGCCTCCAGCGCCGCCAGCATGGCCGCGCGTACCCCATGGTTCTCCAGCTCGCGGATGGCGGAGATGGTGGTGCCAGCCGGCGAGGTGACCGCCTCGCGCAGCTTCACCGGGTGCTCGCCGGAGTCGCGCAGCATCATCGCCGAGCCGATCGCGGTCTGCACGATCAGCTCGTGCGCCACCTGGCGGGGCAGGCCGAGCAGGATGCCGGCGTCGATCATGGCTTCGACCAGCAGGTAGAAGTAGGCGGGGCCGGAGCCGGAGAGCGCGGTGACCGCGTCCTGCTGCGACTCGGGCACCCGGAGGGTGGCGCCGAGCGGGGAGAACATCTCCTCGGCCAGGGCCAGGTGCGCGCCGGTGGCGTGCGCGCCGGGCGAGATGGCGCTCATCGCCTGGTCGACCAGGGCCGGGGTGTTGGTCATCACCCGGACCACCGGGGTGCCCTCGGGCAGCCGCCGGTTGAAGAAGCTTGTGGGCAGCCCGGCGCAGAGCGAGATGACAAGCTTGTCGGCGGGGACCTTGGGGCCGATCTCGTCGAGCAGCGCGGCGGCGTCCTGCGGCTTCACCGAGACGGCGAGCACATCGGCCTCGGTCACCGCGGTCAGGTTGTCCACCACCCGTACGCCGTAGCGGTCGGTCAGTTCCTGCGCGCGGGCCGGACGCCGGGCGGTGGCGAGCAGCCGCTCCACCGGCCAGCCGGAGCGCAGCAGCCCGGAGAGCATCAACTCGCCGATCTTGCCCGCGCCGATCACCGCGACCGTGTTCCCGCCCACCCGCGCCTCCTCGTCCGACCCCGACGACTGTTAAAAGGGGCCCCCGCCTATGCAGAAGGCGTTAAGCGGGGCCCCCTCCTTACATCTCTCAGCTGCCGAAGAAGACCTCGGCCTCGGTGTAGCGCTCCAGCGGCACGGTCTTCAGCTCCCGGGTGGCCTCGGCCAGCGGGACGCGGACGATGTCCGTGCTCTGCATCGCGACCATCTTGCCCCAGTCGCCCTCGTGCGCGGCGTCGATGGCCTGGAGGCCGAGGCGGGTGGCGAGCACCCGGTCGAACGCGGTCGGCGTGCCGCCGCGCTGGATGTGGCCGAGCACCACGGTGCGGGCCTCCTTGCCGGTCTTCGCCTCCAGCTGCTCGGCGAGCCACTGGCCGATGCCGCCGAGGCGGACGTGGCCGAACGAGTCGAGCTCCTGGTTGTGCAGCACCATCTGGCCGTCCAGCGGCTGGGCGCCCTCGGCGACCACCACGATGGGGGCGTACTGGTGCTGGAAGCGCTTCTCGACGTACCCGGCGACCTGCTCGACGTCGAACTGCCGCTCGGGCAGCAGGATCACGTTGGCGCCGCCGGCGAGGCCGGCGTGCAGGGCGATCCAGCCGGCGTGCCGGCCCATCACCTCGACGACGAGCGTGCGGTGGTGGCTCTCGGCGGTGGTGTGCAGCCGGTCGATCGCCTCCATCGCGATGTTGACCGCGGTGTCGAAGCCGAACGTGTAGTCGGTGGCGCCCAGGTCGTTGTCGATCGTCTTCGGCACGCCGACGACGTTGACGCCCAGCTCGTGCAACTTGGTGGCGACGCCGAGGGTGTCCTCGCCGCCGATCGCGATCAGGGCGTCCACGCCCTGCGCGGCAAGGTTCTCCTTGATCCGCTCCACCCCGTTGTCGATCTTGAACGGGTTGGTCCGGGACGAGCCGAGGATGGTGCCGCCACGCGGCAGGATGCCCCGCACCTCCGCGATGCCCAGCGGCTTGGACAGGCCCTCGAGCGGGCCCTTCCAGCCGTCCCGGAAGCCCACGAACTCGTGACCGTAGGTGGCGACGCCCTTTCGGACCACCGCCCGAATCACCGCGTTGAGACCAGGGCAGTCGCCCCCGCCGGTGAGCACGCCGATACGCATGATCCGCTCATCCTCCTGAGACATCGGGTGAAGCCCGGATAAGCCCCAGGATATGTGTCAGATCAGACCATCGGCGCCGTTGCCGGCCCGGGGCGGGCCGTCCGTGCGAACTGTAGTCGCCGCTGGTGTGCGCCGGCACCGCGCCCCGGGCCGTTTCCGACCATCGGTCTGATTACCGGTCAGTAGCCGACCTCCCGGTTCTCGCCCGCCTTCGGCGGCTTGCCGGTCACCGCGGCCTTGGCGAAGCCGAGCAGGTTGACCACCGTGCTGCCCGGCGAGTCCCAGTACTCGGCTGAGCCGGCGTGCACCTTGATCAGGGTGATCCCCGGCGTCTGGAGGCCGTCCGGGAACCACGCCTTGAGCAGCGGGTTCCACAGCTCCTTCGCGCGGGCGTCGTCCCACTCCTCGGTGGCGGTGCCGGCCACCGACACCCAGGCGTTGTGCCGCTGATCGGAGAAACCCACGTTGACCTGCGGGTTCACCCGGATCTGACGGATCTTCGCGGAGTCGGCGTAGGCGAAGAACCAGAGGTCGCCGTCGAAGTCCGCCTCCTGCAACCCCATCGGGCGGCTGACCAGCCGGCCGTCCACGGCGGTGGTGGTGAGCAGGCAGATCCGGGCGTCCCGGATCAGCTCGGTGACCTTGCGCCGGGCGTCGGCGGCGCTTGTCGGCTCGTTGCTCATGGGCCCTCCTCGGATCGGCGTGATGCCGCCTCCGGTGCCCCGGGCAGAACGGGTCAAACCTGCCCGCGCTCAGTGCCCGGTCATCGCCCGCCAGCGGGCCAGGTTGTGCCGGGCGTCCACGAGCGCGTCGTGCCGGTCGGCCTCGGCGTCCGGCAGCCGGGGCCGGCCCCGGTCGTCCCAGAGTTGACGCAGCTCCTTGGTGAACCGGGGGATCTCACGGGGCAGCGCCGGCATGGCGCCCCAGAGCTGGGCCAGCACCACATGGTCGTACGCCGCGTACCAGGCCCAGAGCTCCACCTGCTCGCCCGGGCGGTCGCGCACCGGCGCCAGCAGGAACTCGTGCAGGTCGTCCCGGATCCGCTCCCGCGACCGCCAGGCCCGGTCGGCCGGCGAGGGGAGCTTGTCCAGCACGTTGCGCCGCACCCAGGGCACGGCGCGGGAGTCGTCGAACTCGGTGGAGACCGCGTAGAACTCGCGGCCGTACTCGTCGACGACACCTATCGACACCAGGTCGACGGTGCGGCCGTCCTCGATGAATTCGCAGTCGTAGAAATAGCGGTAGACCATCGCGCCCATCCTCGCCCATCGGCCCCGCCGGGCCGCCGTCGGGGCGTCCGCCGAGGTCGGCGCCGCACCGGTCGCGAGCCGCCATGGTCACGGAAGTGTCTCCGGGGGTGTACAGCACGCTACCGGGCCGTCATGATCTGATGTGTACCGCCGTCGGGCGCCGAACCGGTTGAGCTGCCTCGTACCGGGACTGACAGCTTCACCCGGTGTGCGAGTGGTGACTTCTGACCGGGGAGGAGTTGAGCCGTGGAGTCTCGCCTGCCGGAGCCGGGTGACGCGCTCACAGGCGTGGAGATGTTCGCCGGGCTGGAGCCGGAGGTGCGTCAGCGGGTCATCGCCGCGGCCGTGCCCCGCACCTACCGCAAGGGGCAGTTGCTCTTCGTCGAGAACGATCCCGGCGAGTCGCTGATCGTGCTGCGCCGCGGCGCGGTGGCGGTGTTCCGCACCGCCCCCACCGGGGAGCGTGCCGTGCTGTCGGTGATCCGACCTCCGGACGTGCTGGGCGAGGTCTCCCTGCTTGACGCCTCGACCCGGTCGGCCTCGGCGGAGGCCATCGAGGACTGCGCCGCGCTGGCGCTGTCCCGCCCCGCCTTCATGGAGCTGGTGCACTCCAACCCGCGCATCCTCGACGCGGTGATGCGCTCCCTCGGCCAGTTGATCCGCCGGCTCACCGAGCAGAACGCCGACCACGTCTTCCTCGACCTGCCCGGCCGGGTGGCCAAGACGCTGGTCCGGCTGGCCGGCGAGAGTCAGGCCCCGATGATCACCATCGAGCTGAACCAGAGCCAGCTCGCCGAGATGGCCGGCGGCTCACGGCAGAGCGTCAACCAGGCCATCGGCTCGTTCGCCAGCCGCGGCTGGCTGCGTACCGAAGGACGCCGGATCGTGGTCACCGACGTGGCCGCGCTGCGCCGCCGCGCCGGGATGAGCGACCGCTGACCCGCATGACGGCGGGGCCCGGCGATCGTTCGCCGGGCCCCGCCCTCGGGTGTGACGTCGCCGCGTCAGTCGTCCTTGGTGTCGGCCGGCGGCGCGCTCGGGCCGGGGCCGATCTTCGACGGGTCGGTCTTCTTCGACGGCGTCGTGGTGGTCGTGGTCGTCGTGCTCTCGGTCGATCCGCTGCCTGCGGGCTGCTCCACCATGCCTTTTTCCTCCAGTTCGGCGAGTGTGACGGCGTCCACGTCGACCGTGTCGCCCGAGGCCCACACCGTCCCTCGTGGATCGATCCATGGGGCGGAAAGCCGGACGTGCACGGCACTCTCCCTGTCGACGGGACTTCCTGCTAGAGGAGACTAGACCCGGCCGAACAGCCGCATCGTCCCGTCGACCCGTCGGGTACCCGACTGGGGCGGCGGCGCGGCACACTTGGTACCTCACGCGTACGGAGCCGGACATCGATCTCACCTGTGGACACTGCTCCCGGACCGCCGGGCCGGACGACCGTTTCTGCGGCGGGTGCGGCCGGCCGCTCGCGGCGGCCTGCCCGGGCTGCGGCCACGCCAACGACGCCGGCGCCAACTTCTGCACCAACTGCGGCCAGCCGCTGCGCGACCACGCGGTCGCGGTGCAGGAGGACCGCCGGCAGGTGAGCGTGCTCTTCATCGACATCGCCGACTTCACCACGTACGCCGAGCGGGCCGACCCGGAACAGGCCCGCGGCCTGCAACAGGCATACTTCGCCACGGTGCGCCGGCTGGTGCACCAGTACGGCGGCGTGGTGGAGAAATACATCGGCGACGCGGTGATGGCGTTGTTCGGCGCGCCGGTGGCCACCGACAACGACGCGCTGCGCTGCGTACGGGCCGGGCTGGAGCTGCAACGCAGCCTGGCCCGGCAGCCGGCCGGGCCGCACCCGCCGCTCGGCTTCCGGGTCGGCATCGCCACCGGCGAGGCGCTCGTCGACCTGGCCGCGGCGCGCGACGGCGGCCAGGCCTTCGTCACCGGTGACGTGGTCAACACCGCGAGCCGGTTGCAGGGGCTGGCCCCGGTCGGCGGCGTGGTGGTCGACGAGAGCACCTGGGCGGCCACCCGACGCGAGATGGAGTACGCCGACCGGCCGCCGGTCACGTTGCGTGGCCGGTCGGCGGTGAGCCGGATCTGGCTTGCCGTCCGGGCCCGGCCCCGGCGCGACCGGCAGGGCCCCGAGCTGACCCCGATGGTCGACCGGGACCACGAGCGGGGTCTGCTGGTGAGCGCGCTGCACCGCACCGTCACCGAGCGCACCTCCCAGTTGCTCACCGTCTTCGGTCCGGCCGGGGTGGGCAAGAGCCGGCTGCTGCGTGAGCTGGCCCGGCACGCGGCAAACCTGCCCGGCACGCAGGTCACCTGGCTGACCGGCCAGTGCCCGCCGTTCGGCGAGAACGTCACCTACGCCGCCCTGGCCGACATCGTGCGGGGCTGGGCGGGGCTGGCCGGCGCCGACGACCCGGCCGCCACGCGGGAGCGGCTGCGCGACCGGCTGGGCCGGCTCGCCGACCCGCACGCGGTGCGGCTGGCCGAGGCGCTGGGGCCCCTGGTCGGCGTCTCCGGCGAGCGGCTCACCTCGGCCGAGACCGAGGCGGCGTGGCGGCGTTTCCTGCTCGCGCTGGCCGCGACCGGCCCCACCGTGCTCGTCTTCGAGGACATGCACTGGGCGGACGAGGCGATGCTCTCCTTCGTCGAGCAGCTCGGCGCGGCGGCCCGCAACGTGCCGCTGCTCGTCGTCGCGACCGCCCGGCCGGAGCTGCGCGAGCGGCATCCGGCCTGGACCGGCACGATCAGCGGGGCGATGTCCATCTCGGTGCCGCCGATGCACGACGGGGACATCGACACCCTCTACTCGCTGCTGCTCGGTCAGGCCACGCTGCCCAGCGAGGCCCGCGCGCCGCTTATCGAGTTCGCCGACGGCAACCCGCTCTACGCCCAGGAGTACGCCCGGATGCTGCTCGACGGCGGCCTGGCCAAGCGCACGGCGAGCGTGGCGCTGCTCGACCCGACGGGCGGCGCCGGGATGCCCCGCACCGTCCAGGCGGTCATCGCCAACCGGCTGGACCTGCTCGACCCGGCCGACCGCACCGTGCTCCAGGCCGCCTCCGTGGTCGGCGTGCAGTTCTGGGCGGCGCCGGTGGCACTGGCCCTGGGCCGGCCGGTGGAGTGGGTGGAGCGGGCGCTGCACCGCCTCCAGCGCCGCGACCTGGTCTTCGAGCTGCCCACCTCGACCATGCCGGGGCAGTCCGAATACCGGTTCCGGCACGTGCTGGTCCGGGACGTCTGCTATCAGCGGTTGCCGCGGGCGGAGCGGGTCGCCCGGCACCAGGGCGCCGCCGACTGGTTGGAGCAGCTCGCCGACGGCCGGCAGCACGACCTGGCCGAGGTCCTGGCCAACCACAGGTGGGCGGCGCACGAGATCGCCCGCACGGTGGGGCTCGACCAGGCCCCGCACGCCGCCGCCACCCGGTCCGCGCTGCACCGGGCCGCCCTCCGGGCGTACGAGCTGCACGCGCTGGAGACCGCGGCCACGCTTGTCGAGCGCGCGCTGAGCGTCGAGTGCGGGCCGGACCCGGCGCTTGAGCTGTTCCAGGCCGAGCTGGCGTTCTATCGGGACCGCGACGGGTTCCTGGTCGACGGCGGCACGGCACGACTCACCGGCCTGGCCGGCCGGCTGGCCGACGCCGGCGACCTGCCCGGCGCGGCGAAGGCGTGGCGGCTGCTGGCCACGGCGGCGTGGGCGCGGGCCGACCGGTCGGAGACGTTGCGCTGCCTGGACCGGGCGATCCGGCTGCACGCGGAGCTGCCGGACAGCGAGGACAAGGTCGGCGCGCTGCTGGAGCTGGCCCGGGCGCACATGTTCGACGCGTCGACCGAGCCGGCCTGCGTCGCCGCGAGCAGTGCCGCCGAGCTGGCCGAGCGGCTGGAGCTGCGGGAGGCGCGGGCGAACGCCCGGATCACCCTGGCGGCGGCCCGCTACCAGGCCGGCGCCGAGGGTGCGTACGCCGAGATGGCCGAGGTCACCGAGGAGTGCCGGGTGGAGCGGCTCACCAGCTGCCGTCGGGCGGTGCACAACCTGGCCTGGGCGTTGCAGGAGGAGGGCGACCTGGCCGGCTCGGCCCGGCTGGTCGCCGAGCAACGGTCGCTGGACCTGGCCGGCCTGCACGGCCTCACGGTGAGTTTCAGCGAGCAGTGGACCCGGTCCTACTACAGCGGGGACTGGACCGCGGCGCTGCGGATGGCCGAGGGGTCGACCCGGCGCCCGACCGACGAGTGGGACCTGCACGTGGTGGCGATCTCCGGCTGGATCCGGGCGCTCGGCGACGGCCCGGCCGCCGGCGACGGCGACGGCGACGGCGACCCGGACCTGGTGGACCAGGCGCTTGTCGCGGCCCGGCGCAGCGGCTTCCACCGGGTGCTGCGGTCCACCGTGGCGCACGCCGCGCTCTGCCGGGCGGTGCAGGGTCGCCGGGACGAGGCGCTCGCGCTGCTCGCCGAGCTGGACGAGGACTGGCGACGGACCCGGATGATCCCGTTCGCCGAGTGGGTGCCGGCGGTCGGTCACGTCGCCGGCCTGCTCGGCGGCGACGCGGCGGTCCTGGTGCGTGACCTGCTGGCCCGTGCCCCGCGGGCGACCCGCTGGGCCCAGGCGGCCGGTCGGTCGGCCGACGCGGCACTTGCCCACCGCGACGGTGACGCCGCCCGGGCGGGCCGGTTGTTCACCGACGCGGCGGAGGACTACGCGGGCATGAGCGACGTCACCGACCATCTCATCGCGTCCGCCCTGGCGGTGCGGCCACTCACCGAGACGGACCCGCCGGCCGCGGCGGCGACGCTGGCCCGGGTACGCGCCTTCGCGGAGCGGCACGCCGCCGTCGGCCTGCTCCGCATCGCGGAGGCCGGCTGAGCGGTCCGGATCCGTTACGACCCCCGCCGGTAAGGTATTCGGCTTTCGCGGTGAAGGTGACTTTTCGCGGGCGGAGGACCGGCCGTGGTGGCGGGTCGCGGGCGGCATCCTCCGGCGATCCTTACCGCGCCGGGTCCGCCCAGGTGGGGCCCGGGACCCGCCGAAACGTCCGGGAAGTGGGCACGAACCCGTACGCCGCGCCACAACGCACTCCCGGAACCGGGTGCCGGCGTGTCAGGATTCAGGACACGACGTCAGGCCGTGGTGAAGGGGGTGTCCGGTGTCAGGGGGCGGGCCTCGCCGAGGACGGCGGGACAACGGGCTCGACGCGGCCGAGTACGCGGTCGCGGGCGACGTCGATCCGCGCGTCGGTGAGCACCTGCTCGACGTGCTCGCCGCCGGTGGCATCGCCGCCTACCTCCAGCCCTCCGCCGATCTCAACCCGGTGACCCGCACCACCACGGTCCCGGCCCGCCCGGTCGACCGGCTCTACGTCGACAGGTCGCACCTGCGGACCGCCCGGGACTACCTCACCCAGCTCGCCGACGAGGGCGGCGGCGAACCGCCCCGCGCCGACGAACCCGACATCGAGGCCGAGTGGGCCAAGATCGTGGCGGGCTTCCACACCACGCCGACCACCGGCAGCCACCCCTGGCCGGCCGCCGAGGACGTCGACGACCCGGCCGCCCCGGGTGGCGCCGCCGCCGGCCGCGCCGAGGAGCCGGCCGGCCCGACCGCCACCGACGTACGCCGGCTGCCCTACGCGGCGGACGTCTCCGGCATCTCGGTGAGCCGCGACCGGCACGACGAGCCCTCCCTGCTGGACGGCCTGGACACCTTCGGCGCCGACCTGCCGGGCGACCCGGAGGAGGAGCACTACACCCCGCCCCCGCCGCCCCCGCTGCCGCGCTTCTCGAAATACGCGGTGCTGGGTGTGCTCTCCATCGTCCTCGGCTTCCTGCTGTTCCTCTCCCCCACCGTGATGTCGCTCGTCGACCCGTCGGTGGTGACCCTGCTCGGCTTCACCGGCATTCTCGGCGGGTTCGTGATGCTCATCTGGCGGCTGCGACCGGGCGACCGGGACGACCAGGATCCGGACGACGGCGCCGTCGTCTGAGCGGTCGCCGACCCCCCTGCCCGGATTGCGGGACGCCGCTCGCCCGAGCCGACCGGGTAACAGGGGTGTAACTTACGGTCAGTAGGAATACCGCTGAACGTCACGTCCCGCGCCGGCTGTCCGGTTCGCGTTCCGCTCCGGTCGCCGGCACCCCTGCTGAGCGGATTGCCCGAGATGCGACAGAGCCCCCTCGTGGTGGTGGCCAACCGCCTCCCCATCGACGACAGTGTGGCGCCCGATGGCGCCTTCGAGTGGCGCCGCAGCCCCGGCGGGCTGGTGAGCGCCCTGCACCCCCTGCTCCGGCACACGCCCGCCACGTGGGTGGGCTGGGCCGGCGGCACCGGCCCGGCACCCGACCTGCCCGACGTGGACGGGGTCCGGATGCGCAGCGTCGCGCTGAGCGCGGAGGACTTCCGCGACCACTACGAGGGCTTCGCCAACGCCACCCTCTGGCCGCTCTACCACGACGCCGTGGAACAGCCGGAATACCATCGCCGCTGGTGGGAGGCGTACCAGCGGGTCAATCAACGCTTCGCCGAGGCCGCCGCCGAGGTGGCCGAGCCGGGCGGGCTGGTCTGGGTGCAGGACTACCACCTCCAGCTCGTGCCGGGCCTGCTCCGCGCGCTCCGCCCCGACCTGCGGATCGGTTTCTTCCTGCACGTGCCGTTCCCGCCGCCGGAGCTGTTCATGCAGCTTCCCCGCCGGTCCGAGCTGCTGCGCGGGATGCTCGGCGCCGACCTGATCGGTTTCCAGCGGGCCCAGGCGGCGCACAACTTCGCCCAGCTCGCCACCAAGGTGCTCGGCCTGTCCGCGACCGACAGGCGGATCGGGGTCGACGACCGGGTGGTGCGCATCGGCGCCTTCCCGGTCGCCATCGACACCGCCGAGATGGCCGCGCTCGCCGCCCGACCCGAGGTCGCCGAGCGGGCCCACCGGCTGCGGCAGGACCTCGGCCGGCCCGAGAAGGTGATCCTCAGCGTCGACCGGATGGACTACACCAAGGGCATCGAGCAGCGGCTGAAGGCCTACCGCGAGCTGTTGGCGAGCGGCGACGTCAAGGTGCGGGACACCGTGCTGGTGCAGGTGGCGGTGCCCAGCCGGGACCGGGTGGGCCAATACCAGATCCTGCGCGACCGGGTGGAGCACCAGGTGGGCCGGATCAACGGCGAGTTCGGCCGGGTCGGCGAACCCGCGATCCACTACCTCACCCAGCCCTTCGACCGGGCCGAGCTGGTCGCGCTCTACCGGGTCGCCGACGTGATGGCGGTGACCCCGCTGCGCGACGGGATGAACCTGGTGGCGAAGGAGTACGTGGCGGCCCGGATCGACGGCACCGGGGCGTTGCTGCTCAGCGAGTTCGCCGGCGCGGCGGCCGAACTGGAGCACGCGTACCTGGTCAACCCGCACGACCTGGACGGGCTCAAGCAGGGGTTGCTCGCCGCGCTGCGGGCCGGCCCGGAGGACGTGGCAGCCCGGATGCGCGCGATGCGGGACCACCTGGCCCACAACGACATCCACGCGTGGGCGGCGTCCTACCTGAGCGCGCTCGAGGAGAGCGGGACGCTTGTCGGCCGCCGCACCATCCCTCGCTGAACCGCCGCCCGGCGCTTAGCCGGTGGTGGGCGCCGGGTCCTTGTCCAGCCAGTCCAGGATCGCGTCGATCGGTTCCCGCCAGCGGGCGTCGAGCATCAGGTCGTGGCCCATGCCGGGGAAGAGCAGCGGGGCCGAGTCGTAGCGGCGGGCCGCCCGGGTCAACGCGGTCGCCGGGAGCACCCGGTCGTCGGGGCTGCCGAGCACAAGCACCGGCGGCCGGCCCACCGCCGGCTCCGGCGACCGGCCGGTGAGCAGTTGCCACTGCGCGCGGCGGCCGGCCCGGCCCAGCCGGGCCACGTGCCGGCGGGCGTCGGCGTCGGACAGCTCCCGGCTGAACAGCTGACGCCGGTTGAGCCGCAGGCCGGCGCCGAAGACCGCCGGCAGCGTGCCGACCGGGTTGCGGCGCAGCGCCGCGCCGAACGTCGGCCAGCCGCCGAGCACCGGCGCCACAAGCACCGCGGCCCGCGCCGGATAGCGGGCCAGCGCGTGCGCCACCACCCGGGCGCCGGCGCCGTGCCCCACCAGCACCGCCTGCCGCGGCAGGCTCGCCGCCACCTGCGTCACGTCATGGGTGTACGCCCGCAGCGTCGCCTCCGGCGCCGGCTCGCTGCCGCCGTGCCCGCGCAGGCTCAGCGCGTACGCCGGGAAGCCGCGCCCGGCGGCGTGGCCGAGCCAGTGTTCGGCGAACGCCCACGCGCCGTGGCCGAAGCCGGGCACGAACAGCAGCGGCGGCTTGGCCTCTTCCTGCTCGGGCACCGCGGCCAGCACCTCGCGGCGCACCGGCCGCTCCGGCCGGGCCCACTCCCAGGCCCGGACCACCCGCACCCGTTCGCTGGTCATTTGCTGTCCTCCAGCTCGTACCAGGCCCGTTGCAGAGCGCGCAGGTAGTCGGCGTGCCCGACCTCGAACCAGTGCCGGGTGCTGTCCTTGACCTTCGCCGAGTACCGCTCGCCGAGGCCGGCGCGGACCCGGCGGTCGAACGCCGCGACGCGTTCCGGCCGGGTCGTGCGCAGCGTGAGCAGCCGGGCGAAGAGCGCGCTCTGCCAGTGCGAGATCGCGAAGATGCCGGAGTCCGGCTGCACCAGGCCCACCACGGCCAGCGTGGGGTGGCCGGCGGTGAAGGCGTTCAGCCACAGCCGGGGCCGCCCGGAGCCGTCCTCGTCGCCGAGCACCCGGCCCTGCATGAACTCGAAGCGCGGCAGGTAGCCGGTGGCGAACACCACAAGCTCCGGGTCGATCCGCCGGCCGTCGGTCAGCTCGACCGTGCGGTCGTGGAACCGGGCCACGTCGGGCACCGGGGTGATCTCCCCGTGCCCGACGTAGTAGACGAGTTGGCTGTTGGCGATCGGGTGCGTCTCGTAGACCCGGTGGTCGGGCTTCGGCAGGCCGAACCGGGTCAGGTCGCCGACGGTCAGCCGCAGCGTCCAGTGATAGAGCCACTGCCGCACCCGCAGCGGCACCCGCAGCGCCAGCAGTGTGTCGTTGACCTGGTCGGCCGGGCGGCCGAAGACGAACTTCGGGGCGTACCAGTAGCCGCGTCGGGTGGAGTGCCAGCAGTGCGACGCCTGTTGGGCCGCCTCGACCGCGATGTCGCAGCCGGTGTTGCCGGCGCCGACCACGAGCACCCGCTTGCCGCGCAGCTGGGCCGGGTCCTTGTAGGACGAGGCGTGCATGACCTCGCCGCGGAACTCCGCCAGCCCCTCGTACCGGGGCAGCTTGGGCGACCAGTTGTGGCCGTTCGCCAGCACCACGGCCGCGTACCGGGAGGTGCGCTCGGGGCCGTAGCCGCCGGTGCTGCGGGTGGTCACGTCCCACCGGTCCCCCTCGACCGGCTCGACCCGGACCACCTCGGTGCCGAACCAGACGTGCTGCCGCAGGTCGAAGTGGTCGGCGTAGCGCTCGAAGTAGGACAGCAACTGGCTGTGGTGCGGGTAGTCCGGCCAGTCGTCGGGCATCGGGAAGTCCGGGAACTGGGTGAACGGCCGGGACGAGATGAGGTGCGTGCTGGCGTACACCGGGCTGCGGTCGTGCCGCCAGTTCCACGCCCCGCCGACGCCTGTCTCCCGCTCGTAGCAGTCCACGCCGAAACCGGCCTCGCGAAGGTTCTTCACAGCGGTCAGCCCGCTGGCGCCGGCGCCGATGACGCAGACCGTGTCGCCCCGGTCGGAGACCGGATCGGAGCGACCGGGATCGGAGCGACCGGGATCGGTGGGGTCGGTGGGGGAGGACACCGCGAATTCTCCTTCGTACGGCACGCGCGCCGGGTCGGTGCGAAATCCTGCCGACAATGCCCTCCGTTGTCCAGCCACCCGAGTGTCGACACGGTTCACCGGGAACGCATCTTCACGCTCGGTCACCGTCCGCCGATTCACGCAGAGTGAGGACGGGGCCGGGCCACCGCGGTGCCCTTCTCCCGCCTTTGCTCTGCAGCCACGGACGCAGCGCGGCAGTGAACTGGTCATTCCCGGAAGGAGCTTCGGGTCACACCTCGCCCCCATAGTTACCATGGGTAACCGATGCGTATGGGGCTGCAGAGCAAAGGCGCCAGCGGGCCTCATGCCCCACCCACGGGGATCTCACGTTCCGTAACCACCCGGACCGGCCGCACCGCGCGACGCGTGCCGCACGCCCCGCACCGCCCACAGTCCGCACCGCCGTAGCCCGTACCGCGCGGCACCACGCGGCTCGCGCCCGTCGGGCGCCGGCCGACCGTCGTGGGGTCAGTCGGCGGCGGGCAGCAGCAGGTCGACCAGGACCGGGAAGTGGTCGCTGGCCCGGCGGGTCGTCGGGGTGTCGACCACGTCGTAGTCGACCACGCTGATCCGCGGGTCGACGAAGAGCGCGTCGATGCGGCGGCGCGGGTCGGCGCAGGAGAACGTGTGCCGGTCGGCCCGGTCGGCGGCGACGGCGGTGTCGGTAAGCCCCTCGGCCACGGTCCGCCAGGCCGGCCCGTCCGGCCCCTCGTTGAGGTCCGCGCCGGCCACCACCGGCAGCGTGGACGCGGCGAGCGCCCGCTTGAACGCCGCCGCCTGGGCGGGTCGCTCCGCCGGGTCGGTGGACAGGTGCGAGCCGGCCAGCAGGAAGTCGACGCCGCCCACCCGGCACCGCGCGTACGCGGCCCCGCGCAGGTGCCGGCCCGGGGTCAGCGGGTAGCGCTCGCACCTCGTGTCGGTGACCCGCACGCGCAGGCTTGTCAACAGCACGTTGCCAAGCGACGGCAGGCCGCCGGCGGCGAACACCAGGCCGAACGAGTCAGCGAGCGTGGCGCACTTCTGCCGCCACCGGAACCGGCGCGGTCCCTCCTGGACGATCACCACGTCCGGCGCGGCCTGCCGGACCACCTCGGCCAGCGCGGCGGTGTCGTCGCGCTGGCTGTGCACGTTGTACGACAGCACCCGCAGCGGCACTCCCGGACCCGGCACGTCAGACCCGCCGAGCCAGGTCGGCGGCGCCGATCACGCCTGCGGTGTTGCCCAGCTCGGCCGGGCGCACCTCCGCCACCGGCAGGCGGCTGCGCTGGGCCAGCGCCTCGGTGAACGAGCGCCGGGTCGGACCGAGCAGCAGGTCGCCGGCGTCGATCACGCCGCCGCCGACCACGAGCACCTGCGGGTCGAGGATCTGCGCCATGTCCGCGAGGCTGGTCCCGAGCCAGCGGCCGACCTGGGCGAACGCCTCGGTGGAGACCGGGTCGCCGCCCTTGGCCGCGGCGGTCACCATCGGGCCGGTGATCGCCTCGGCCTCGCCGTCGGCCAGCTCCAGCAACGCGGTGGCCCGGTGCGGCTCCTGCCGGGCGGCGGCCCGGGCGAAGCGAACCAGGGCGCTGCCGCTGGCGTACTGCTCGATGCAGCCCAGCCGGCCGCAGCCGCACTGGTGGCCGTCCGGCACGGTGAGCATGTGCCCCAGCTCGGCCGCGATGCCGTTGGCGCCGCGGACCAGCTCGCCGCCGAGCACGATGCCGCCGCCGACGCCGGTGCCGATGGTGAACATGACCATCGAGTCGTCGGCGTCGCGCGCCGCGCCGTAGCGGAACTCCGCCCAGGCGGCCACGTTCCCGTCGTTCTCCACGATCACCGGCAGGCCGGTGGCGTTGCTGACGTAGGAGCGCAGCGGCTCGTCCCGCCACGCCAGATTGGGGGCGAAGAGCACGGTGGAGCGGGCCGCGTCGATCCAGCCGGCCGCGCCGATGCCGACGGCCTCGACGGTGCGGCCGGCGGACAGTTCGGTGACCACCTCGATGATGACGTCGCGGGTCTTGGCCACGTCGTCGGCGGGGGTGTCCCGTCGCGTCTGCACGATTACCGCGCCGGTGTCGTCCACGACACCGCCGGCCACCTTCGTGCCACCGACGTCGACTCCGATGGTCAGCGTCACCGCCGCCACTCCCCTCTGCTGTGCTGCCCCGGCACCGGCCGAACCGGCCGTGCGTACCCGGGATGTCCGGTGGTCAGGCCCCGTCGCCTGGTGCGTCCGCGCCCGCCTCCCCGGACGCCCGCGAGGCGGGCACCACGGGACGACCGGTCGGCGGCCGGCCCGCCGCCGGCTCGTCCCGAGTGGCGGCGGACCATACGTCCTGCTCGGGCGCCGGCTGAGAATCATGCCCGGTACGGGTCGCCTCGCGCCACACGTGGTCACCCGACCCGGTCGGCGCGGGACCACCGGGACCGGCAGGCGTCGTGGTGGCCGCCGGCCCGACGGGTCCGGCCGGATCGGCAGGTTCGGCCGGCTCGCTCCGTTCGGCAGGTTCGGCCGGCTCGCTCCGTTCGGTGGGCGCGAACGCCCGCAGCACGCTTGCCACGCCGGCCGCGAGGTCACCGGCGCCGGTGGCGAGCCGCTCGGCGAACTCCGGACTCGGGTCACGCAAGGCGGCGATCCCGCGGCAGACCGGGCAGACGCAGCATTCCGGCGACCCGGTGGCGAAACCGGCGGCGTTGCCGGCGGTCGTGTGACCGAGGACACCCGAGAGGATCCCACCGAGCGGGCCCCCGGCGCCGGACGGGGTGGCGGCCAGCCGCGCCGCGGCCAGCAGACTGACGACGAGGCGCTCGGCCTCTTCCCGGGCCGAGCCCGGATCGGTGGTGCCCATGGCTCGGCTCCTCAAGCGTGACGACCGGGACGGCGAACGGAATCAGTCTGCCGCACCTGGTGCTTCTACCCGGCGCTTGAGCTGCTTCAACGCCGCATCCATGATCATTTTTTCGGCCTTGCGACGGAACATGCCGAGCATCGCCACCGACAGCTCCACCTCGAGCGTGTAGGTCACCGTGGTCGTGCCGTCCGGGTTGCCCACCAGGTCGTACGACCCGCGCTGGGACCGCTGCATCTTCGACGGCGCGGCCAGGTGCCACTCGATCCGGGAGATGTCCTCGGCGTACTCGTAGACAAGCACGTACTCGTCGGCCAGCACGCCCGCGTCCAGGGTGAACCGGACCTGGCTGGCGTAGCCGTCCTCGTACTCCTCGACCACCTCGGCCGCGCGCACCGCCTCGGTCCACTCCGGGTAGCGGGGGAAGTCGCAGATGACCGCCGCCACCCGGTCCGGTGACGCGCCGATGGTGATCGACTGGGTGGAGGAGTCCGCCATGGGGGGAGGCTACCCGGCCGCCCACCCGCGCGGGCGGGTAGGTTTCGACTGAGCCGACCAGGCCGGGCCCCCGCCGGTGCGAGCACGAGGGAGTGCAGGTGCGCGAGTTCTCCGTCCCGCCGATCGTCACCGTCGGCGACGCGGCAAACCTGACCGACCCGGTCTGGAACAACGCCGAGGTCGCCCCGGACACCGTGCAGTTCGTCCGGATCGCCGGCGACGCCGGAGCGCCGGCCCGCACCGAGGTGACCTGCCGGCAGTTCCGGGACGAGGTGGTCGCGGTGGCGCGGGGCCTGGTCGCGGCCGGCATCTCCCCCGGCGACCGGGTCGGGCTGATGAGCCGCACCCGCTACGAGTGGACCCTGCTCGACTACGCGATCTGGGCCGTCGGCGCGGTCACCGTGCCGATCTACGAGACCTCCAGCGCCGAGCAGGCCGCCTGGATCCTCGACGACTCCGGCGCCGTGGCCGTGGTGGTGGAGAGCACCGCCCACGCGACCCTGGTCGCCGGCGTCCGGGACCGGCTGCCCGAGCTGCGCGAGATCTGGCAGATCGAGCTGGACGCGGTGACCCGGCTGGTCGCCGCCGGCGAGTCGGTGGACCCGGCCGAGATCGAGGTACGCCGCTCGATGCTCAAGGCCGACGACATCGCCACGATCATCTACACCAGCGGCACCACCGGCCGGCCCAAGGGCTGCGTGCTGACCCACCGCAACATCTACGCCGACATCGCCAACGCGGTGCCGGTGCTGCCGAACCTGTTCCGGGAGGGCGCGTCCACCCTGCTCTTCCTGCCGCTGGCACACGCGTTCGCCCGGCTCATCCAGGTCGGCGTGGTGCAGGCGCAGGTCACCATGGCGCACTGCGCGGACACCAGCAACCTGGTCGGCGAACTCCAGGAGTTCAAGCCGACGTTCGTGCTCTCCGTACCCCGGGTCTTCGAGAAGGTCTACAACGGCGCCCGGCAGAAGGCCGAGGCCGACGGCAAGGGCTCGATCTTCGACCGGGCGGAGAAGGTCGCCATCGCCTGGAGCGAGGCCCAGGAGCTGCCCGGCGGGCCGGGGCTGGCGCTGCGCGCCCAGCACGCCCTCTTCGACCGGCTGGTCTACGGCAAGCTGCGCGCGGCGCTGGGCGGCCGGTGCCGCGACGCCATCTCCGGCGGCGCGCCGCTCGGCGCCCGGCTCGGCCACTTCTTCCGCGGCGTCGGGGTGACCATCTGCGAGGGGTACGGCCTCACCGAGACCGCGCCGGCCGCCGCCGCCAACCTGCCCACCGGCACCCGGATCGGCACGGTCGGCCGGCCACTGCCCGGCGTCACCGTCCGGATCGAGGACGACGGCGAGATCCTGATCTCCGGGGACATCGTCTTCCGGGGCTACTGGCACAACGAGACGGCCACCGCCGAGGCGCTCACCACCGACGGCTGGTTCCGCACCGGCGACCTGGGCCAGCTCGACGAGGACGGCTACCTCAGCATCACCGGCCGGAAAAAGGAGATCATCGTGACCGCCGGCGGCAAGAACGTCGCCCCGGCGGTGCTTGAGGACCAGGTGCGGGCGCACCCGCTGATCAGCCAGTGCATGGTGGTCGGCGACCGCAAACCGTTCATCGCGGCGCTCGTCACCATCGACGAGGAGGCGCTGCCGAAGTGGCTGGCCGGGCACGGGCGACCGGAGACCACCACCGCGGCCGACCTGCGCGACGACGAGGCGCTGCGGGCCGAGGTCCAGACCGCGATCGACCAGGCCAACCAGTCCGTCTCCAAGGCCGAGGCGATCAAGGTGTTCCGGATCCTGCCGCAGGACTTCACCGAGGCGACAGGCGAGCTGACCCCGTCGCTGAAGATCAAACGGCAGGTCGTGCACAAGACGTACGCCACGGAGATCGCGGAGATCTACCGACGCTGACTACCATCCGTCAGGTGCCCGCCTCCACATCCGGTCAGCCACAGACGCAGCTCCTCGCCGCCGCGGCCCGCGCGGTCCTCCTCGCGCTTGTCGCCGCCCTGACCCTGTTCGCCACCCGCGACCCCGCCCAACTCTGGTGGATCGCCCTGCTGGGCGTCGCCGGGCTGCCCGGCGTGCTGGCCCCGCAGCACCGGCTGCTGGCCCCGATCAGCCGCTTCGCCGAGGTGGTGGTGCTCGGGCTGGCCGCCAGTCAGGTCGCCGCCGACACCCAGCTCAGCGGCGCCACCGGCGGGCTCGGCGCATCGGCGGTGCTGCCCTACCTCGCCGTGCCGGTCACCGTCACCGCCCTGCGTCGCCGGTTCCGCGAGGGCGCCGCGCTGCTCGTGGTGGCCGCGGCGACGCTGCTCGCGAGCGCCGCGTTCACCGAGGTCGGCGGCGAGCCGCAGCTCGGCCAGGTCGGCTACCTCACGGTCTGCGCCCAGTGGCTGATCCTGGCCGCCCTCGGCCTCTACACCGCCGGCACGCTCCAGCGGGTGATGCGGGTCCGCGGCGAGAGCAAACCCCAGCCGTACGCCGAAGCGACCCGCCTGCTGACCCAGCTACGGACGGTCGCCCGCCAACTGCCCGGCGCCACGCTTGATCCGGGGGGCATCTCCGAGCACCTGCTGGAGGAGCTGCGGATGGTGGCGAAGACCGACCGCGGCGCGGTGCTCTCCGCCAGCGGCGGCGGCCGGCTGGTGGTGCTCGCGCAGATCGGCGCGGACCGGGTCGACTGGGAGACCACGCTCGACGCCGACTCGGCCATCGCCGACGCCTGGGCCAGCCAGCAGCCGACCGTCTCGGCCCGCTCGCAGGCCCGGTCCCGGCACTCCGGCGAGGTGTCCGCCCTGATCGTGCCGCTTGTCGCGGGCGTGCGCACGGTCGGCCTCGTCGTCATCGAGGCGGACGCCGGCGCCGCGTACCCGCCGCCTGTGGTGTCCCGGGTGACGGCGCTCACCGGCCCGGCCGCGCTGCGGCTGGAGGCCGCCCTGCTCTTCGACGAGGTGCGCTCGCTCGCCACCAACGAGGAGCGGCAGCGGCTGGCCCGGGAGATCCACGACGGGGTCGCCCAGGAGCTGGTCATGGTCGGCTACGGCATCGACAACGCCCTGGCCACCGTGCACGACGACGCCGAGGAGACCGCCGACTCGCTGCGCACGCTGCGCCAGGAGGTCACCCGGGTGATCCAGGAGCTGCGGCTCAGCCTGTTCGAGCTGCGCAGCGAGGTGGACCGGCACGGCGGCCTGGCCGCCGCCATCGCCGAGTACGCCCGCACCGTCGGCGCCTCCGGCGGGCTGCGGGTGAACCTCTCCCTGGACGAGTCGACCGCCCGGCTGCCGGCCGCCACCGAGGCGGAGTTGCTGCGCATCGCGCAGGAGGCGGTGACGAACGCGCGCAAGCACGCCGGGGCCTCGAACCTCTGGGTCACGTGTGAGGTTGATCCCCCGTACGCCCGGATCGAAGTGTCGGATGACGGTCACGGCATCGGTGACCAGCGGCCCGAGGGGCACTATGGTCTTGCGATCATGGCGGAGAGGGCGGAACGTATCCGGGGCCGGTTGGAGATCAGGCCGCGGCAACCCAGCGGCACAACAGTGGCGGTGGTCCTCGGTTCGTCGCCCCGGCGCGATAAGGTGCGCGGCAGCGCCGCAGCAGCAGAAGGGGAGTAACCCGAGGATGACCACTAGCCCGACACCGGCCACACGTACCAAGGTCCTCCTTGTCGACGATCACGACCTGATCCGCAAGGGTCTGCGGCACGCCTTCGAGCGGGACCGGCAGTTCGAGGTCGTGGGCGAGGCCGCCACGGCCGCGGAAGGCGTGCGTCAGGCCGGCGCGCTCCAGCCGGACGTTGTGATCATGGACCTTCGACTGCCCGACGGCAGCGGCCTGGAGGCCACCCGCGCGCTGCGCAAGTCCAGCGCGTCGATGGGCATCGTCGTGCTCACCATGTATGCCGGTGACGACCAGCTCTTCGGCGCCCTGGAGGCGGGCGCGAGCGCCTTCGTGCCGAAGACCGCCCCGGCCGACGAGGTGGTGGCCGCCGCCCGGCACGCCGCCTCCTCCCCCAGCGCGTTCACCGCGGCCGACCTGGCCGAGGCGATGAAGCGCCGGCTGGCGCCGTCCGGTCCGCAGCTCTCCCCCCGGGAGGGCCAGGTGCTGCGGCTGCTCGCCGACGGCATGAGCGTGGCCGGCATCGCCAAGCAGCTCTTCGTCAGCGAGTCGACCGCCAAGACCCACATCTCCAAGCTCTACGAGAAGCTGGGCGCCGCCAACCGGGCCCAGGCGCTGATGACCGCGCTGCGGTTGGGGCTGCTGGAGGCCCCGGACGCGCCCAAGTTCTGACGCCCGTCGCCGCGGGGGCCCCGTCCGTACGCCGGACGCGGGCCCCTGCGGCGCTTCGGGACGGCCGACCGCGTACGGTGAACGGCCGGACGCGGAACGACTGTGGTCTTTGCACCGCGACGGCGGGCGGGCAGAATACCCGGTGATCCGCGCGGCGGTGACGCCGCGCGTCGCCGACACCCAAGGGGCAGGGACATGCAGCGGCCGGACTGGGCACCGGAGACGATCGACATCGAGCGCCCGAGCGTGGCCCGCATGTACGACTACTACCTGGGCGGCTCGCACAACTTCGCGGCCGACCGGGCCGCCGCCCGGGCGATGGTGGAGGCGGTGCCCGAGGCCCCGCTGATGGCCCAGGCCAACCGCGCCTTCCTCCGCCGGGCCGTGCACCACCTGCTCGACGCCGGGGTGCGCCAGTTCCTGGACATCGGCTCCGGCATCCCCACCGTGGGCAACGTGCACGAGATCGCCCAGCGGATCGACCCGGAGTCCCGGGTGGTCTACGTCGACGTGGACCCGGTGGCCGTGGCACACAGCCAGGAGATCCTGGCCGGCAACGAGCGGGCCGTCGTGGTGCGGGAGGACCTGCGCCACCCGGCGGCGATCCTGGGCCATCCGGACGTCACCCGGCTGCTCGACTTCTCCCAGCCGGTCGCGGTGCTGATCGTGGCGGTGCTGCACTTCATCCCGGACTCCGACCGCCCGGAGGAGATCCTGCGGACGCTGCGCGCGGCGCTGGCGCCCGGCAGCCACCTGGTGCTCTCCCAGGCCAGCGACGACGGCCGCGCCGGCACCGGCGAGCGGGCCGAGGCGGAGCGGGTCTACCGGCGCACCGACAGCCAACTCTTCATCCGCGGCCGGACCGAGTTGACCGCGCTCTTCGCCGGCTTCGAGTTGGTCGACCCGGGCGTGGTGTGGGTGCCGCAGTGGCGGCCGGACGCCCCCGACCAGGCGGAGGACGCCGAGCGGGCGGTCTTCATGGGCGGGGTCGGGCGGCTCGGTGACTGACGACGCGACAGGCGCCGCCGGCCGCCGCCCCGGCGTGTTCGCCCGAGCCTGGGCCAAGGCGGTCTCCGGGACCAGCTACCTGCCGATGACCCAGGCCCAACTGGAGGAGGTGCTGCAACGGCTCACCGAACGGCTCGCGGAGGCGATGCGCGCCGACCCGTTCGACCTGCGGATCGGCCAGCAGGTGGGCGCGGAGCTGGTGCAGTCGCACATCGCCTCCGCCGAAGGGCTCGGCCGCACCGTCGAGGTGATCCAGCTCCGGCTGGTCCGCGACCTCGACCTGGTCGTCGACGACGCCGAGGACCGGATGGCCCGGCTGCTCGCCACCGTCGCCACCGGGTACTCCCGAGCGCTGCGCGACCGCACGCTCGACGAGCAGGAGTCCATCCGGCGGGCCGCCATGATGGCCCGGGCGCAGGCCGAACGGGCGCTGCGGGACAGCGAGGCCCGGTTCCGGCACCAGGCCACCCACGACCCGCTTACCGACCTGCCGAACCGCACCCTGTTCACCGAGCGGCTGACCGCCGCGATCGCCGCGCCCGGCCGGGGCGCCGACCGGGTCGGGGTCTGCTTCCTCGACCTGGACCGCTTCAAAGTGGTCAACGACTCCCTCGGCCACCAGGTCGGCGACTCGCTGCTGGTCACGGTGGCGCACCGGTTGCGCCGGGCGCTGGGCGAGCACCTGGTGGCCCGCCTCGGCGGCGACGAGTTCGTGATCCTGGTGGAGCGCACCGCCGGCACCGACGACGCGGTGAAGGTCGCCGAGGCGGCGCTTGACGCGATCCGTGAGCCGGCGCTCGTCGACGGGCACGAGCTGACCGTCTCGGCAAGCATCGGCATCGTGGAGCGACAGGTGGCCGGCACCTCGCCGATGGAGCTGATGCGCGCGGCGGACAGCACGCTGCACTGGGCCAAGGCCGCCGGTGGGGCCCGCTGGGCGCTGTTCGACGCCGACCGCAACCGCCGCGAGCTGTCCCGGTACGCGCTGTCCGCGGCGATCCCCGCCGCGCTCGACCGGGGCGAGTTCTACCTGGACTACCAGCCGCTCACGTCGTTGCGTGACGGCCGGGTGCTCGGCATGGAGGCGTTGGTGCGGTGGCGCCACCCGGAGCTGGGGGTGCTCCGGCCGGACAGCTTCATCCCGCTGGCGGAGGAGACAGGTCTGATCGTCCGGCTGGGGAGCTGGGTGCTGGCCGAGGCGTGCCGCGAGGCGGGCACCTGGTCGGCGGCGGGCGCGGACGCCCCGTTCGTCAGCGTCAACCTGGCCGTGCGCCAGCTCCACCGGCCCGACCTCGTACCCGAGGTGCAGGGCGTGCTCGGCCGCACCGGCCTGCCCCCGGACCGGCTGCAACTGGAGATCACCGAGAGCACCATGATGAGCACCGTGGTCGAGCCGGTCCGGGCCCTGCGGGTGCTGGGTGACCTGGGCGTCCGGGTGGCCATCGACGACTTCGGCACCGGCTACTGCAACCTCGCGTACCTGCGGGACCTGCCGGTGAACGAACTCAAGGTGGCCGGCGAGTTCGTGACCGGGCTGTGCGCCCCTGCCGGTGACCCGGGCGGGCGCACCGACGAGCGGATCCTCGCCTCGCTTGTCTCGCTGGCGCACGCCCTCGACCTCACCGTCACCGCCGAGGGGGTGGAGACGGCCGACCAGGCGGACCGGCTGCGCGCCATCGGCTGCGACGCCGGGCAGGGCTGGCACTTCGGCCGCCCCGGCCCCGCCCCCGGAGGTAAGGCGGGGCCCCCTGTTAACGCTTCCGGTAGAGGAGGGGCCCCCGCTTAACACCGCGCACCGCGCACCGCGCGCGGGCGGCGGGCGGCGCGGTCAGCCGGCCGGGCGGCGGGCGTCCGAACCGTCCAGGTAGGCCAGCACGGCCAGCACCCGCCGGTTGTCGTCGCCGGACTGCGGCATCCGCAACTTGCTGAAGATGTTGTTGATGTGCTTGTCGACGGCCTTCGCGGTGACGAAGAGCCGGGCGGCGATGGCGGCGTTCGACCGGCCCTCGGCCATCAGCCCGAGCACCTCCCGCTCGCGCGCGGTCAGCTCACCGAGCGGCTCGGCGCCGGCCCGGCGGGCCAGCAGTTGGGCGACGACCTCCGGGTCCATCACGGTGCCGCCGGCCGCGACCCGGCGCACCGCGTCGACGAACTGATCCACGTGCGACACCCGGTCCTTGAGCAGGTAGCCGACCCCGCCGCGCCGATCGGCGAGCAGCTCCCGCGCGTAGAGCTGCTCGACGTGCTGGGACAGCACCAGCACCGGCAGCCCGGGCATCTCGGCGCGGGCCCGCACGGCCGCCTGCAACCCCTCGTCGGTGAACGTCGGCGGCAGCCGTACGTCGATCACCGCGACGTCCGGCCGGTGCGTGGTCAACGCGGGCAGCACCGACGGTCCGTTGTCCACCGCCGCCACCACCTGGCAGCCGAACGCCTCCAGGATCCGGGTCAGCCCGTCCCGGAGGAGGGCGAGGTCCTCGGCGATGACAACTCGCACGGCAGCTCCATGCTGATGACGGTGGGTCCACCTGTCGGACTGGTCACCGTCATCGTGCCATCGAACGCGGCCAGCCGGCGACCGGTCCCGGCCAGGCCGCCGCCCGCCGCCGGCGTCGCCCCGCCCCGGCCGTCGTCGCCGACCACCATGGTCAGCCGCCCGGCGGTGTACCGCAGCTCCACCCATGCCCGGGTCGCCCCGCTGTGCTTGCCCACGTTCGCCAGCGCCTCGGCGACCGCGAAGTATGCGGCCGACTCGACCGGGGCCGCCGGCCGGCCCGGCAGGTCGACGCTGACCTCCACCGGCAGCGGCACGGCAAGCGCCAGCGCCCGTACCGCGCCGGGCAGACCGCGCTCGGCGAGCACCGGCGGGTGGATGCCGCGGACCAGGCCGCGCAGCTCGGCCAGGGCCTGGCCGCTTGTCTCCCGGGCCTCGGCGAGCAGCCGGCGGACCGCCTCCGGGTCGGCGCCCACCAACTGCTCGGCCAGGCCGATGCTCATGCTCAACGCGACCAGGCGGGCCTGCGCGCCGTCGTGCAGGTCCCGTTCGATCCGGCGCAGCTCGGCGGCCTGCGCGTCCACTGCGTCGGCCCGGGTGACGGTGAGCTGCCGCACCCGCAGCGCCAACTCGGCGCCGCGGGTCGGCTGCAGGAGAAGGCCGGCGAACCAGACGTGCAACCAGACCAGCCAGCGCCCGGCGGCCACACCGACGACCAGCAGCAACGCCCCGATCGGAAAGCAGAGCAGGGCCTGGACGGTGCTGTCGATCGGCCAGAACGGGCCGTAGCCGTACCAGAAGCCGGCGGTGTACAGCACCATCGGCAATCCGACCAGGCCTTCCAGGCCGTACGCCGGCAGGGCGAACGTGAGCAGGCAGACCGTGCCGGTGACCACGCCCGGCAGCAGCCAGGCCAGATCCCGCCAGGTCGCCGGGTCGGACACCACCCAGCGGAACCGTCGCCAGGTGCCGAACCACGCGCCCTCCGGCGCCGGGAGGTAGGGCGTGGCCAGTTCGACGCCACCCCAGCGGGCCAGCCGGCGGTGCAGCCCGACGCAGAGCCGAACCCCGGCGGTCACCACCGGAAAGAGCGCCAACCCGACGCCGAAGACCGGGATCAGGCCCAGCGCGACCACGGACAGCACGAACAGCGCCACGTGCGTGCCCAGGGACAGCAGCGCGATCAGCACCCCCTGGACGACGGTGACCGCACCGGGCCGTAGCCGGACCCGGAGCCACGCGCGTGCCGAAGCCTCCACGAACGTCATTCTGCGGCATGGCCGCCCGGTTTCCGGTGGTGCTGGCACCACCCGAGGAGGCGGGTCGGCACCCCTGACCCCGGGCCGGCCCGTGCGCAGGATCGAGGAAGCCCCCGGCACACCCCGAGCGAAGACGAGAGGAAATGTGATGGCCCCGCACCGAACAGCCGGCCTACCGGCCGGACGCCGTGGCAAATATGCCGTCCTCGTCCTCTGGTTGGTGCTGCTCTCGGTCGCCGGCCCGCTCGCCGTGAAGCTGGGCGAGGCACAGGACAACTCGACGCTCGGCGCGCTGCCGGCCGGCGTCGAGAGCAGCCGGGCCGCGCAGCGGGTCGAGGACGCGTTCCCCGACTCCCGGCGGCAACTGGCCATCGCCGTGTACGTCCGCGACAGCGGCCTCACCGCCGCCGACCGGGCCCGGGCCGACGCCGACCGGGCCGCCTTCGCCGGGTACGCCGACGGGGGCGTGGTGTCCCCGCCGACGCCGAGCGCGGACGGCCGGGCACTGCTGTTCTCGCTTCCGGTGAGCCTCGACGAGGAGCGGCGCGCCGAGGTGGTGAGCGCCATGAAGGAGCGACTGGCAGATGACGTGCCGTCGGGGCTGCGGACCGCGCTGACCGGCGACGCGGCGGCCGAAAGCGACGTCTTCGACGCGTTCGGGGGGATGGACGGGGCATTGTTGCTGGCCACCGCGGTCACTGTCGCCCTCCTCCTGCTGATCACCTACCGCAGTCCGGTGCTGTGGCTGGTGCCGCTGATCGCGGTGGGGGTCGCCAACCAGCTCGCCGGCGCCACCGTCTACCTGCTGGCGCGGCACGCCGGGCTGGCCGTGGACTTCCAGAGTCAGACCATCCTGACCGTGCTTGTCTTCGGCGTCGGGGTGGACTACGCCCTGCTGCTCATCGCCCGCTACCGGGAGGAGTTGCGCCGGCACGCCGACCGGCACACCGCGATGGCGATGGCGCTGCGCCGCTCGTACGGCGCGATCTGCGCCTCCGCGGCGACGGTCGCGCTCGGGCTGCTCTGCCTGCTCGCGGCGGACCTGCCGACGACCCGTGGGCTGGGCCCGGTCGGCGCGGTAGGCATCGTCGCCGCGCTGCTCGCGATGACCACGCTGCTGCCGGCGCTCCTGGTGCTGCTCGGCCGGTGGCTGTTCTGGCCGTTCGTGCCCCGGTACGCCCCCGGCGTGGACGCCGACGACCGCGCCGCCGACCACGGGGTGTGGCGGCGGATCGCCCGCCTGGCCGGCAGCCGGCCGCGGATGGTCTGGGTGGGCACCACCGCCGCCCTGCTCGTGCTGACCCTCGGCATCGGCAACCTCGGTCTCGGCCTGCCCGACGACGAGTCCTTCACCACGGAGGTCGGCTCGGTCACCGGGCAGCGGCTGATCGCCGACCACTACCCGGGCGGGTCGGCCGCGCCGGTCGAGGTGGTGGCCGTCGCGGGCGCGATGGACCGGGTGGTGGCCGCCGCCCGCGCGGTGCCGGGCGTCTCCGACGTCACCGAGCCACAGCGGTCCGCCGACGGGCGCTGGGTACGCGTCACCGCGGTCCTCACCGACGTCCCGGACAGCAGCGCCGCCCGGGACACGGTGACCCGGCTGCGGGATGCCGTGCACGCCGTACCCGGCGCGGAGGCGCTCGTCGGCGGGCGGACCGCGATGCTGCTCGACGAGCGGCGCACGGTGGACCGGGACAACTGGGTGGTCATCCCGCTGGTGCTCGCCGTGGTCCTGGTGATCCTGGTGCTCCTGCTCCGGGCGCTTGTCGCGCCGCTGCTGCTGATGGCAAGCGTGATCCTCACGTACGCGGCGGCGATGGGCGGTGCCGGGCTGCTGCTCGGCGCGCTGGGCCACCCGCACCTGTTCGTCGGGGTCCCCCTACAGGCGTTCCTGTTCCTGGTCGCCCTCGGCGTGGACTACACGATCTTCCTGATGACCCGGGCACGGGAGGAGACCGCGCTGATCGGGCACCGGCTCGGCGTGCTGCGGGCGCTCACCGTCACCGGCGGTGTGATCACCAGCGCCGGTGTCGTGCTGGCGGCCACCTTCGGGGCCCTGCTGGTGCTGCCGCTGGTGCCGTCGGTGCAGATGGGGGTGATCGTGGCGGTCGGCATCCTGCTCGACACGTTCCTGGTGCGCAGCCTGCTGATCCCGGCGCTGACCCTCGACCTGGGCGCAAGTACCTGGTGGCCGGGCCGGCTCGCCCACCGCGCGGCCGAGCGTAAGCAGGGGGCCCCGCTTAACGCCTCCGGTAGAGAAAGGGCCCCCGTTTAACAACTCGCCGCCGACAGGCCCGCGCCGTCCGTCCGGAGCGCCACGACCTCCCCTCGGGAGGGGCGCGCTCGGGGGCGGGCGGACGGCGCGTCCGGGTAGGGCGGGCGGCCCAGGTGGTCAGGGGGTTCGGCGTGGGCTGGTGGCGCGCTCGGCGTCGTCAGCCGGCGAGCAGGGCGGCCATCCGCTCGGCCTGGGTCTCCCAGCGCCACTCCCGCTCGACCCAGGCGCGGCCGGCAGCGCCGAGCTGACGGGCCAGGTCCCGGTCGGCCAGCAGGGTGGCCACCCGGTCGGCGAGCTGGGCGACATCCCGGCCCGGGACGACGTATCCGGTCTCGCCCCCGCGGACCGCGTCCGGCGCGCCGCCGGAGTCGCCCGCCACCACCGGCAGCCCGGTCGCGCTCGCCTCCAGGTAGACGATGCCGAGGCCCTCCACGTCCAGACCGCGGTTGCGGGTGCGGCAGGGCATCGCGTAGACGTCGCCGGCCGCGTAGTGCGCGGGCAGCTCGGCCGCCGGCACCGAGCCGGTGAAGACGACGTCCCGCTCCACCCCGGCCTGCCGGGCCAGCTTCGCGAGCGTCGCCCGGTAGGGTCCGCCGCCGACCACGAGCAGCGCGGCGTCCGGCACCCGGCGGCGGATCTCGGGCAACGCCCGGATCAGCGCGTCCTGCCCCTTGCGCGGCACCAGCCGCGACACGCACACCACCACCGGCCGGTCGGCGAGCCCGAGACGCGCCCGGACCCCCTCGCCGTCGACGTCGGGGTGGTAGGTCTCCACGTCGACGCCGGGCGCGAGCCGACGCAGCTCGGTCAGCCCGTCGAGGGCGCGGGCCAGCCGGACCCGGGTGTATTCACCGAGGTAGGTGGTGACGTCGACACCCCGGCCGATCCGGCGCAGCGCCGTCCGCGCCCCGGGCAGCGCGGCCCACCCGACCTCGTGCCCGTGGGTGAGCGCCACGGCCCGACGGATCCCGGCCCGCCGGCGCAGCCCCGGCGCCAGCAACCCCAGCGGGGCCGCCGCGCCGAACCACACCCTGTCGCAGTCGTACGCCCGGGCCAGCCGGGCCGCCCGGTGGGCCACCAACGGCGTGGGCAGCAGCACCCTGGTGCGTTCCCGGACCACCTCGAACGGCTGGTCGGCGTCGAACTTCTCCGAACCCCGCCAGCTCGACGCGTAGACCACCACCGAGCCGGGTGGCTGGCGTACGGCGAGGTTGTGCACGAAGGACTGGATGCCGCCGGGGCGGGGCGGGAAGTCGTTGGTGATCAGCAGGGTGCGGCTCATCGACCGTGCTCCCTGGCGTAGGCGCGGGCGGCGGCCATCCGCTCCACCGTGGACGGGTGGGAGGCCGACCACAGGTATTCCCAGCGCGGCGGATCGGGATCGCTCAGGTTCACCCCGGCCAGCCGGCGCTGCATCGCCTCGAAGGTCGCCGGGTCGCCGGTGAGCGCCAGCGCGTGCGCGTCGGCCCGTGCCTCGACCCGGCGGGAGACAAGCGCCTGCACCGGGGTGGCGAGCAGACCGGCGACCGTGACAAGCGCGATCAGCAGCGGGAACGCCCGCGGTTGGGCGATCGAGTCGACGCCGGCCAGGCGCAGCAGCGGCGTCCAGGAGCCGACCAGGTAGAGCGCCACCACGGCGGCGGCGGCGCCGAGCGCGCCGATCAGCGTGCCGGTCCACACGTCCCGGTCCTTGGCGTGCCCCAGCTCGTGCGCGACCACGCTCGTCACCTCCGCCGGCTCGGCCTCGCGCAGCAGGGTGTCGTAGACCACCACCCGCCGGGTCGGCCCGAGCCCGGAGACGTAGGCGTTGACCGCCCGGGTCCGCCGGGACGCGTCGGCGACAAGCACGTCGCGGACCGGGACGCCGTCCCGGGCGGCCATGCTTGTCAGCTCCGTGCGCAGCGGGCCGGGCTCCATCGGGGTGAACCTGTTGAACACCGGCTCGACAAGCACCGGCAGCACGAACGACAGGACCACCACCAGGGCGGCGGCGCCGGCCGCGCCGAACGCCCACCACCAGCGGGGGGCGAGCTGGACCACCGAGTAGAAGCCGAGCAGCACGAGCGCGCCGATGACCGCGCTTACCGCGTACGACTTGAGCAGGTCGACCGTCCAGCCGCCCCAGCCCTGGGTGCTCAGCCCGTAACGCACCAGCACCGTGTGCCGCCAGGCCGAGAACGGAAGCGTGAGCAGGTCGGCGAGGAACACGACGCCCAGCCCGCCGAGCACCGCCTGGGCGACCCAGTGCCCGCCGAAGGGCCGGCCGGCCAGCTCGACCAGACGCCCGCCCAGCGGGGTGAGCCCGAGCAGCAGCGCCACCACCAGCCCGAGCGCGAGCGCCGACCAGCCGGCGGGGCGCAGCGCGCCGTGGAACGCCCGGCCGCGGGTCACCTGCTCGACGGGGAGCGCCCGCAACGCGGCGAGCTGGTCGGCGCGGGGCGCCGGTGGGCGGCTCCACGGCACCAGCAGCGCCACGGCCACGACAAGCGCCACCGCCAGCCCGGCCAGGGTCAGCAGCGCCCAGCCGCGCGGCGTCACCGCCCCACCCCGCCGTCGCGACCCGTCCGCAGCATGCCGCTCCCCTCCCGCTGTGACCGCCCATCCTATTGCCCGATCGGGGCGGGCCGACCCGGGTGCCCGGGGCGGATCTGCACCCACGCGCTCCGGGTGCCGGCGGTTGTGGGCCCCAGCTTCCGGATCAGCCGGCCGAAGGGGCGGCGCCGACGAAGGGCGGCGCCGAGGGGCGGCGCCGGCGAAGGGCGGCGCGGGCCGAGGGGCCGGGTCAGGCGACCCGACGGCGGGTGGCGCGGCGGGGTGCGGGCGCGGGTGCGGCAGTCGGTGCCAGCACCTCCACGTCGAAGCCGGCACGGGCGAAGACCTCGATCGCGCGGTGCTCGGCCGGACCCAGGCCGGCCGTCGGCGAGTCGGGGTCGAGCAGCGCGGTGACCAGGCAGCCGGAACAGCCGGCGCCGCGGATGCCGCAGCCGTCGCAGTCGATGAGCATGAACGCCTCCTGACGCGGTCGCCGGTCGCGGTCGGGGAAGAGACCACCACCGTCGGTCACCGAAAGGCTAAGCGGAGGGTACGACAGAACCGGACAACGAGGCAGCAGCCATCACGAAAACGATCATCCGCTCACCACTACGCCGAAGTGGCGCGATCAGGCCACCCTCGACCCCGCCACTTCGCCGAGATGGAGTCGATCACGGGCCACGCGACAACCCAGCGACGCGCACCGGCCCGAAGTCGAACATGCCGGATCGCCGTCTGGATCTTGGTACGGAGCGGCCCTCAGAGGGGCGATCTCGTACCAAGATCTCCGGCCGTCTCGGAAGCGGACGCTGATCCGGGACGCGAGAACACGAGCGCGCGGCGCGCGTCAAATAGCGCGGCGCGCGTCAGGACCGGGCGAGCCGCCGCACCAGCGAGTCGGCGCCGAGCGGGTACGCGCCGTGCCGGCGTACCCCGTCGGCGACCTCGCGGTCCGAGGAGACCACCACCACCGGCCGGCCCGCCGGCTCGGCGCGGACCAGCCGGCGGATCAGCTCGTCGGCGGTTTCGCCCTTGCGGGAGAAGAGCACCCGTACGCCGCGCGGCGCCGGCGGCAGCCCGTGGATCCGCTCGGCGCCGTCGAAGACCACGGTGACCTCGTCGCCGGTCTGCGCGGCGATCCCGCCCAGCCCGGTGATCAACCGCTTGCGCTGCTGTTCCAGTGACATCTCGCCGAAGCCGCGTTTGGTGACGTTGTAGCCGTCCACCACCAGGTGCGCCCGGGGCAGGGCGAGGAGCTGGTCGAGCCGGGCCGGGTCGTCGGTGTCGCGGGCCCGCGTCGCCGCGCCGGCCGGCGCGACCCCCGGCTGGTCGGCGAAGGCGTCGGCGACGAAGTCCGCCGGGAGCGCGTCCACCGGGTCCAGCGCCAGCTCCCGCCGCAGCCCGACGGCCGCCTGGCCGATCGTCTCCAGCAGCAGCCACAGCCGGGCGTCGTCGACCGAACGGGCCTCCTTGGCGCTGGCCCGGGCCACCCCGGCCGCGGCCTCCGCCTCGGCCAGCCGCGCCCGGGCGCGGCGCAGTTCGGCGTCCGCGTCGGCCGCCGCGCGAGCCGCCCGGCCCCGCTCGGTGGCGAGCATCTCGGTGGCCTTGCGCTCCCGGGCCTGGGTCTCCCGCAGGGTACGGGCCAACTGGCGGGCCTCCTCGCGGAGCTGCCCCAGCTCCTCCCGGACCCGGGCCAGCTCGTCGCGGAGCTTCTCGGCCTCGACCCGGGCCACCGCCCGGTCGTGCTCGGCCCGGTTGGCCCGCTGCTCGGCCTCCCGGACCAGCTCGGCCACGACCGCGCTGTCCGCCTCGGCCCGCACCGCCGCGCCGCTTGCCTCGATCAGCTCCCGCCAACCGCGCGGCCGGGCCAGGTAGGCCAGGGCGGCCACCTCGACCGGGTCGGCGGCGGCCGGCGCGGTGCCCTCCACCACCGCCGCGCCGAGGTCGCCGGCGTCGGCAAGCACCCGGGCGGTGACCCGCTGCCGGAACAGCGGATCGGCGGTGAGCTGGGCGGCGATCACCGGGGCGCCGAGCCGGGCGCGACGGTTGGGCGCGAACTTGGCGACCCGCCGCAGCGGCACCGGCACCTCGTCGGCGGGCAGCCCGGGCAGCACCGCGGCGGTCAACGTGACGATCCGCTGCCGGACCGGCTCGGGGAGGGTGGGCTCGGGCTCGGGCGTCGACGGGTCCTCACCGGCCTCGGGCGCGCCGGCCACCGGTTCCTCCACGGAGGAGCGGTCGTCATGCGGCTCGGCGAGGGGCATGTGGCAAGTCTCCCACCCCGAACGGGCCCACCGCCCGGTGAGTGAGCCGATCTCTCATCGTACCCCCGTGGTAACGGTGGGGCCGCAGTGACTGGAGTGTCGGACCGTGCCGTTACCGTCCGGCGGGTGACGGGAGCGGAGTACGTCCAGGAGGCGCTTGCCGGTCTGGACCGGGAGGCGGGCAGCGGGGTCGACCCCGCGCTGCCGCTCTACGCGACCACCTTCGTGGTGGTCGACCTGGAGACCACGGGCGGCGCGCCGGACGGCGGCGGGATCACCGAGATCGGCGCCGTGAAGGTCCGCGGCGGCGAGGAGCTGGGCGTGCTCGCCACGCTCGTCAACCCGGGCGTGCCGATCCCGCCGTTCATCACCGTGCTGACCGGGATCACCCAGGCCATGCTGCTGCCCGCCCCGCCGATCGAGCAGGTGCTGCCGAGCTTCCTGGAGTTCCTCACCGACGCCGTGCTCGTCGCCCACAACGCTCCATACGACGTGGGCTTCCTCAAGGCCGCCTGCGCCCGGCACGGCTACCGCTGGCCCAACCCGCGGGTGCTTGACACCGCCGCGCTGGCCCGGCGGGTGCTCACCCACGACGAGGTGCCCAACCGCAAGCTGGGCACGCTCGCCGCCTACTTCCGCACCGTCACCCAGCCCACCCACCGGGCGCTCGACGACGCCAAGGCCACTGTCGACGTGCTGCACGGGCTGATCGGCCGCCTGGGCGGGCACCGGGTCGACACCGTCGGCGAGGCGATCGAGTTCGCCCGCGCGGTCACCCCCACGCAGCGCCGCAAGCGGCACCTCGCCGACGGGCTGCCGAAGGTGCCGGGCGTCTACATCTTCCGGGCCGCCGACGACCGACCGCTCTACGTCGGCACGTCCGTCGACATCGCCACCCGGGTGCGCAGCTACTTCACCGCCGCCGAGAAGCGGGCCCGGATCTCCGAGATGCTCGCCGCCGCCGAACGGGTCGAGGCGGTCGAGTGCGCCCACTCGCTGGAGGCCGAGGTCCGTGAGCTGCGGCTGATCGCCGCGCACGCCCCGCCGTACAACCGCCGGTCGAAGTATCCGGAGCGCCAGGTCTGGTTGAAGCTCACCGACGAGGCGTACCCCCGGTTGTCGGTCGTGCGTGACCTCGGGCCGACCGACGCGGCCTACCTCGGCCCGTTCCGCTCGAAGCAGGCCGCCGAGCTGGCCGCCGCCGGCTTCCACGACGCGGTGCCGCTGCGGCAGTGCACCCACCGGCTCTCCCGCCGCACCACCATGCCGGCCTGCGCGCTGGCCGAGCTGGGCCGCTGCCCGGCGCCCTGCGAGCACCGGATCACCCCGGAGGAGTACGACAGTCAGGCCGCCGCCCCGTTCCGCACCGCCACCCGGGACGATCCCGCCGTGGTGGTCGACGCCCTGCTCGCCCGGATCGAGGTGCTCGCCGCGGCGCACCGCTACGAGGAGGCCGCGGTGGTCCGCGCCCGGCTGGCCGCGGTGCTGCGGGCGGCGGTCCGGATGCAGCGCCTGGCCGCGCTGACCGGGATCGCCGAGCTGGCCGCCGCCCGGCCGGCTGCCCGGGGTGGGTGGGAGCTGGCCCTGGTCCGGCACGGTCGGCTGGCCGGGGCCGGGGTGTCCCCGCCGGGTGTCCACCCGCGACCGACCATCACGGCGATCCGGGCCACCGCCGAGACCGTGCTGCCCGGGCACGGTCCGGTGCCGGTCGCCACCGCCGAGGAGACCGAGCGGATCCTGTCCTGGTTGGAACGGCCGGAGACCCGGTTGGTCGAGACGACCGCCGGATGGGCCTCGCCGGTGGCCGGCGCGGGGCGCTTCCGCGACCTGCTGGCCAAGGCCGAGAACGGCGGATCCCGCAAACTCTCGACCGAACGCTCATGACCAAGTGTCCGATCGGACTACGTCCGCTCCCTTAGTCTGTTAAAGAAGTGCAGACCTGCCCGATTTCGCGGGCCCGCTCCCGGTCGCCGGCCCCGGCGATCGAGGGCCGGGGTGAGGAGGTGTCCCAGGTGGACGTCGACGCCGGACACGGCGCCGCCCTGGGCGGCTCCCTTCCGACCTCGGGGGAGCTGCCGCTCACCCGCCGGCTGCGCTCGCTGCTCACCTGGCCCACCGCCGACGGCGACCCGGTCACCGCCCTGGTCCGCGCCCACCGCGGCATCCACCCCAGCGCCGACGCCTCGGTGCTGCGCCGGGCGTACACGATCGCCGAGAACATGCACCGCGGCCAGTTCCGCAAGAGCGGCGAGCCCTACATCACCCACCCGTTCGCGGTGGCCCAGATCTGCGCCGACCTCGGCATGGACACCACCACCCTGGTCGCCGCGCTGCTGCACGACACGGTGGAGGACACCCGCTACACGCTCCAGGCGCTCCAGGAGGACTTCGGCCGCGAGGTGGCCCACCTGGTCGACGGGGTGACCAAGTTCGACAAGGCGTTCTACGGCACCGCCGCCGAGGCGGAAACCGTCCGCAAGATGATCGTGGCGGCGGGCAAGGACGTCCGGGTGCTCGTCATCAAGCTTGCCGACCGGCTGCACAACATGCGCACGCTCGGGGTCCGCTCCGCCGCCTCCCGGGAACGGATCGCCCGCAAGACGCTCGAGGTGCTGGTCCCGCTCTGCGACCGGCTGGGCATCCAGACCCTCAAGCGCGAGCTTGACGACGTGGTGCTGCTGCACCTGCGGCCCGAGGAGCACGCGCGGATCGCCCGGTTCGTGCACGACCGGCCGGGCTGGGCCGCCTACCTGGCCGACGTGGTGGCCCGCACCCGGGTGGCGCTGCGCCGCAGCCGGGTGGACGCCGAGGTCTCCCCCCGCCCGCGACACCTCTACTCGATCTGGAAGGACACGGTCGCCGGCGACCACGCCGCCCCTTTCGACCTGCCCCGCATCGCCATCGTGGTGGACGGCCCGCCGACCGACTGCTATGCCGCGCTTGGCGCCGTGCACGGGCTCTGGCGTCCCGTGCCGGGCCGGTTCAAGGACTTCATCGCCTCCCCGAAGAACAACCTCTACCGGTCGTTGCACACAAGCGTCTGCGGTCCGCAGGACCGCACGGTGGAGGTGCTGATCCGCACGACCGAGATGCACCGCTCCGCGGAATACGGCGTGGCCGCGCACTACCGCTTCCCGTCCGCGGCGGACCGGGCCGCCGCCCGGGCGGACGAGTTGGCCTGGCTGCGCCGGGTGCTCGACTGGGAGCAGGGGACCGTCGACCCGACCCAGTTCATGGCGTCGCTGCGCTGCGACCTGGCCGAGGCGCAGATCCAGGTGGTCGCCGACGGCCGGCAGGTCGTGCTGCCGGCCGGGGCCACCCCGGTCGACCTCGCGTACGAGCTGGGCACCGAACGCGGCGACCACTGCCTCGCCGCCCGGATCAACGGCCGGCTGGCCCCGCTCTCCTCCGAGCTGGAGGAGGGCGACGTGGTGGAGATCTTCACCGAGAGCGACGCGGAGAGCGGCTTCGAGGCCGACGTGGCCCCGCGCGGGCCGCGCCGCGAGTGGCTGGGCTTCGTCAAGTCACCGCACGCGCAGATGCAGATCAACAGGTGGTTCGCCGAGCACACCGAGCCGGGCATCTCGATCGCCGACAAGGTCCGCCTCGGCCGGGCCTCGATCGGCCTGGCGCTGCGCACGCACAACCGGGGCCTCGCAAGCGACCTCCCGCTGCTGCGGCTCTCCGAGGAGCTGGGTTATCCCGACCTGGAGACGTTGCTGGTGGCCGTCTTCGACCGCTCGGTCGAGCCCGACACGGTGGTCCGGCAGTTGATCGACCTGGTCGACCACAGGCAGTAGACGAAGGGCATTCGCCCGCGACCCCCGGGCGGCCACTAGCCTGGACGGCATGATCCCCCGCGCGCGTGCCACCGGACGAGCCATCGGCTACAAGGTGTTCTACCGGCTCCCGGTCCCGCTGCGGCGGCGACTGGTCCGGCTCGCCGTGCCGAAGTACATCGTGGGCGCGGTGACCCTGGTGCGGGACACGGAGGCCGTCGGGGCGGGACGGATCCTGCTGCTGCGCCAGCCTCCCGGACACAGTTGGAGCCTCCCGGCCGGCCTCCTGGAACGCGGTGAGGCGCCGGTGGTCGGCGCGGCCCGCGAGCTGTACGAGGAGTCCGGCGTCCGGCTCTCCCCCGACCGGCTCCGGCCAGCCGTGCCGAACGCGGTCGTGCACGCCAAGGGCTGGGTGGACGTGGTCTTCGAGACGGACGTGCCGGCGTCGCGCACCGAGCTGAAGGTGGACGGGGCGGAGGTCTTCGAGGCCGCCTGGCACCCGCTTGACGACCTGCCCCGGCTCAGCCGCGCCACCGCCAACCTGCTGGCCTACTACGGCATCGGACCACGCGCCGGCGAGGTCCCGTCGACGCCGCCACCAGCCTCGTGACCACCCCGGCTGGGGACGGCCGCGCGTCGAACAGCCGCGCGTCGAACAGCCGCGCGTCGAACGGCCGCGCGTCGAACAGCCCGGCGCTGGACAGCCGGGCGGCTGATGGCCCCACAGCGCCCGGCGGCGTGGCCGACGGCCCAGTAAGCGGCGGGCCGTCGCCGGGCGTCGAGGTGTGCGCGGTGGTGCTGGCGGCCGGCGAGGGCACCCGGCTGCGACCACTGACCGGACGGGTGCCGAAGGCGCTCTGCCCGGTCGCGAACGTGCCGCTGCTCGACCGGGCGCTGGCGCGGCTGGCCGGGCTCGGGCTGACCGGACCGCAGCGGGTCGCCGTGAACGCCTGCTACCTGGGCGGCCAGGTGGTCGCCCGGGTCGGCGACCGGGCGCACCTGTCGGTCGAGCCGGGCGATCCGCTGGGCACCGCGGGCGGCGTGGGGCGGTTGCGGGACTGGATCGCGGGGCGGGGCGTGCTCGTCGGCAACGCCGACGCGTACCTCGCCGACCCGGCGGCCCCGCCCGGCGCGGACGTGGCCGCGCTGCTCGACGGCTGGGACGGGCGGAGCGTACGCCTGCTCGGTCAGCCGGCGGACGACCCGGACGCCCCCGGCACCTTCGCCGGCCACCGCTTCGTCGGGTTCTCGCTGCTGCCCTGGCGGCTGGTCCGCGACCTGCCGGCTGAGTTCGGCGACCTGGTCCGCGCGGTGTGGCGGCCGGCGGAGGCGGACGGCGCGCTGACCGTGGTCCCCTACCGGGGCGCGTTCTACGACACCGGCACGCCGGCCGACTATCTGGCCGCCAACCTGCACGCCGCCGGCCCGGACGGGCTTGTCGACCCGTCCGCGACGGTGGACGGTCCGGTCACCCGCTCGGTGGTCGGCGCGGGCGCGCGGGTGCACGGCGCGGTGGACCGGTCGGTGATCTGGCCGGGCGCGACGGTCGCCGCCGGGGAACGCCTCGACGGCGTGATCCGGGCCGGCGCGGGTCTCACCGTCCCGGCGGCACGGTGACCGCACCACGCTCTAGCATGGGCCTCGTCGCCGACGAACGGAGAAATGTCCCGTGATCACCGCGATCGTGCTGATCGACTGCGCCACCGACTCCATTCCCGAGGTGGCCGAGAACCTGGCCAACCTGCCCGGCGTCAGCGAGGTCTACTCGGTGGCCGGGCACGTCGACCTGATCGCCATGGTCCGGGTCCGCGAGTTCGAGCAGATCGCCCAGGTCATCGCCGGCAGCATCTCCAAGGTGCCAGGCGTGCTGAACACCGAGTCGCACATCGCGTTCCGCGCCTACTCGCAGCACGACCTGGAGGAGGCGTTCGCGATCGGGCTCGAAAACGCCGACTGACGCGCGGGTGGCCGGCCCGCCCGGGTGCGGGCGGACCGGCCACCGTCGGCCGTCGCGCTGGTCAGCTCTGCGCGGGCGCCGGGGTTTCCGTGGTGCCCGGAGCGGGCTCCTCGGTCCCGGGGCCGCCCGGAGCCGGCGACTCGGTGCCGCCCGTCCCCGGCGACGTGGTGCCGCCCGGGCTGGGCGTGCCGCTGCCGCTTGTCTGCGGCACCGGGATGCCAAGGGTCTGTGCCAGGGCCACAAGTGCGTCGTAGTGCGCCTGAAGGACCGGCAGCGCGTCCTGGGCGATCTGCACCACGGACTGCTCGGAGCCCTGCGAGATCTCCGTCTGGGTGGCCTGGATCGCCTGGACGTGGCCGGCGAGCTGGGCGGTCACCCACGCCTTGTCGAACTGGGCCCCGTTGAGGCCGTTCAGCTTGTCGAGGACCTTCTGCTGGTCGGCGGTCGGGTCCGCCGGCAACTGCACGTTGAGCTGCTGGGCGGTCGACTTCACCGTCTGGTCCAGCTGGGTGTGGTCCGTGACGAACATCTTGCCCAGGTCCTTGACCTGCTGGTTGTGGCCCTTCTGCTGGGCCAGGTTACCGGCGGTGATCTCGAACAGGTTGACCTGATGCAACGCCTGCAGATACTGGGTGTCCTGCGTCGACGGCTGCGCCGCCGCCTGCGTCGCGGCGGCTGGCGCCAGCCCCACGACCACCAGCGCGGCCAGCAGGCCCAGGCGTTTGATTCCCCACATGCGTTCCTCCCCCATGAGACGTCGGACCGCACGGATACCCGGCTGACCGGGGTTATTCCTGCGATTCCACCCGTCCGGGTCGGGGGCGGCGAGTGTTAAGCGGGGGCCCCGCCACCTCCGAAAGCGTTAAGCGGGGCCCCCGCCTTACCGGCCGGGCGGAAATGAGCGTGGCGCCCACCGGATCCCCCGGCGGGCGCCACGTCCGTTTCCGCGTGCGTCAGCGACGGCTCTCGCCGCTGCTGATCTCCTCCCGCTCGGGGCGGGGCTCGACCGGGGGGTGACCCGGCGAGACGGGCGCCTCGGCCGGCTTCTCGATCGGGTAGAAGAAGCCCCGGATCGCCGGCCCGAGGGCGCCGAGCCGGTTCATCTTCTTCGGCACCACCCAGCCGGCGTAGTCGAGCGCCGGCGCGTGGCCGTCGTGCCCGTCGGCCGACGTGAGCGGCTGGTGGACCTCGACGAACCGGCCGTCGGGCAGCCGCTTGATGATGCCGGTCTCCACGCCGTGGGCAAGCACCTCCCGGTCGTGCTGCTGGAGGCCCAGGCAGAGCCGGTAGGTGACGTAGTAGGCAAGCGGCGGCACCACGAGCAGGCCGACCCGGCCGGCCCACGTCATCGCGTTCAAACTGATGTGGAACTTGTCGGCGATCACGTCGTTGGCGCCGGAGAGCGTCAGCACCACGTAGAAGGCGACCGCCATGGCGCCGACCGCGGTCCGCGCCGGCACGTCCCGGGGCCGCTGGAGCAGGTTGTGGTGCCGGTAGTCCTTGAGGCGGCGTGCCTCCAGGAACGGGTACATCGTCGACAGGCCCACCAGGACGCCGGGGAGCACGACCGTCGGCCAGAACAGCGGCGGGATGACGTACCCGTCGCCGATCGGAATGCTGATCTCCCAGCCCGGCATGAGTCGGGTCGAGCCGTCGAGGAACATGACGTACCAGTCGGGCTGGCTGGCCGCCGAGACCACCCACGCCTCGTACGGGCCGAAGTACCAGATCGGGTTGATCTGGAAGAGGCCGCCCATCAGCGCGATCACGCCGAAGACGACCATGAAGAAGCCGCCCTGCTTGAGCGCGTAGCGCGGGAACATCCGCTCGCCGACCACGTTGTCGTTGGTCCGGCCGGGGCCGGGCCACTGGGTGTGCTTCTGCTTGAACACCAGGCCCAGGTGCACGCTGATCAGCGCCACCAGCAGGCCCGGGATGAGCAGCACGTGGGCGATGAAGAAGCGGCTGATGATGATGGTGCCGGGGAACTCCCCGCCGAAGATCGACGAGCTGACCCAGGACCCGATCACCGGGATCGACAGGATGATGCCGGAGGCGATCCGCAGACCGGTGCCGGACAGGCCGTCGTCCGGCAGCGAGTAGCCGGTGAACCCGGCCAGGAAGCCGACCCAGAACAGCAGCGAGCCGATGATCCAGTTGGTCTCACGCGGCTTGCGGAAGGCGCCGGTGAAGAAGACCCGGAGCATGTGCACCACGATCGCGGCCATGAACAGCAGCGCCGACCAGTGGTGCATCTGCCGCATGATCAGACCACCCCGGACATCGAACGAGATGTCCAGGCTGGAGGCGTACGCGGCGGACATCGGAGTGCCCCGCAACGGCGCGTAGCTGCCGTCGTAGGTCACCTCGGTCATCGCCGGCTCGAAGAAGAAGGTCAGGAACACACCGGTCAGCAGCAGGACCACGAACGAGAAGAGCGCGATCTCGCCGAGCAGGAAGGACCAGTGGTCGGGGAAGACCTTGTTCAGCAGCTTGCGCAGCGGCGTGGCGACCTGGAAGCGGTCCTCCACCGCCCCGGCGGTCTTGGCCGGCAGCGCGGCCGGATCAAACTTTCGGCGCTTCATGGCCGCTCCCAGAAGTCGGGACCGATGGTCTCGGTGTAGTCGGACCTCGCCACGAAGAAGCCCTCCTCGTCCACCTCGATCGGCAGCTGCGGCAGCGGCCGGTTCGCCGGGCCGAAGATCGGCTTGGCGTTGTCGGTGATGAGGAACTGGGACTGGTGGCAGGGGCAGAGCAGGCGGTTGGTCTGCTGCTCGTAGAGGCTCGCCGGGCATCCGGCGTGGGTGCAGATCTTGGAGTATGCGACGAAGTTGCCCCACATGAAGTCGCCGCGGCCCTTGCGCTCGTTGGCGGTGCGCGACTTCTGCGCGTCGTCCTCACGCAGGTGGATCAGCAGGGTCGGCGAGTCGGCGTGCTTGTTGCTGACCCCGCCCTCGATGCCCGGGAACACGGTGAGCTGGCCGCCGACGCTTACGTCCGCCGGGCGGATCGGCCGGCCGTCCTCGCGGATCAGCCGGATCTTCTCGCCGCCCTCGGCCGGCGCGAAGCCGGTGGTGAACATCTGGTTGTCCTTGTGCGGCTGCTCGATCAGGCCACCGATCAGCGGCGCCGCGGCGACCGCGCCGACCGGTGCCAGGCCGGCGAGCAGCGAGATGCCGAGCAGCGGACGACGCTTCACGCCCAGCTCGTCGGCCAGGTAGAGCATGGTCTCGCCGGTGATCCTGCGATCCTCCGGGTTGACCGCCTGGTCGTGCCGGTCCTGGATCGAGACCTCCTTGGGCAGCAGCTTCTTGCCCCAGGTCAGGATGCCGAAGCCGATGCCGAGGAGAGCCAGGCCGAGGGTCAGGCCGAGCAGCGGGGTGTAGAGCTTGTCGCCGCCCCGGCCCGCCTCCCACTGCCACGGCCACCAGATGTAGATCACCAGGAAGGCGGTGGCGGCGACGCCGGTCAGCAGGAACATCAGGGCGACCGTACGGGTCAGCCGGCGCTCGGCCCGGCTGCCCGGGACCACCTGCTCCTCGTAGTGGACGATTTCGATGTCGTCCCGACGGGCGCCCTCCAGGACGACGTCGAACCGGGAGAGCCGGGGGTCGTTCACGTCGACCGGCTCCCGGCCCTGCGGGGCCTGGTGCTCGGTGTGGGTGCTCATGCCGTCACCTCGCTACGCGTGGCGCCGGTGGCCGGCACCAGGGCAATGATACAGACGTTCGGACGGGTCACGACTTACCCGCAATCCACAGGCTCGCGAAGACAAGCGCGACGATGCCGACCAGGAAGATCGCCAGGCCCTCGGTCGACGGGCCGTACCGACCCAGGTTGAGACCGCCCTGGTCCTGGTCGTTCTTCAGCGTCTCCTGGATGTAGGCGATGATGTCCGCCTTCTCCGCCGGCGTGATCTGGTTGTCGCCGAACACCGGCATGTTCTGCGGGCCGCTCAGCATGGCGGCGTAGATCTGCCGGTCGCTTGCCGGCTTCAGGCTCGGCGCGTACTTGCCCGAGGAGAGGGCGCCGCCGCCACCGCCGAACGCGTGGCACTGCGAGCAGTTGATCCGGAACAGCTCGCCGCCGGTGGACATGTTGGCGCCGTCGCGCAGGTTGCCCGACGGCACCTGCGGGCCGCCGCCGAGCTCCTGGATGTACTGGCCGAGCTGGCGCACCTGCTCGTCGGTGAACTGCGGAGGCTTGCGCATGGCCTGGGCCTCCTGCCGGGCCATCGGCATGCGACCGCTGCTGACCTGGAACTCGACCGACGCCGACCCGACGCCGATCAGGCTCGGCCCCCGACCCTCGACGCCCTGGGCGTTGCGACCGTGACAGGTCACGCAGCTCACGTCGAACAGCGCCTTGCCCTCGTTGGCGGCGGCCGTCAGGGGCGGGTTGTCCTGCGCCTGCACGCCCGGGGCGAAGACGGTGTAGGCGCCGCCGGCCAGCATCAGCGCGGCGGCCAGCCGGACCGCGGCACCCAGCCGGCGGCGGCCCCTGCTGCGCGCTACGGGCCGCCCGCGCAGTCGCGCGAGCAGACCGCGTCGGCGGTCGTTGTCAGAAGTCATGACCTGTGTCCTTAACCGGTTGGACCTTGTCTCAGGGGACGGAGCAGCGGCGCGGTTCGTGACGCGCCAAGATCACTGAAGCCAGTAGATCATGGCGTACAGCCCGATCCACACGACGTCGACGAAGTGCCAGTAGTAGGACACGACGATCGCCGAGGTGGCCTGGGCCGGGGTGAACCGGCCCATGGTGGTCCGGACCATGAAGATGATGAAGGCGATCAGACCGCCGGTCACGTGCAGACCGTGGAAGCCGGTGGTCAGGTAGAACATCGAGCCGTAACCATCTTCGTTGATCTTGACGCCCTCGTGCACCAGGGTCCGGTACTCGTTCGCCTGGCCGAGCACGAAGATCAGACCCATCACGAAGGTGAGCGTGAACCACCGGCGCAGGGCGTGGACGTCGCCCTTCTCGGCCGCGAAGACACCGAGCTGGCAGGTCACCGAGGAGAGCACGAGGATCACCGTGAAGGTGGTCGCGTACGGGATGTTCAGGACCTCGGTGTGCTTCTCCCACTGCTCCGGCGCCGCCGCGCGGATCGAGAAGTACATCGCGAACAGCGCCGCGAAGAACATGAGTTCGCTGGAGAGCCAGACGATCGTCCCGACGCTGACCATGTTGGGACGCGTCAGAGAGTGGATCCGGCTCTTGTCAATGGCTGGGGCCGCAGTCACGCGGTCATTATTGCCCTTGACCGGGACCGACGATCAGCGGGGTGGCAAACCCGCACCCACGGTGGCCCGATCGTGGTCGTCCGCTTCGCCTGACCTACGCTGAAAAGCGTGCTGGACGTCGACCAGATCCTGGCCGCCACCTCGGCGACCCTGGCGGCCGGAGGCGAAGCCGCCCCGCCGCCGTTCACCGTGGCCCGGGTGCTCACCGAGACGCGGCTGGAGAGCTGGCTCACCCTGGGCCTGGTGCTCGCCGCCGGGCTCTACCTCTACGGGGTGCACCGGCTGCGGCTGCGCGGCGACCGCTGGCCGGTGCTCCGCACGGTGGCGTTCCTCGGCCCCGGCCTGGGCGGCATCGCCCTGGTCACGGTCAGCGGGCTCGGCGCGTACGACACCGCCCTGCTCTCCGTGCACATGGTCCAGCACATGGTGCTGGCCATGGTCGCGCCGATCTTCCTGGCCCTCGGCGCCCCGGTGACGCTGGCGCTGCGCACGCTGCCGGTGCGCCCCCGCAAGCGGTTGCTCGCGGTCGTGCACAGCCGGGTGGCCCGGGTCTACAGCTTCCCGCTCGTGGCGTTCGCCATCTTCGTGGCGAACCCGTTCGTGCTCTACTTCACCAACCTCTACGAGTTCACCCTGCGGCACGAGTGGGCGCACGAACTGGTGCACGCCCACTTCATCCTGACCGGCTGCGTCTTCTTCTGGCCGCTGCTCGGCCTCGACCCGCTGCCCGGCCGCTGGCCGTACCCGGCCCGCGCGCTGCTCATGCTGCTGTCCGTGCCGTTCCACACCGTGCTCGGGCTCACCATCATGCAGAGCGCCACGCTGCTCGGCGGCGACTGGTACCCCTCGCTGAACCTGGCCTGGTCCGACCCCCGCAACGACCAGGTGGTCGCCGGCGGCATCCTCTGGGCCGGCGGCGAGTTCGTCAGCGTCACCATGCTCGCCGTGCTCGTGGTGCAGTGGATCAAACAGTCCGAGCGTGAGGCCCGCCGGCTGGACCGTGAGCTCGACCGCCAGGAGGCCCGCGAGCGCGCCGCCGAGGCGAGCGCCCGGGCCGGGGCCGGGCCCACGGGCTCAATGTGACGCCCGCTACGATCAGCGGGCAGCTACGAGGTGGGAGCCACGTCACGATGAGCGATCGTCTTTGCACCGTCCTGCTCTACAGCGACGACCCGAAGGTCCGGGACCGGATGCGGCTCGCCGTCGGCACCCGCCCGGCGCCCGGCATCGAGATCGAGTTCGTCGAGTCCGCCGACTACGCCGGCTGCGTCCGGCTGGTCGACGACTACGAGATCGACCTGCTCCTGCTCGACGGCGAGGCGAGCCCGGGCGGCGGTATCGGCATCGCCCGGCAGATCAAGGACGACCGGGACGACGCGCCGCCGACCTGCGTGGTGCTGGCCCGCGCCGCCGACCGGTGGCTGGCCGCGTACGCCGAGGTCGACGCCACGCTCACCCACCCGCTGGACCCGGTGACCGCCGGCAGCACCGTGGCCGAGCTGCTGCGCACCCACGCCGCGGCCTGATCCACCCCCGCGGCATCATCCCCCCGCGCCACGGCGACGCGGCCCTGGCGCGCCCCACCGCTTCACTCACGCCGCTCGGGAGGCCCGCCATGGGCGAACGGACCTGGCCGCTTCTGCTCAACGCGCTGCTGCGCGGCGAGGAGCTCTCCACCGCCGACACCGCCTGGGCGATGGGCGAGATCATGGCCGGCTCGGCCACCCCGGCCCAGATCGCCGGGTTCGTCGTGGCGTTGCGCACCAAGGGCGAGACACCGACCGAGCTTGGCGGCCTGGTCGAGGCGATGCTTACCCGCGCGGTGCCGGTGCGGCTGCACGAGGACGTCCGCGACACCGCGCTCGACGTGGTGGGCACCGGCGGGGATCTCGCCCACACGGTGAACATCTCCACCATGGCGGCGCTCGTGGCCGCCGGCGCCGGGGTGCGCGTGGTCAAGCACGGCAACCGGGCCGCCTCCTCCTCCTGCGGCACCGCGGACGTGCTGGAGCAGCTCGGCGTACCGCTCGACCTGACGCCGGAGCAGGTGGCCCGCTGCGTCACCGAGGCCGGCATCGGCTTCTGCTTCGCCGCCCGGTTCCACCCCGGCATGCGGCACACCGGCCCGGTGCGGCGGGAGATCGGCATACCCACGGCGTTCAACTTCCTCGGCCCGCTGACCAACCCGGCGCGCCCCCGCGCGGCGGCGGTCGGCTGCTTCGACAGGCGGATGGCGCCGGTGATGGCGGCCGTCTTCGCGGCCCGCGGCGACTCGGCGGTGGTGCTGCGCGGCGAGGACGGGCTTGACGAGTTCAGCACCGGCGCCCCGACCCGGGTCTGGGTCGCCCAGCAGGGCGCCGTCCGGGAGGTGCTGCTGGACGCGACGGAGCTCGGGGTGCCCCGGGCCACCCTGGCGGACCTGCGGGGCGGAGACGCGGTACACAACGCCGACGTGGTCCGGCGGCTGCTGGCCGGCGAGACCGGCCCGGTGCGGGACGCCGTGCTGGTGAACGCCGCGGCGGCACTGGCGACCCAGGGCCCGCTCGACGGCGACCTGCGCGAGGCGCTGCGCGCCAACCTCGGCCGGGCCGCCGAGTCGGTCGACTCGGGTGCCGCCGCTGCCGTGCTGGACCGCTGGCTGGAGGTCGCGCGCACCGCCTGACCGGGTGATTGTCACACCCGCGTGCCAAACTACAGGGGAGTAATTTTCCGCTTTCGGTCGATGGTTCTGTGGGGCGATGGCTCCCCGCCACGGCCGGCCGGAGCGAGAGGAGACGCCCGTGTCGGACCGCGAACTCTACTGCGACAGCTGCGAGGGCGTCGTGCTGTTCGAGGCGCCGTTCTGCGGCGACGGGCACGGCGCCGACTGCCCCGAGCTGGTGTGCACGGGCTGCGGCGCGGCCATGCTGATCGCCACGATCGAGTTCCGCCCGGTCCGCCGGTCCCGCCGGCGCGCGCCCCGCCCCACCCACCGCCACGCCGCCTGACAGTGAGGATGGAGGGGTGGGGTCACCCGGCCTGGTCTGACTCACCGCCTGACCGACGTTGCTGTCCTGAAGGGGATTCGTCGGCCTGG
>NZ_JAXCFT010000008.1:0-227713 GCF_056150385.1 Micromonospora marincola | reverse complement strand
GGCCTGCCGCGACCCGCACCACACGCGTAATGACAGACTGAACCAACAGCGGGACTCCCGGCGGTAAGGCATGTCTTGGCGGACGTACCTCTCCTACCGAAGTCCCGCTGCCAGTCTCAGCACCAACACGCCCACTTGACGAACCACCGCCGCGCTTAACTACCCGGCATTGGGGCTAGCCGCGGGCCGGCTGGACGGCGACGTGGAAGTTGAAGACCGCGCCGTTGCGGGTGAGGACGAGGTTCCACTTTCCGCCGTTCTTGAGCACGACCGGGTTGGACGTCGGGTAGCGCTGGAGGAACCACGCCTCCAACCGGTGCGCCTCGGCGTCGGAGAGCACCCCGACCTCCCCCACCTCAGCCGCGTGGTGCGGCTCCGGGTTGCAGCCGGCGTTGAACCGGTAGCTGGAGTCCCGGTTCCACCGGCCGCAGCCGAGCATCGTGACCGTGACCGGCCCCGAGTGCTGAAAGGCCAACTGCGGGACCGGAGGATCGGCGACGACCACGCCGGGTGGCGTCTCCAGGGACGGGAACGGCACCGCGACCGTCTCGATGACGGCCTGCGACGCCCAGTTGAAGTCCACCTCGAACGACATGTCCAACCCCCTGCCCGGAGTGCCGCGCCCGCCGGCCGGTCGCGGCGGCACGTCGACGGGTCCCATCATCGAGCGGCCCGGACGCCGGAACGCGAACACTGTCCGTGCTCAGACAGTGACGGTCAGGTGACAGCGCCCGGCGTACCGCGCCCGGACCGGACGAGTGGTCCGGCGAGGTGTCGGAGCCTGGTCAGGACTTTCCCGGCATGGAGGCTGACAGCGGCGCGTTCCCGGGCTGGTCGAGGTCGGCGAGGTCGAGCACGAAGCGGTAGCGGACATCGCCGCGCTCGAGGCGCTCGAAAGCCTCATGGATCCGGGCGGAGGGCAGCAGTTCGATGTCGGCGACGATGCCGTGCTCGGCGCAGAAGGACAACAGTTCCGCCGTGTATCTGGTGCCGCCCGTGCCCGACGAGGTGAGCTTCTTGCGGCCGAAGGTCAGCTCCATCAGGTTCACCGGTGTCCGCATCGGGATACCGAGCACGCTCAGCGTGCCGCCCACGATCTCGCCGCCCCACCACGCCGGCTGACCCTGCCCCTCCCCCGGTCACCGGCGCAGGTAGCCGATGCCGTGCTGGTCGAGCCAGGTGACCGTCCGCGACACGAACGTCGGCGCCGCCGAACTGGCGCTGACATCGGTGGCGACCAGCGGCACCTGGGCGGCGACCGGGAGCAGGGTGGACTGCCAGCAGGCCGGCGTGGCGCAGGCCGAGCGGTCGTCGACGCGCCAGGCGGCGGCCACGCTGCGGCCGTCCGGGTCGGCCGGGCGGTATTCCAGCCACCGGCGCAGGTCGTTGCCGCCGTCGATCCCGGCGGCGAGGACCAGGTTGAACGCGCCTCGGACGCGAAGCAGGCGGATCTGCTCCTGCACGCCGAAATTCGGCAGGCCGGTGCCCAGGCACGCGGGACCGCCGTCGCGCCAGCAGGTCCAGGCCACCGCGGGATCGGCGCCGCCGGCCGCCGGGAAGTTGTAGGGCGAGATGTCGAGGACCACCGCGTTGTCGTCGCCGAACACCTCCGCCGCCGCGCCCCAGAACAAGCGGGTGGCGGATTCGTCGCTCTGGCGCAGCGACACGACGGGTGTGATGCCGGCCCGGACGAGCCGGTCGACGTACCGGGCCGCCTCGTCGAGGTAGCCGACGCGGTTCGGTCTGTCGGTGGGGCTTCCGGTGTAGACGTAGCAGGCGTCGCTCAGCACGACCCGCACCGCGTCGACGCCGCGGGCCCGCAGCGCGGCTACGGACGCGTCGTCGACCGGGCCGTCCCAGCGGATCGGTCCCCACGCGCACCCGCCGGGCGCGGCCGAGCGGATGATTCCGCGTGGCCGGTACGGCCTCGGGTCGACCGTGACCGTGCGGATGCGGTTGCCGGATGCCTTCAGCGCGGGCGCGGCGCCGGGTGCCTGCGGTGGGAGCACCCGGATGCCACGGACCTCGGCGGTGGCCTGGGCGCCACTGCTGTCGTAGGCGGTGGCGGTGATGCGGGTGCCGGTGTTCGGCGGCACGCCGCGCCAGTCGAACGCGTACGGCGCGGTGGTGTCCACGGCGAGCAACGTGCCGCGCTCCCGGAACTCGACCCGCTCGATCCGCCGGCCGGCCGTCGCCGCCGTGGCCTCGGCACGGATCGGGATGACGCCCGGCGCGGCGAAGAAGTCGTCGGGCAGGGGCGAGGTGAGCGCCACCGACGGCCCGCCCGGCAGCGGGCTGGGGCTGAGGCTGGGCTGCGGGCTCCCCGAGGCCGGCGGCGGCGACGAGGGGGGCGGCGACGAAGGCGGCGGCGACGAGGGCGGCGGCGACGAGGGCGGCGGCGACGAGGGGGGCGGGCTGGCGACGTCCCCGTCGCACGGCTGGCCGCTCAACACCCATTCGGTCGGCCTGGGGTCCGGGCCCCGGTAGTTGCCGCCGAACCGCACTGTCACCGAGGCGCCGGTCGCCAGCGTGGACCCCGCCGGTGGGCGGAGCGTGGTCAGCGGGTACAACTCGCCGCTGCCGAGCGTGTATCCGTCCGGCAGCCGGTCGTGACCCATGGTGATCGATTGACCGTTGGCCTGCCGGAACCGCAGCCACCAGTCGGTGACCGGAGAGCCCAGGTTGGTGACGGTGAGCTCGGCCCAGAAGCCGCCGGTCCACTCCCGGGTGAGTGTGTAGTCCACTGTGCACGCTGTCGCGGCGTAGGCCGGCGGTAGCACCATCGTCATGGCCCCGCCGACGACGACCGCGGCGGCCGTGGCCAGCGCGAAGATCCTGCGTCGCATCATGCCCCCGTAAGCATCGATAGATTTCGCTTCATACAGCGTCAACGGTCGGGGCACGGCCTGTCAATACCGCGGCATCCGCCGGGCCTCTTTGGACGGCACCGTCAGCCGGCCCCGAAGCAGACGAAGGCCGCCGCGGTGGCCCGGGCGGGACCGTCGCCCGCCGCAGCGAACGCCCGCTGCGCGGCGGCGAGGGCACCCGCCGGGCCGGCGCCCGCCCGCATCCGCGCGTGCAGGTCCAGCATCAGTGCCGTGGTGGGCTCGGCCGGCACGGGCAACACGCTCGCGATCAGGCACCGGGTGCCGAGCGCCAGGAGCACCGCGGTGAACCCCATGACCTCGTCGCCGGGGCGGAGCCCGGTCAGGCCGGAGTCACAGGCGGAGAGCACCACGCAGCCGGGCGGCCGGGTGACCGCCTCCCACTCGTGGGCGAACAGCGGACCGTCGGCCAGTTCCAGGGTGGAGAACTGGGGATTGTCCGCACGGAACGTGCCGTGGGCGGCGATGTGCACCAGCCCCGCCCCGTCAAGCGCGGCGGTCAACGCCGCGGCGGTGGCGTCCGGCCCGGTGAGTCGCCGGGCCCCGGGCAGAACCTGGGCGAGGCGGCACACCTCGGTGTGCCCGGCCGGCAGGCGCGGGCCGGCGGCCAGGACCGGAGGCCCGGCCGGCAACTCCCGCCGGTCCGCGCCGAGCCAGGCGGTGGCCGAGGGGGCGACGGTCACCGGACGCCCCGCGCAGGTGGGCAGCGCCGACCAGGGCACCGCGTGCAGCGCCCCGACCGGAACGATCACCAGGGCCCGGTCGGCCAGCCGCCGCAGCGGGGCGAACAGCAGCCGATCCAGGGCGGCTGCGGCGTGGACAGCCCCCGCCCGCGCGGCGGCCGTGTCGCCGGTGGTGACCAGTCGGCGTAGGGCGAACCGGTGCCGGCGGGCCAGGTCCGCCGCGGCGGCGAGCGGGCCCAGGTCGTGCAGGCTGGCCTGGCCGTCGCGGACCAGCACCGCCCGGATCCGGTCGCCGTGGGCCACCAGCTCGACCAGCACCCGGGAGCCGAGCCGCGCGGCCAGCGCGCCCACCCCGGGCGGGGCCAGCACGGCGCCCTCACCGGGCACCCGCCGGGCGAGGTCCCGGATACGCTGTTCCAGCCGGGCCTGCCGGCCGCGCAGGGCGGTTGCCGGGCGGCCGGCCAGCACCTCGTCTTCGAGCAGGCCGCTGACCAGTCGGAGCTCAGCGAGCGCCGTCACCAGTTCGGGGTCGGCCGCGGGCCGGGCCGGCCGGGTCCGCAGCGCGTTGGCCCGCCACCGCTCCGCCCACGCCAGGACCCGCGCCGGCGCGCCTGCCCGGACCGCGATGTCGAGGCCCTCGGCCGCCAGATCCTGACCGTACGCTCCACTGTGGGCACGTAGCTCCGTCGCGCCGAGCGACATGCGGTGCCGGTCGAGCACGGTTAGCCCGCGGCGCAGCGCCCGGGCGGCCCCGGGTTCGTCCCCGCCGAGACGGCGCGACAGGGCCAGGGCGTACCAGCCCTGCGCCCGTCGGTCGGCGGTGCCGCGACGGCGGGCCCGGGCGGCCACCGCCAGCAGGTTCCGGGCCCGGCCCGGCCGCCCCAGTGCGGCGGCCACCAAGCCGGCCTCGATCCGGGTGGTCAGCGCCGGACCCGGCCACCCGGTGGCGTCGAGCTGGTCGGCGGTACGGGCCATGACGGTGAGCAGGGACGCCGAGCGGGTGCCCCGGCGGTACTCGGCGCGCAACTCGACGTGCCGGGCGAAGACCGCCCAGGTGCGCCGGCCCTGGCGACGGAACCGGGCCCGGGCCGCGGCGGCGGCCTCGGTCGCGGTGTCCAGGTCCGCGGCGAGCAGCGCCGCGCGGGCCCGGGCCAGCAGCGCCTCGGCGAAGTCGGAGGCCATGCCCCGGCGCCCCAGTTCCCGGACCGCCGCCGTCGCCACCACCACCGCCTCGTCGACAAGCGGCACCGACAGCAGCAGCTCGACGCGGTCCAGCAGCAGCGCCGGCCGGGGCACGGCGAGCCGCCGGTACTCCTCGTCGGCGGTGGCGAAGCAGCGCAGCGCCCCGGCGATGTCGCCGCGCTGGCCGGCCGCGATGCCGCAGTTCCACCGGGCGTCGGCCGCCGCGAGGTCGAGGCCCAGCCGTTGGAAGGTGGCTGCCGCGCGGGACAGGTCGTCGTGGGTGCCGCCGGCGGCGCCCCGGTGGGCGTTGAGCAGCCCCCGGTTGTTGCGCGCCCGCGCCTCCAGCAACAGATCTCCCTCGCGCAGGGCGATGTCGACGGCCAGGCCGTAGTCGCGGACCGCCTCGTCGTAGCGACCCCGGTAGTGCAGCACCACGCCCCGCTGCATCCGGGCCCGCCCCGCGTCGGCGCCGACGAGCTGGGGCAGCGCGGCGGTCACCGCGCGCAGCGCGGCGGCGGTGTGGCCGGCGTTGGCAAGCACGTAGCCCTGGCTCATCCGGGCCAGCGCCCGGGTCCGGGGCGTGCCGGCGGCCCGGACCGCGCGGCGCAGGTGGCGCAGCGCGCCGGGCAGGTCGTTGAGCTCCCGCAGGGCCAGGCCGACGGCCCGCTCGGCGGTGGAGCGCTCGTCGGCCCCGGCCGCGGACCCGGCGGCCAGCACCCGCTGGGCGATCGCGATCGCCTCGTGCGGGTAGCGCTGCACGGCGTCGAGCGCCGCCTGGGCCGTGCCGGCACCGGAACCGGTGCTGTCGGGCATGCCCCACAGAGTCCCCGAACCGGTGCCCAGCCGTCAATGTCTTCGGGGCCTGTCGGGAATCCGCACCAACCCTTAACGTCATTGACATACGACTATGCTTTGGAAGAATCGGCGACACCCGGGGAAACAGGGCCACGCCGGCCAGTGGCGGGCGCTTCTGCCGACGCATGGAGGACCCGTGTCGCCTGACCGTCCCGCCGAGCCGCGCCCGGCCGGCCACCTGTCCCGACGGCGACTGCTCGCCACGGCCGCGCTGGCCGCCGCAGCGTCGTTCGCCACCGCATCCCGTGCGGCCCCGGCCCGCGCCGAGGGTGCGGACGACGTCGCCTACCAGCGCGCCTTCGACGAGGCGCTGGCTGCCGACAAGAACGTCCGCCGGCACACCACGCCGGGCCGGGAGTTCCTCTACCGGCCACGGCAGTTGCTCGCCGCCGACGCGGACGCCCAGCGGGTCACCGCCTGGCTGCGTGCCCGCGGCCAGGTGGTGGCCGGTGGCGGCGGCTTCGCCGGGGTCACCCGGCTGCTCTTCGACCGGGAGACCGACGTTCCCGCAATCGTCACCAAGCTGCGCGACCCCCAGCAGTGGCCGGGGCAGCCAGTGCCGAAGGTGCAGCCGCACCACGTGCTGCTGGGCTTCGGCAACATCATGGGCAACCCGGGCAGCCCGCCCGCGGCGGTCGCCGCGCTGCCGCCGCCGGACCTGGCCCGGCTGGGCGAGGGCGCCGGGGTGACCGTCGGGATCTGCGACACCGGCATCTGGCGGCAGGCCGGCGGCTACCACCCGCAGTGGCTCGGTGGGGCGTACCTGCCGGAGGTCGACGACGAGGACCCGCTCTACGTGCACATCGACGTGCTCGCCCCGCAGGGCGGGCACGGCACCTTCGTCGCCGGGGTGGTGCGGCAGGCCGCGCCGGGGGTCCGGGTCGACCCGGAGCAGGCGCTGACCGCCACCGGCCTCGGCGACGAGGCGTCGGTGGTGGCCGCGATGGCCCGACTCGCGCCGGCGGTGTCCGTGGTCAACCTGTCCCTGGGCGGGTTCACCCAGGACGATCAGCCGTCGCTGCCCCTGGCCAACGCCGTGGCCGCGCTACCCGCGACGAGCGCCGTGGTCGCGGCGGCGGGCAACGCCGGCACCAGCCGGCCGACCTGGCCCGCCGCCCTGGGCCGGGTCGTCGCGGTGGCGGCGGTCAGCCAGGGCTCCGGCGGCGTGGCGCCGGCCACCTACAGCGGCTACGGGCCATGGATCGACGTCTGTGCCGTCGGCGAGCGCCAGAGCACGTACGTCGAGGGGCAGTTGCCGCTGCCGGGCCAGCCGACCCGGGTGTTCCACGGCTTCGCCGCCTGGGCGGGCACCTCGTTCGCCACGGCGCACGTCTCCGGTCGGCTCGCCGCCCTGATGACCGCCGGCGGCCTGACCGCCGACGCGGCCCGGCTGGCGCTGCTCGCGGCGCCGCGCTGGCACCCCGACTACGGCGTGCTCGTCGGATGAGCGAGCGGGCCGCGACCGACCTGGTGACCGCCGCGGCGGACGGGGACGAGTCGGCGTGGGTGGAGCTGGTCCGCCGGTACACCCCGCTCGTCTACTCGGTGATCCGGTCGTACGACCTGAGCCGCGCCGACGCCGCCGACGCCAACCAGACCGTCTGGTTGCGTCTCGTCGAACATCTGGGCCGGGTACGTGACCCGCAGGCCCTCGCCTCCTGGCTGGCGACCACCGCCCGGCGCGAGTGCTACCGGCTGTCCCGCCTCGGCCGCCGCACCCAGCTCTTCGACCCGTACGACGACGCGCTGGACGCCTACCATGGCTTCTCCCGCTCGGCGGAGGTCGCGGCCCCCGACGAGGAACTGCTACGCGCGGAGCGGCGGCAGGCGCTGCGGGAGGGCTTCGCGCAGTTGCCGCCGCGCTGCCAGCAGTTGCTGGCCCTGTTGACCGCCGATCCGCCGGCCAGCTACCGGGAGATCGCCGAACGGTTGAGCATGCCGATCGGCAGCATCGGGCCGACCCAGGCCAGATGCCTGCGCCGGCTACGGGACTGCCCGGCGCTCGCCCCGTTCCTCGGGACGGCCGCGTCCCGGACGAACGGAGGTGAACGTGATGGAGCCGTTGCCGCCGGCCGATGAGGTGGCCCTGGCCGCCGAGCTGGGTGCGGCGCTGCGGGAGGTCGGGGCGGTCCCGGAGGAGTTCCTGACCGCCGCACTGGCGGCGTTCGCCTGGCGGGGCGTCGACGCGGAGGTGGCCCTCGCCGAGCTGACGTTCGACTCGGCGTGCGACGCGGTGCCGGCGCTGACCCGGTCGGCCGGGTCGACGCGGACGCTGTCGTTCCGCAGTGCGGCGGTGGTGCTGGAGATCGAGGTGACCGACGCCGGCATCGTCGGTCAACTCTCCCCGCCCGCAGGTGGGCGGGTGTCCGCGCAGACCGCCTCGGGCACGTACGCGGAGGCGCCGGTCGACGCGGTGGGCTTCTTCTCGCTCGGCGCTCCCCCGCCCGGCCCGGTCCGGCTGCGCGCCCACACCGACGGCTACGCGGTGGCCACCACCTGGGTCTCGCTGCGTTGACCCACCGTCCACCGGGACGGCGGTGCTCGCGGGACGCCCGGACCGTCCCGCGAGCGCCCGGCGACGGGGGGCCGCGGGCTGCCCGGGCCCACGACCCCGCTGCTGGCCGGGCTACTGCCGCCCGACGCTGATCAGATACTCCACCCCACCGAGGTCGGTCCGCTCCGCACCGCTCGTGTCCGGGCCGAACTGGGTCACGTCGAGCGCGAACTCCTTGTCCGAGGCGGCCTCGGCCGCGAAAGTGAGGGAGAACTCGACCCGCTCACCCGGTTTCAGCACCAGGTTGCCGAGGCTGGCCTTCGCCGGCTCGACGACCTCCAACTGGTTCCTGCCGACCTCGCGTACGCCGGTGCCGACCTTGCCGCCGGCCTGCCACCGCTCGAACAGGCTCGGCCCGAGGTCGACGACGACCCGGCCGCCGACACGCTGGATCGGCTCGCCCGGCTGCGTGAAGACCAGGTCGTTCTTGGTCTCCACCTTGAGCGAGTTGCCGATGGCGAACGGCCGCACGATCGCCGGCCCGCCCGCGACGAGCCGCACCGAGTCGACGTTGCGCCAGGCGATGTTGTTGTTGTTGCGGGTGTTGGTGCCGATGTCCGGACCCTCGAAGGTCATCGGATCGGTGGCCGACACCCACCTGGCCAGCAGGCAGAAGTGGCCCGGCCCGGGCACCCCGGTCCACGGGATCGTCACGGTCGTGGTGCCGGCGAAGGCGGTCACGTTCATCGCGCCGATCTGGGTCCAGTGCGTCGGCCATACGGCACCGCCACCCGGCGTCGTCCGGTAGACCTGCAGAACGCCGCCGCCGGTGCCGGTGCCGTACGGGCCGGGGTTACGCAGCTTGACGTAGATGTAGTTGGTGAGGCCGACGATCGGGTTCTGGCTGACGGCACACTCGACGGCGGTGGGGCAGACCTTGATGTCGGGGCTGGCCCACAGCGGGTTGAGCGAGTGGGGCTGGGCGCCGACATCGGCGGCGACGTCCCGGATGTAGACGTCGGTGCGGGCCGCCGTGGCCTTGTCCGGCCGCGCCACGACCGGCGCGGCGGCGGCCGTGGTGACCGCCAGCAGGGCGGCCAGCGCCGTGCCGGTGAGCACGGCGAGCGCCGAGCGGCGGACCCGTCTTCCTACGTTGCCCATGACAGGCTTCTCCCATCGTCGAGAAACCGCCGACCGGCGTTGTCGCCTACCCGGCCGACGCGATGACGTTGTTCAGGAGCGCGGCGCGGCGGGGCTGATACGTCCGGCGGGAGCGGTGACGGTCAGATGGAGCGAGGAACGACGAATTAGACGAGCATCGATCCTGTTGCGATCTGCTCGCGATCCGCGGCGGACGCCTAGGTGAGCGCGTGCACAAGCGCGGTCGCCGCTCCGGCCAGGAGGGCCACGCCCGTGCCGGCACCGACGACGGCGCTCGGGGTGAGGTCGAGCCGCCGGGCGACGGGGACGCTGACGAGCGCGACCAGGGTGACGAGCGCGGCCCAGATCGCGAGGGCCGGATACCCCAGCAATGGCGCCAGGGGGACGAAGTGCAGGCCGACAATCAGGGCGATCCAGGCCGGAACCAGGGACGTGCGGCCGATCCGCCGGAGCCAGATCGCCCCGGCGGCACAGAGGACCACCTCGACCAGGACGATCACCCCGAAGACCGGCCCCGTCCGCTCGTCCACGGCGTTGCCCTCGTCCCAGGTGCGTGCGGTGACGACGCCGCCGATGATCGCTGCGACCAGGGACAGCACCGAGCCGATGCCGAGCCACGGACGCCACGCCCTGGGCGGCGCCTCCTGCGCCCAGCCGAACCAGACGATCCCGAACACTCCGAAGATCGCGGCGGTGGCGGCAGCGTTGGCGGCGAATTCAGCATCCATCGGCGCAGTCTAGGGGCGGATGGACGGCGCCCGCGCCGGCGGACGACGCGATGCCGCCTTTGGTCAGACCGCGAGGGCCGCGCGCACCTCCCGCTCCGCCGTGACTCCCCCGTCGCCGTGCGAGGTGACCCGGCCGGATTCGAGGACGTGGTAGCGGTTCGCCACCCGCAGCGCGAACCCGAGGTGCTGCTCGACGAGCAGCACGCTGAAGCCGGACTGCCGGGTCAGCTCGACGATCCGCTCCTGGATCTCGGCGACCACCGACGGCTGGATGCCCTCGGTCGGCTCGTCGAGCATGAGCAGCCGCGGCCGGGTGATCAACGCGCGGGCGATGGCGAGTTGCTGACGCTGACCACCGGAGAGCAGCCCGGCCCGCCGCCGCAGCAACGGACGCAGCGCCGGGAACAGGTCCAGCACCTCCGCCGTCGCCACCGCGCCGTCGCGCCGGCCGTCGGCGACGAGGCGCAGGTTCTCCGCCGCCGTCAGGTGCGGGAAGCACTGCTGGCCCTGCGGAACGTACGCCATGCCGCGCGCCACCCGCTCGTGCGGCGCGAGCCGGGTGACGTCCTCGCCGTCCAGCTCGACGGTGCCGGCGGTCGGGCGCAGCAGGCCCGCCGCGACCCGCAGCAGGGTGCTCTTACCGGCGCCGTTGTGCCCGAGCACCGCGGCCACCCCGTCGGGCGGGACGGCTAGGTCCACGCCGTGCAGCACCCGGGAACGCCCGTATCCGGCGTGCACCCCACGCAGGGTCAGCATCATGCCTCCAGACCGCTGGGGACCGACCCGGCGTCGACCGGGTGGCCAAGGTAGACCTCCTGCACGCGCGGGTCCGCCTGAACCTGCGCCACCGTGCCCTCGCTGAGCACCTTCCCCGCGTGCAGCACGGTGACGCTGCGCGCGAAGCGACGCAGGAAGTCCATGTCGTGCTCGATCACCACCACCGTGCGATCCCGGCTCACCGTCTCCAGCAGGGCGCCCGTGGCGTCGCGCTCCTCGTGGCTCATCCCGGCGACCGGCTCGTCGAGCAGCAGCAGCCGCGCGTCCTGCACCAGCAGCATGCCGATCTCCAACCACTGCTTCTGGCCGTGCGCGAGCGTGCCGGCGAGTTGGTCGGCCCGGCCGGTCAGCCCGATGGTCTCCAGCGCGGCGGCCACCTCGTCGGGGATCTCCCGCCGACGCCGGGCCAGGGTGGCCCAGCTCCGGCGGGCGCCCGCCGCGATGTCGAGGTTCTGCACGACCGACAACTCCTCGAAGATCGTCGACGTCTGGAACGTCCGCCCGATGCCCAGCCGGCTGATCCGGTGCACCGGGCGACCCAGCAGCTCCTGGTCGCCGAAGCACACCGAGCCGGTGGCCCGCACCAGACCGGTGATCGCGTCGACCAGGGTGGTCTTGCCGGCGCCGTTCGGCCCGATCAGGAACCGGATGTCACCGGCGGGCACTTCGAGCGAGACGCCGTCGACGGCGGTGAAGCCGTCGAAGCTGACCCGCACGTCACGGACGGACAGCCCGTCCAGTCGGTCGTCGCTCATTGCTGCACCTCCGCCCGCTCGGCGCGGCGACGGGCCAACGCCCACAGCGACGCCAGGCCGCCGGGAAGGAACGCCACCACCACCACGAAGAGCAGACCCTGCAGGTACGTCCAGGTGCCCGGGAAACGTTCGGAGAGGGCGGTACGCGCCCAGGCGACCGCCACCGCGCCGACCACCGGCCCGAGCAGCGTGGCCCGGCCGCCCACCGCCACCCCGATGACGAACTCGATCGACGGGACGATGCCGATGAGGGCGGGCGAGATGATGCCCACCGCCGGCACGAACAGCGCGCCGGCGAGGCCCGCCATCCCCGCCGCCACCACATAGGCGACGAGCTTGACCGACGCCGGGTCGTAGCCGAGGAAACGGACCCGTTCCTCGCTGTCCCGCACCGCCACCAGCAGTTCCCCGTAGCGGCTGTGGATGAGCTGACGGGCCAGCGCGAGCAGCGCGAGCAGGACGCCGGCGATGATGAAGTAGACCATCCGCTGGTTGACCGGGTCGTCCAGGTCGTAACCGAAGAAGCCCTGGATGTCGGTGAGCCCGTTGGTGCCGCCCGTGGTCCCCTGCTGGCCGATCAACAGGATCACCATGGCGGCGGCGAGAGCCTGACTGAGGATGGCGAAGTACGCGCCCCGCACCCGGCGGCGGAACACGAGTGAGCCGAGCCCGAAGGCGACGGCCATCGGCAGCAGCACCGTGGCCGGCAGCGCGAACCACGGGCTGGCGAACGGCCGCCACCAGACTGGCAGTTCGTCGAGCTGCCCGTACAGCTGCATGAAGTCGGGCATCCCACCGGGACCCGCGTCGGCGAGCTTGAGGTGCATGGCCATCGCGTAGCCGCCGAGGCCGAAGAAGACGCCCTGGCCGAGGGTGAGCATGCCGCCGCGTCCCCAGGCGATGCCGATGCCGACTGCGACCATGGCGACGCAGAGGTACTTGGCGAGCAGGGCCAGCCGGAAGTCCGAAAGCGCCAGCGGCGCGACGGCGAACAGCAGCGCCGCGCCGAACGCGAACCCCGCCGCCGCGCGCAGCCGGGACCGGCCACCGGACCGGCTCGGCGGCGGGGTGTCGGCCGGGGCCGGTGGGCCGGCGGTGCTCGGCGGCGCGGGTGTCACGGCGGTCATGCGAGGCTCCTGGTCCGCAGGGTGAACAGGCCCTGTGGCCGCCACTGGAGGAACGCGACGATCGCCACGAAGACGATCACCTTGGCGACGCTGAGGGTCGTGAGGTATTCCCCGGTGGCCTGGAGGACCCCGAGGGCGAAGGCGACGATCACGCTGCCCTTGAGCTGACCGATCCCGCCGACCACGACGACCAGGAAGGCGTCGATGATCAGGTTGGTGCCCATGGTCGGGCCGATCGGGCCGAGCAGGGTGAGCGCCACCCCGGCGACCCCGGCCAGGCCCGAGCCGAGAAAGAAGGTCGTCCGGTCGACCCGGGCGGTGGGGATGCCGGACACCGCGGCGAGGTCACGGTTCTGCACGACCGCGCGGATCCGCCGTCCCAACGGGGTGAGCCGCAGCGCCAGGGTGAGGGCGGCGACGGCGGCCAGGGCCAGGGCCAGGATGAACAGCCGGTTGTTGGCGACCGTCAGCCCGCCGGGCACCGCCACGTTGCCGGTGAGCAGGTCCGGCGCGCGGGTCTGCACGTTCGGACTGCCGAAGATGTCCCGGGCGAGCTGTTGCAGCATCAGGGACACGCCCCAGGTGACAAGCAGGGTGTCCAGGGGGCGGGCGTAGAGCCGGCGGATCAGCAGGATCTCCAGCAGCACCCCCATCGTGCCGGCGACCACGAACGCCGCCGGCAGCGCGACGAGCAGCGACAGGCCGGCGCCGGTGATGCTCTGTTGCAGCACGTACGTGGTGTAGGCGCCGGCCATGATGAACTCGCCGTGCGCCATGTTGATGACGTTCATCTGGCCGAAGGTCAGCGCCAGCCCGAGCGCGATGAGCAGCAGCACCGCGCCGATGCTGATGCCGGTGAAGAGTTGACCGAAGAGGACTGTCACGGTGGGTACTCCGTACTGCTGGTCGGGGGCCCGGGCGGGGCGCGTCGTCGCGGCGTCCGCCCGGGCCGGCGTCGTCAGCTCAGGCCGCTCGCCCACGGATAGGTCTTGAGGTACGGGTCCGGCGCGACCGGTTTGCCGGAGTTCCACACCTCGGTGATCAGGCCGTCCGCGCCGATCTTGCCGATGCGGGCGGTCTTGGCGATGTGCTGGGTCTTGCCGTCGACCGTGACCAGGCCCTCCGGCGCGTCGAAGGTGATTCCGTCGGAGGCGCCGCGGACCTTCTCGACGTCGAACGCGCCGGCCTTCTCGACCATCGCCTTCCACAGGTAGACGCTGACGTAGGCGGCCTCCATCGGGTCGCTCGTCGGCTTGTCCGCGCCGTACTTCGCCTTGTACGCGGCCACGAACTTGCCGTTCGCCGCGCCGGGCGTGGTCTGGTAGTAGTTCCAGGCGGTCAGTTGACCCTCCAGGTACTGGGTGCCGATGCCCTTGACCTCCTCCTCGGCGATGGACACCGACACCACAGGCATCGCGGCGGCGATCAGCCCGGCCGACTTGTACTCCTTGAAGAACGCCACGTTGCTGTCGCCGTTGAGGGTGTTGAAGACCGCCTTCGCGCCGGACGACTTGACCTTGTTGACGATCGTGCCGAATTCGGTGGACCCGAGCGGCGCGTAATCCTCGCCGACCACTGTCATCCCGTTCGCCGCCGCGTACGCCTTGATGATTTTGTTGGCCGTCCGGGGGAAGACGTAGTCGCTGCCGACCAGGTAGACCGATTTCGTTCCCTGGGCCTTGAGGTAGTCGAGGCCGGGGACGATCTGCTGGTTGGTCGTCGCGCCCGTGTAGAAGATGTAGGGCGACTGTTCCAGACCCTCGTACTGCACCGGGTAGAACAGCAGCGCCTTGTTCTTCTCGAACACCGGCTTGACCGCCTTGCGGCTGGCCGACGTCCAGCAGCCGAAAACGGCTGCGACCCGGTCCTCGGAGATGAGCTTCTCGGCCTTCTCCGCGAAGGTGGGCCAGTCCGAGGCGCCGTCCTCCCCGACCGGCTGGATCTTCTTGCCGAGGACGCCGCCGGCCGCGTTGATCTCCTCGACGGCGAGCATGATGGAGTCGCGGACGGTGACCTCGCTGATCGCCATGGTGCCGGAGAGCGAGTTGAGCAGGCCCACCTTGACGGTGTCGCCGGAGACGTCGGCGGTGACGCCGGCCGCGCCGCCCTCGTCACTGGTCTTGCTGCCGCACGCGGTCATGGCCGCCGCGGCGACGAGGGTCATGGCGCCCGCCAGGATGCGGCGGCCCCAGATATGTGACATCTAATCTCCCTGCGGTGCACTCAGGTTACGAAAAGGACGGTCGGTGCGGTCCGGTGGAGCTGACGTTGGCGATGCCGAGGTCGACGGGTGGACGTCGCCTGCGGTCATCGCATCGACTACGGGCACGCAAAGCGTCGACCGGCATGATTGCGTGAGTGTTTCCCAGTCCTTAATTGACTGTTTCCCACGCACGGGGAGAGAGCGCACACCACAGTGGCCCACGGCCATGAATGATTCGCTGGGGAATTGCCACCACAATGGGCGGCGGACAGATTTCCGCCGTCGGTGGACACACATTTGCGGTATCCGGTCCGGGACCCGATACTTCACGCAGGAAGTATCTTAGGGTCGGGCCGGGCCGACCTGTCAAGGGTCCGGACGGGCGGTCAGAGCTGGGCGAGCACGGTGAAGTCGAGACCGTCGGCCTCGGCGAGGTAGATCCGCTGGCGCACGTGCCGACGACGCAGCCGCAGCCGACCGCGCGGCCCGTGGTACGCCACCGCGTCGGCAGCCGTCTCGATCGCCCGCACGTCGAGCGTGCGGGCCTGCCCGATCAGGGCGGCGAGCAGCATCACGCCCTCATAGCAGGACTCACCCAGGCTGCCGAGCGGCGGCGCCTCCACCCCGAACCGGCGGGCGAACTCGCCGTGGAAGTCGAGGTTCTCCTGCGTCACGAGGCCGGCGAAGAAGCCCGCCGTGCTGTAGAGCCGCCGCGTCGCGCCCGCCCCGCTGGCAAGCAGCATGTTCTCGTCCATCAGGGTGCTCAGCCGCAGGCAACGCTGGTCCATCGCGGCACGCGCGAACGCCCGGTTGAACCGCACCGCGTCCGCGCCGACGAGCAGCATCACCACGGCGTCGGCCTCGCTGCGCTCGATCTGGCGCAACACGTGACCGAAGTCGTGCGTCTCAAGCGGCAGGAACGCCTGCCCCACCACGCGACCACCGCCGCGCAGCGCGTACCGCTGGGCCGCCCGCGCGGTGCGCCGGGGCCACACGTAGTCGTTGCCGACCACGAACCAGCGGCGCACGCCCTGCTCCCCCGCGAGCAGCCGCATCGCGGGCCACAACTGGGCATCCGGCGTCTCGCTCGTCAGATAGACCCCCTCGGTACGCTCGCCGCCCTCGTACAGGGCGGTGTAGACGTACGGCACGCGGTGCGCGACCCGGGGCGCGAGCGCCTGCCGCACCGAGGAGATGTGCCAGCCGGTCACGCCCTGCACGGCACCCACCGACACCAGCGCCTCCACCTGGGCGGCCACCTCGGCCGGCGGGGCGCCACCGTCGACCGGCACCAGCCGCACCTCGCGGCCCAGCACCCCGCCACCGGCGTTGATCTCCTCGACCGCGAGCTGGGCGCAGAGTTCGCAGGTCGGGCCGAACATTCCCGCCGGCCCGCGCATCGGGTACACGAGCGCGATGCTGACCACGGCCCGATCGACGGTGAGCCACGGCGGTGCCGGCGCGGACATGAGCCCATGATTGCCCGGCCGACGTAAGAAAACCACAGCTCACCACGGACCGGGACGAGTCGCTACGATGGCAGGGCCACCGGCCCAGGGAGTTTCATGTCAGACGTGCCCGGGGCGCCAGCCGATCTGCTGCGCTCGCTCACCCGCGCCGAACGGCTGCTCTCCCGCCGGTTGGCCGCCGTGCTTGCCGACGACGACCTGACCACCGAGGCGTGGCGGGTGCTCTGCCTGCTCGCCGACGGTCAGGGCCATCCGATGAGCGAGGTGTCCGCCGAGGCGTCGCTGCCGCCGGGCACCCTCACCAAGCTGGTCGACCAGCTCGTCGACCGCAATCTGGTGTTCCGGCGGATCGACCCGCTGGACCGCCGACGGATCCGGGCCTACCTGACCGCCCGGGGCCGCCGCGAGCACGCCCGCCTCGACGAGCGGGTCCGGACCAGCCTCGCCGAGGCGGGCGTACCGGCCGACACCGCACTGCTCGACCACCTCGCCGACCTGATCGCCCGACTCGACCCGGCGGGTCGCCGCGACCACGCCGAAGTGGCCGGCGTTCGCCGCTGATCGCCGCCTCACCCCACCTCGGCGCGCAGCGGCGCGACCGCCACGTCGAGGTGGGCGCGCAGCGTGTGCGCGTCGGGAGCGGTGGCGGTCCACAGTGTCGCCGGACCACCGGCCAGGGGCAGCCGGGCGAGGGTGCCCTCGACCCTCGCGGCCTCGTGGGGCAGCGACGCGTCCAACACAAGCAGCGACCCGGTGGCCGGCGCGCCGCCGAGCACCGCGGGGCCGGCCCAGCCGGACGCGCCCGGTCCCACGGCCAGCGACTGGCGCAGCAGCGGCCGGCCGTCGTGGTCGACCCGGGTGTGCACTACCGCGTCGCCCGGCGCCTCGCCGTACCGGCCGCAGATCACCTCGTCGCGCCAGGTCAGCCTCGCCCCGGCGGCCAGCTCGACCCGGGACTCGGCGAGGTGGGCGCAGCCGGCCGCCGCGACCAGTTGCTCGGGCAGCCAGTGCAGCGCGCCGCCGTCGTGCACCACGGCGTCGACCGCCATCCGCGACACCGCGCCGGGCCGGCCGGGCAGGGCGACCGAGGCGGCGACGGTGTGTACCCGCACCGCCGCCCCCGGTCCCACCTCGATGTCCAGCCGCAGGTCGTCGCCGGCGAGCGGGCCGGCCGCCCCGCCGACGACGTACACGGTCACGCCCCGACCGCTGCCCGGCGTCTGTCGCAGCAGCAGCGGCGTCTCACCGCGCAACTCGGCCAGGACCGTGCCGCCCCGCCCGTCGGCCCGAGCGACCAGCCGGGCGTACGCGCGCATCAGGCCGGGCCGACCCGCGCGACGATCGGGTGCCGGGCCGCGTGGTGCGCCAGTTCGTGGCGGACCCAGTCGGCGACCCGCCCCGCCGTCGGGTCGCCGACGATCGACAGGAACACGGTCGGCAGGTCGCCACGCCGGGCCCGCGCGTCCCGGTCCATGACGGCCAGGTCCGCGCCGACCATCGGGGCCAGGTCGGTCTTGTTGATCACGAGCAAGTCGGCGGACGTCACCCCGGGTCCGCCCTTGCGCGGCACCTTGTCCCCGCCGGCCACGTCAACCACGAATATCTGCCGGTCCACCAGGCCCCGACTGAACGTGGCGGTCAGGTTGTCCCCGCCGCTCTCGACAAGCACCAGGTCCAGCGGGCCCACCGCCTCGGCCAACTCGTCCACGGCGTCGAGGTTGGCCCCGATGTCGTCCCGGATGGCGGTGTGCGGGCAACAACCGGTCTCCACGGCGCGGATCCGGGCCGGGTCCAGCACGCCCGCCCGCTTGAGGAAGTCGGCGTCCTCGGTCGTGTAGATGTCGTTGGTGACCACGCCGAGTCGCAGCTCGCCGGCGAACGCCCGGCACAGGGCCGCCACCAGGGCGGTCTTGCCAGACCCGACCGGCCCGCCGATGCCGACGCGCAGCGCCCGGCCGGCAGGTGCCAGCGGCGGATGCGGGTCCACCCCCGGATCGGGGTGGGTGTGCGGAACGGTCTCGTCGTGCGGGGCGGGATTCTTCTCGGCAGTGGGCGCAGCGGTCGGCACAACGGTGTCAGGACGCAAAGAGACGCACCTCCCAGGTGGCATGAGCTTCGGCATGGATGTCGGCAAGGGGCGCGGCTGCCGCGGGCAGCCGCTCGGGTGGGTCGTCGGCGGCCCGGGCCGCCTCCGCGGCGGTGCCGTCGCACCGGAGGGCGAGACCGACAAGCAGGGCCTGGACCTGGTACGGGTCGAGGCCGAGCAGGCGTACGCCAGCGCTTGCCGCACCGGTCACCGTCCCGTGGGCGGCGACCGTGGCGGTCTCGGCGCGGCTCAGGCCGGCGGCGGCGCAGAGCAGCCCGAGCACCAACGGCTGGTGCGCACCGCCGGGTGTGGAGGGCAGGTCGTCGAAGGACGCCGCCGGCCAGATGGCCCGACCCGCGCGCAGCAGAGCCCGTCCCTGGCGACGGGACACCGCGCGCAGCGCCGGTGCCGTCGTCCGGGCGTCCAGCTCCGCGTCGAGCAACGCAAGCGTGGACCCGCGTACGGCGGAACCGGCCGAGGTCACCGCCCGGTGCGCCGCCGCCGCGAACGCCGCGCCGACCAGCCCGGCGGTGGCCAGCCGGCCGGCCAGGAACGCCTCCAACGAGGCCAGGTCGGTGACCCGGCCGGCGGCGACGGCCGCCTCCAGGCCGCCGGAGTGGGCGTGCGCGCCGGCCGGGAAACGACCGTCGGCAAGCAGCAGGAGCAGACTCGACGTCGCCATCAGAACAGGAAGTACCGCTGGGCCATCGGCAGGCGTGGCACCGGTTCCGGCTCCACCACCTGGCCGTCGATCCGCACGGTGAAGGTGTCCGGGTCCACCTCGATCCGGGGCATCGCGTCGTTCTCCGGCAGGTCGGCCTTGCCCCGCGAGCGCACGTCCGCGACGGGCACCACCCGTCTCCGCACGTCGAGGCGCAGCCCGGCGTCGAGCGCGGCCGGCGCGACGAACGTCAGGCTGGTGGCCGACGCCGCGGCGCCGTACGCCCCGAACATCGGGCGCGGCAGCATCGGCTGCGGCGTGGGGATGGACGCGTTGGCGTCACCCATCTGGGCGTACGCGATCATGCCGCCCTTGAGCACCAGGTGCGGTCGTACGCCGAAGAACGCCGGATCCCACAGCACCAGGTCGGCCAGCTTGCCCGGCTCGACCGAGCCGATCTCGGCGTCCAGCCCGTTCGCCATCGCCGCGCAGATGGTGTACTTCGCCACGTACCGGCGGGCCCGGTGGTTGTCTGCCGCGCCGTCGCCTGGCAGCGCGCCGACCCGCTCCTTCATGACGTGCGCGCTCTGCCAGGTACGCAGGATCACCTCGCCCACCCGGCCCATCGCCTGCGCGTCGGAGCCGATGATCGAGATCGCGCCGAGGTCGTGCAACAGGTCCTCGGCGGCCATCGTGGACGGCCGGATGCGGCTCTCGGCGAACGCCAGATCCTCCGGCACGGACGGGTTGAGATGGTGGCAGACCATCAGCATGTCCAGGTGCTCGGCGAGGGTGTTGGCGGTGTACGGCCGGGTCGGGTTGGTCGACGACGGCAACACGTTGGGCTCGCCGGCCACCGTGATGATGTCCGGCGCGTGCCCGCCTCCCGCACCCTCGGTGTGGTACGAGTGGATGGCCCGGCCGGCGATCGCCCGCAGCGTGTCGGCCACGAAACCGGCCTCGTTGAGGGTGTCGGTGTGGATGGACACCTGCACCCCGGAGGCGTCCGCCACCCGCAGGCAGGCGTCGATCGCCGCAGGTGTGGTGCCCCAGTCCTCGTGCAGCTTGAAACCGCCCGCGCCGGCGCGCAACTGCTCCCACAGCGCCTTCGGCGAGACGGTGTTGCCCTTGCCGAGCAGCAGCACGTTGACCGGCAGCGTGTCGAGCGCCTCGTGCATGCGGGCCAGGTGCCAGGCGTTCGGGGTGACAGTCGTGGCCCGGGTGCCCTCGGCGGGGCCGGTGCCGCCGCCGACGAGCGTGGTGATGCCGCTGGCGAGCGCCTCGGTGACGATCTGCGGGCAGATGAAGTGCACGTGGGTGTCGACGGCGCCGGCCGTGAGGATCCGGCCGTTCCCGGCGATGACCTCGGTGGCCGGGCCGATGACCAGCTCGGGGTGGACGCCGGGCATGGTGTCCGGGTTGCCGGCCCGGCCGAGGGCGACGATCCGTCCGTCGCGCAGACCCACGTCGGCCTTGACCACGCCCCAGTGGTCGAGCACCACCGCGCCGGTGATGACGGTGTCGAGGGCGCCCTCGGCGCGGGTCGCCCGCGACTGGCCCATCGACTCGCGGATCACCTTCCCGCCGCCGAAGACCGCCTCGTCGCCGCCCACGCAGTGGTCGGTCTCCACCTCGATCAGCAGGCTCGTGTCGGCCAGCCGGACGCGGTCGCCGGTGGTCGGCCCGTACAGGTCGATGTAGCGGTCCCGCCGCACCGCGCTCACCGCGCCGGCCCGTCGGTCGTCGGCGCCCCGCTCGTCGCCGGGCCTGTTCCCGGCGCGGTCGCTGACGCTTCGTCGAGCGGCCCGGCGCACTCGCCCCGGAGACCGGGCACGACGCGGGCCCCGCCGAGCGGGACCAGCTCGACGGTGCGGCTCACGCCCGGCTCGAACCGGACCGAGGTGCCCGCCGGAACGGCGAGACGCTGACCCCAGGCGGCGGCCCGGTCGAACATCAGGGCCGGGTTGGCCTCGGCGAAGTGGTAGTGCGAGCCGACCTGCACCGGACGGTCGGCGGTGTTGACCACGACCACTGTGGTCACCGGCCGACCCACGTTGATCTCGACCGGGTCGGCCGCCGGCAGGATCTCCCCGGGGATCACGGGATCGGGTGGTGCACCGTCACGAGCTTGGTACCGTCCGGGAACGTCGCCTCCACCTGCACCTCCCTCAGCAGCTCGGGGATGCCGTCCTGGACGTCATCGCGGCCGAGCACCGTCCGTCCGGCCGACATGAGGTCGACCACCGACCGTCCGTCGCGGGCCCCTTCGAGCAGGAAGGCGGTGATGATCGCGACGGCTTCGGGATAGTTGAGTCGCAGGCCGCGCTCGCGGCGGCGGCGGGCGACGTCTGCCGCGACGTGGACGAGCAGGCGGTCCTGCTCGTGCGGGCTGAGGAACACGGGATTCTCCGGTGGGGATCGGCGTGGCCCGCTCGCCGCCGGCTCCGGCGGAGCCGCGCCGGGCAGCACCACCCGGAGAACGAGCTGGAGTCACACGACCGCCGCGACGACCGCCGACGGGTTGGCCCGGGACTCCACCATCCCGGCCCGCACGACGGGCACCCGGCGGTGTCGGTCGGATGCGGACCGCACCGCCCACCGCTTCAGCAGACCGTAGAGGATCGTCACCGGCGGGGGCAACAGTGTGCTCGGGACGAGGGATCGAGCCGCGCCGGCGTCGAGGTCGGGGTGAGGTGGCGGCGGGTGCCGGATCTGGGCCGCGACGGTGGTCGAGTTTCTCGCTGAGGGAGGGCGTTCCGGGTCGCCGCTATCTTGTGGCCATGGGAGTGGATACCGCTTCGGCGTACGAGGTTCGACAGAGTCGGCTCAGGACCGCGGGCATTGTGGTGTTGTGCAGCCTGTTGCCGGTCACGGCCATGGTGATCGGCCTACAGGACCTGTCCGTCCGTTACATGTTCTTCATCATCGGGCTGGGATTCGAGGCCACCATCCTCGCCCTGTTTCGTCGTCGCGTGGGTAGCGCGGTGCGGCGGGATCTGCTCTTCGCCCTTGACGAGCAGGGCGTCTACCTGGGCCCGGACAAGTACGGCCGGCCGGCGACGCGTGAGTCGTGGTCCAACATCGACTCGATCGTGCACTTCAAGGGCACTGTCTGGACGACCAGCACCAGGCCAAATCCCGACCGCCATGTAGGCATCGTCCAGGGCGGCAGAATCATCACGTCGCGGGCGATCGAAGGCTGGTGGTTCAGCGTCCGGCGCGCCGCCGCAGCCGCCGACCACTTCGGCGGAGGAACGCCGGTGCTCAGGGCGCCATACTTCGATCAGGTGCCGCGTGAGTGGTTTCACACCATCCGCCTGCCGCGAGAGTGGCTTGCCGCCAATTCCGGATCCCGCGCGGACGGATGATGGCGCGCGGGGGCGGGCTCGCTGTCGCGCGGGCCCGCGCCGCCCCCTCGATCAACAGGATCCGCCGGCCACCCCGGCGCCTGGCACCTCCAGCGCCGTCCGCAGCGACGCCAACGCCTCGGTCAGGAAATGCCCCAGTGGCAGGTCGTCGCCGTCCTGGTCAAGCCACTGCTGAAGCGATACCGACAACAGCGTCACACCGGTCTCGGCGAGCAGCGCCGCCGTCATCGGTGAGACGCCCCGCTCCCGGAAGCCCGCGCTGATCGCCTCGCAGACACCTTCGCGCTTGCGGAGTTCCCGCTCACCGAGACCCGGATCGGACCGCACGATCTCCCGCCGCCGCCGCAACTCGGCGCGTCGACCCTCGAACCGGGCGTCCACAACCGTCCGCAGGGCGCCGAAGATCAGCGCCAGCGGGTCGACCTCCGCCGGCGCCTCGATGATCATGCGGCGGGCCATGGCGGGCAACTCGCTCTCCCCGGCGAAGAGCACCTCGCGCTTGTCCGCATAGTGCCGGAAGAAGGTGCGAGTGGTGAGGCCGGCCCGTTCCGCGATCTGCGGAACCGTCGTCGCGGCGAAGCCCTGCTCGGCGAAGAGTTCGAGAGCGGCCTGTTCGAGCCGTTCCCGCGCGTCCGGACGCCATCTGCTCACCGGGCCGACTCTACCGCGATGACATGCCATGACATCACGGTGTACGGTGATGACATGGCGTGTCATCAGGATGCGCGGACAGGAAACGGAGACCGTTCATGGGCGCAGAGGTCTGGATTCTTGGCGGGACCGGCCGCAGCGGCCGGGCCATCGCGGCCGAGCTGGCCCGTCGCGGGCTGCCAGCGGTCCTGGTCGGTCGGGACGCGAGCCGCCTGGCCGCCGCCGCGCAGGCGACCGACGCCGGGACGCTGGTGGCCGAGTCACTCGCCGCCACCGCCGAACAGATCCGCCGGCAGCGCCCGGCCGTGGTCATCAACACGATCGGGCCGTTCACGACGACCGCCGGACCGCTCATCGACGCCTGCCTGGCCGGCAGCCACTACGTCGACCTGGCCAACGACGTCGCGGCGGTGTCCGCCACACTCGATCTCCACTCCGCCGCGACGGCCGCCGACCGCACGCTCGTCACCGGTGCCGGGTTCGGCGTCACCGCCACCGAGAGCGTTGTCGTGAAACTGTGCGACGGCCGTCCCACACCGCTGCGGGTTCGGGTCGACATGGTGCCCTCGCTGGCCATCGAGGAAGGACCGGTCGGTGCGGCCCTGGCCGCCACCATCCTGGACGGCCTGCCCGGCCTGCCGGGCGGAGGCCGCTATCAGGGCCGCCAGATCGCGGACGGTCGACTGGTGCCGGCCCGGCTCGCCGGCGACGCCCGACGGCTCACCCTGCCGGACGGCTCCCAGGTGACCACGGCGAGCATGCCGCTCGGCGAACTACTCGCGGCGCACCGGGCCAGTGGCGCCCGATTCGTTGTCTCGGCGTCCAGCGAAGCGCCCTCCGCGCCGCTGATCCGGACGGTGCTGCCCGCCGCGACCGCACTGCTGCGGTGGGCCCCACTGCGGGAGTTCGCCAAGCGTCGGCTCGCCCGCGTGCGAATGAAGGCGGCCGACCGACCCCGCCAGCACTCCTGGGGGCACGCGGTCGTGACCTGGGCAGACGGTGAAACCCGGGAAGGCTGGCTCAGGCTCGGCGAGGCTCAGGCGTACACCGGAGCCGTACCCGCCGAGATCACCCGCCGGCTGCTGGCCGGCGACGGCCAGCCAGGCGCCTACACCCCGGCCGCCCTCTTCGGCGCCGCTCTGGCCGAATCCTGCGGTGGCGAGTACCTACTGCCGCAGCCGAGCCGGCGATGATCCACCACGGCCTCCGTGGCCAGTTCGACCACGGCCGGCCGATTCGCGGCGGTCGCGGTAACCAGAACCGGTCGGCGCGCCGGCCCCGCCGTCCGGTCTCCGGTGGGGTCGGCCCGGGAGAAGGCCGGTCGTCGGGAGATTCCGAGCGCGGTGGTGTTGGACGCCCGGTCAGGCTCTCCGGCCTGCTTCGGGTCGCGGCGGCCGATCCTGCCGCTGTTGTCCTAGGGCTAGGGGCCGGACGTGTCCGCTGTGACAGGACGGCCTCAGCGCAGTGTCGACTGCCTCTGGATCAGTTCGAAGTCGACGACTGTCCTCCGGGCCGCCGGCTGTTCCTCTCGCGGCACCCCGTCGAACTGGAGCTGGATCCGCTCTTCCAACAGGGCGACCGCCTGGTGTGCGATCACGTCGCGTCCGGGGTCGATGGTGCTCAGCGGAGGTCGGGAGTAGTTCGCTTCGTCGATGTTGTCGAAGCCGATCAGCAGGACGTCCTCGGGAACCCGGAGGCCGCGGTCCTGAAAGGCGGCGAGCGCACCCAGCGCGAGTGTGTCGGCGAACGCCACAACCGCGTCGGGTTTGACGCCGCTGTCAAGGATGCGAGCGATCGTCGTGGCGCCGGTGGAGTGAAAATAGTCGGGCACACCGATGATCGCGCGTGGGTCGATGTCGAACCCTCGCGACTGGAGGGCGTCCCGGAAGCCCTGGAACCGCAGCGTTCCGCTGCTCGGCGACGGGTCGTCCTTGACTCCCAGGGGAACCACCGTGGTCGCACCCCGGCCCAGGACGTGCTCGGTCGCCGCACGTGCTCCCTCGACGTTGCTCATCGTGACGTGGTCGAGGCCACCATCGAACACCCGCTCGCCCAGGAGCACGAGGGGGAAGTCGACGTCGAACAGCGGGAGGTCCTTCTTGCCCAGCGCGAGCGGGGAGTACAGCACGCCGTCGAAGCGTGACCGGTAGCTGCCGTCAAGTACGCGCAACTCGCGGTCGCGCTCAGCGTTGGTCTGCTCGATGAAGACGGTCAGGCCTCGCCTGGATGCCTCTCGCATGACGGCGTCCGCAAGTTCGGCGAAGTACACAACGCGCAGCGACGGCAGCACCAAAGCGATCGCCCCGGTCCGGCCCCGGCTCAGGTTCCGCGCCGACACATTCACGTGGTAGCCCAGCTCACGGATCGCGTCGTCCACCCGCTCGCGGGTTTCCGGACGCACGTACTGATAGCCGTTGAGGATGTTGGACACCGTCTTGAACGACACCCCGGCGAGTCGGGCGACGTCGCGCATCGTCGCCGACCTGTTGGTCTTGCGTGCCACAGCCCCTCCCGCCGCTCGTCGATTCGTCGGCAAGCGTATAAGACTGCACCATTCACAATCCCAGGACGCAGCGGCCGGCCCGCCCGATCCGGGGCGCGCCGGCCGCATGACGCGAGGTCAGTTGATGGTCAGGGCGATGGCGTGAACGGAGCCGCGGACCGGGTCGATCTGCAACTCGTAGGCACCCGGGGCGAGCCCGGTGGTGTCCCAGTGGAAGATGTACTGGTTTCTTGCGGCGCTGTAGCGTGCGGTGTTGTCCGCCCTCTTCGTGACAGGTGTGGCCGGAACGCGGTTGCCGGCCACACCGTCGGTCTTCTTCACGAGGTAGAGACGCGGTCGCGCGTCGGTGACCGTCTCGCCGTCTGCGTCGGTCACGGTGAACTTGACCGGCACGGGGTGTCCGGCTTTGACGATGTCGGAGCCGTCGCCGGCCAGCGGTGGCCGCACCCCGCCGAACCGGTACTCGGGCACGAAGATCCGCGGCACGAAATCGATCAGATCCGCCATCCAGGTGTCGAAGCCATGCGGTCCGACCCAGGTGCCGGCGTACTCGTATTCGAGGCCCTGGGAGGTCAGCCACTGCATCGCGTTCTGGGTTAACGTGTACGTGAAGTCGACGTCACCGGAGTACAGCCTTGCCAGCTTGGTGCTTTCGTTGACCGCCTGGACGTCGACGGTGGGGTAGGAGAGCAGGCCCCCCGAGAAGGCACCGATGTAGGCGAACTCGCCCGGGTGGCTGAGCCAGGCGCCGAGGGTGTTCATGGCTCCCCACGACAGACCGGCGAGCGCCTGCTCATTCGGATCAGTCGAGATGTTGTACTTTTCCACCGCGGTTCGCATCACGTGCTGGCTGAGGTCGGTCCAGAAGTCGACGCCGTTCTGGTCGGGCATGACCACAACCATCGGCACCATTGTCCCGTTGAGGTAGCTGTTGTCGAGAATCTGCTTGGCACGCCCGGTTTCGAGCCAGCTGCCGTAGTTCTGGCCCCCGCCGTGGTACAGGTACAGCACGGGGTAGGCAGCTTCGCGGTCCGCATCGTAGCCTGGCGGCGTCCAGACGTACGCGTAGCGCTCTGCGCCCTGGCCTCCGTCGTAGGTCATCAGCGAGACCGTGCCGCCCCTGCCTTCGGGGACATCGGCCAGCATCGCATCGGACTTACCCGGCACGAAAAGCTGCGACTCCATCACGTGTGTGTTGACGGTGTCGGCCGGGTCCTTCATGTCGACGCCGTCGACCACGTACCGGTAGTAGTAGTAGCCGTCGAGCGGTCCAATCGTCGTTCGCCAGCGGCCGTCGGGCTGCTTGTTCATCGGGATCCGGAACCATTGGCCATTCGGAGCCCAGTTGCCCCAGATCGTGACGTCCTTGGCGCCAGCCCACTGGGTGCCGGTCTCGAAAGTGACGATGCCGTGCGGGTCGATGTGCGGGGTCGTGATCGACCCGGCCCCCGGGGGCTCGTACGGCCGGGTCAGCGCGCGGTGTCCCTTGCTGGCGCCGTGGCGGACGACCTTCTGTCCGAAGAGCCGAGCGGCGAAGTCCCGCAGGTTCTCCCGCCACGCGTCCCAGGTGGCGCCGTCGTCGGGGTTGACGCCGTCGAACTCGAACTTCACGCCGGACTTTTTCAGGTCCGCCAGCAGGTCGTAGTTGTCGTTGTAGGACGGATCGAGCGTGTTGCCGACGTATGCCCGGAGCAGTTTGGTGCCCTTGTTGATGGCCTTGGCCTCCGCCTTGGTGATCGGGCCGTCGACAGAGCCGGAGAAGGAGCCGACGTAGGCGAATGCGCCGGGATCGCTGCGGAGGATGCTCATCGCCTGCTCGGCACCCGTGGCGACACCGGCCAGCGCCTGACTCTTGGGCCGAGACGAGATGTGGTAGCCGGCCCGTGCTGCGGGGACGATGGCGTTGAGCAGCTCGGCGCGGGGGTCGGCGGAATTGGCGTCAGCCATGACGACCACCATCGGCTTGGCGTCCCCGCCTGCGACCAGGTTGTCGAGGATCTGCTTCGCCCGGCCCAGTTCCAGCCACTCACGAGCGGTCTGACCCTCGCTGCTCAGCAGGTACAGGACCGGGTACGCCTCGGCCCGGGCGGAGTCGTAGCCGGGCGGCGTCCACACCAAGGCGGTGCGGCCCTCCGCCGCCGCTGCGCTCGGGTAGGACAGTTCCTCCACCGTCCCGCCCGCAGCGATGTCGTCCATCCACGCGACCGACTCACCCGGCACGAAGAAGGTGTTCCAGTTTGGCTTCGACGTCACCGCCACCGGGCTGCCAGGCTGGCGGAAGGACACCTTCGACCTGTCCTGCATGGTCGCGGTGTACTGGTAGTAGTACAGCCCAGGATCGAGCGGACCGACGTTCGCGGCGTAGTCCGAGCCGCTCGGGTCGAGCGCGAGCGCCGACCAGGTGCCGCTCGGGCCGATGTTCGCCTCCAGTTCGAGCGTTGCCGGCGTTCCGCCGACGATGCTGCTGGCCTGCGACTGCGGCACCTTGAAGTAGTGATAGACGTCGTCGTTCGAATGCCACGTGTCGGTCGCGGCAGCCGCCGGGGCGGCCGCGATGACTGACACCACCACCAAAGCCGCGGCTGTGACAAGGCTGGTCATTCGGGCGCCAATGGTGTGTGACATCGCGTCGCTGCTCCTCTCAGAGCGTCAAGGCATTCCCGCATCGAAGGCACGCGCCTCACCATCGAGATCGGCCACCGAAACCCTCCCGACAGCCGCGACAGCTTACATTCACGCCCGTCACTACATTTCCTACACCGGTGTAGAGCGAACGGCAAGTGACCTCTTCATGCCCCCGACTCCGTGGTGGATCCTGCACTCGACGCCGACCGGACTTCGAAAGCCAACATAACGGGCAGCCGCTTCACGGCGATTCACGCCTGCTGACCTGCATTTTCATGCCGTTCAACGCAGCTGGCGCGCCCTTCCTTGGAGCGCCTGCGTGAATACGGCCCACACCAAGCCCACCGAAATGCGGGAACGGCACTCCAGCAGGTCAGCGATTTATCCATTGATGGCGGAGCGCGGTCAGGTCGATGTCGCGGGCCGGCTCGGGTGGACGCAGGACCGGGTCGGGGAGCACCGCGGTCATGAGCGCAGCTCGTTGATCTTGTCGCGGGCGACGGACGCGACGGTGGCGACCTTGTGCGGCTGCCCGCGTAGGAACGCCTCGGTGAAGTGTTTCGCCTGGTCATATTTGATCTTGCCGGGCATCGGCGGCTCGTTCGGGTTGACGTCGCAGTCGACGAGCGCCGGACCGGGGTGCGCGAGGGCCTCCCGGATCGCGCCCGGCAGCACCTTCGCGTCGGTCACCTTCACCCCGAACGCGCCGCAGCCGCGCGCCCAGGTGGAGAAGTCGGCCTCCGGCTGGCGGTGCCGCACCGCGTACTCGGGATAACCGAGGATGATCTGCTCCCACAGGATCTGCCCGTACGAGTTGTTGTTGTTGACCACCACCTTGATCGGCAGGTCGTGCCGGACCGCGGTGAGGAACTCGGCCATCAGCATGGCGAAGCCGCCGTCGCCGACGAACGCGATCACCTGCCGGCCCGGATAGGCGTGCTGCATGGCGATGGCATAGGGCAGGCCGGGCGCCATGGTGGCCAGGTTGCCTGACAGGTAGAACTCCCGTTGCCCGCGGATCGTCCAGTGCCGCGCCGACCAGGTGGCGATGGTCCCCGAGTCGCAGGTCAGGATCGCGTCGTCCGCGGCGGCGTCGTCGACGCAGCCCATCAGGTACTGCGGCGCGATCGGTGACCGCTCCGGGTCCACCAGGCTGGTCATCTCCGACCGCCAGTCGCCCATCTTGCGCTGGTACTTCTCCAGGAACGACCGGTCCGGGGCATGGTCGAGCATCGGCAGCAGATCCCGCAGCGCCAGGCGGGCGTCCGCGCAGACCGGGGCGTCGACCGGCAGCCGCATCCCGATCAGGCTCGGGTCCACGTCGATCTGCACCACCTTCGCCTGCCCCGGGCCGGGCAGATACTTCCCGTACGGGAAGGACGTGCCCACCATCAGCAGCGCGTCGCACTCCTCCATCAGCTCCTCGCTCGGCGCGGTGCCGAGCAGGCCGAGCCCACCGGTGGTCAACGGGTGGTCGTCGGGCACCACCAGCTTCCCCGGCAACGTCTTGACGATCGGGCTGGCCAGGGCCTCGGCCACCGCCAGCACCTCCTCGCGGGCGCCGCGCGCGCCGACGCCGACAAGCATGGCCACCTTGCGGCCGGCCCTGAGCACCTCGGCCGCCTTCGCCAGCTCCCGCGGGTCGGCCGGCAACTGCGGGTACGACACCGTGGTGGCGCTCATCGGCGGCTTGCCCGGGCTCACGTGCCGGTACGGGTCGTCGGAGGCCGGCGCCACCTGCACGTCGTTGGGGAAGGTCAGGTGCGCCACGGTCCGCTTGCTCATCGCGTCACGGATCGCCAGGTCCACCACCGCCGGCATCTGCTGCGGGTTGGTGACCATCAGGTTGTAGGAGGCAACGTCCTGGTAGAGCTGGGTGGTGTGCACCTCCTGCTGGTAGTGCGCGCCAAGCACCGACGTCTCCTGCATGCCGGTGATCGCCAACACCGGCACGTGGTCGAGCTTGGCGTCGTAGAGCCCGTTGAGCAGGTGGATCGCCCCCGGCCCGGACGTGGCGCAGCAGACCCCCAGCCGGCCGGTGGCCTTGGCGTAGCCGGTGGCCATGAACGCCGCCGCCTCCTCGTGGTGCACAAGCACGAACCGCAGCTTCTCCCGCTGCCGGCGGAATCCCTCCATCAGGCCGTTGATGCCGTCGCCGGGTAGGCCGAACACGGTGTCGACCCCCCACTCCACCAGGCGTCGGGCCAGGCTCTCGCCCACGATCTCCTGCACGTCGTCCTCCTCTTCCGGGGTTCACCCGTCCTCGTCCGCGTCAGCGGGGTTTCACCGGACACCGCGGAGCAGGGCGGACGGGGCGGCGGCTACCCGGCCTCCCCCGCCACAAACCCACCAGGGTCGCCGGTTTCGGGCCGCCGTCACCCACGCCCGGTGTCCCCGGGCAGCACGGACAGCCGTCCCCGCCCCTCCAGCACGGCGATGTGCACGGCGTCGACCTCGCCCACCCCGCGCTCGCGCAGCAGGACGTCCAGGTCGGCCCGGGTCAGACCGGCGCGGTGCAGGTTGCCGGTGAGCACCCGGCCCCCGGCGACCACCACCGGCCCCTTCTCGATCAGCCCACCGCGCCGGACAGGTAGCTGGCGTCCGGGGCGCTGGGCAGCCGCCCGACGACCGCGCCCACCGCGACGGCCGCCACGAAGTCGTACGCGGACAGTTCCGCGAGGGTCCGGCGGCCACCGAGGCGCATCGCGAACACGGCGGTCAGGTAGAGCAGGAACGCCTTCACCGCCACCCAGACCAGCCAGCCCGGGTGACCGATGAGAGCGGTGACGGCATCCATCCCCGACGGCCGGGCTCAGGACCGCCGCATCGACCGTGCCGCGAGAAAACCGAGCAGCGCACCGACGGTCAGCGTCACCAACCCGCGCGCGGTGAGCGCGGAGCGCAACCGGCCCAGGCCCGCCTTCGGGTCCACCACGCTGCCGGCCACGTCGCCCGCGGCCCCCACCACCACGTCACCGAGCTTGCCGCGGTCCATGGCCCACCCCCTTGCCGAGAGCCGCCGGCTACCCGGTGGGACGCCCACCAAACGCTCACTCATCGCACCTTCCACTGCGTGCCCGCGGCGTACCCGTGGGGGCGCGTCGCACACCGCGATGCCGCAGCTCTCAGTCGGTGGCGGCGACGGCAAAGCCGGGATCCACCCGCGCCGGATGCCCGAGACTGGCCGGGTGAGCAGCCCACCGCGTCTCCGCCGGTCCCGGTGGTTGATCCCGGTGGCGCCGGGCAAGCCGGGTGACCCGGCTGGAGCCGTTCTACGACCTGATCTTCGTCTTCGCCTTCCTCAACGTCACCGGCCTCGTCGCCCGCGAGCCGGCCGCGTCGCAGGTGGTCGTCGTGGCGCTGCTCTGGTGGTGGTGGTGGTGGACCGGCTTCGCCGCCCTCGGCAACGTGGTCCGCGCCGATCATGGTGTGCTTCCGGTGCTCGGCTTCGGGATCATGGCAGCGGTGTTCGTGCTGGCGATCTCGATCCCGCAGGCCTTCGTCGATCAACTCGCCAGGTATGCAAATGGGCGCGACCGGGGACTACGGGGGGATGAGCGGCACTCCGCGCACCCTCCGGTCCCGCCTGGCGGCGGCCTGGTCCGGCTTCTGGCTGGTGCCGGCGGCGTTCGCCGCCGGGGCCGTGCTGCTGGCCCTCGGCCTGTCGGTGGCCGAGCTGCGGCTGGGCCTGCCGACCGGCGGGTTCCTGCCCAGCAGCGTCGCCGGCGCCCGGTCGCTGCTGTCGTCGATCATCACCGCGATGATCTCGTTCACCGCACTGGTCTTCTCGATCACCGTGGTGGCCGTCCAACTCGCCAGCAGCCAGTACTCCCCCCGGGTGCTGCGGACCTTTCTGCGGGACCGGATCACGCAAGCCGCTCTGGGCACCTTCCTGGCAACCGCGCTGTTCGCCATGGTGGTGCTGGCGGCGTTGCCGGCCGGCTCCGACGCCCGGCTGCCGGAGCTGTCGCTCGCCGTGACGATGGTCCTCGTGCTCGCCAGCAGCGGGCTGTTCGTCTACTACCTGCACCACGTCACCACCGTCATGCGGGTCTCACACATCATCGCGGCGGTCGGCGCCCAAACCCGCCGGGTCATCGAGGAGCAGTATCCGGTCGGACCGGCCGCCGCGCCCGCCGCGCCCCTGACCCCGCCGGTGCAGGTGATCAACTCGGTGCAGCCCGGCATGATCCAGCACGTCGACCTCGGCCGGCTCGCCGCGCTCGCCCGCGAACACGACTGCGCCCTGTCGGTCCTGCCCGCGCCGGGCGACTTCGTGGTGGCCGGGCAACCGCTTATCGCGGCCCACCCACAGCCCGGCGGCCCGTCCCCCACGCCCGTGCCGGACGCCCGTGCGTGCATCGCGGTGAACCTCGGCGTGGAGCGGACCCCCGGACAGGACGTCGGGTTCGGGTTCCGGCAGCTGACCGACATCGCCGAACGGGCCCTGTCCCCCGGGATCAACGACACCACCACCGCGGTGCGCAGCGTCCAGGAGATGCACGACCTGCTACGCCGCCTGGCCGGCCGCCAGGGTCACCGCCTGCTCGTCGACGACCCCGACGGCACACCGCGCGTACGGGCGCGGGCGCAGGACTTCGACGGCTTCCTCGCGGTCGCGGTCGACGACGTCCGGCGGGCGGGACGCGACCAGCCGCGGATCACCCGCCTCCTGGACGACGTGCTGGCCGATCTGCGTTCCGTGGCGCTGCCGGAACACCTGCCCGACATCGCCCGCAGGACCGAGAACCGGCAGGCATGAGTCGGCGGGCAGCAGCAGGTCGACGACCGGCGTGACCGGCTCGACCGTTAGCGGCCAGTTCCACACGGTCACGAGGACGGTCACGGTCACCAGTTCCGGCGGTTCCGCGCCGGCCGGATGGACGGACAGCACGAGGAGTGTCCCGTCGGTGAAGCGTCGGCTGCGGGTCCGCCGGCCGGCAGTGCGGGCGGGCGTCGCTGGGTACGGCCCGGAGCATCACGCTTGATCTCGTCCCAGTACACGATGAACGCCAGAGCCCCGTCGCGGACGGGGCGTGGGCTCTTCGGCTCACCACGGGACGGGCCCGTCGTCCTGGAGGAATGCGCCGGTCGGGCTGTCCGGCACGGTTGCCAGGTGTACGGCGATCGCGGCGCCCTGCTCAGCGGTACGCTCCAGCGACAGGCCCAGTGTGGCGGCGAAGTCCGTGGCACATGCGCCCGGCGCCACCGCGTTGACCGCGATCCCGTCGGCGGCCAGGGCCTTGGCGTACAGCACGGTGAGCATGTTCAGCGCCGCCTTCGACGTCGGGTAGGCGAGCGCGATCTGCGACGAGGCGAATGCGCGGCCCGGGTCGGACTGCCAGGCCATCGACCCGGTGCCGCTGGAGACATTGATGACGCGGGCGCCGACCGTCTTGCGCAGCAGCGGTAGGAACGCCTCGGTGAGCCGCACCACGCCGAACAGGTTCGTCTCGAACACCGCCCGCATGATCGCCAAGTCCACCTGGCCGGCGAGCTGACCCGCGGGACCGCCCGAGATGCCGGCGTTGTTGACGAGCACGTCGACCCGTCCGTACCACTGCTCCACGAGAGCGACAGCGTCGCGCACCGAGCCGTCATCGGTCACGTCGAGCGGCACCGCACGGCCGCCGAGACGTTGCGCGGTCTGCTCGCCGGAGGCGGCGTCGCGCGCCCCGACGACCACGGTCATGCCGCGCTCGCTGAGCCCTTGCGCGATCGCCGCGCCGATACCCCGGTTGGCCCCGGTCACCAGGGCGATCCTTGTTGTCGACATACCCCTATCCGACCAGCGCGGCGACACCGCCGTCCAAGACCGATCGGGTGGGTGCCCGATACCGTTGCGGTATGGACGACGTCGAGACCCGCGAGCTGCGGTACTTCGTGGCAGTCGCCGAGGAACTGCACTTCGGCCGGGCCGCGGCCCGCCTCGGCATCGCGCAGCCGCCGCTGTCACGCGCGATCCGGCGGCTGGAACACCGCATGGGTGTCGCGCTGCTGGAGCGCACGAGCCGCGGCAACCAACTCACCGCGGCGGGTGAGGTGCTGCTCGACGAGGCCCGCGTGGCGCTGGATGCGATATCGGCGGCGGTACACCGATCGCGTCGGGCCGGCGCTGCCCAGCGTTCACTGGTACTCGCGATGAAGCCCGGCGGCGACGGGGGCCTGCTGCCGCGGATCCTGACTGCGTACGAGTCGGAACCGGACGCGCTGCCGGTGCAGTTCGCGTTCTCGCTGGGCGAGCGGGCCGCGATGCTGCACAGCGGGCGAGCCGACGTGGGCCTGTTGCACCATCCGCAGAACGACCTACAGGGGTTGGCACGCGAGGCGCTCAGCGTGGAGCGGCGGGTAGTCGCCCTGGCCGAGGGGCATCGGCTTGTGGCCTGTGACAGCGTGTGCCTGGCGGACCTGGCCGGCGAGACGATGCCGCAGTGGCCGGAGGCAGTCGACGGCGGCCCCGGACCGGTGGTGCGCGACGTCGGCGAGCTGATGCAGCTCGTCGCGCTGGGTCGGGCGGTGGCAATGGTCGACGAGTCGGCGCTGGACCGGCCCCACCGCGGCGTGACGTACCGTGCGGTGCGAGACGCCCCACCAGCGACGCTCGTCGTGGCATGGCCGGAGAACAGCCGGTCACGACACGTCGCGGCCTTCGTGCGAGCCGCCCGCGCCGCCGCGGCCGACCACGCCCACGCCCACGCCTGACGGCGCGTCGATTCGACTCGCTCAGGCTCGGCGAGGCTCAGGCGTACACCGGAGCCGTACCCGCCGAGATCACCCGCCGGCTGCTGGCCGGCCACGGCCACGCCTGTGACCAGTTCGACCACGGCCGGCCGATTCGCGGCGGTCGCGGTAACCAGAACCGGTCGGCGTGCCGGCCCGCCGTCCGGTCTCCGGTGGGCCGGCGCACTCCGGTGTCAGCTCATCATCGCCCGGAGCCCTGACGTTCGACAGGTGGGCGTTCCTTGGCCCGGTGCGCCCCGGGTTTACACCCTGCGAAGGGACCCGAAGGGCTGCGGAGCACGGTCATGGTGGGACCGAGGTGGTCCCGGTGCCATTCGGACGGGCCGGTCAGACTGGCCTTTGGGCCGGTCTTGTCCTGCCAGGCCAGCCAGAGACCGTGGAAATAGGCGATGGCCTCGGTGTGCTCGTGCCAGCGCGGGCACCACGGCGCCCCGGACGTCACCTCCTCGCCGTACACCGGGATCAGAAGCCTCTCCACCCACATCGACAACCGACGCAGCTCTTCCACGTAGTCCGGGCCACTGTGGTAAAGAATGAAGAACGGCTTAGCCGTCGTCTCGGCAGCGGGCGCCTCCCGCCTCGGCTCTGCCCCGGCACCGTCATCCCCGGCCGGCTCGGACCGCTGATTCTCACCCGCCACGGATACCGCCCTCACATCCTGCGACAACAGCCGGACCGAACATCAGGATCCGGGCGCCGCGGCCCTGCCCTTGCCCTTGCCCTTGCGCCGGTCGCGAACCGCGACTTCTTCCTGCCCCCGCTCCCGGCCCTCCGCACCCCTGGATTCCAGGCCGGCGGCACCGTGATGCTGATTGGCCCGAGCCTCTTTCTCCATCTGGGCGCGCGCCCGCTTGTCGAACACGAAGGACGCGAAGGCCCCTGCCGCGCTGATACCCGCGGGGAGAGCCGCCCAACGCATCGCGTTCCGGTCGAACACCACCTGATTGGAGTCCCCAGCATCCGGTTGGTACGCGCGGTACACCTGAGCGGGGATGCCGGCGGTCGCCCCGTACGCGATGGCCTTCGAGAGGCCACTCAACGCCCTGTCCCAGTTCGGTTTCTCTCCTCTCTGCAACTTCATGAGTTCACCTGATCGCCTGCTGGGGGCTGACCTACCCGGGCAGACCCGGTGGCGGTTGCAGATCAGCGGTCGATCTCGGCGTACCTGGCGCAGCTCTCGGCGAACCAGTCGGCAATCAGCTCAAGCGCGGGATCCTCGTACGCGAGGGTCACGGCGACCCGCTCGAACGTGTCGAGGAACGCCCTGATGTCGCCGGGCGGCAGCAGGGCCGTGTCGGCGAACAGCGAGAGGTGGATCCGCTCGGCGGTGCCCCGGATCCCCATGAAGAGATCCTTGTTCTTCATGGGCACCCGCTCGGGCCAGGAGAAGGTGGTGGACCGGGTCGTCGCGGCCAGTTCGTCGAGGGTGGCGGGCGGTCTCGTGGGCCGGCCGGGCAGCGCCGACCAGATGTCGTTGAACTGGCATCCCCGTCGTGCCCCCGCCGAACTGATCATGTCCAGGGTGCTGCGCTGGCGGTGCCGGCCGTACCGTCTCGCCTCCGCCAGCACAGCCGAGCAGTGACGGACCAGAGCGGCGAAGGAATCCGCGGTCAGCTCGATCACGGTCAGGATCCCCTGGCTGAGGTTGCTGACCGTGCCGGCCAGCTCCGGTGTCGTGCGGTTGCCCTGCATGATGTCGATGGGGTAGTTGGGCCCCGGGCAGACGCACCGGATCAGCGCCGAGGTGATGGAAAGCAGGATCGTGGAGGGGGTCGTCCGGTGGCGGCGGGCCGCCGGGCCGATCGCGACGGCCACTGCGTCGGACTCCAGTTGCCCACGGAAGAACCGTGGCGTGACCGGAGTGGCCCGTGCCGGCAGCATCTCCGGGCGGGTTCGTTCGAGCTGGCGCCGGATGAACTGCGCAGCCTGGATGTTCAGTAGCTGTCCCTGCGGCCCGTTCTCCATCCGCGCGAGGTCCGCCGGCTGTGACACGGGCTGGGCGGGTGGCGGTGGCGCGCCGGCCGCGCGGGCTCCCAGCAGGGCGGTGAGTTCGGTGACCAGCAGTTCAGCGCTGGTGAAGTCGGCGGACAGATGCGACACGGCCAGCGTGAGCAGGATCGGGATGCCGTCCTGAAGGATCACCGAGAAGCGGACCGGAAGTTCCTTGTCATGGTCGAAGCCGAGTTCCGCGGCGCGCTCCAGGCAGTCGGTGACGATGCTGGCGTAGTCCTTCGGATCGTCGACCGAGCGGTCGACCAGCTCGACCGGGAGCGACCCCGAGCCGAGGACCTCCTGGATCGCGTCGCCCCTGGCGGTGGGGTGGTACATGGTGCGGAGCGCCTCGTGGCGCCGGATCAGCTCAGCCAGGCTCTCCAGCACGTCGCCGACGCTCAACAGCAGCGGCATGGGCAGCCACTTGATGAGCACGGCGTACGATCGGGTGTCCTCCCAGTCGCGGATCAGGTCCCAGATGACCTCCTGACCCCAGGCCAGCGGGGCCGTTCGGGAACGTCCACCATGGAACTCCAGGTCGGCCGAGCGGATAGTGATCATGGGGAGCTTGGCACCTCCACGACGGTGGACACATTGCCGGGTGCCGGGTTCGCCGGCGATCTGAGTACCTGTCGCAGGCAGAAGGTCGAGTACGACAGACCGACGGTCCAACTCGCGACCACGGCCCACATGATGGCGTGGATGCCGAACGGGCGGCTGAGTAGGTACGCGAACGGGATCTGAACCATGACGAAGGCGACGATGGTGCAGATCAGTGGTGCCGTGGTGCGGCGGGCACCGTTGAGGTAGCCGTGCAGGACCACCATCAGGGTGTAGAGCGGCAGGAAGGGAAAGATGATCGTCAGGTACTCGCCGGTGACCCGCCGGGTGGTCGGGTCGTCGGTGAACAGCGCGGCGATCGGGGCGCGTGCCAGCAGGACCACGGCGGAGAACACCAGCGTCAGCGCGAAGGTCAACCCCAGGGTCCGCAACAGGGCGTGCCTGGCCCGTTCGTGGTGGCCGGCGCCGAGGTTCTGCGCCGCGAACGTGGTGACCGCCCCGGAGAAGGACAGGAACAGGATGGCACTGAACGCCTCGACCCGTGCGACGACGGTGAAGGCCGCCATCACCACCTCGCCGTACGGCTCGATGATCCAGACCAGCACCATGATCCCGACGGCGAGGATGATGTGCTGCGTGGCCAGCGGCAGACCGAGCCGGGTGGCGTCGACGAGTTCGCCGCGTACGGCCTCGCGGGCGGGCCGGCCGGGTGGCAGGGGATAGATCCGGGCCGACGCGACGACTCCGATGACCGCGGCGGCGCTGCTGGCCACCGCCGTGGCCAACGCGGCACCGGCGATTCCGAAGCCCAGTCCACCGACGAAGAGCAGGGCCAGCCCGATGTTCAGCAGGTTCCCGGCGGCCTGCACCCACATCGCCGCCCGCGAGTTGCCGAGGCCGCGTAGGTAGGCGCTGACCGCGGCGGACCCGAAGATGCCTGGGAAACCGAGGGAGAGCACCTGGATGAAGCGGGCGCACTGCTCGGCCAACTCGCCCGTGATTCCCATCAGCGCAAGCACCGGCTCGGCCAGCACGGTGACCAGCAGCACGCAGCCCACGATCCAGACGACCGTGACCAGGGCCAGGGAAACCACGACGTCGCGCCGCTGCCGGTCCTGCCCGGCGCCGCGCAGGTGCGCCAGGCGGATGGTGAACGCGGTACCGAGCCCGATGAACATCGCGTTCAGCAGATAGAACAGCGGCCCGCTCGCCCCGACCGCGGCCAGCCCCTCGACGCCGACGTAGCGCCCGACGACGATGCCATCGACGAGGAGGTACACCTGCTGGAACAGACTGGCCGCGGTCAGCGGCAGGGCGAAGCCGACGATCTGCCGGAGCGGCGGCCCCTTTGTCATGTCGGTCATGACGTCCCCGATCCCGGTCGTCGCTCAGTTGCCGCTCGCGCCGAACTCCCGCAGTTCGTCGACGTGGTACGCGATCTCGGCGACGGTGCGGTCGGCGAGCAGGTCCGCGACGTCGTACGACACACCGTGGTAGACCGCGATGTTGTTGGCCACCGTGGTCGCCATGATGGAGTCGCCGCCCAGGTCGAAGAAGTCGGCCTCCACGTCGAGCCGGTCGTAGCCGAAGGCGAGTGACAGACACTGCGCGACCGACCGTTCGGTGTCGGAGTAGTCGCCACCGGCGCGGCCGTCGAGTTCGACAGGCACCGCCGCGACCGTCGACTGGATCCTGTCGGTGGCCTTCGCCAGCCGGGCCTCCAGCGCGTGCATGTGCCGTTCCACAGTCGCCTCGATGTCGGCGGAGAGCCCGACGTCGTAGGAACGCAGCAGGTGGATGAGTTCGCCACCGTAGTTGAGTTCGCCGGCGAAGAGCCGCGAGCGGCGGGAGCGCAGGCCGGCGTCGAGGACGGCCAGGCCCACCGCGGTCGGGATGGCCTTGAACATGGTGTCGCCGTTGGTGCCGAAGTCGACCGCCATGCCGATCTCCTTCCAGGCCACCCAGTCCAGCGCGATGACGTGGCACCGCCCGCCGGCCCGGGACCTGGCCAGGTTGTCCAGGTAGTAGTTGGCGGCGGCGTAGTCGGCCTGACCCGGGGCCGGAAAGACCGAGGCGACCGAGGAGAAGTACGCGACGAAGTCCGGCGGGTCGTCCCGGGTCGCCTCGTCGAGCACGAAGGCGGCGTGCAGTTTCGCTCGTACGACGGCGTCGAAGTCGTCGAGGTGGCGGAACATGACAGTGCTTCCGCCGGGGAGGCCGGCGGCGTGCACGATGCCGTCGATCCGGCCGTGTCGAAGGCGGATCTGGGCGACCGCCTCGGCCAGTGCCTTGCTGTCGCCCGCGTCGGCCGCCACCGCGCCCACCGTGGCGCCCAGTGCCTCCATCTCCTGCACCGCCCGGATCCGGTTCGCCTGCGGACCGTCCGAAGCGGGCCCGGTCAACTCGTCCCACCGGTCGCGGGGCGGCAGTCCGGATCGGCTGAGCAGGATCACCGTGATGTCGTGCTGGGCGACGGCGAAGTCGCGGGCGACGGCGAGGCCGAGCGCGCCGGTGCCGCCGGTGATCAGGTAGGTGCCACCCGGCTTGAGAGACGGCCGCGGCCCCTCGGCCCCGACGCTGAGGTCGATCTCGGGGACCTCGACGAAGACCTCGCGCAGCCGCTGCTCGCCCCGGAGGACCGACAGGCCGTGCTCGTCGGCGAGGATCTCCGCGCGTAGCGCGGCCGGGGACACGGCCAGGTCGACGTCGATGTGCCTGACCTTGACGTACGGGTACTCCCGCACGATCACCTTGCCGAAGCCGACAAGCGCGGCGTTCTCGGTGACCGCCGTCGTCTCGCCCTGGTGGGCGCTGACCGCGGTCCGGGTCAGCACCACCAGGTCGAGCTTCGCGCCGGCAGCCATCAGCGCCTTGGTCAGGTGGAAGAGGCCGTACAGGTTCTTGGTGGATCGACGTTCGACCTCCTCGATGTCGGTCGCCGCACGGTCCTCGAACGCCAGGGCGTAGACGAGGTGGGTGACGTCGTGTTCGTCGACGAGCCGCACGATGCGTTCGATCGACGCCACGCTGTCGGCCGCGAACACCTCTTCGCCGGGGCCGACCGGCTCACCGAGGCGGACGATCCGACTCGCCGCGGGCAGGGCGGCGGCCAGCAACCCGCCGGCCTCGGTCGCCGGGTCGACAAGCGCCAGTACGGTGCCCGCCGGGGTCGTCTCCGGTGCCGCTGCCGGCATGGGCCGGAGTTCGACGTCGTGCGTCACCGGATGGTGCTCGGTGGCGCGCTCCAGCGACAACGTCTGCCGCCAGTCGTCCGGGAAGCTCAGCCAGGCGGTGCTCTCGTCGAAGACGTAGCGGGGCAGCCGGACGACCCGACGCGCCTGGCCGGCGGCGAGTGCCCGCCAGTCGACCGGAGCGCCCCGCAGGTATTCCTCCGCCGCCTCGGCGAGCCGGCCGACGACGGGTTGCGGGATGTCGGCGAGGACCCCTTCCAGCGCTCGGCGGAGATCGTCGGGGCCGGTGACAAGCAGGGCGATCCGATAGCGGTGTGCCGAACGCGAGACCTGGGTGGTGTAGCAGACGTCGGCGATGTCGAGGTCGTCCAGCCCGCCGCCGTCGATGAACGCCAGATAGCTGCGGACCAGCCCGGTCAGTGAACGGGGCGTGGCCGCGCTCAGCGTGAACAGGTGTTCACCGGCGGGGGCGAGCGGGCGGGGCGCCGCGACGTACTCCTCGACCACGACGTGGGCGTTCGTGCCGCCCAGGCCGAACGCGCTCACCCCGCAGCGACGCGGGCCCGTCGGCGACTCCCACGGACGCAGTTCGGTGGGGACGAAGAGCGGTCCGGTGGCGAAGTCGAGTTTGGGGTTGGGCGTGACGAAGTTGGCCTGTGGCGGGAGCATCCGATGCCGCAGCACCGCCACCGCCTTGAGTAGGCCGATCACCCCGGAGCCCTCGAACAGATGGCCCACGTTCGCCTTGACCGTGCCCACCGCGCAGAAGTTCCGCTCCGCCGTGTGCTGGGCGAAGGCCAGCTTCATGCCCTCGTGCTCGATCGGGTCGCCCACCCGGGTGGCCGTGCCGTGGGCCTCGAAGTAGCCGAGCGTGCGCGGGTCGATGCCGGCGTTCTGCCACGCCGCGAGCAGCAGGTCGGCCTGCGCCTGGGAGTTGGGGCTGGTGATGCCGTCGGTGTGGCCGTCGTGGTTGACCGCGCTGCCCTTCAGGATCGCGTAGATCTGGTCACCGTCGGCGATGGCCTGCTCGGTCCGTTTGAGCACGACGGCGCCGGAGCCCTCACCGAAGCCGGTGCCGTCGGCGGCCTCGTCGAACGTCCGGGTGACACCGTCGGACGACTCGATGCCGATCGCCGAGTGGGGATGCTTGACCGGCGCGAAGACGATCCGGGCGCCGCCCACCACCGCCAGCTCGCAGTCCCCCGCCAGCAGGGCGTTCTTGGCCTGGTGCACCGCGACCAGGGTGGCCGAGCAGGCGGTGTCGACGACAATGCTCGGCCCCCGCAGGTCGAGCAGGTGGGAGAGGCGGTTGGCCAGCATGGCCGGGATGTTGCCGGTGATCGCCTGCTGGCTGGCCGAGGGCTCGATCCGGGAGAGGTAGTCCATGTAGGTCGCGCCCGGGTTGGTCGCGAAGCCGACGAAGACCCCGGTCCGGCTGCCACGGAGCCGGTCGGCGGAGTATCCGGCGTCCTCCAGGGCGAGGAACATGGCGCGCAGCACCATGCGGTGGTGCGGATCGGTGAGCGTGGCCTGCCGGGGGGTCATCCCGAACACGGCGTAGTCGAACGTGTCGACGGTGTCGAGGAAGCAGCCGTTGTGGAAGTCCAGGTCGTCATCCTCCACCGGCTCGACGGTGGTGGCCCGCAGATAGTGGATGTACTCGGCCAGGGTGTCCCGGCGGTGCGGCGGGAACGGCCGGGTGAGGCTGGCGCCCGTACTGATGACCCGCCAGAGGTCTTCCAGGCCGTCCACCCCGGGCAGTTCCACCGAGGTGCCGACGATCGCGATGCTCATGCTCCGTTGTCCCTTCAGTGGATCCGGCTCACCAGCGCGGTCAGGGTGCTTCCGTGGACCTCGTCGAACCGGGTCACTCCCGCCGCCCGCAACGTGGTGACCGCGCGCACCCACTGCACCGGCGTGGACACCTGGCGGGCCAGCAGTTCGGCGCCCTCGTCGGGGCGGAAGACCGCACCGGTCACGCTGGACACCACGGTGCCGTGGCCGTCGGCGAACGCGCAGGCTTGCAGCAGTTCGCGCAGTGCGGGCTCGACCGGCGCCATCAGGGGGCTGTGGAACGGCCCGCTGACGTTGAGCGGGACGACTCGGGCACCGGGCAGGGCGCCGATCGCCTTGGCCGCGACGGCGACCTCGACCCGATCGCCGGCTATCGCGGTCTGCGTGTCGGCGTTCAGGTTCGCCACGTGGACGCTGGACAGCCCGGTCTCCCGCAGGACGCGCTGGACGAAGGCGGCCGGCACCCCCTGCACCGCCGACATGGCTCCGCCGGTGACACCGGCCATCAGCTCCCCTCGGCGTCGTACCAGCCGCAGCGCGGTACCGAAATCGAGCACGCCGGCCGCGACCAGCGCGTTGTACTCGCCCAGACTGTGTCCGGCGAAGAACCGGTAGGCGTCCGGCTGCTCGTTGGCCCGCTGCATTCCCAGCAATGCGTTGACCACAAAAACGGCGGGCTGGGCGAATTGGGTGTCCCGCAGCCTTCTGTGCGGATCCCGGGTGCACAGCTCCTCGATGGAGTAACCCAGAATCCCGTCCGCCAGCGCGGTCGTCTCCGGAAACTGGGCGAAGAGATCAGCGCCCATTCCTTTGCGCTGCACGCCCTGGCCGGGAAAGAGCAGACACTGCATGCTGGCCTCCTGTCGCCTGGGCAGCGGAAAACTGTTGGATCGGCTCAAAAACCAGACGTTGCGCGCTGCCCCGCAGGCACTCCCTGGTAAACCGTCGTGCGGCCGGCCCCGGCCCGCAGTCCACGATGTGGTCGACGGCCGCGTCGTCGATTGCGTGTCGCGTCACGAGTTCCCATTCGATGGGGCGGAGAAGTACCTGGGTGAGGAACTCATCCACCAGATCCGACGACCCCTGGAGATTGCGTGGGCCGTCGGTGGCGTACACCGGCAGCCGCAGTCTGTCGCCGCCCGGCAGGTCGCCGATGAAGTGCAGGTCGCCGCCGACCCGCTCCGCCGCCGGCGCGAGGTGCGCGCTGTGGAACGGGATGGTGGTGGTCAGGAACGCCCAGCTCACGCCGGTCCGCTCGAACAGCGCCTCGTGGTCGACGTAGAGGTCGAGCAACTCCCCCGCCGGGCCGCTGAGCACGTAGGTGTCCGGCGAGTTGACCAGGCTCACCGAAAGTGACCCCCCGCCGGTGTTGAACGCCTCGACGATGCCTCGCAGGTCGTCCCGGGGCAGGCCGGCAAGGGAGGCCATCGGCCCAGGTGGGGCACCCCGGCGGGCCTTGGCCAGATAGCGGTCGACGGCGTCGGCGTCGGGCGTGGCGGCGGTGGTGAGCTGATGTCCCCGGACCAGGGTTAGCGCTAACAACCGCAGGCACACGGAGGCCACGTCCAGGAACTCGTCCATCCGCCGCAGCCGCATCCCGGCGATCATGGCGGCCAGCAGACCGATGCTGTGGCCCAGCGACCCGACGACGCCCTCCGCGCGGCGCCGAGCCGGTTGCAGGTGGCAGACCTGGAGGATGTGCACGCAGAGCCCGGCGGAAACCGAGTTGCGCAGGACCTCGTCGGAGGCGCCGGTCGCCGGACCCAGCCATTGCCGCAGCGGAAGATCCGCCGGCCCGCTCCGTGCCGGTGTCGGCGGGTCGAGATAGGCCGCCACCTGGTCGAGGGTTTCCCTCACAGCCTGGCAGTAAGCCGCATTCTCGGGAGTGGCGAAAAGGCTGCGGAGCGCCGGTAGGAGATTGTCGTTGGTGCCGCCAAGGCCATCGAAGAGCAGCAGCGTACGCACAGCCGACCTCCACTTTCGGGCCACTGAGTGATCGATATGGGGTCGGGGTGACCTGCGGCTGAATAAAGCCTGCCCGCATGGCTTGTGGCTTTTCGTATCGGGGACACTAGCAAATGATATGCCTCAATGTAAACAAGCTCGTTGGCGGGCAGTGGCGGATCGTCGATCCGCCGGTTGGGACGGATCCTGCGCTTCGTCACGGGCGGTGACGGAGCCCGCCGCTAACTTCACACGAATGTCAATTGTGGTTAACAGAAATGACATGGCCAATGCGAGGTCAGCCGACTTTCCGGTCCAATAGCGCGTCGGGCCGGAGGCTTGTTTCCGGACTTGGCTGCCCGGTGACCCATTGCGCGGCGAGCGCACCGGCAGTCGGCCGGCGAGCTTCCGATGGGCCCGCCGGCCGCCGCACCCCCATACGCTTACGTGGGAGCGTCGCCGTTCAGTCGTCGCTGGGTGTGCTCACCACGGCAGGCTGCGCTTGGCAGCAGCCCTGGCACGATCGACACTTCGACCCGGTCACCCGGGGGAGCTTTCACGCGGCGCAGATGATCTGGGCCTGCGCCGAGTAGAAGTTGGGCATCGACTGAGTCACCCAGGACGCCCCGTTGGCGCACTGGATGAACGGCTCCGGATAACCTGCGGCATAGGCCAGGTTACGGGCCTGGTTCTGGGCGTTGATCAATGCGATCTGCGGGATCGAGCTGATGCCGTAGCCGGTGAAGACCTGCACCCCCGGCGGGGCAGCCGAAGCCGGAGAGGCGGCGGTGAGGCTCGATGCCAGCATCGCCGTGGCGAGCGCCGCAGCGGCGGTGAGTCGTCGGACTGTGGACATAAGCTAGCTCCTCGGATAGGTGGTGGTCGGTTGCCAAAGGGTCCCCGGCAGTCCCGGAACATGGCTGGGGGTCGAACGATCTCAGGCGGCATCGGCCGGGACGCTGAACTGTTCGTACGGCTGGGGCTCGGCCCGGGGCGTGCCGCTTCGCCTCAGGCGGTCGAGCTGGTGGCGAACGACAGCACGGCGCGCGGTTGAGGTGCGCGCCGGCCGGCCATCCCATTGCTGCGCCGGCACCACCGCCCATGGGGACCCGGCCCTGCCACAGATCTCGAATGACCAGGTTCGTCCGACGTCGCCTGCGTGACGACCTGGGGTTGAGGCAGGTCGATGGAAAGAGCACGCGGGTGACCCGTACGCCGGCGGACGGCTCTACTGCCAGGGGCCGCTGCGGCAGATGAACTGGGTGGTGCCGCTGTACTGGGTCGTGCTGCCGTCGAAGTAGCTGTAGCTGGCCCGCACGGGGTGACCGAGGTTGCTGGCCGGGCAGGCGGCGAAGAGGGTCGACCCGGCGGTCGTGAAGGTGCCGACGCTGCCGGAGTACCAGGTGACGCTCCAGGTCGTCGTGCCGGTGCTGCTGCCGTCGCAGTAGAACTGCGAGGCGCCGGACTCGCAGAAGGGCGCTGCGGCGGCGGCGAGGGCCGGGGTGGCACCGGCGGCGGCGAGGCCCAGAGCGGCAAGCGCGGACGCGGCAAGGACCTTGACGGTGGTACGCATGGAACTCCCCCAACGTAGCCAAGCGATGACTCAATGCAACGCCAGCGTAACCATCACATAGACGTACCTGGATTGGCCGTTCGGTCGATCAATCACCCCGGCGCGGCCAGCGGTCGCGGTGCACCGCCTCGGCGATGTCCCAGGCCGCCGCCACCCGTGCCGTTCCAGGTCAGGCACGACCTCCGGGCGCGTGACCGGCCGACGCAGAACCGGGCCACCGGCCGGCACGCCCAGCAGTTCGGCAAGGAACGCCTTCCGACAGAAGGAGACCCAACCCACGCCAAGCCCTTCGGCGACGATGACGTGCCACCCGAGCCCGGCCGCGCTGAGGGTCGTACGTGACGACGATCGACAGCGTCGACTCCACAACCCCGGCGAAAAAAATCAGCGTCGAGGCTAAGCCGTGGCAGCTCCGAGCTTCGTGCGGCTGGACGTGCACGTGGCGGACTGCGGTTATCATCACCTCACGGTATTAGAAATTTCGGTGGGGAATGGTTGCCTACGACGAGGATCGACATGTCACCGGTCAGCCTCGGCTGAAGGCAGCATTGGCCGGAAAGATTCGCCAAGAGGTGTCGGGCTACGACATGTCCTGGCAGTGGGGGCCAGGGGCCCGGATCGCGAGTGACTATTGCCTTGGCTTCAGCTGTCCACACAGCGAGCAGCTCCAGGATGAGCCTCGCAAGCTCCAATCCGAGGATGCGGATCAGTTCGACGACGGGGCAGTTGCCCTCGCGGCGCATCTCGCCGGATGCGACGAGGTCGTCTCTCGGGGTTTCCTGCGGCGGATGCTCCTCGCCTATGGCGCGCTGCTGCGCGAACCTGTGGACTGCGGACCCGCCGAGGCGTGGATCGCATTTGATCGTCGCCGTCCCTCCGACCTCGCTGCGAACCCACCGCTTTCCGCGCCCAGCCACGACATCGTCGTGGAGGTCGCGAAGTTCCTGGGCGCCGCCGCGGCCGGCGGGGTGGTCGGCAACCGGATCGACGCGGGTGTCGTGGCCACCGCGAGGCGGATGTTTCGGCTGGTAACAGAGCGATGGCGCCGCCGCGCTCCGTCGGCTGACGCACCGCTCACTGTCGAGGAGGCTGTCGAAGCGGCGAGAGCTGCCGTCATCGCGGCCGGCTACCACCCATCGCGGACGCTCTCCGCGGAGCGCGCCACCAAGGGCTCGTGGGTTGTGTACCTTCACACACGCGAGAAGGACACATCGGTCCGACTGCGGGTTTGGGTGCCCCCGGGCCCACCCGACTGCGCAACGATCCTCATCGTGCCGCTGCACCTGTAGGCCAGCCGTCGCGCCGATCGGCGCGTGGTGCCGCTACGCGCCCCTGTCCGCCCGCCGCAACGTGCCTGGTGCTTTGAACCTGTCGGCGATGGAGGGCACCGGCGCCGAGGAAATGCTGACCGACGAATTCTCATGACCAGCGTCGTCAACGGTTGGATCACCGACGAGCAACCCCACCCGACGAAGATACGGCTGGCGGACGCCGGCTTCCACGCCCCGCTCGACCTGGTCGACGGCGCGGCCCGGGTCTACGACCCGATCGTCCGCCCGCGGTAACCGGGCGAGATGTCATGAGCGCTGAACGGCTTCCCAGCGAGATGCCCCCCATGCGCCGTCCGATCTTGCCTCATCTTTGGCGAGATCGGACGGAAGCGAGTTCATACCGCTGCCACCCGCTGCTGGTTGTCATCAACCTTCGCAGCGTCTGTCGCCCTTCGTCACCACCGAAAGTGAGACAGGGCCGATGTTGTTTCTACACCGGTGGAGCGGGCGGCCGGGTTCGGTCCGGAGGCATCCGGAGCAGGGCGCCCGCCGAGAGGGCGAGCAGCGCGCCGACCGCCCAGAACACGCCGGCCGCGCCGGCGGAGAAGGCTCCCACCGCGACCGGCAGCGCGGTCTGGGCGAGGCGGTTCGCGGTCAGCCGCAGGCCCATCGCGGCGCCCCGGGTGCCGGGGCGGGCGGCGTCGGCCACCCAGGACATTGCCAGCGGTTGCGCCACGCCCAGCCCGATCCCGAGGAGCAGCATGATAACGGCGGCGCCGGGGAGCTGGACCAGCGGCAGCACCAGCAGGCCGAGCCCGGCGACGGCGATCGAGGCCACCATGGTCAGCCGGCGGCCGGCGCGGGCCACCACCCGGTCGACGACCAGCCGGGCGAGCAGGGTGACCGCGGCCCGCAGCGCGAGCAGCCCGCCCACCGCCGCGACCGGGACACCGCGTTCGTCGGCCCAGGCCGGCAGGAAGACCGAGAGCAGGTCGAGCGCCGCCAGCACCACGCCGCCGGCGACCAGAGTCGCGGCCATCCCGGGTACGCCGACCATGCCGGCCGCCACCCGCCAGGACGACCGGGGGGCCGGGGCGCGGGACCGGGGCGCGGCCCGCAGCAATGGTCTCAGGCAAAGCGCCGAGGCGGCGCAGATCGCCGTGCCGACGGCCAACCCGACGGCCGCCGGTGACGGGCCGACGCCCGGGACGCTCGCCGCCCCGGCAGCCAGCAGCGGGCCGACCGCCTGCCCGACCGCCCCGGCCGCGGTGAGCAGGCCGAAACCACGGTCGAGGTTCGCGGTGCCGCTCACCGCGACGGTGGCCTGCTGGCCGACAACGCTGACGAGTTGGCCGAGACCGAGCAGCGCGCTGGCCACCAGCAGCACCGGCAGGCTGCCGGCCAGCATGGCGAGCACTCCCGCCCCGGTGAACAGCACGACGCCGACCACCATCAGCCGGGCCGGGCCGAACCGGTCGGCCTGCCGGCCCACCGGGTACGCGAGCAGCAACGGCAGTACCGAGAAGCTGGCCGCGAGCAGCCCGATGCCGGTGTTGCCGGCCTGCAACTCGATGGCCCGGTACCCGGTCATCGGGCGGACGGCCGCGTACCCGCCCAGCACCAGGCCGGCCTGGACGAGCAGCGGCCACCCGACGGCCCGGCGGGTCACCCCTTGTAGCTGACGACCCGGCCCCAGAGGCCCTTGGTGCCCCAGATCCCGGAGCGGAGGCATTCGAGCTGGTAGACCTGGCTGTGGTCGATGAAGACGTTGACCTCGGGGCCGTAGTTCTTCACGTACCACTCGAAGACCGGCGGGTCGGCGGCCTCGAACATCACCGACTCCAGGCCGAACTCGGCGATGAACAGCGCCGGCACGTCGGTGCGCCAGGCGCGGACCTGCTCGGTGATCCCCTCGGACTCCAGCATGACCAGGTTCGCGCCGGCGTCGAACGCGCGGCGGGCGCGTTGCACCGCGTAGCTCGGGTCGCCGGTGCCCTCGGCGGCGAGTTCCTCCACCGACGAGGTGCCGCCGGCCCCGAACTGGATGCCGACCTCGGCCTTCACCTTGAGTCCGGCTTTGCGTCCGCGTTCGATCAGCCGCAGGTAGTCGGAGGCGGCGATGGCCAGCATGCCGACGGAGATCTCCACGATGTCGAACTCGTACCGGGCGATGGCCTGGAAGTACTGTTCCACCGCGTCGGGGCCCCGGGTCAGCACGAACTCGATGAGCCCGCCGGTGGAGACCTCGACGTTGTGGTCGTGGCAGACGTCGATGAACTTCTTCAGGGTCGCCTCAGACATCAGCGGCATCGACGCGCCGGGGAACTTGAACGAGTCCACGTGCGGGCCGACGGACTCCAGCAGGTCACGCAGGTGGTCAGGACCGAACGAGGTGTAGTAGGGACCGCGGATCTCGGTAAGCCCGACGGTGCGCGGCTTGTCCGGCCGCTCGTTGAGGCGCAGGAACGGGAAGGACCGCTCGGGGGTGGTGCTCATCAGGATGGATCTCCTCGTCAGCTCGACTCGAACTCGATGTCTTCGACCTGGTGGCGGTGTCCGGCGGTGAGCCGGTCCACCTCGGTCCACACGTCGTCGGGCAGCTCCAGCTCCAGCGCGTCGGTGACCGCGTCGAGCTGGTCGACCCGGCTCACCCCGACGATCGGCGCGGTCACGTCCGGGTGGCGCAGCCCCCAGGCGGTGGCCAGCACGGCGAGCGTGCTCCCGGCCCGCGCGGCCACCGTCGACAGGGCGTCGACGGTGGCGAACGTGGCGTCGGTCCAGTACCGCTCGGTGTAGCGGCGGCCGGCCGCGCCCACCGCGAACCGGCTGCCCGCCGGTGGTGGCCGGTTGCGGTCGTACCGGCCGGTCAGAACGCCGCCGGCGAGCAGGTTGAACGCGAGCACGGCGACCCGCTGCTCCCGGCACAGCCGGAACGCCTCGATCTCCGCGCCGCGTCGCACCAGGCTGTACCGCAGTTGCGCGGTGCGCAGTCGGGGCAGCCCGGCCAGCTCGCCGAGGGTGAGCGCCCGGGCGAGCTGGTACGCCAGGAAGTTGCAGCAGCCCACGTACCGGACCTTGCCGGCGCGGACCAGCGTGTCCAGCGCGGCCAGGGTCTCCTCGATCGGCGTCGATCGGTCGTACCGGTGCAGTTGCAGCAGGTCGATGTGGTCGGTGCCGAGTCGGGCCAGCGACCCGTCGACGGCGGCCAGCAGGTGTTTGCGGGACAGGCCGAGCTGCCAGGGGGCGGGCCCGGTCCGGTTGTAGACCTTGGTGGCGAGGAAGACCTGGTCGCGCCGGCCGGGCAGCCACCGGCCGAGCAGCTCCTCGGTGCCGCCGACGGCGTCCGCGCCGCTGCCCAGCGGGTAGCTGGTCGCGGTGTCCAGCCAGGACATGCCCCGCTCCAGCGCCCGGTCCAGGATGTCCCGGGAGGTCGCCTCGTCGCACTGCGCGCCGAAGGTGGCGGTGCCCAGGACGACCCGGGGCGCCCGTACCCCGGTGTCGCCGAGCAGGACGGTGGCTGGTCCGGTCATCCCCGGTCCCGGCTGTGCCGGGCGGCGGTCCGGCCGGCCCGGCGGCCGAAGACCGCGCCGGACATCAGCCCGCTGCCGCCGGGGTAGTTGTCGTAGAAGAGGCCGCCGACCACCTCGCCGGCCGCGTGCAGGCCGGGGATCGGCTGGTCGGCCTGGTTGAGCACCCGGGCGTCCTCGTCGACGCGGACTCCACCGTAGGTGAAGGTGATCGCGCAGCCGACCGGGAACGCGACGTACGGGGGCCGGTCGATCGGTTGGGCCCAGTTGCTCTTGGGTGGTTCGAGGCCGCTGGTGGCCAGCCCGTCCAGCACGGTCGGGTCGAACGGTCGGTCGACGACCGACGCGTTGTACCCGCTGATCGTCCGCTCCAGCCGGTCCGGGTTCAGGTCGAGCTTCTCGGCCAGCTCGCGGATCGAGTCGGCGACGACCTGGCTGGCCCCGTCGTGGCCGTAGTCGGTGCGAAGCAGGCCGACGCCGCGCTGGTCGAAGATCTGGTGCGCGAGGCCGCCGGTCTGCCGCAGGATCGCCGACCCGATCTTGGCGTACGTGTAGTTGCGGAAGTCCGCCCCCTCGTCGACGAACCGGTCGCCCTCCACGTTGACGGTGATCCCGAACGGGTACGAGTGTCGTTGCAGCTTGTTGGTGAGCACCCGGTTGCCGTACGGGCCGGCGTTGATGTCCCAGGCCACCGCGTGCGCGCCGGACCAGTTGCCGTACGCCTGCGCGCCGATGCCGAGCGCGCTCATCAGGCCCTCGCCGGTGTTGTGCCGGCTGCCGCGCACCTTGGCGGTGTCCCAGCCGGGGCCGAGGTGCACCGCCCGCAGCCGGGCGTCGGCCTCGAAGCCGCCGGAGGCGAGCACCACCGCGCGGGCCCGGATCTGCCGTTCGCCCTGTGGGGTGCGGCACACCACGCCCTCCACGGCCCCGGTCGGGCCGACCAGGAAGCCGGTCATCTGGTGTTCGGCGCGCACGTCGATGCCGGTGGCCTTGGCGGCGGCGAGGTGCTGCTCGATGAGCCCGATGCCGCCGCCGACGGTGGCGATGGTGCCACCGCCCCAGAACTTCTTCCGGCCGTTGACCTCGAAGACCTGGTTGTCGGACTGGAGCTTGAACTTGACCCCGTGCCCGTGCAGCCACCGGAGGGTGGGGAAGGAATCCTCGACGAGGATCCGCATCAGGGTCGGGTCGGTCCGGCCCCGGGTGAGCCGGAGCATGTCGGCGGCGAAGCTCTCCACCGGGTACGGGTCCAGGTCGTACCGGTCGGCCTCGCGCTCGTCGAGCTCGCTGAGGATCGGGCGCAGGTCGTCGAGGCCGTGGTAGGTGGCCCGGAAGGATCCGAGCGTGAAGTAGGAGTTTCCGCCGAGTTCCGCCGTGGTCGCCTTCTCCAGCATGCCGACCCGGGAAACCTGCTCCCGGGCGGCGTGCGCGGCCGAGAAGGCGGCGTTGCCGGCCCCGACGACGAGGACGTCGTAGTCGTAGTCGCTCATGGTTCTCCCTGGTTCGTGGGGCGGGGTTCACGGCTGGAGGATGCGGACGTCGGCCGCGTCGACGGTGACCTCGACGGTGGCGCCCTCCGGCAGCTCGGTGCGGATGTTGCTCCAGACCCGCAGCACGTGCTCACCGCAGGTCACGGTGTACTCGGTGTGCGGGCCGAGGAACAGCGCCGCCTTGAGCGTCCCGGTGAAGGTGGCCGCGCCGTCGTTCTCGGTGGAAGCGCCTGTGGCGGGGGCGATGTGGGCCCGTTCGGGACGGAACAGCGCGATCGCCTGGTCGCCGGCGCGGAGCTGGTCGGAGGCCAGCCGGCCGCGTACCGGGCCGAGGGCGGTGCGGACGGCGGCCAGCCCGGCGCCGTCCGGCCCGGTGACGGGGCCCGGCAGCTCGTTGCTGGTGCCGACAAAGTTGGCCACGTACCGGGACGTCGCGTCGTGGTAGATGTCGCGGGGGCCGCCGAGCTGGGCGAACCGTCCCTCCCCCATCACCGCGATGCGGTGCGCCAGCCCCATCGCCTCGTGCTGGTCGTGGGTGACGTAGACGGCCGCGAAGCCCAGCTCCCGTTGCATGGAGACGAGTTCGGCGCGCAGCTGCTCCCGGACCTTGGCGTCGACGTTGGACAGCGGCTCGTCGAAGAGAATGAGGTCGTTGCCGGCCACCAGAGCCCGGGCCAGCGCCACCCGCTGCTGCTGGCCGCCGCTCATCTGGCCGGGGTACTGCCGGCCCAACTCGCCGATGTGCACCTGGTCGAGGCTGGCCTGGACCCGGGCGGCGATCTCCGGGCGGGGCAGTTTCCGCGCCCGGTTCTCCAGCGGATACGCGACGTTCTGCGCCACCGTCATGTGCGGCCACAGCGCGTACGACTGGAAGATCATGCTGATCCGCCGTTTCTCAGGCGGGACGACCAGACGTCGGCTGTGGTCGTACACCGGTTGGCCGTCGATCTCGACGGTGCCGGCGTCCGGCGTCTCCAGTCCGGCGATCATGCGCAGCAGGGTGGTCTTGCCGCAGCCGCTCGGGCCGAGCAGGACCAGGAACTCGCCGCGCGCCACATCGAACGAGACGCCGTCGACGGCTTTCGTCTCGGCGCCGTCGGCGCGGCGGAACCGCTTGGACAGGTCCCGGACCCGCACGATGGGGCCCGCCGGTGGCGTAACCGTGCTGGCGGTGGTGCTCTCGACCTGGGCGGGTGCGACCATGCCCCTGTCACCTCCGGTGTCGTGGGTTGTCATCGGTTGCCCTTGGTCCGCCCGCCGGTGCCCTGCCAACGGCCCTGCCAGCGGGAGTAGGCGAGGCAGAGACCGACGACCAGCGCGGTGACGGCGGTCAGGACGACGGACAGCGAGGCGAGTTCCGCGTAGGAGCCGTTCTCGAAGATCTGCAGGATGCGGAAACCGACCACCATGTTCGTGGTGCCGGCGAGCACCGCCGTGGCGGTGAGGTCGCCGACCATCCGGGCGAACAGGAAGGCCCAGCCGGCGACCAGGCCGGGCACCATCAGCGGCAGGTACACCCGGCGGAAGGTCTTTCCGCCGCCGGCACCGCTGATCTGGGAGGCTTCCGCGAGGTCACCCCCGACCTGGCTGGCCGCCGAGTCGGCGGCGACCGAGCCCTGCGGCAGGTAGATGCTGATGTACGCGAGCAGCAGGATCATCGTGGTGCCGCCGAGGAAGAACGGCGGGCCGCCGAACGCGAGGATCATCCCGACCGCGATCACCAGGTGCGAGAAGACCGAGGGCAGTTTGATCGCGCCGTCCAGCGCCCGTACCGCCCGCCGCTTGGACCGGACCACGAGCAGGGCGACCAGCGCGGCGGCGACCATGCCGATGGTCGCTCCGGCGATGCCGAGCCAGAGGCTGTTCTGCACGGCGGTCAGCGTCTGTCCGTCCTCGAAGACCGACTCGCGGACCGAGTCGAGACTCAGCCCGGTCCAGTTGATCTTCGGGGTCCAGAAGCCGTTCAGCGAGACCAGCAGCAGTCCGATCGCCGGCAGCACCACGGCGAGCGCGCCGTAGCCGAGGATGAGCAGTCGGGCCGGCCACTTCCAGCCGCCCAGCTCCTGCCGGGTGAAACGCTGCCCCTTACCGCCGAGGGTGGCGTGCCGGCCGCTGCGCAGCATCCGCGACTGGAGGTACCACATCACGCCGACGAACAGCAGCACGATGAAGCTCAGCCCGACGGCGGTCGCGGTCTCCGGCGGGTACGTGAACGACAGCAGGTCCACGATCCGTACCGAGATCACGTCGATGCCCGCGCCCGAGCCGATGATCACCGGCACCGAGTAGAGCGAGAAGCCCTGCCAGCACATCAGCAGGATCGCCCCGCCGATGCTGGGCCGGATCGCGGGAAGGGTGACCCTCCACAGCGTCTTCAGTCGACCGGCCCCGCTGATCCGGGACTGCTCGTCGAGACTCGCGTCGGCGTTGCGCAGCCCGGTGGTGACCAGCATGAACACGTACGGGACCTGGTAGAGCGTGTAGACGAAGATCAGGCCGGGCCAGGAGAAGATGTCGAACGGGCCCTCGGTCAGCTGGATGCCGACCCCGCCGAGCACCCAGCGGATGAACGCGTTGAGCAGACCCGCGTTGGTGGAGAGCAGCAGCACCCAGCCGACCGCGCCGGCGATCGGCGGCAGCAGGAACGGGATCATCGGCATCGAGTCGGTCAGCCCGGCCACCCGGGCGTCGGTCCGCTCGTTGAGCCAGGCCAGGATCGACCCGACGACCAGCGCGACCACGCCGCTCACCACGACCGCGACCAGGGTGTTGACGATCAGCGTCACCAGATCGGGGATGGCCAGGACGTCCCGGATCGGCTCCACGGTGAGCCGACCGTCGACGTAGACCAGCCCGACCGCGACCCGCAGGATCGGGTAGGTGGCGAGGACCGCGAGCACCGTCGCCACCGTGACCGCGATCGTGGTGAACGGGGTGATCCGGCGGCGGGCCGCCTGGGCCGGCGCGGAGCTCTCCGGCTCGGCGTCCGGCCCGGGCGGAGCGAGCATCACCATCGGCGCGCTCCCATCAGCTCAGCCCGAGGTTGGCGATGACCTGCGCCTGCTTGGTCTTGGCGCCGGCCAGGTCGGGCGAGACGTACTCGGTCGGCAGGTTGGTGGTGTCGTACGGGGAGACCGCGCCGGCCGCGTCGGCGAGGACCTTGCTGCCCTCGGCGGAGAGCGCGTACTGGATGAGCAGCCGGGCCGCGTTCGGGTGTCTGCTGTTGGCCGCCACCCCGGGGACGACCTCCGCGCCGCTGGTCAGCGGCGGGGCGACGAACTCGATCGGCGCGCCCTTGGCCTTCGGGTCCACGATGTGCGAGGCGAGACCCATCACGCAGAACGCCGCCTCGCCGGCGGCCACCGCCGCCGCGGCCGGCACCCCGCTGGCGTACTTCTTGAGGTCCTGGGCGGCGAAGCGCTGGAGGAAGTCGGGTCCGCTGGCCTCCGCCACCACCAGCCACTCCCCGATGTACGACGCGGACGACGCCGGGTCGGGAATGGCGATCCGGCCCTTCCACTTCGGGTCGAGCAGGTCCTCCCAGGTCTTCGGGGCCTCGGTGGCCGGCACCAGGTCGGTGTTGTAGGCGATCCCGGCCGGTTGGATGATCGAGATGGCGGTGCCCTCGTCGGGCAGCACGAACCGCTCGTCCAGTTTGCCGGGGAAGTCGGGCAGCCCCGCGTCGGCCAGCGGCACCAGCCAGCCGCTCTCGATCGCGTCAGCGGTGAAGCCGGTGCGCGAGATCAGCAGCGCGTCGGCGGCCGGCGCCCCGGCCTGCGCCTCGGCGGCGAACCGCTGGGCGAGCTGGGCGCTGGTCAGCCGGACGACCTGCACCTCGACGTCGTACCTGTCGGTGAAGGACTTGGCGAAAGCGGCGGTGGCGTCCTCCTCCACGGAGCTGTAGAGGGTGACGGTGCCCTCTTCCTTGGCGGCGCTCTCCAGTCCGTCGGGGGCGGCGACCTCAGCGGCCTCACCACCTCGGTCGCCGCATCCGGTGATCGCGAGCAGGACGACGGCGGCAGCCGCCAGATATCTACGACGAGGGTGTGGCATCAGCGTGGACCTCTCTATCGGTGGTGGCGGTGGGTGACGGGGAGCGGGCGGCGGCGAGCGCCACGGCGACGTCGATCAGGAGGTCCTCCTGACCACCCACGTACCGGCGTCGACCGGCCTCGCGGAGGATCTCGTGGCTGGGCACGCCGTACCGCCGGGCGGCCCGTTCGGCGTGCAGCAGGAAACTGGAGTAGACGCCGGCGTAGCCCATGACGATCGAGGCCCGGTCCATCACCGGCTCCCGGTCGACGTACCGCAGGACCACGTCCTCGGCGGCGTCCAGGATCGCGCCCAGGTCGACCCCGGTGACGATGTCCAGCCGGTCGAAGACGGCGGTGAGCACCTCGGTCGGTGAGTTGCCGGCGCCCGCGCCGAGAGCCCGGGTCGCGCCGTCGATCTGCCGGGCGCCGGCCCGGACGGCGGCCACCGAGTTGGCCACCCCCATGGCCAGGTTGTTGTGCCCGTGGAAGCCGACCTGGGCGTGGTCGCCCAGCTCGGCGTGCAGGGCGGCGACCCGGGCGGCGGCGTCGTCGGGGAGCAGCGCGCCGGCGGAGTCGACGACGTAGACGCACTGAGCGCCGGCGTCCGCCATGATCCTGGCCTGCCGGGCGAGCTGCTCCGGCCCGATCATGTGCGACATCATCAGGAAGCCGACCGTCTCGGCCCCCAGCGAGCGGGCCAGCCCGAGATGCTGGGCGGCGATGTCCGCCTCGGTGCAGTGGGTGGCCACCCGGACCAGGTCGACCCCGTGGTCGACGGCGGCGCGCAGTTCGTCGGCGGTGCCCAACCCGGGCAGCAGCAGCGCGGCGATCGTGGCCGGCCCGGCCTCGGCGACGGCGACGTCGATCAGGTCGAGTTCCGGGGTGGCGGAGAAGCCGTAGTTGAACGAGGACCCGGACAGACCGTCGCCGTGGGTGACCTCGATGACCGGCACGTGCGCCGCGCGCAGCGCCCGGACCGTCGCCCGGACGTGTGCGGGCCGGAACTGGTGGCGCATGGCGTGGCTGCCGTCGCGCAGCGTGGTGTCGGTGATCCGGATCCGGGTGCCGCTCACCACGCCACCTCCGCCCGCGCGGCGGCGATCCGCTCACCGACCCGGGTGGCGGCGGCGGTCATGATGTCGAGGTTTCCCGCGTACGGCGGCAGGTGGTCGCCGCGTCCCTCGACCTCCAGCAGGACGGTCACCCGCGCCTGCCCCTGCCAGTCGGGGCGCGGGTCATCGAACTGCGGCTCGGCGACCAGGCGGTAGCCCGGCACGTAGCCGGCGACCCGGTCCACCATCGACCGGATCGACCCGGTCACCCGGTCCCGGTCGGCGTCCGGGTCGATCGCGCAGAACACCGTGTCCCGCATGATCATCGGCGGGCTCACCGGGTTGAGGACGATGATCGCCTTACCGGCGGCCGCACCGCCGATGGTCTCGACGCCCCGGGCGGTGGTGACCGTGAACTCGTCGATGTTGGCCCGGGTGCCGGGTCCGGCCGAGCGGGACGCGATGGACGCGACGATCTCCGCGTAACTGACCGGGGTGACCGCCGAGACGGCGGCGACGATCGGAATGGTGGCCTGCCCGCCGCAGGTGATCATGTTGACGTTCGGGGCATTCAGATGCTGGTCGAGGTTGACCGAGGGGACGACGAACGGGCCCACCGCCGCCGGGGTGAGGTCCACCGCCGGGATGCCCGCCTCGGCGTACCGGGCGTGGTGGGCCAGGTGCGCCGCCGCCGACGTCGCCTCGAAGACCAGGTCCGGCAGCGGATAATGGCGCAGCAGCCAGTCCACCCCCTCGGCGGAGGCCGGCACGCCCGCCCGGCGGGCCCGGGCCAGCCCCTCGGAGGCCGGGTCCACGCCGACCATGGCGACCAGTTCCAGCCCGGCGGACCGCTGGATCTTGACCATGAGGTCGGTGCCGATGTTCCCCGACCCGACGATGGCGACGGCGAGGCTCATAGGACCAGATCCCCGTTACCGGTCACGGCCTCGTTCCCGTCGCCGGTCGTGGCCCGGTTCCCGTCGTCGAGGTTGCCCGGGATCTGGAAGGGCTCCGCCATGGCCGGGCGCATCCGCTCGTCGACCCAGGTCCGGCCATAGAGGATCTCCAGCGGCAGATCCTCGTCCTGGACGTCCTGCTTCTGCTGCTCCTCCATCCGCAGGCGGGCCTCGGCCGCCTCCGCCACCTGCTCGGCGACGCCGCGTGGGACCACCACCACGCCGTCCTCGTCGCCGACGATCACGTCGCCCGGGCTGACCACGACACCGCCGCAGGTCACCGGCACGTTGACCGAGCCGACCGAGTGCTTCACCGCCGACCGGGGCACGATGCCGACGCAGAACACCGGGAACGGGATCGCCATGATCCCGGACCGGTCCCGGACGCTGCCGTCGATCACCGCGCCGACGAACCCGACCCGGTGCGCGAAGAGCGACATGTTCCGGCCCAGCACGGTGGCGTCGTAGGTCCCGCCGGTGTCCACCACCAGCACGTCACCGGGCTCGCCGAGCTGCAGCGCCTTGTGCACCATCAGGTTGTCGCCCTCCGGGCAGTGCGCCGTGACGGCGGTGCCGACGAGCTTGCTGTCGAGGTCGAGCGGTCGCATCCGATGTGACATCGCTCCGTGACGACCCATCGCGTCGGAAAGCGTGGCCGTGTCGATCCGCCCGAGTCGGTCGCGCACGCTGGGTGACACTCGTTCCGGTACGCGGTTGATGCTCTTGAACATTCACTCCCCCTCAGGGCCTGCTTCCGGCCGCGGCGCCTGACCGGGACTATGGGCCTGAACTGGGTTCGAGGTACACGACGATGTATCGGATTACGAGATGCCTGTAGTAAATTCCGCGTTACCCGCGTCACCTCCTTCCCCAAGCCAACCACCCTCCGTAGTCGGCTCCCCCCTGAAGGAAGAGGTACGAGATGAGCACCGATCCGTCACTGACCGTGCTGAAGGCGTTCCGTGTCCTCGACCTGTTCCGGACCCACCGTCAGGTCGGAGTCAGCCAGTGCGCGGAGCTGCTCGGCCTGACCAGGGCGAACGCGCACCGACTCCTGGTCAGCCTCACCGCCGCCGGGGCGGTCGAACGGACCGACAGCGGGCAGTACCGGCTCTCGATCTGGATGTTCGAGGTGGGCGCCCAGGTGCCGCTACTGCGCGCGCTCACCGAGCAGGCACAGGTGCCGATGGAACGGCTCGTAGCGGAGACCGGTTTCCAGGCCCATCTCGCAGTACGTGACGGCATCGAGCTGATCTACCTGTTGAAGATCAGTCACGTTGACGGGCGGGTCCGGACCCGCCCCGGCACCCGCAACCCGCTCTACGCCACCAGCCTCGGCAAGGTCCTCCTGGCCGGTGCGCCCGAGTCGTTGATCGAAGAGGTCATCGCGCAGGGGCTGAAGCCGCTGACCAGGTACACCCGTACCTCACCGGCGCTGCTGCGCGCCGAGCTTGCCGACGTGCGCCGCACCGGCTTCGCGTACGACCGGGAGGAGCGGCAGATCGGGGTCTCCTGCGTCGCCACCGGCCTGCACGACCACACCGGACGGGTGATCGCGGCGATCTCCGTCCCGTCCAATTCGGAACACCGCGACCTCGACCAGGGGCGGTTGCAGGCGCCGCTGCGCAAGGCGGCGCAGACCATCGAGGCCCGACTCGACCGCCGCACCGCCAACCTCCCCTGACCGGGCGGCCCCGCCCGGCCCACAGGCGTGTCCCCGGCTGGCTGCGCGGTGTGGTCGGCGAGGCGGCGGCGATAGCCGGCGCAGGCCGTGGTCAAGCGTGCTTGACCACCAGTACGCGAAACACCTGGATTGCTGCCGGTTCCTTCCCGAGCCGCTGACCCGTCGGTGCCCAACCTCTGGCCTGCTGGTGCCACCCGGTCGACACGCCGGGCAGCCGCCCGTGACGCGCCGTGTCGGGCCGGGCGCGTGTCGCGTCGGGCTTGACAGGAGCAACAGTGCCGGCGAGGCTGTCTAACAGTCCTATTGTAGTAGGACAACAGGAGGGATCATCGCGAGTGATCGAATTCGTACTGGACAGCCGGTCGAAGGTGAATACCTACATGCAGCTCGTGCAGCAGGTGAAACAGGCTCTGCGGGTCGGCCTGCTGACGCCGGGCGACCAGTTGCCGAAAGTCCGGGACGTCGCGCAATCCCTGGCGATCAACCCGAACACGGTGCTGAAGGCGTACCGGGAACTGGAGATCGAGGGTCTGGTCGGCGGTCGCCCCGGAGTGGGCACGTTCGTCCAGCGCACCCTGGCCGGCGCGTCGCTGCCCAACCAGGCCGAGCTACGCGACGACCTGGTTGCCTGGCTGCACCGGGCGCAGGCTGCCGGCCTCACCGCCGAGGACGTCGTCGCCCTGGTGGAGACCACGCTGCGCGCCACCCTCCCCGAAGACACCCCGCAGAAGGAACCTGCGTGAGCGGAACGAGAGGACAGAGAATGGACCATGTCTTGGAGGCGGACCGGCTGGGCAAGCGGTACGGCCGGGCCTGGGCGTTGCGGGACTGCTCGCTGCGCCTGCCGGCCGGCCGGATCGCCGCGTTGGTCGGGCCCAACGGCGCGGGCAAGAGCACACTGTTACACCTGGCCGTCGGGCTACTCAAGCCCGACGCGGGCACGGTACGGGTGTTCGGTCGATCGCCGTACGGCGACACGGACGGCCTCGCCGACATCGGCTTCGTCGCCCAGGACACCCCGCTCTACCGGGACTTCACGGCGTCCGAGCTGGTCGTCGCCGGCGGCAAGCTGAACAAGCGGTGGGACGCGCACCTGGCCCGCACCCGGTTGGCGCAGCTCGGCATTCCACCGGACCGACCCGTGGGCAAGCTCTCCGGCGGGCAACGGGCCCAGGTGGCGCTGGCCCTGGCGCTGGCCAAACAGCCCCGGCTGCTGCTGCTCGACGAGCCGGTCGCCAGCCTCGACCCGCTGGCCCGGCGTGAGTTTCTCCAGTCCCTGATGGGCAGCGTCGCGGATTCCGGGACCACCGTCCTGCTCTCCTCGCACCTGCTGGCCGACCTGGAACGCGTCTGCGACTACCTGATCGTGTTGAACGCCGCCAAGGTACAGCTCACCGGCGCGGTCGACGACCTGGTCAGCGGGCACCGCCAACTGGTCGGCCCACGGCACGACGGCGGCCCGATCGGGGGCGTCGCCGCCGTCGTCCGGGCCAGCCACACCGACCGGCAGTCGACACTGCTGGTCCGCACCGACGGGCCGGTCACCGATCCGGCCTGGACGATCCGCGAGGTGAGCCTGGAGGACGTCGTCCTGGCCTACCTGGCCGAGGGCACCCCGCAGACCAGTCACAGCGAGTGGGGGGTGGCAGCATGATCTGGTTGACCTGGCGACAACACCGCAAGCAGGCCCTTTTCACAGTGCTGGCATTCGCCGTGCTCGCGGCCGTGCTGGTGCCGATCGGCCTGTCGATGCGGAACACCTTCGCCGACCTCGGGCTGGCGGACTGCGTAGGCCAGCTTGCCCGTGCCGACGTGGCCGCGTCGACCCGCGAGGCATGTGACGCGGGCTTCCACCGCTTCAGCAACCAGTACGGCAGCCTCAATCTGCTGGCCGTCCTGCTGATCACCCTGCCGGTGCTGGTCGGCCTGTTCTGGGGCGCGCCACTGGTCGCCCGTGAGGTGGAGCAGGGCACGCACCGGTTCGTCTGGACCCAGGGCGTCGGCCGCACCCGCTGGGCGCTGACGAAGTTCGGGCTGGTCGGAGCCGCTGTGCTGCTCCTGGCGATCGGTTACGGGCTGGGCATGTCGTGGTGGGTCGCGCCGCTGACCCAGGCCGCTTACGAAGGTCGCCTCGGCATGATCGTCTTCGATCTGCAGGGCATCGTCCCGATCGGCTACACGCTTTTCGCCGTGGCGTTGGGCGTCTTCGCCGGCACCGTCTGGAAGCGGATGCTGCCCGCCATGGGCATCACCCTCGCCGGGTTCATCGGCGTACGAGCGGCGGTGGCGCTCCTGGGCCGGCCGCACTACCAGCCCGCCCGTACCCAGACCTTCCCGATCGAGAGGGAGGGACCCCCGGAGATCAGCCGGGGGGACTGGATCCTCGCCCAGGGCGTCCGCAACCCGGACGGGACGATGATCGCGGAGGACACCCGCATCCAGTGCCCGCCGGGCGGCAAGGGCCCGGACGGTCGGGTCTGTGGCGCCGAGCTGGGCCTCCAACCGGGCGCGTACAACTGGCAGCTGTACCAGCCGGCGGACCGGTTCTGGCTGTTCCAGGGCATCGAGACGGGCATCTTCGTCGCCCTCGCCCTGCTGCTGCTCTACCTGGCTGTGCGCCGGGTCCGCCGGATCGCGTAGGCGGGGACCTCGGATCGTGGACAGCGACGGGTGCTCGTCGGGGCGCGGGGGCCTCGGCGATCACCTGTCAGCCACACCCTCCGGGGTCAGCGAGAGCCAGGACGCCAGGTCGCCGTGTACGGCGCGGCTCACCTGCGGGGTGAAGGGCACGTCTTCTTGGACGGCGTGCACGGTGAATGTGCCGCGCCGGCGGTCGGCCGTGGCGTCCACCTTTCCGACCAGCCGTGTCGCCACCTCGGCCAGCGCTGCCAGGGTGCGAAGTCGGACCGCTCACTCACGCTGACCGCACGGCGCCACTGGTGAGAACGACACTCAGGTAGTCGGCGTGAGCGCCGCCCCACCAGGTGACGGCAGGTCAGCCAACGGCCAGCCGGAGGCCGAGTGCGATGAACGCGACCGCGCAGAGCCGGTTGATCCGCCGCGACCACCGCCGGTCGGCCAACCGGCGGGCGAGCCGGCCGGCGCCCGCGCCGAGGGTGACGTCCACGGCGAGCTGCACGGTGACGAACAGGGCGCCGAGCAGGACGAGCTGCGCCGTGGCGTCACCGGCGGCCGGGTCGACGAACTGCGGCAGGAACGCCACGCTGAACAGGATCATCTTGGGGTTGAGCAGGTTCGTCACCAGGCCGCGCAGAAACGCCCGACGGGGCGACGCGCCACGGTCCGGACCGGTGACGGCCACCGGATCGCGGTGGCGCGCGGCCCGGACACCCAACACGATCAGGTACGCGGCGCCGGCCCATCGGATCGCCGTGAACAACGTCGGCGACGCGCTGACCACGGTGGCCAGTCCCCCGACCACCGCCGCGACGTGCACGGCCTCCCCCGCGGCGACGCCCAGCGCGGCGACGACGCCCGACCGGGCGCCGTAGCCTGTGGCGTTGGCCAGCACGAACATCATGTCCGGACCGGGGGTGACCATGAGGACGGCGATCGCGGCGAGGTAGCCGGCGAGGGTCGCCACGGACAGTCCGAGCATCGCTCAGCCCTCCCCGGCGCCGTCGAGCAACGCCCGCCGTAGCGACAGCCGGTGCTCCCGCCGGATCCGCGCCTCCCGGTAGCGCCGCCGGTCACCGTCGGTCTCCGGCAACAGCGGCGGAACGGCGCGGGGGTCGCCGTGGTCGTCGACGGCCACCATCACCAGGTGCGCCGTCGCCACGTCGACCGGCGGCACCGCCCGGTCCCACCGGTCCGCGCTGACCTTCACCGCCACCTCCATCGAGCTGCGGCCGGCCCAGGTGATCCGGGCGTCGACGTGGACCACGTCGCCCACCCGGACCGCGCGCAGGAACGCGGTCTCGTCGATGGCGGCGGTGACCGCCGGGCCATCGGAGTGGCGCGCGGCGACCACCCCGGCGACCGAGTCGATCAGGTTGAGGATCCGGCCGCCGTGCACCGTACCCATCAGGTTGGTGTGGTGCTGGTCCATGATCTGCGACAGGGTCAGGTGCGACGCCGACGGTGGTCGGCCGGCGAGCGTGATGGTGTCGGGCACTGTGCGGGTCCGTCCTCGATGCAGCGGACCGCCGACCGGAGGGCGCGCGTCGAGGACACGCCGACGGATCGCGTACGACGTGTCACCCGCCCGGCCCACCCGCGAGGTCGACGGCAGCGCGCACCGGTGGTGCGCGCGGCGCGGGCAGGTCTTCGGACTCGCGGGCATGACCGGTCTCGGTCACCTACTTGCCGTCGCTTCCCAGGCCGGTGGCCCAGTGCTTCGTTGACGGCGGTCGTTCCCACTCACCGCTGCGGGGCAGTCCCGGACTTCCACCGGGTTCCCTCTTACGACACCCGGCCGTCGCCGACCGGATGAACCAGCGCTGCCGCCATCGTAGCCAGTCGTCCGAACGCGGCCCGTGTGGCAGGTCGGGGCGGGTGACGCCAGTCTCGTCGCGTCCTGATCGGTGCCGTCGAGGTGTCCCGCGACTCGGACACGCCGCCCACCCTCCGCACCGTCGGCGTACGATCATGCGCGGTGCTGGTTCGCCTTCCCGCCTCGGCGGGTGGGCGTCGTAAGAGGGAACCCGGTGCGAGACCGGGACTGCCCCGCAGCGGTGAGTGGGAACGACCGCCGTCATCGAAGCACTGGACCGCAGGGTCCGGGAAGCGACGGCCAGTAGGCGACCTCGTGTCATGCCCGCGAGTCCGAAGACCTGCCAGCGCCGCGTGCACCGTCCGGTGCGCGCCGTCGGCGGCCTCTCGGGAGGGCCAGGGCGGAAAGCCGGTACGCCCGTCGTATCCGCTTCTCCCTCCCGAGAGGTCGCCAGGCACCTCGAGGGAAGGACCACCCGTGACAACCTCATTCGGCCAGAGCACCGTGCTCGGCTACCCGCGCATCGGCGCGCGCCGCGAGCTGAAGAAGGCGGTCGAGGCATACTGGGCCGGCACGCTCGACGCCGCCGGCCTGCACGAGACCGCCGCCGAGCTACGGGCGCAGGTGTGGCGGACGCTGCGCGACGCCCGCCTGGACGCGATCCCGTCGAACACCTTCTCCTACTACGACCAGATGCTCGACACCGCCGTCGCCCTCGGCGCCGTTCCCCACCGGTTCGCCCGCCTCGGTCTCGACGAACTCGACACCTACTTCGCGATGGCCCGCGGCGTCGACGCCGAACCGGCGCTGGAGCTGACCAAGTGGTTCGACACCAACTACCACTACCTGGTACCGGAGATCGACCCCGACACCCGCTTCGCCGCCCACCCCGCCAAGGCGCTGAGCGAGTACGCCGAGGCCCGCGCCCTCGGCATCACCACCCGCCCGGTGCTGATCGGCCCGGCCACGTTCCTGCTGCTGGCCAAGGGTGCCGACCCGTTCGCCCGGCTCGACGACCTGGTCGACACCTACGCCGGCATCCTCACCGCGCTCGCCGGGGCGGGTGTGCCGTGGGTGCAGCTCGACGAGCCCGCCTACGTCGCCGACCGCACCGCGGCCGAGATCGACGGTCTCCACCGCGCCTACCGGCGCCTCGGTGACCTGCCGAACCGGCCGCGGATCTTCGTCGCCACCTACTTCGGTGACCTCGCCGACGCCCTCCCGGCGCTGCTCGACACCCCGGTCGACGCCGTCGGGGTCGACCTCGTCGCCGGTCCGGGGAACCTCGAACGGCTGACCGGTGCCGGCCCCCTGGGCGGGAAGACGATCGTCGCCGGCCTCGTCGACGGCCGCAACATCTGGCGTACCGATCTGCGGGCCGCCGTCGCCGCCGGAGCCACCGTCGCCGCGCTGGCCGACCACGTCGCGGTGTCCACGTCCTGCTCCCTGCTGCACGTCCCGGTCGACCTGAGCGCGGAGACCCGCCTGGACCCTCGGCTGTCCGAACGGCTCGCGTTCGCCCGGCAGAAGCTCGACGAAGTCGTCCTGCTCGGGCGCGCATTGCGCGACGGCACCACCGCCGTGCCGGCACCACTGCCGGCCACACCGGCGTCCTGGCGGCGCGACGAGATCCGCGGACGCCTCGCCGCGCTGCGCCCCGAGCACCGGCGGCGCGGCGACTACTCCGACCGGGCCGCCCGCCAGCAGCGCCGCCTCGGCCTGCCCGCGCTGCCCACCACCACGATCGGCTCCTTCCCTCAGACCCCCGAGCTGCGCGCGGCACGCGCCGCCCACCGGGCCGGCACCCTCGACGACGCCGGCTACACCGCGCGGATACGCGCCGAGGTCGCCCACGTCATCCGCCTGCAGGAGAGCCTGGGCCTGGACGTCCTCGTGCACGGCGAGCCGGAACGCAACGACATGGTCCAGTACTTCGCCGAGCAGCTCGACGGGTTCGCCGCCACCGACCACGGCTGGGTGCAGTCCTACGGCACCCGCTGCGTACGCCCACCCGTCATCCACGGCGACGTCGCCCGCCGGGCGCCGATGACCGTCGCCTGGTCCACCTACGCCCAATCCCTGACCAGCAAACCGGTCAAGGGCATGCTCACCGGCCCGGTCACCATCCTCGCCTGGTCCTTCGTCCGCGACGACCAGCCGCTCGCCGACACCGCCGACCAGGTCGCCCTCGCCCTGCGCGACGAGTGCCGCGACCTGGAGACCGCCGGCATCCGCGTCATCCAGGTCGACGAACCCGCACTGCGGGAAACCCTGCCGCTACGCCGCGCCCACCAGCAGACCTACCTGGACTGGGCGGCCGGTGCGTTCCGGCTGGCCATCAGCGGCGTCGCCGACGACACGCAGATCCACACCCACCTGTGCTACTCCGAGTTCGGGGAGGTCATCGCCGCCATCGACGCCCTCGACGCCGACGTCACCAGCATCGAGGCGTCCCGCTCCAAGATGGAGATCCTCGACGACCTCGCCACCATCGGCTACCACCGAGGCATCGGACCCGGCGTCTGGGACATCCACTCTCCCCGCGTACCGCCGCACGACGAGGTCGTCGACGCGCTGCGCCGCGCCGTCGCCGCGGTCCCCGCCCAGCGGCTCTGGGTCAACCCCGACTGCGGCCTGAAGACCCGCGGCTACCCCGAGGTCGAAGCGTCCCTGCGGCACCTCGTCGCGGCGGCGGCCGAGGTACGGCAGGGCTGACGTCGTCGCCGGGTGGCCACCCGACAGCGGTCACCCGGCCCGGCCGGCGGGCGGCGTCCGGGCTCACCGCGATCCCCGTGCCCTGCCCGCACGTCCCCACGAAGCCGCGGGAACCACGATCGGGTGGCCGTCCCGACTACCGGCATGTCGGATGAGCGCCGTGCCGCGACACGGGGAAGGGCCACGCGTGGAGGTTCAGGTGAGGGGCGAAGCCCGCCACGACGCGACGGCCGGACGGGCGGGCACGCGAAGGATCTGCGGGCCACCCACCGGACACCGCGCGCCGAGGCCGGTCGAGTGAGCGCCGCCGCGGTGACATTCCGGGCCGTCACCTGCCGGTACGGCCGCAGGACCGCAGTGGACGCGGTCGATCTGGCCGTCGGCCCGGGTGAGCACGTGGCGTTGACAGGCGCCAACGGCTCCGGCAAGACGACCCTGCTGCGCGCGGCGCTCGGCCTGCACCCCCTGGCCGGCGGCGGCATCGGTGTAGACGGGTTTGCGGCGCGGCGCGGCGCGGAGTGGGCTCGACGCCGGCGGGAGGTGGCCTGGGTGCCGCAGCGCCTCACCGCGGGCCGCTTCCCGCTGCTGGTCGACGAGCTGCTCGACAGCGGCGGCGGGCCCGGGGCCGCGCGGGCCCGCCGCCGCTGACCTCGGTGTCGCGGGCTTGGGCCGCCGCCCGCTGCACAGCCTCTCCGGAGGGCAGTTGCAACGGGTGTTCCTGGCCCGTGCCCTCGGCGCGGTGGCGGCCGGCGCCCGGGTGCTGTTCACCGGCCTACTGCGCTGCCGACCATGCGGCCGAAAAATGGAGTCCCACTGGATCAACCAACGCCCCGGCTACCGATGCCGCCACGGCCGCACCAGCCCCCCACCAACCACCGGCGCGAGATCCTCTACCTCAGGGAAGACCACATCATCGCAAGACTCGCGGATCATGTGGGTTATGTGCCGGCACCAGGCGTCGTACCGATACACCTGGTAGTGATCCGGTCCGACCTCGGTCTTGGCGGTCTGGAAGCACTCCTCGATCGCCCACCGGGTCCCGGCGATGCGGATCAGGTCCTCGTCGGGCGTCCCGGCCGGGCCGAAGCACAGATAGTAGGCCAGGTCCGTGGGATCGGTGATGCCGCATCGGTGAGCGAGTTGGGTCGTTTCCGCGGCCGGCCGACGCCGCCCGGGTCGGGACACACGGATCTGGTCCTGGCATCCATCGTCAACATCCTGGCATCCGTGGTCAATGTCATTGCATTGACGATATCGCTTTCTTACTGAACTGTAGATGGAGGACGTTGACCCCAACATGGGAGGCATCACATGCTCAAACATTCCCGCACAATAGGTCGAACTGCGGCAGTCGGCGCCGGCGCGGAGCCAAACCCTTACTCGGGGCGGAGTAACGGAGGAACAGGAGGGTCGTACGGTGCTCCCGACCCAAAAGCCATCTATGGCACCTGATACGACTGCTCCGGCGGTACCGGAACTGACAGGGTCAAGATCGATGTCGCGGTGAGCGATGCGGCCACAACTAATCGGCATTCTCAATTCGTGACCGCAGATCATTCCATTGCGGACGGAACTGCCATTCCGCAACACCCGGAATGACAGTTACCGCGACCAGTGAATCTCCATTAGGAAAATCCATACGGGGAAAGGATCTATTGCGATGAAGATCAAGATGAGGGCGGCCCTCCAGGCCGTCGTAGTTGGCGGCGCCCTGGCTCTGGCCGTCGCTACGCCCGCCCAAGCCAAGCCCTCGAACTGCCAGGGCTCGTACGAAATCAACGGGTTCAACACCTGGTCGGTCGTCTGCTTCCAGGGCACTGGGCAGTATCGCGCCAAGGCGCGCTGCTACTCGGGTGACACCAACTACCGGACGACCTACGGCACGTGGAAGAACGCCAACACTGGGTTCTCCGTCGCGTACTGCAGCGGAAGCGAAGACATCGCCAGCGGAACCTGGGAACTCAAGTAACACAAGACGCCACGAAATGGCGGGGCTCCTCATAGAGCCCCGCCGTTTCGCTCACACGGCCACCGCGATCAACGCCAAAGCGCCGAACGACACCAACACACGCCAGTCGACGAGAAGACCAACACCCCTGCCGCTACACCGAGCAGCAGATCATCGCCGTCGTCGAGGAACTCGGTGACCTCGTGGCCGCTCTGCGGAACGCCGAGCCGGAACACAAGCTTGAGGTCTACCGCAGCCTCGGCTGCACCTGTCGTACGATCCGGAAACACAAACGGTGCGGGCAAGTGTTGACCTTGCCGCGCACCGTTGGGATTCAGTTGGTGTCCGAGGATCGACACGAACCGATACCCAACGCGGATTGCGCCTTGTCGGGGCTATCCCGCTCGCCTAAAAATTACCCTACCTTGATGGGTCCCGAGCCTCCGCCCGGGACCCATCTCGGCACGAGAGCGGCCTCGGCCGCACGCGCCTCATCGAGCCGATCCCGCGCACGCTCATAGCCGAGATGAGTATGCCGAAGCCCGAGCCGCAGCGATGGCAGGCAACCCGGCCAGAAACCGTGAGGCGGGATCGTCTCCGACGGCGGGCTCAGATCCGAAATCAGATTCGGCGCAGCAGCGCACTCGCCAACGCCAGGTACTCGATCGCTTCCACTTCGGAGTCGGGCAGGTCCGCACCATGCGCCCGGGGATTGCGAAGGCCAGCCATCGCCCCAGCGAATAGGAATCGGAATCCCTCGCGTTCGTCCTGCGCGTTGCGGCCGCCGTGCCGGGCGACGTCGATGATCGGGCTCTGGGGGTTGAAGGCGCGATGCATGAGCGGGACACCGGTTTCGGTCAGGCCGGATTTCGTCTGGACCTGCAGCTCCACGGCTTGAAAAGCGGCCAATACGGCCTTGCTGTAGTGGCCGTCTGCGAACAACGCGCCTGCCGCCTGGGACACGGTGGGGTGCATCCCGGGGATTTCTACCCGCCGGTCAGCGGGTGCGGGCCGAGTTGTAACGGGCTCGATTTCGGCCGTTACGCGTTGGGCGGATGCCGGTAGTCCGCGCCGGCTGTGGTAGGTCACCCGTGTCGCTCGATACAGCTTGGCCTTCCCCGAGGGAAGGCGCTGCTCGATGAGATCCCCCTCCTCAAGGTCGGTGTCGAGCGGGAATGTAGCCGTCTTGGCTGACATCAGAGCGAAGACATCGACACGTGTCTCACCCCCGGAGCTGCGGCGGACGATGGCGACTTCTTCCATGTGACGCCCGAGTGGTCCGTTCAGCCGGGCGGCACGCATCTCCCCTGCGGGGGTACTCATCTTGTTCTCCTTGCCTCATCGGGGCGCGGACGGTTCGACGACATACGAACCGCCCCGGCTCTGGCGGTGTCATGCAGGCGGGGCGGTCACCAGGAGCACGTCCGCCGGGCGCAGACCCGGCTGCGTGAGCACCTCCGGAGTGTTCCCTTCGCCGGTCAGGAACTCGCTCGCGGCCTGACCTTGAGCGAGCGCCGAGGCGAGGGATTGGCCGCTCGCGATAGCGACGTAGAACTTGATCGCGAATGCCTTCGCGGCGGCGTCGCTGATCTCGTCAACCATCGCCACGATCACCGGCACGGCCTCCAGCAATGTTTCCGCGCCATCATACGAATCGCATGCGTTGAGCACGAGCAGCGTCGGCGGGTGATCCGTACCCTTCAACAGCCGCCCCAACAGTGCGAAACCGACGTCCACACCGTCGGGGTTGTCCGTGTCAGTGCCGTCGAAGAACAGCCCTGCGGCAGACCCGTGCCCCGAGAAGTGCATGACGTGCGGCCGCTGGTCGTTGAGGGCGTTGAACAGGTCGTCGAACGTCGCCGCGGGCCAGTGGTCAATCGTCACCTGGTCCCGGTGGATGGCCCGCTTGACCGCTTCCCTGACCTCGCGTACCTCCCGGTCGACCCGTAGCCGATCCTCGCCATCGGGGCTCGCGGTGAGGTACGCGACCCGCAGCGGTTCTTCCTTTGGCTGCGCGGGTTCCGAAGACCGAGGGCGGGATGCCGCCGCCACCTCCCGAGCGTGCGCTAGTTCGCGACGCCGCCGGCGCTGGTCGTCGCGGTCGCGCGCCTTCGTCGCGGTGGTCTCGGCCTGGGTGAGCGCCTTCGAGGTCGTCGCGATCTTCTTTGCCACGGCGGCCAACTTCTTGCCGTAGTCGGCAGCCTTGTCGTCGTGCTTTACAGCATCCTGCTCGGCCCGGTTGGCCTCTTTGACTAACCGCTGGATAGACGACGCGACCTTGGTTCGCTGCGCCTGGCCGGCCTTAGTAGCAGCCTTCTCCCGGAGCTTGGCGGCGGCGGTGCGTTCCGCGCCCTGCTTCTTCGACAGATCCGCTTCTTCCTTCTTCAGCTTCGCCAGCTGATCCTTCAGGTAGTCAGGTGTCGGCACGCTGCCCTCCTCGTCACGGCGATCCGATCTCCCCCACGGATAAATCATTGAAGCGCCCACACAGGCGAACACGCGTACGACACGCCGACACATGTGGGGCAGCAGTGACGCCTTGCCCACAAGATCTTGTGGGCAAGATTGCTGAGCCGAATCCGGCACCCATGCGTCCGCATCCACCTCGGCGAAGGTAGCCGACAGCACGCCTGCCAGATCACCGGCCGCGCCGACTTCACCCGACCCGACGCCGACCTCGCACACAACAAGGTCCGGACAACCGACAATGTCGACCACTGGATCCGCGAACATCGCCCCGAACCGCGCGTACTGATCTGCCGCGCCAAGCGCGCTGGTGCTCGGCTCGACGGGTGGCGGACCGTTGGGCATGACTGCCTTTGCATGCTTCCGATCAAGCCGCTACCACCTTCGACGAGGGTGTTCTCCGTGCCTCAATGGCCACCTACCTGGGCCGCCACAGCGGTCAGGCCCGCTTGCACATCGGGTCTAGTCTCAAGATCTTCCTGACCCGGTTCGCGCGGGCCGCGTCGATAATGAGCGGAATGTGCGCTGGTTGCAGGAGATTCGCTGCTACCAGCCTCGAGCCGTCACTCGCCGGTTGTCGGTCGTCGTCGGCTTACCGAGTCTGCCGTCATCGGCCAAGTCCTGCCGTACCCACCGGCCGACTACGTACGCCAGCCACCTGCACCGGTCGATTCGCCCACGCTCGGGCTGGGACACCTGCAGTTCGAAGCGTTGATCAGCACGGCGCGGCTGTCGTCGAACCCAGCAGCAAGTGGCAGCGCGGCCGGTGAAGAGACGAGCCGCAAGGTCGATCCCCGGGCGTCCGCAAAGGAGTACCACGTTGCCGGTCAGCGCCTCTTACGGCGCCGACGGGAAGCGACGCCGCGATGTCGCACGACTCGACGATCGGATCCCACTCGGTCACGGCGTCATCATGCTGAATCCTGCGACCTACACCCAGCCTTGTTCCCGCGCGAGCAGCATCGCCTCGGTGCGCCCGCCAACGCCGAGCCTTGCATAGAGGTCCCGCAGCAGTCGGAACATCATCCGCTCGGAATAGCCAGATTGGGCCGCTACCCTTGCCACCGTCGCTCCGCCCGCGAGCATCCGCAGCCAGCCCAGCTCGCGGTCATCGAGGCGCACGTCGTCGTCCCAGCGGGCGGCGCGGCGCAGCAACTCGCGGACGGTCGCGGCGGGCAGCACGGATTCATCGCGGCGGACCGCCCGGCAGGCTTCGAGTAGACGCTCAGCAGTCACGTCACGGGGAAGCACTGCGGTGGCACCGGCCCGGACGGCGCGTGTGGCGGCGGCCGCATCCGGCAGCAGGGCGACGATCCGCGCCGCCGGACGGGACCGGCCGAGGTCGCTGAGCAACTCCCACTGTGCCGGAGTGGTCAGGCCGATAACGATCAGGACCGGTGCCTCGTCGGAGCACCAGGCCAGCACATCGGCGGGCTCGTCGACCGGATGACCGTCCCGGCGCAGGGCGGCTGCGATGCCGGTACGCAGCAGTGGAAGCGGATCGGAGATTGCTGCCCGCACCATCATCGGCAAACTGTGCCGCAGTCATCGACGGTCGCCGCGCAGGCGCGCCTGATCTGGCGTCAGACCCTGCCACGGCCGACCCGGCACGGCGCCGATGCGTCATGGACCGCATGCGAACCGCCTGTTTACCGTCGGGTCGGAGGTGGGCCGATGACCGACGAGACCAACATCCCGCCGAAGTCCAAGGTCCGCCTACCCAAAACGATCAAGAAGTTGCGCAAGCGACTGCGGAGCCGCAAGAAGAAGGGCACCTCAGTCGGCAAGAAGTGAGGCGGCCGCGGTCCTGGCGCGATCCACCACCGGCGACGACAACACCGACGCAACCTGGTCGATCAGGAGCTGCACCCGGCCCACCGCCCCGGATGCGCAGGTCAGGCGACGCGCGTTCTGGAAGGCCTCGATCATGCGTTCCTCGTAGGTGAGCGGATCGTCAATCGCGCGCACCAGCAGCACGACGCCGAGGAGGTCGTAGACCTCGAAGCTCTGCTTCTCAAGGCGCAGGTAGTCGTCCGCCAACCGATAGGCCTTGTCAAAGCTGGCGCCGGCGTTCGCGTCACCCAGGCGGTACTCGACCAGTCCCCGCAGCGTGAACGCCGGCAGCCCGGTGTGCCGCTGCTCGACCGTGGTGGCGAAGCGCGCCTCCTTGAGGGCGGGTGCCAACTCGTTGCGGCAGAGCAGTGCGAGAACGATGCGGTTTTTCGCCTCACGCAGCACGCGGTTGTCGTTGCGCAGCGCCGCGCAGTCGATCGCCCGCTGGGCTGCAATGTGAGCGTCGTCGAATCGGCGAAGGTCAAGGTCTCGGGCGGACTGGGCGCAATAGGTCCAACCTTCCAGAGTCGTGTCGCGATGCCGCCGGTCGCGGCTGATCTTCCGGGCGGCCATGTAGCAGCTCTCGGCGGCGTCGGTGTCGCCCTCAAATCCCCGCAGCCACGCCTCGTTCAGCCACAGCTCCCCGGACAGCAGGGACTTGTTGTCATGGTGCTTGATCAGCAGATCGCGGGCAGCCCGGATGTGACTTTCGGCACCCGGCAGGTCGCCCGTACGAGTGGCGCAGATGGCGAGTCCCGACCGCGCCTTGACAGCCTCGTGCCATTGGTCGTCGCGGGTGGTGTGGGCAAATGCGTCGGCATAGTGACCGGCGGCTGCCTCAACTCTTTTGTACTGATAGTTGACGCTGCCGGCCTGGAGGTGGAACTCGACGACGCGATCGACCGGCAACGACTGCACCAACTCGGCCGCGGTGCCGATGCGGCTCGCCGCCTCGGCGAACTCGCCCAGCTGAAGGTGTCCGTTAGCCAGCATGGACAGCACTGGCACCTGCATCTCGGGCTCGGTGAACTCTCCTTCTAGTCGGCGCAGCCACGGTGCGAGCAGGTAGGTTTGCCCCCATCCGAAGAGCCATCCGTCGTCTATGGCCTCGATCGACTGCACCGCGCCGCTCAGGTCACCGGCCTGGATCCGCAGCTCGACCTCGCTGAACTGCGGTCCAAGGTCCTCGACGCGCTGCGGATCCTCCCGCGCCACCGAGATTTGATACTCGGCTGCCCAGACGCTGAGATCGAGCAAAGTCCAGTGGAACGACTCCTCGTCGTAATCGTCAATGTCCCCGGCCGGAACGCCGCCCAGCACGATAGCGGCGTCGTCCGCGGATGGGATGAAGTACCGGTCGCCGTCGGCACGGATGACGCGCCGCGCACTGAGCAGCTGCAAGGTGCTGGCGCTGCGGATCTTGGGATGATAAGGGCCGAGCAGGAAGTCAACCGCCACCGCGGGGACCGGCTGGCCGAAGACAGCCAGCGCGGTGAGGACCGAGCGGTCCAGGTCCGGCAGGACGTCGAGGATCCGGTCCATCAGGTACGCCGCGGGCGTCGCGTCGCCCAGCTCGGTCTCCAGCGACTCGATCAGCGTCGCGACCGTGCAACGGGCATCACTGTGCAGCAGGGCGGTCACGAGCTCCAGCGTGCGTGGGTGACCCTGCGCGAGGTGGGAGAGGAATCGGCGATCGGCGTTCGTGGCGGTGCCGAGCCCGCGGCGGTCCCGCGCGTCCATCGCCCTGAGGAGTTCCGCGCCGAAGCTGTCGTCCAGGCCGGCACCGAGCTCAATCCGGGTGGCCGACGACCGCCGGAGCGGCAGCTCGATCGGCGACGACGAGGCGAGCACCAGGACGATGGACTGCTGTTCGCGGCGGTGGATCGTCTCGATGAGTCGTCCCAGCTCAGTGTCGGTCAGCCGTCCCTCCGTGTCGACGATTCGCTCCACGTTATCGAGTGCCAGCACCACGCGGCCGGGCCGGAGGCGGTCCAGAATCTCGCTGGCCGCGCTGCGCCAGCTGACGTCGCCGTCCCGCAGCATCTCCTGACAGCGGCCGTCCTCACGGTCGTCGTCAGCCATCCGGGCGAGCGCACCCAGCACCGTCGCGGGCGACACCTCCAGCTGACCGAACGCCGGCAGGTAGGCGAACCAACGCACCTCGTCGTTCGAACCGTCCAGAGCGTCCGCCAGCTTGGACAGCATCGCCGTCTTGCCGCTGCCGGCCTCACCTGTGAGCAGGACGACGAGCGGGCTCTTGGCGTCTCGGACGGCGTCCAGCAGCGCGGCCCGCTCGGTCACGCGATCTTGGAACTCTGTCGGCGGCACGGCCGGCGGCTTGCTCAGGAAGCGGGTGCCCGGTCCGGATGTGCTGCGTGGCCGGCGCCGGACCGCGCGTTCGACGGCCAGCTCGGTCTCGAGTTCGGCGTCGTCGTCGGCGTCGAGCTCGAGACGGCGCTGCTCGTCGGCGATCTGCCGGTCGGCGAGATCGAAGAACTCGTCGTCGCCGGGGTGGTGCCGCGCCCAGAGTTCGCGTTCCCTCAGCAGCCGGGTGCGCTGATACTCCGGCGATGAGAGCTGCAGCAGCCGCTTGCGCAGAGCGGCCCAGTCGGGTGCGCGCGGTGTGAAGAGGTCGAGCCGAGTGATCTGACTCAGTTGCAACGGCGTCTCCGCCTTCGGCGTCATCCGCAGGGGGATGACCGGCCGGTCCAGCTCCCGGGCCTTGCCGACCTCCTGCGCGCAGACGACGCTGGTATCCGCCGCATAGCCCGGAGTCATCAAGGCGAGCAGGACGTTGCACTCGCGGATCGCCCGCTGAATGACGGTGGGAAAGTGCTCGCCCGGCGGCCGCTCAGTGAAGAGGAACGGGCTCGCGTTCATCGTGGTGCGCAGCCAATGCGCCAGCCGGACGGCGTGCGGCTTGCCGTCGCGGCTGGAGAATGAGACGAAGACCTTCAGGTGGTCGACTGGTGGGGACACGGCGACCTCCCCACGCTGGAATCACTTCCTGTGCTCAGGCAGTCTCGCAGTGCAACCATGGCAGGGTCAAGACACCGATGGCGTGGTCCCGCCGGCCTTGCCGCCGAGCAGGCGAGCCTGCTCCTTCTTGAGCGTCGCGAAGCCGTCCCGCACGTACGTAACGAACGGCTCGCCCGGGTGCGCGATCAACGCCTGCCGCGGCAGCGACCCCGCCGGCCGGGCCAGATGCACCTCATACGACGCCACGTGCGCGCAGAAGTCCTGTAACGGTACGGGCATGTCATCCTCGGCGATCAGGTCGGCGTGCTTGACGATCAGGTCACGCATCTGCTTGTTCGCCGGCATCAACCCTTGCTGGAGCCAACGGATCCACTCTTCGGACTCGTCGACCGTCATCGCGCTGGCGTGCCGCTTTTCCCGCTCCGGCAGGTGTGATGTTCGCATGGTGCGCCACAGGTGCTCGTTCACCGACACGAGTGCGTGCAGCGGCCCGTACAGCTCGCGCAATTGATCGCCGACCCGGCTCAGGCGCGCTTTGCGCCGGTCGTTGCGCACAGACGCGAGCTGGTTCGCGACGAAGACGATCACCGCGATCACGACACTCGCCGAGGCGGTAATGACGGCTGGTTCGATGCTCTGTATCGCGGCGGCGGCCATGACTTGATCGTCGCCGAACGGCGAATCGCCGGTCAATCGCCGGTTCACCGCCTGTCGATCCGACCAAGGAGCGACCAGACCGGGGCGAGCGGGGGATGCGCGAGGGTGGCGCGGTCCGGCGGCTGGGTCCACACGCCGACGAGATGCACGTCGCTGCCGGTGGGGAAATCGCCCCAGCAGATCGAATCGTGTAGGAATAGTCCATCTGTACCGCTGGCGGCTGGCATCGACTTCTGCCCAAAAAAGTAGAGCGACGTCACGGCGAGCGGGTTCGCCGTAGAAGCCAGGTCCTGGACCGCCACTCAAGATCGATTTACTTTTGTGCCGCTGTCCGCGCGTTGACCCCTGCCCGGCGCAGTGCCTGTCGTGCCGACGTGCGATTAGTCTTTCTGGCTCTCGGTGGCTTGCTGCCACTGCCCAACTCAGGGCGGGCGGCGCTCTGAAACGTCTCGCGGCTCTGCTCCGGTGGAGTTCGCCATCTCCACTCTACGGCCGACGCGGAGGCATATCTGGTCGAAGAGTTTACGCAGGTGGATGGCTGTTCAAGACAGCCTGAAGGGCGGCCCGTGCAGTGGCTTCCTGCTCGATCGCGTAGCCCCGGTGCAGGCATCGTTGCGCGAAGGCGCCGACCTCATCCGGGCGTTGTGCGAGCTGCTGGAGGCGGCTGCGGCTGTGGGTGTTGAAGGGCCGGCCTTCGTCGTGCGGCACGGTGCCGACGTCCACGACGTGGATGGTGGTATCCGGCGGCAGATTGTCGTGCATGCGGGCGGTGATGCGGACGCCGCCGAGGTCGGCGTCCGCGCAAATGACGACCGCGGAGGTCTGCTGCGTCGCCTGGACGATCATCGACACGACGGCGTCGGGCGGCTGCCCGTGGCACCAGATGACCGGCAGGTCGGCCCGGGTGTCACAGACCGTTTCGGCCGCCTGCCGGTTCTCCACGACCAGCAGGACATCGCCCGGTCCGGTGACGGTCAGTCGCGGCAGCATGTGGGGGCTCAGCCGGATGTCGTGCGGCCCGGGCATCGCCGACAGGTCGAGGATGGAGCCGTCGGTCGTGTGCAGCAGGATCGGGCCGCCGAGCCCGATGTACGGGTTGCGGGCCACGCCGAGTGCGATGAGTGTCTCGTGGTCGAAGCCCATCGAGGTGAGCAGATGGTTCACGTCGTCGCGGGCTTTCGTGTCCTTGGCGTGACTCTGCACGAAGGCGCGAAGCGAATCGTGGCTGCGGCCCTCGGCCAGGTCGGTGGCGGCGCGCACCGCCCACAGCAACCGGTCGGGATGATCGGTATCACGGAGTGCCCGGCTGGCATCCGGCCAGTCGTCGGCGAGCGCCGACGCGATCTGCTCCGCCCTGGCACGAAGGGTGCTGGTGTCCTCGCGACGGCGGCTTCGGCGCTTTTGCTCGGCTGCCGTGAGGTCGGGGTGCGGGTACACCCGGCGTGGCGGCTGGGCCAGGGCGTTGCCGTTGAGGTTGTAGCCGATAGTCACGCAGCCGGATTCGGCGAGTTCCAGCATGATGCGCAGCGCGTCGGTACCGAACCTGCTGCTGACACCGGCCCAGCTGTGCTCGCTGCGGATGACCCAGCTCCAGTCGCTGTCGCTGAGCAGGCCCTCCGGTCGGCGGGGGGCATCGCTCGGTTCTGCGGTGCGGAGCCGGGCCGAGCGCGGTCTCGGTCGGCCTCGGCTGTCACGGGGGTAGCGGCCGCTGGAAGGCAGTGGTGCGTAGGCGACCAGGCCCGGATAGTCGCGGATCCAGCTCAGGGTGATCTCTGGATCCGGCTCCCCGTCAGTGGTGCCGTCGGTGTCGGTCATGTCTGCGGCTCCGGCCGGAACGAGGTCATCCAGTCGGAGAGCAGTTGCACCCGGGCGGTGTCGGCTTCGCTGCCGATGACGACCGGTGCCTGGTTGTACGGCATGACGTCGGACGGGCGGCGCAGCTTGATGTAGAGGCTGGACGCACCGATCGCGTACCTCTCCATGTCGTCCTGCAGGGCGCCGACGACACTGATCGCCCGGTCGCGGCCGATGTTCTCGAACAGGGCGACGGCGTCACGGCGGTGTGCCGCGCCGAGGTTGCGGCCGAGTTCGTCGAGGACCAACAGCAGCGGCCGGTCCTGGGCGCCGGCGAGTGCCGCCGCGCAGACGAGCTTCACTGCTTTGTCGTCCATCTGGGCGGTGTTGCCGCGCAGCCGGTACGACGACGGCGGCTTGCCCTCGCCGCGCCGCCAACGTGGGGTGATCGTCCACTGCCACGGCTTCTCCGGGTCGGCGGGGGCCTCCGGTTCCGGGAAGTCGAGGTTGCCGCCGTAGCCGCCGTAGGTCTGGTCGAGCCGGTCGAACTCGTCGGACACCTGCCGCAGCTTCGCCTTGATCGCTTTGGCGGTAGTCGACCGCAACGCCTCCGACGTTCGCCGAGCCTCGTCGAGCGCGGCCTTCGCTCCAGTCAGGGTGATCGTCTTCGCCTGCCGCTCCCGCTGGATCTGGGAGGCGTTCTCCCGGTCGACACGCTCATGATCGGTCAGGAAGTTCCCAACGATCCGCAACACATCGGGGATCAGCCGCACATATGCACCTCCGGTGCGCCGGTCGGCGCGTTGCTCGTCGACGACGCGCAGTTCCTCCGGCCGGTTCTGCTCCGGGTCACCGGGCGGAAAGCACGCGGCGCGCACCTCGTTGGCCAGCCGCGCGCACACCTCGTCCCACTCCGCCGGCGACCGCATCGCCTCGCTCTCGTCGAGCGTCAGCAGGTGCTGCTCGGCGGTACCCACCGTTCCGGTCCACTGAGCGTTCAGGCGGGGAAGATCGAGATCTGTACGCTGCTGGAGCAGTGCACTCCACTGTCTGCGGTTTTCTTCGAGTTCCTTCTTCAGGGTAGCCAGAGTGCGGCTCGCCGTGTCGATCTGCTGGGCCCGGGCGGCTTTCTCACCGAGAGCGGCCTCGTAGCCGATCTTCGCCTGCCGCAACGGTCCGTCGAGTTTGCTCAGCTCCACTTCGATGGCGGAGTTGCGATCACGGAGCTTCGTCACCTTGCCTTGAACCGCACCAGCCTCGGCCTCGGCTTTCGCGCCACGCAGGTGCGCGTCAGCGCGGCTCTTGGTCCGATCGGCCTCACGGATCCCCTCGTCAGCCTCGTCGTCCTCGCCGGCGGCTTTCTCCAGTTGATCCTGAGCAGCTCGGATTCGGCCAGCACGACCGGTCAGGGCCTCCGGGAGGCCGGCGATCCCGTGCACACCAGCCACAGGATCGATATGACCGTCAGCACCGGCGCGCTCTGCCAACGCCGCGAGGAATCGACCCACCGGCAGGTCGGGATCCGCGGCGGCCGGCAGGCCTGGCTCGAGCAGGTGGTCGGCCGGGTCTGCTTCGACCAGCAAGCTTCCAGGTAACGCGGCCAGTAGTTGGACGGCTTCCTGAGCTTGGTGGTGAGCGACGGCGACCGCGTGCCGATAGGGCAGCAGCCGAGCTTCCCATACAGGCCGCTGCTGTTCGGTCAAGGAGATCGTGTCGACCAGCGGCGCAGCGGTGATGTCGTTCGCCCGTAGCAACCGGACCTGGGCGACCGCGACATCTTCGCCCTTCTCCGCCGCCGACAGCGCCGCCTTGGCAACCCGCAGCGCGTGCTCGGTACGGCCTTTGATCCGCTCCGCTGCCTGGACCATTCTCCCGGCTTCGGCGATCTCCTCCTCGGCCTGTTCAACGGTGCGCCCGTCAGCGACGGCCGCGACGGCTTGAAGGGTCCGCAGCTGTCCACTGAGGGTTTCGATCGAGCCGACGTTCTGATTCTGCTCGACCTTCAGCGCGCTCTCGACGGCCTTCTGGTCCTCGTACGTCTTGATCCGGGTTCGGCAGCTTTCGTCGAACGCCTTGTCGTCGGACAGCCGATGGACCCTCTCACCGGCTGTCTCGATCTGCGCGTCCAGTTCCTTGCGCCGACGTTCCTTCGCCTCGACGTCTTGGCCGATCCGCTCGGATTCGTGGAAGCCGTCGACCAGGTACCGGGCGCAACGGCTTCGCCAGCTGTCACGCGCCTCAGCCAGCAACGTCCGGGCACGCTCCCGTGACGCGATGCCGTCCTCCACCACCTTCATCCGGTCGTCCCACAGCTCGTACTCCTCCTCGGCCCGCGCGGCCCGCCCGGCATGTTCGTACTCCTCGGCCCGGGACTTCTGTTCCTGTTCGATCTCGGCGGTCAGGCCGGTCAGCGCACCGATGGCCTCGAAGATCCGCTCCGGGGTCAGCTCGTTGAGCGGCTGGGCGAGCAGGTTCGCGGTCGGGCTGGCCCGTACCGAGGTAGACAGGAAAGACACGCACCTGACCGTCGAGCCGTACAGGGTGCGGGCGAGCCGGTTGGCGCGGATGTCGGTGCGGCCGTTGCTGCGCGGCAGCGCGTCCCACAGGCCGTCGGCGCCGCCGGCCCGCTCGTCCTCCGTGTCACCGAACGGCACGTGCAGCCGATGGGCCCACCGCAGCTCCACATGCGGGCTCTGCCGGTTGATCCGCAGCCACACCGTCATCGCCGACGCGTCGAGTTCCTCCATGGTGGCGGCCTGCGGCGGCACGAACACGCCGATCAGGTAGCCGCGGTCGGCGTTGGCGTGCATCGCCTCCTGACCGGCGAGCTCGGCGGTGAACAGCAACTCGGCCGCTGCCTGCGCCCCAGACTGCAACCGCCATTGCTCGTCGGCGTGCAGCAGGCTCAGCCCGGCGATGAACGACGACTTGCCGGCACCGTTGGAATCCGAGGGCCCCTGTCCTGCCACGGTGATCAGCCCACGAGCGGTGATCGGCACCGGGTGAGTCGACAGCCGCGAGATGTTGACCATCTGGATGCCAGCGAGGACGCGCGCTCCGACGATGTCCTCGACGACTCCGTCCGACGGCACGGCTACAGACGTCAACGCTGCCCTCCCCCGCGGTTGTGCCGGCGTTCCCGGATCGCTGCGGCCAGCGGATGGTCTGGTGCCGCAGCGAGAATCAACTGGTCCTGCAACTGCTCGCGGGCGGCGGGAGTCAGCCGCGACAACTGCGGGCCCGGGACGTATCCGCTGTCGTGGTCGCCGCCGCGAACCGTTCGGAGCAGCCCGCACGCGGTCAACCGGCCCAGGGCCGCTCTGACCTCGCCGACCGGCACCTTGCTGTCACGGCTGACGTCTTGCAACGTGGTTGGGCACGGGCTCTCCCAGGAGTCCGCAGCGATCTGCTCATCGCTGCGCGGGATCGCCACCGAGTAGACCAGCACCAGGACCAGAACGGCCCGGTCGGCGAGCGACAGCGGCTGCCACCCCATCTCGGTGAGCTCAGTCCGTACGGCGTCGTCGAACCCGGACGTGAAATGCAACTGATCAACCGTCACCAGTGTCCGGCCGGTTCGGCGAAGTAGCTCTTCCAGCCGCACACGGCTCGTCGCATCGCTCAGCGCGGGCAGGAACTGCCGGTGCACCGGGCCACTGCTGTGCTCCAGCAGCGCGTACGCGGCTTCGACCAGCTCCCGCTGCCGATCGGGCAACGTCCCGAGCACCTCTTCGAAGATCGAATTCGGGCGGTTCACGACCCCTCCGGCCCGTCCTCAGCGGTGTCGGGGATCAACCGCCACAGCTCCCGAAGCGTGCTCAGCTCCAGCGACCCGAAGGACGCGATCCGCGGACCAATCCGCACCGTGTCCGCTCCCTCCAGCAAAACCCAACCGGATACCGAAAGGCGCCGGAGCCCCGCGGACAGCAGTTGCTGACGACTCACCTTGTTGCGGCCCGGCACCAGCCGTTGCAACACCTGACCGACATGACCGGTCGAAGCCGGCAGCCCGGGCCATGGATCCGTCGCGGGATCAGGCCAGCAACACCGCAAAGTCGCGGCCAGCACTCGCAGAGTTCCCTTGCTGTCCATCATCGAAGAGCCCGGCACCCCGTACTCGATCAGAACAGCCGGTCCCGCGCTGTCGGGCAGGTTCGGGATCAGCCACACCGCCCTGGCGTCAGCCTCCACCAGACGACGCAGCCCGGCCGGTGTCGGTCCACCAGCGGAGACCTGCTGCGGACCGCCGGACCGGATCCGCGCCCACCACAGGGCCGCATCCCGCTCGTTCACGCCGCCTCCTGCTGGTCCCGGCGGAACCAGCCGTCGGAGACCCACGTCCGCGCGGGCGTCACATCGACACGCCACCCGTCACCCCAGGTCACCGTGTACGGCAGCTCCGGGCGTAGATGAATCGCGGTCACCTCCGATAACACACGCCGACTGGTCGGCCAGTCACCCGCGTCGGCGAGAAGCTGCGCCACCGTGACCACATCCCGCCCGGCAAGCAACTCCTCCGCGCGCTGAGCCAACAGCGTCGCCTCCGGGTCGACGTCGACCTCCGTCGGCGGAGGCTCCTCGTCGACACGCGGTCGCGGCGGCGGCACCCGGCCACTGTCGGACTGCAGCCCTTCCTCCACCGCGTCCAGCAGATCGTCGGCGGTGAAGAACGGCTCCGGCGCGTCGAACAGCAAACCGTCCAGCGCCTGCGCCAGCCCCTCGGTACTGCTGTCCCGCGCGAACGTGCGCCACCGCTCGGTCGGCAGCAACCCCAACGCACGCGTCTTACCAGCGTGCGCCAGCAGCCTCCCGGCCGCGGTGTTCAACGCGTCGCGATAGGCCGCCAACGCCATCCGGAGCTGCGTGCACTCCGGCAACAACTGCGGATGCCGGTCCGCGGCCGCATTGTGATACACCCGCGCCTTGTCGACCAGGTCGCTGTTACCCAGCAGCGGCTGCGCCTGCATCCGCAAGGACTCGACCGTCGCCGACTTCGCCAACTGCATGATCGGATTCGCCAGCAGCCGGAAAACCGTCGTCATCTCCAGCAACTGCTCGCGCACCACCTCCGGGGTCGTGTCATCGTCGTCCAGCGCCAGCCGGGCCATCGACAACATCCGGTGCAGCTCCGCCTGGCCCCCGGTCTGCGACAACCGGCGCAGAAAAAGCAACATCACGTACGGCGCGAACGTCGCCTGGTAGAACATCTCGTGCGGCCGCTCGTTGACCCGGGTCACCGCACGGTACGACCGCAGCACCTCGAACCGGCGCCGGACCACATCCGCCGGCACCGCCGGACATGCAAGCACGGCCTGTTCGATCGTCATCCCGGCCGGCCCCGCGTCAGCGAACGCCTGCAAGATCGACTCGTCGACCCCGACCGAGTCCGCGTCGTCCACCATCGCGTTGGCGTTCCGCGCCAACACCGCGAAGACCTGCCGGTAGATCCCGAGAACAGCCGATTCGGCAGCGTAGTCATCGAACGTCAAGGCCGCTGCATCACTCATAGGAGGTCGACAATATCGCGGTAAGCCAGCAAGCAGGAGAACCTACGTACGCCAGAGCTACTGGATGCTCCCCCGGCCTTCGAGGGCAAGATCATCGGACGACCTCGCCCTCCAGCCACCCGGTGACGATTAGCGACGGACGGCTCGACGGCGATGCACTGAGCCTTCCCGCGCAACTGCACGGCCGATCGGGGCGACACAGCCGGACCGGCGCTACCCGCGTCGCTCGGGATATGGTGAGTCGTTTCAGTCGGTTTGGAGGCCCAAGGGGCGGGCTTGTGGGCTGGTCGACGTGGGCGTGGAGAGCGAACTGCTGGAGGAACAGGTGGCCGACCTTGATACCCTCATGCATCAGGTATGGAGCCCGGAAGTCCGCCCCTTGGCCGAGGAAGCCCTGCGGTGCTACAACGCCGGTGCGCTCAGGGCCAGCATCGCCGCCACCTGGGCAGCCGTCACCGCGGACATCATCACCAAAGTCGCGCGTCTCGCCGACGAAGGCGACACCCTCGTCGCCGACTTCCACAAGAAGATCACCGACGCGCAGGAGAAGGGCCTCACGTCCGATGGCGTCCGGGCGATGCAGACCATCGAACGTGACCTGCTGGCCAAGGCCGTCGAGTTCGAGCTAATCGACTCGGTCGACTGCCGTGAACTCGAGCGAATCCAGCAAGACCGGAACCTGTGCGTCCACCCGTCGTTGCGCACGCACGGCGGTGCGTACACGCCGTTGCCGGAAGTCGCTCGCGGGCATCTCGCCGTCGCCATGACGATCCTTCTGGTCAATCCGCCCACCCAGGGCAGCAAGGCGTTGAAGGAGTTCTGCGACCACATCTGCGACCCGCACTTCCAGCCAGCGCTGCCGCACATTCAGGTAACCTACTTCGACCGAGTCCGGGCCGCCGGCCGGCGCAGCAACGTGCAGGTCGCTGCGAAGGCGGCGCTGCTCGAGACAGACCCAGCCGGCAGGATGCCGCCGCACGAGCACGCCGACCGGATGGCAATCGCACTGGAGGCCTTCGCCAGTCGCGACCGCGACCTCGTCCGACAAACCTTCGCCGGGCTGAGCGAACGGTTCCAGCGCAGCGACGGTCTGATCCAACGCCGTGCCCTCATCCGGCTCTGCGACACCGACTACTTCTGGGAAGCGGTCAACCCGGCGCTCGCTGGCCGGCTGGAGAGCCTGGCGGTACCGCCTGCACCGTTCAGTTCAGCAGGCCCGCTATCGACCGATTACGCATACAGTCTCGCGATCGTGCGCAGCCCCTACGTTCGCGAGCAGATGCCGAAGGTCGAGGCGTCTGTCGCGGAGCTTCCCATGCATCACAAAATGCAGGTCATCGCCATCTACCCTAACCAGTACTTCGTACCGATGACCATCCAGTTCATGCACGATGCCGGTAGCTGGGTCATGGGTGGGCAGACCGGCCAACTTTTCGTACAGCACGCCACGTTCCTCACCCTCGAAACGCTGCAGGCTGGACTAACGGAATGGGCAGAGAATCACGAATGCCGCACCGCGAACCCGATGCCGGAACTCGCCATCCGCCTCTACCAGCTCACCGCCCACCTCGGCCCGGAACGCAACCGCCTCTTCCGCGACTTCGTCACCGCAGTCCAGGCCCACGAAGAGCCGGGAAGCTTCTACACCTACCCCGGCCTGACTGCGGCCCTGGATGCCGTTGCCTGAGCGTGTAACGCAAATCGCGCAGGCGACGGCTGGACAGCGTGCACCAGCGCCGCCCCGCCGTACCCGAGGCGAACCCGGCCGGCGGAGAAGCAGGGCGTTACCGACATAAGGACCGCCTTCGCCGTGCACAACTCCTGGGATGTGTACGAATTCGCAGGGGACCGATCTCGGCGGTCGCCGAGCTCATAGGCCGCGAAGGTATTTGAGGACTTCCAGGACGAGTGTCATGGTCGCGCCGAAGGCTGCGCCGCCCGCGATCACCGCCGTGGAAGGGTCAGCTCCGCTGTGGTGGAACAGCACGGCTGCGACGACCCCGACACAGCCGGAAATCACTACGGCGGCCGCGACAGACCGGTGTTCGCGGGAGAGGTTGCGTCTCGTCATCGGGCACCGCCGAACAGCCGGCGGACTGCCATATCGCGGGTCTCGGCGACCCGGGCGGCCAGGTCGCGCGCCGCCACGACCTCCTCGTCAAATGCGCGTAGCGCTGCGACCAGCGACTGCTGCCGAGCCTGTGGCGGCAACGGGATCTCCATCGCCGCGACGTCCGCTGCGGTCACGTATGCAGTGACGGTAGCCCGTACGAACGCCTTCATCCCATCCGTGCCCGCTGCGGAGCGCAGATATGCGTACAGGTAGTAGGGGTTGAGGACGTCGGGGTCTGAGACTCGCAGACGCAGCAGGTTTGTGCTCAGGAGCCAATCCGACTCGGTCGGTCGCACGATGGCGGGTGCCGTAAGTGCCCCGGTCCGCACGCAGAGCACATCGTCGGTGCGTAGCCAGTAGTCCTTCAATGCCTTAGCGGTCGCTCGCGGGGCTCGCGGCGGTTTGTCCGCCACGATTCTCCCGTCGCGCAGGTGCCGCGGCAGGACGATGGGGACTCCCTGCTCGTCGGATCGCTCTTCAGCTCGCAGCCGCGAGTATGAATAGCCCGCTTTGACGTCGCAGACGTCGCCAAGACGGACGATCTGCGCGCCGAGCGGCTGGGAGGCAACGACCGCTGCATCCTCGGCCGCCCTGCGGCAGTGGAAGGCCCGCGAGTAAGTCGCGCCCAGGCCGGCGCGGGCGGCTTCGGCGTCGGGGGCACGGAGCCCTATCGGGCCTGGTAGGTACTCCGCCGGGTTGAGCGAGTAGGACTCCGGCCGGATGACGGCCTTGGTGACGGCCGCACTCAGACCCTCGATGCCCGGGTGTGGCCGACCGGCCGCACGGTCGGCAAGGAACGACCGCCATGCTCTCAGGATGTCGGCCTGGCCTCCCTCATCGAGCAGCGTGCGACCACCGTTTGACACACCGAGGTTTACCGCGTCGACGAACAGGATCGGCTGTTCCGACCCGGGTGCCCGCCGGACGATCCAGACGCTGGTTGCAATGGACGTGCCGGCGTACAGGCCGGGTGGAAGGGCAATGACCGCTTCCACCATGGAATCGTTGACCAGCCGGCGGCGGATTTCCCGCTCGCGGGCATTGGTCGAGACGGCGGCTATCCGTGGCATGATGATTGCAGCCCGGCCATCGTCGCTCAACTGCTCGATGCAATGCAGGAGCCAGCGAAAGGCGGATCGGGCTGGCGGTGGTGGGAATGGCTGCCAGTCGGTGTTGAGGCGCCGGTCGAGCCACGAATCGCTCCCGAACGGCGGATTGGCAAGGACGTGCGTGACCGTTGCGCGCCGAGCTTGTGCCGCCGGACGCAGGTCGGCTGGTTCGCCTAGAGCCAGCAGGGTGAGTCCAGAGAGGCTTAGAGCAGCGGCATCGGGGCCGAGCCCGTGTAGCCGTAGGCTCCCCGGCCGTGCCGCCACGTCGGCCGCAGCGATGAGCAACTCGCCAGCTCGCAAGTACGGGTCGTAAACGGACTCGGCAGAATCGTCGATCACCGCCTTGGCAAGGAGGGTCGCAACCGTGCGCGGGGTGAGGAAGCCGCCCGGGGGCAGGGCGGCTTCGTACGCGTCGACGAGGGTGTGCACGTTCGCAGCGCCGAGTTCCGAGCTGCCGGACATGAGTCCCCGGACCTCAGGGACGCTTTCCGGGGTCAGCCGCCGCAATGCGGCGAAGACCTCGGGCGAGACGCTGTGACGCCGCGCCGCCTTCCCGGCGGTTGTCGCGATGCGGTCGATGAGCCATCGCGCCCCTTCGGCCCCTGCATTCGGTGTGATCAGATCGTTCAGCCCGGCCCAACCCTGCGGGTCCCGCTCGCGCAGAAAGATCAACGTGAGGCGCAGAATGAGGTTGTCGATCTCGACGGTCATGGGATCGCCGGGCAGGTTCATGCCAGGCATGTGGCTGGGCGTCGCCGCGGCGAGGCTCCGCCGGATCCGGTCGGCGTAGCTGCACTCGGTCCCGTCGTCGGCCGCGCGAATCGAGCCGTGTACCTGGCGGGACTCGAGCCACTCCAGCACCTCGGGAAGCGCAAAGCGGTTCTCCCCGACGGGACGTGGGAAGTCGCGGCGCTTGGCCCATGAGGTCACCGCCGCGCGGCTGACCCCGGCCAGCCTGGCAATCTCCGAACGTGTGACTTGCTGCATCTCTCTCCCCGGCCGTCGCTAGTGGACTTGATCGAAGGTAGAGGACACCGGGGACACCGGCAACCATGAGCACCCGCTGATGCTCACATGCCTCCTGGTCGACAGAAAGCCACGACCAGGGGCTTCGTAGGGCATTTACCGCAGAGAACGGGCACCAAAAAACTTTGTTAACTCCCCAGGTGTTAACCCGCCAAGGGGCGGGTTGCCGAAACGGTAGGTGACGCTTCGCCGCATTCAGCCCGCTTCGTCGCAGTGGGGCCGGCCGGCCCCGCCCATGCGGAGCGGCTAAAGACCGTTCCCGGCCGCTCGACATCCGGCTGTCGGAGGTACGGCCTCGGCTTGGAACCACCGGCGGCGAGCCAGGTCGCCGGGCTCAGGTTGGCGGCTGGCGAGTCGCGTCACGCGGAGACGGTTTCGTGGGGTTGGATTCAGGGCGTCGCCGTGTGTCTGGGAGCGCCGCCGTGAATCCGTATGATCAGCTTGCTGGCCTTGACCTGCCGACCCTTCAGGTGTTGGAGGCGGCTCTGGCGCTGGGTGGCCTGGTCACCGAGGCGGAGGTGTCGGCGTTGGTCGGCGCCGACGCGACGCCGTACCTGCAGCGCGCCGCCGATGCGGGGCTTGTCGCGCGGCTGCGGAGCCGGCTCACGGTGAGCGGCATCATGCGAGAGGTCTTCGCCCGTCCGCTGGGTGTCGGCCCGGCCGCTGGTCAGCTCGCCGCCGTGTTGAACGTCGATGATCTGAAGGTGGTGGCGAGCAACCTGGGGCTGCCCACGAAGGGCCGCAAGGCGGACCTGCTGGAGGCGGTGGCGGAGTTCTTCCTCGACCCGGACAACGTGCACGCTCTGGTCAAGCGGATGCCGGCCGCGACGCGGACGGTGTTGCAGGAGGCTGACCGCGACGGTGGACAGATCCGCCGCTACGGCGGCAGCGGCATCGCACACCGTGGCCGGTATCCGAACCGCTACCGGCAGGTGCATCCGCTGGACTGGGCCGAGGAGCACGGGCTGGTCTACCGCGTGACCTGGGAGGACTTTCAGCTGGCGGGTCAGGTCGCGCTCGCTGTGCGAGAAGTGGACTACCGGGCTCCGTTCCAGCCGCAGGAGCCGCCGGTTGCCTGGCACACGCCGGATCCCGCGACAGTGCGCCGCGACGCCCAGGCGCAGGGCATTGCCGTGGTCGGGCTGTTGTCAGCGCTGCTGGACGGGGCTGGACGTGAGCCGCTGGCAACGGTCAAGGCCGGCGGCGTGGGCGTGCGCGAGCTGACCCGGACGGCGAAGACGCTGGGCGTGACGGTTCCGACCGTGCGGCTGCTACTGGCGGTCGCCCATGAGGCCAGGCTGGCCGACCTCGACGAACGGGTGATCCCGACGGCCGCGTACGACCGCTGGCTCAATCTCGGTCTGGACCGGCGGGTCGCGGTGATGCTGAAGGCGTGGCACGAGCTGGAGTATCTGCCGTCGTCGCAGACTGGGCCGTGGGTTCCGGAGCACCGCCAAAGCTGGTCTCCGCAAGCCCGGATCGCCGCACTGCGCGCGTTGGGCGACCGGGCGACGACGAACCTCGAGCAGGCCGCCCAGTGGATGTGGTGGCAGCAGCCGCTGACCTTCGGCGGCACCACGACCGTGCGCGGCCTGCTGGACGAGGCCTCAACCCTGGGGATCCTCGGCGCGGGCGCTGTCAGCCCTGCCGGGCAGGCGCTGCTGGCCGACACGGACATCGCCGAGGCAGTCGGCGACCTGGGTGAAGTCGCCCGTACCGCCCGGCTACAGGCCGACCTGACCGCGGTCGTGGCGGGAACACCGAGCCCAGAGCTAGCTGAACTCCTCGGTTCGACCGCCGTCGTCGAGTCCCGCGGCATAGCCACCACCTGGCGCTTCAGCCCCGCGACGGTACGCGGCGCGTACGACGCAGGCTGGACCCAGCAGCGCCTGACCAAAGCCCTGGCGAAGATCGCCGAAGGAGAGCTGCCGCAGCCGCTGGTCTACCTGCTCGCAGACGTCGCCCGCCAACACGGGTCGGTCCGGGTCGCGCCCTCGGCAAGCACCCTGGTCAGCGACGACACCGCGCTGCTGGCGCAGATCTGCGCCGACAAGCGGCTGGACAGGCTCAAACTGCGTCTGCTCGCCCCGACCGTGCTGGCCAGCCAAGCCACCACGGCTGACACGATGGCCGCCCTGCGCAAAGCCGGCTACGCGCCCCGCCAGCAGAACGCCGACGGCCGCGACGTCATCGAGAAGGCCCGCCGCCACCGCGCCTGACGGGCTGGAGAGCACCATGCTGATCGTACGCGCGACCAAGAAACTCCTCGATCACACTCACCCGCCTCGGGCTGTCGAAGGAGACCACGACACGACCCTGCTGGGCCCGTGGTACGCCACCGCGCTGTTCTGGCGGCCCCGGCTGGCGCTGCTGGTCAACGAGCGAACCCTGCTACCGGTCCTGCTGCCCCTGGCACCAGGGCGCAGCCTTCCCGCCCGCGTCCCCGACGAGATCGCGACGGTCCTCGACGCCCACCAGGTGCCCAGGGCCTTCATCGCCGACGAGCTACGGCACATGCAGGACTGCCGATTCGGCACGACGGCCAACCGCAGCGTCGTCGGGATCATGAACGAATTTACCAAGATCGCCGAGAACTACACCGACGATTCCGCTCACCCCAACCTCGTCACACTGTCGCTCCGGCTGGCCACGACGCCTTGCAGCCCCCTGTACGCCACGAACGTCAGCCCCGATCGCGAACTGGCAGCACTGGTGGGCGCTGCCGGATCAGGGAAGGGGGTCGACGGCGTGCAACATAGCGAGTAGACCGTCGATCGCCCCCCCACTCGTTCGGGATGGGGTCCGGCGAGAAATGCATCATCTTGTTACGGATGCCGGCGACATCCTTGACCTGCTGAACGAACTGGGCGTGGTCGAGCGGCCAGTCGAGGAGCAGGAAGTGCTTCTCGTCCTTGAAGACGTGGACGTAGGCTCCGAAGGTCAAGCTGTCAGCGTCCTTGTGTCTCTTGTTCGTGGCGGTCTCGATGATGTCCGGGGCGATCCTGGACTTCACCCTACGGTGCAGTCGGCGCTCACATTCCTCGATCATCGTGAAGGGCCTGGCGATCTCACCAAACCGGTTGGTCAGGTCGGCAGCTGTCACGATCCCCGCGATCGTCTTGCCGTCTCTCGACCGGATGAAGACGAAGCCACGGCTGGAGATCTCGTCGATGCGTGGCAACACCAGCTCGTCGTAGGCGGCGTCTGGCACGGTCTGCTTCGCCTGATCGACCGTCGGCACTGCCTGATGTGCCATCTGCGCCTTTGCGATCGACTCCCAGCTGAGGGCCCCCTGGAACGTGCCGTCATCGTCGATCACTGCGAGTTGCGAGTAGTTGTACCGCAGCATCAGTGTCCGGGCCAACACGATCGAATCCGTGGGGCGCACCGATACCACTGCGGTGTCCGTCCGCAGCAGGTTACCGAACCGCAGGGTGAACGGCTTGTCCGGGACGAGTTCGTCGTCGGCAGGCTCGTCAGACTCGGTTTGAGCACTGTCCTCATCGTCGATCAGCTTTTCGGCTGCAGTCTCGTCTGTGGAGTCGTCGGCCTCGGCGCCAGACTTGAAGACGCGGATGCTGCTGCCGATCCAGCCCTCAGTGAAGGGCGGAACCGTGGTGAGACCGTTCTCGCTGAGATCGCGTTGGATGATAGCTACAGCGGAGCTTGTCCGTCGCCCGGCGTCCCACTGTCGAAGGAGCTCCCGGATGGTTAACTCCAGGCCGTCCTCAGCTGCGACGGCGCGGGCGATGAAGTCGTCCGGGGTCACCCACTCGTTGCTGGACATCTCCTCAGCGGTCGGACCGGGGTCGACGCCAGTCTCGGCGAGTGCAGCGATCCGTCTCGCGGCTCCGTTACGCCGAAGCTGACAGATGGTCAGCAGTGACCCCAGGCTGTAGAGCAGATCCTGCCCGATCGCCGATCGCGGCAGCGCCCGTTGAATCCAGATGACCGGGCGCACGTGGCGCCGATCCGCTGCGGCATCCTGGCGGTAACGGTATCCGCCGGCGATCCGGCCGATGGCGACGTGGTCCGGCACGGTCTTCAGTGGCAGCACTACGTAATCGTCGACCTCCATGACCTGGATGAGACGCCACAGCTGCCCGGTCCAGTTCGCCACCACCGTTCGGGAGCGGTTCGGGTATGCAGCGCGAACAACCGCGTGTAGTTCTCTGCGCGTCGCCACCTGGCTGAGGTCGCCCACCTCCGGCCAGCCGGCAATGACGAGGGACTGTTCAAGGGCGTCCGCCTCGCGCTCGCGGGTAGGAAATATCAGCAGCGTGCGCTATTCGTGGCCGGTAGCCTGGCTCGGTGATCGACAGCGAGGGGATGTTCCTCGGCTCGGAGGCTGCGAGGCGGCTCGCTGAGCAACGCCGTGTCGAGTTGGAGCCTGGTTTGACGGCAGCGGAGTTTGACCGTGTCGAGGAGCGGTTTGGGTTCGAGTTCGCCGATGATCACCGGGCGTTTCTCTCGGCTGGACTGCCGGTGGGCCAGGGTTGGCCGGACTGGCGTGACGGCGAGGTCGAGCAGCTACGTGGTCGCCTCGCCTGGCCGGTAGAGGGCGTGCTGTTCGATGTCGAGCACAATTCTTTCTGGCACGACGAGTGGGGAGCGCGGCCAGCTGATCGTGGTGAGGCGCTCGCGGTGGCGGGCAAGCGGTTGGTCTCGGTGCCGCAGATGGTCCCGGTGTACTCGCACCGCTATGTGCCGGCCGGGCGCGGGACGTTCGGCCACCCGGTGTTGTCCATGTACCAGACGGACATCATCTTCTACGGCGTCGACTTGGTGGACTACGTCCATCAGGAGTTCGGCGCCGACGACGGCCTCGATCGAAACGATCCGCGTTGGCAGCCACACGCGACGGTGGCGTTCTGGCGGGAGCTGGCCGGGTGATCGCCGGTGCCTGAGTACCGCGGCGACGCTGACGATCCTCGGTATGACGGGTGGTCGTACCTCGGCGACAGGTACCGCTGTCCGCTCGCTGACGCCGAATTGAGCTGTCATCACCGCGCGGGCCGGTTACTGGCCGAGCAGCGAGACAGCGAGTTGCGGCAGATGGCGGCCGAGGGACACCGGTGTGCGTTCGTCCGGTTGATGGAGCTGCTGGTCGAGGCCGAGCGGGTGGAGGATCTGCGCGAGCTTGCGCTCAGTGGGGATGAGCGTGCCGCAGTGACGTTGGCGGAGTACTGGGTGCGCCGAGATGACGAGGCGGCGCTGCGCCGAGAGACAGCGGTCCTGCCCCGCACCGGGTTGTGGCTGGCCAGCCTGCTGAAGGATCGCGACCGGAAGCGTGAGGCGGTGCAGGTGCTGACCGCGCTGGCCGCCGACGTCGGCACCGACGAGCGTCACCGCCAGGAGGCTCGGGGCATGCTCCAACGGTGGACGAGGCGGGATGCGTCGTGATGGCCGCGTCAGAGCTGGCCGACACCGTCCGCGCGGCGTGGCAGCAACGGTGGCCGCAGTGTCCTGCGCTCGCGCACCAGCTGCGGGGGTGCTATCCCGAGCGGTGGGTGCGCTTCCACAGCCTCCCCGCGTCGAAGCGATATGCCGACGACGCCAGCGAGTACGCGATCATTCTTGATCGCCACAACACGGTGCTGACCGAGCTGTCACCCGGCGTCTCGCTGATCGTCATCACCTGTGACTGGACCGGCCAGAACGGCCCTCCGCTGCAGCGTTCCCCGTTGCTGGCGCGACTCGACCCGGACGGCGTGTACTGGGCCACGGTCCAGCCAGATCCGGACGACGAACCCGACTTTCAGGTGTACTGGCATCTGTTCGCCAGCCGTCGAACGTGGCATCCGGGCGTCCTGGACGATCTGCTTCGCGCGGTAGCGGACGACGAACTGATTAATGTGATCATCGGCCCGTCGGACCTCCGGTGGCTCTATCACCCGTACGACGGCGGCGCCGACGTGATCCTTCCAAGCCCAGCTGACCGAGATGAGCTGCGGAATCGGCATCCGGAGTGGTTGTCTGGGCATCCGGCCGGACTGTGACGCCCCACCTTGCGGTTTGAGGAGTAACGGCTCAGGTCTGCCCTCAACCCGCCCACGGGTTGGGTCCCTGCCTGACCACCACGAAACCTGCTGGTTCGGGCGCTGGCCACATCTCCACGCAGTAGCGGAAATAATCACCGGGCTCGTCCGGATTCGGGCTACCACTCGGGCTGACGGCTACCGCCCGCGCCCGGAGAAACAGCACCCAACATTACGTTGCATCTGTTGCAACATCGCTCGGTTCGCCCAGTAGCCCATCGGCTCCCCGCATAGCGAGCACCTCCGTTCGACCGCGAGGCGGGTCGAGGTGGTGGTGTTGATCGTGGTGAAGTCCACGTGTGACCCGTCGCCGGTCGGGTTGGGGTGGATGTTGACCGGCAGATGGGCAGGCCGCGCCGCGCGTCGTGAGGACGCGCGGCCAGCGCGGGCGGCAGCTCTGGCACGTCGCCGGGCGGGTACGGCATGACTTGCCGCCTACGGTGCCGGGACGGCTGTCCCTGATGGCGAGGCCCGGATTGACCGCGCGCACGAGACCGGCGCTGTCCGCGTCGTCGAACACGATCAGGAGGTTCGTGCCGAGGATCGCGTACACCCGACCGTGATCGGGTGGCCAGGACAGCGAGGCGGCGCACCGGTGCGCGGCGAGCCACCGGCCGATGAGGTCGGCCGGGTCACCGTCCGGGGCGTCGGTGTCATACCCCTCGCCGTCGAGCCACGCCAGGTGATCAGTGACGGTCCAATCGGGGTGAGCGAGCCATGTCTGCCAGACGGCCTGCCGTAGGGTCAGCCGGGCCGGTACGCCCAACGGGTCGGCCGGTTGCGACCCGTGCGGGCCGGGCACCGGGCACAGCGGCGTGCCGTCGGTGTGTGACGCGGCCGGGCGCGCGGCGAACCCGTTCAGGGGCCATCACGCGGCGGCACCAGCAGAGCCGCTTGCTCGCATTCGGGGCAGCGCAGCGACCCCGGGCCGGTTGTCCGCCCGTGGTCGGGGTGATGGTGTGTGGTAGCCATCAGTCGTCGTCCCTTCCGGTTGTGGGTGGGCGTGCGGATGCCGGGGCCGGGCGTCGTGCCCGGCCCCGGCGGGGCGGTAGGTCAGGCAGCTACCGGCGCGGCGGCGGCCTCGTCGGTGCCGGCCTCGTCGCCGGTGGCGGTGTCGTCACCGGTGGCGGTGTCGTCACCGGTGGCGGTGTCGTCACCGGTGGGCGCGGCGGGAGTCTGCGGCCGGGTGAGGAACGCGCGCACCTCGGCGGTCGGGGCGGGCGCGTCGTCAGCGAGGGCGTAGGTTTCCGGGGCCTCGCGGGTCAGTACCAGCACCCCGGCCGTGGCCAGCTTCCGCATGCCGTTGCCGACCGCGCCGGGGCTGCGTCCGCCGATCTCACGGGCGACGGTGCCGGGGGTCACGTCGTGGCCGGGGCCGAGGTCGCGCATGAACGCCTCGACCCGGTTGCGCAACTCGTTCTTGCCCAACTTGACCGACCCGTCGCCGTTGATCTCCCCATTAGGGCGGCCGGTACCGGCAGCCCGGCGCACGGAGGGCCGGCGGATCTTGCGGGTGTGCCCGCACGTCGGGCACGTGGTGTGGGTCGGCGCGTTGGCCGGGTCCACCGTCGCGAGGTCACCGTCACCGATGATCCACAGCCCGGTGCCGCAGACCAGGCAGGGCCACGCCGACCGCGCCGACCACCCACCGGTCCTCGCCGGTGCGGGCTCGGATGACCAGAAGCCTCCACACGGCATCCTGTGCCGCGGCGTTGCAGGAGGGGTGCATGAGGATCGCCGACAGCTCGGTCAGCGCGATCCGGCGACACGGCAGGCCGTGACCGAGCTGCCGGCCGTCGACGGCTTGCGGCTGCGGGCCTTCGCCGCACAGCCGGAACCGGTAGTCGATCGCGTCAAGCAGTGCCCCGCCGGGCCGTGATCCCGGGTGACCGGCGAGCGTCCCGGTGGAGGAGCGAGTGTTCGCAGACATGGGGGTACTCCCTGGTGGTGTTTGTGATTGCCGGGCCGGCGATCGAAGGCCGGTCGGCGGTGCAGCACCCACGCCACCAGGGCGCTTGAACACAACTTGAACGCTGATGATCTTGTTCTAGGTTGAACTGAGCGTGATCAGCTGGAACGACGATGACAGCTCCCGATGCGATGCCTGGCAGCGGCTTCGCCGGACTCACGGCCGTGTGCAACCGACTCGCTGCCCGTTCAAGCCGCCGCCCGACGGGGACACCGGTCGCCTCGTCAAGGGCTCGGACAACCGCGTACGCACCCGAAGGCATCGACGCGAAAAAGCCCGCGCCGAAGGACTCGGGCCGGAGGTGTTCATGGTCGGTGGCAGTCCGCGAGCTACGACAGAGCGTGTTCACGGCACTCCGTTGCCGAGACGACCGTGTTCGAGGTGAAAGTTTGATCTTGTTCATGGCATCGCGAGAAGCGATGGGTCATCGCAGGACGCTGCCGGCTCAGCCGTTACACATCTCGGTCGCAGCCTGTCACGGTGGTGTTCAGCCACTGACCTGCGCGTTCAACCTCGTCACGATCTTGTTCATCCCGCTTGAACACGCCGGCCGCGTCGGACTCAGCGGCCGGCGGTCGGGCGCTGTCCTCCAAATCGAGGCCCTGATCTGTATTCCCTTAGTGTCAGCGCTTGTCGGCGGACGTGGCCCACCACCCATGCCGCAGACCCACTCGCACAATCCCGAGCCCCACACCGAACGCCCACCCGTCGGGCTGTTCCTCGTCCCCACCCACCGCCGCGACGCGCCGCTAGCCGATCCGGCCGCCTGGCACGGACTCGACCCGCAACGCCTCGCCTGGCTGATCCGGCACTACACCCGCGACGGCGACCTCGTGGCCGACCTCGACAACCACCCCACCGTCGCCAGCGCCGCCCGGTACCTGCACCGCCACTCGGGCACCATCACTCCCGACGGTGGTGACCTCCTAGCCACCGACGGACGGCCCGTCCGCGCCCGGCGCGTCGCCGAGGACGGCGTTGCGCTGTTGCTGGCTGGGCTCCCCCGCCCCGATCACGATGACCTCGGATTACGCGACACCGCCGCAGCGATGCACCGGTGGCACCGGCTACTGCGCCCCGGCGGCTTCGTCCTCGTCGCGCTGCCCATCCACGGCATTGAGTCGGGTCAGATCTCGCGGCGCAGCATCGTCATCAGCGCCGCCCGCATCGCCGGGCTGAACTACCACCAGCACATCCCGGTGCTGGTGTTCCCCCTCCCGGGCCGCGACCCGCGCACCGACGCGGCAACCGCCGCGAGCACCGTCCCCGCGCTGCTGCACGGGCGGCATGTGCGCACCCACATGGACGTTCTGGCGTTCACGGCGCCCACCCTCGACCAGGAGGACACCGATGCGTGAGCCCATCCCCACCGCCGCCTCCACCACCGACCACGACGCCAGGGACGTCGGGCGGCTGTTCGCTCTCATCGCTGCCGGGACGCAGGGCTCGGTCCTGCTGACCGGACAGACCGCCTCCCGAGACCTACGGCGCGGCCGGTACACCCCGGCCTCCATGGAGCACCCGGGCAAGATGCTGCCCACCATCCCCCGCTACCTCACCGCCACTTACACCCGGCCCGGCGATCTGGTGGTCGACCCCATGGCCGGCATCGGCACCACCCTCGTGGAAGCCATGCACCTCGGCCGACACGGCATCGGCGTCGAGTACGAGAACCGCTGGGCACAACACGCCGCCGACAACATCCACCTCGCCATCAGCCAAGGCGCGACCGGCACCGGCGAGATCTACATCGGGGATGCCCGGCGGCTCCCCGCCCTGCTGCCCGTCCGACGTTCATGGCCGGGTCTCGCTGGTCATCACCTCACCGCCGTACGGGCCGTCCACCCACGGCCACGTCCGCACCCCCGGCCCCCGCCGAGGCAAGGTCCGCAAGATCCACCACCGGTACGGTGCCGACGCCGGCAACCTCGCCTACACCGAACACGCGGAACTGGCCGAAGGATTCACCCAGATCCTCACCGGCTGCGCCGCCGTGCTGCGGCCCGGCGGGTACGTCGCCGTCACCGCCCGCCCCTACCGCCGACGCGGCGAACTCATCGACATCCCCGGCATGGTCGCCGCCGCCGGACTCGCCGCCGGACTGACCCTGGTCGAAGAACTCGTCGCGCTCATCGCCGGAGTCCGCGACGGCGTGCTGGTGCCGCGGGCCTCGTTCTTCCAGATGAAGAACGTCCGCGACGCCATCAACACCGGCGATCCGCAATGGCTCATCCAGCACGAAGATCTTCTGCTGTTTCAGCTACGCAGATGAGTGACCACCCGTCGGAGAAGCTGGCCACAACTTCCGGGACGAGACCGGCGCCGAGCGTCGAGTTTTGTACCGAACTAGAGCTGACCGATGCCGTGGCCCGCGCGCTGCTGACGCTGCTGCAACACTCGTCCACCAGCAGTCGTCAGGGTTCGGTCGAGTCCACTGACGCTTGATCCCTTCATGCCGGTATGCGTGGATCTGGCTAATGACGCGTCCGCCGGCCACCCCATGCGCGCGGTGGTCGGGGGATGCCCGCCCACAACCCCCGGAAGGCTCGTTCCGTGACCATCGACGTACGCCGCATCGAAGAAACTGCCGCTGCCCTGCTCGCTGACCATGCAGACCAGTGCTTTGCGTTCTACGGCCGCGTCTCCACTGAGGACCAGCAGGACCCCGTAGCGTCAAGGAACTGGCAGCGCACACGCGCTACCGGCCTCATCGAACCGGCTGGCGGCATCATCGTCGCCGAGTTCTTCGATATCGGTCTGTCCCGCTCCCTGCCATGGAAGCGGCGGCCCCAAGCGGCCAGGCTGCTCGACGCACTCGCCGACCCGAACCGCGGCTTCGACGCCGTCGTGATCGGCGAGCCCCAGCGCGCGTTCTACGGCAACCAGTACAGCCTGACCATGCCCGTCTTCTCGCACTACGGCGTCGGCCTGTGGGTGCCGGAGGTGGGCGGCGCGATCGATCCCGAGTCCGAAGCGCATGACCTGATCATGAGCGTGTTCGGCGGCATGTCCAAGGGCGAACGAACCCGGGTGAAGGTCCGCGTCCGCACGGCGATGACCTCCCAGGCGAAGATCGAAGGCCGGTTCCTCGGCGGGCGCCCACCCTACGGATACCACCTCGCCGACGCCGGACCTCACCCGAACCCGGGCAAGGCCGCCGACGGCCGCCGCCTACACAAACTCGAACCTGACCCGGCCACCGCGCCCGTCGTGGGCCGAATCTTCGCCATGTACCTCGCCAACAACGGCTACTTCGCCATCGCCGAGGCCCTCACCCACGACGGCATCCCGTCACCATCAGCCGCCGACCCCGCCCGCAACCCCCACCGCACCGGCGAAGGCTGGGCCAAGAGCGCCGTCAAGAACATCCTGTCCAACCCCCGCTACACCGGCCGGCAAGTGTGGAACAAACAGCGCAAGGACGAGGTACTCCTCGACGTCAACGACGTCGCCCTCGGCTACGAGACCCGGATGCGCTGGAACGACAAGACCTCGTGGGTGTGGTCCGACACGATCGCGCATCCGCCGCTCGTCACCGTCAACGACTTCGAGCTTGTTCAGACGATCATGGCGGCCAGCGGTCGGGGTCGCACCGGCACCCGGCAACGAAAGACGCGCCGCCCCTACATCCTTCGCGGTCTCATGCTCTGCGGGCTGTGCGGACGCAAGATGCAAAGCCACCAGGCACATGAGACCGCCTACTACCGGTGCCGCTACCCCAACGAGTACGCCCTGGCCAACCATGTCCAGCACCCCCGCAACGTCTACGTCGCAGAACGCGACATCGTCCCCGCACTCGACAACTGGCTCCTCAAGGCGTTCGCCCCGCACCGGCTCACCGACACGATCCGCCGACTCCACGCCGCCCAGCCCGACACCGGACCCCGCACCGTCGTTCCCGAGATCGCCGCCGCCAACAAGATCATCGCGGCATGCGACGCCAAACTCTCCCAGTACCGCGCCGTCGCCGACGCCGGAGGCGACCCGGCCACCGTCGCCGCCTGGATAGTCGAGATCAACGCCCAACGCGCCGCCGCCCTCACCCAACGCGACAAAGCCACAGCACAGGAACACGCTCCCCGTCGCCTCACCGAGGACGACATCCGACGCCTCGTCGGCAGCTTCGACAACGTCCGCAACACCCTGCGCGACGCCCGCAGCGAGGACAAGAGCACCGTCTACCGCGAGCTACGGCTCGCCCTCACCTACAACCCCGTTGAAAGCAAAATCAGCGTCGAGGCTAAGCCCGACGCTGATTACTGTGGGGTAAATGTACGTGTCCGAGGGGGGACTTGAACCCCCACGCCCTATACGGGCACTAGCACCTCAAGCTAGCGCGTCTGCCATTCCGCCACCCGGACTTGCCTATCCAGCCTACCTGGTCGGCCACGGTGACCTTCGCACCGGATCGGCCGGCCCGGCGGGCCGCACGGGGCATTACTGTACACGGCTCGAAACGATCATGCACATCACCATGAGCGCCCCACGTTTCCGCAGCTCAGGACCCACAGCTTCCGGGCGGGTAGCGCGCAACCGGCGATTCCGGGCAGCATTGCTCCCGTGTCCCACCCCGCCCCGCTGACCGCCGCGCAACACCAGGCCCTCGCCCTCCGTGCCGCGGGCGACCTGACAGGCGCCCGTCGCCTGCTCGCCGACGCGATCACCGCGGCCCGACCGGCGTACGGCGAGGATCACCAGGACGTCCTGACCACCAGTCACCTGCTCGCCCGGCTGCACCGGGAGGCCGACGACCCGGCCGCCGCCCGCCGGGTCCTGGAAGAGGCGTACGCGGCCAGCGAGCGCCGTCGCGGTGACGCCGACCCGCTGATGCTCGCACTCAGCTTCGACCTCGCCGGGGTGGCGGAGGAGCTGGGCAACCGGCACGAGGCCCGCCGCAACTACGGCCGGGTGGCCACCGCCGGCCCCGCCGTGCTCGGTCCGGACCACCCGGCGGTACGCGCAGCCCGCCAGTACCTCGGCGGCTCCGCCGCCGCTCCCACCGGTTACGGACCACCTCCCGGTGGCTTCGCCCCCGCTGCCGGCGGGCACTCCGATCCGGCGCTGTCCGGGCCCACCGTGTCGCTGCCGGCGGTCCCGCCGTCGTACCCTCCGCAGCCCACCGTGCCGCCACCCGTTGCCTCCACGACGCCCGTCGCCGCGCCGGTGCCCGGTGCCGAATGGGCGCCGCAGCCGAGGCCGGCCTCCCGAGCGCCGTGGCCCGGGACCGCATCCGACCCGGGAGCCCATTCCGCCCCGCCCCCGCCGTCCCGAAACGCCTCGGCGCCGCTGCCGCCTCCTCCGGTGATCCCCACCTCGGCGCCGCAGGCCCGGCCCCCCGGTTCGGACCGGCCGGCCAGTCCCTGGGCGCCCCCTCCGCCGCCGGCCGGGGACGCGGCCAGCCGTTTTTCGGCACCGCCCGGGCAGTCCACCGCACGTTTCCCGGCACCGCCCGCGACCGGCCCCGGCCACCCGCAGCCGGTGCCGACTCCCGGCGTGACGCCGGTGCCGCCCCGGCCCTTGGTCGTGCCACCGTCACCTCCCGGTCCGCCGGCGTCAGTCGTCGGGGCGGGTCCCCTATCGCCCGCGCCGATCATTCCGCCGCCCCGTCGACCGTCGCCGCACAACGGCGACGGTGCACCTCCCCGGGCTGCTGCCCCGCCCTCGCCATCCACCGTGCCGCCCGCGCCGCGCATCCCGACGCCTATCTCCGGCCCGCCGGGGAGTGAAGTCCTGCCGCCTCCCCCGCCCGCTCCGGCCGCCCGGCCGTTCCCAAACCCACCAATCCCAGGCGCGCCGATCTCAGGGCCGCCGATCTCCGGTCCGCCGGGGAGTGGAGTCCTGCCGCCACCGCCACCCGCCCCACCGGTTTCCACTCCGCCCGCCCCGGCACCGGCATCGGGCCCGCCGGCTGATCGGACCAACGCGCTGCCCGCGCCGGAGACCCCGACGGGGCAGCGGCCCACGGTTCCGGCCGCCACGCCGCCGTCCCGTCCGTCCGACCAACCCGCCGGACCAGCGGTGGATGGCCCCGGGCCCGGTTCGGCAACGCCCGCCCCGGGCTGGGACAAGCCGACCATTCAGGTGCAGCAGATCGGCCCGTTGCTGCGCGAGGAAGCGGAGCGGCAGGCCGCCGCCTCCGCCTCGCCCACGGTCGCCGCGACAAGCGACGCGCACGCCGCCGACGGACCGCCTGTCAGCGCGCCGCCGGTGAGCGGACGCCCGATTCCGGTCAGCGGACCGCCCGTGAGCGGAACGCCGAGCAGCGCACCTGCCGCAGACGGGCCGCCGGTGGTTGGCCCGCCTCCGAGCGCACCGCCCGCCGGCGGCCCGGAGCGGGATCACCAGCCCGATGGCCCGCATCCGCCGGCGAGCGACGCCCCGCCCGGTACTCCGACGCGTCCGGCCGCCGGACCGCATGCCGCCGCGTATCCGCCGGTTGGCTCCGCGAGCGCACCACCGCACCCCGTGAGCGGGCCGCCCGGACGAACCATCCCCGGATTCCCCGTCAGCGCACCGCCCGGACCGCCTGGAGGCGGCCCCCCGGGATACCCCGCGAGCGGACCACCCGGACCGCCCGTGAGCGGGCCACCAGTCAGCGGCCCCCCCGGATATCCCGCGAGCGGACCATCCGGACCACCCGGACCGCCGGTGAACGGGCCGGGCGGGCCGGGCGGGTATCCGGTCGGCGGCTACCCGCCGCCGGTCAGCGGACCACCCGCCGCGCCGGTCAGCGCCGCGCCGGTCAGCGGTACGTCCGCGCCGCCGTGGAGCATGGTCGCGCCGCCGTGGAGCAGCGTGGCACCGTCGCAGCCGGTCGCGGCCGAGCCGTCGTCGGATTCCAACCTGACCGCGGGCGAGGACCGGAGCCCCACCGAGGAGGACCGGCACGCCGCCGAGGAGGACCCGAGCGCCACCGGGTGGGACCGCACCATCGGGCCGAACCGTGGCGACACCGACCAGCACCGGAGCACCGAGGCGGACCGGCACCCCGCCGGGGACGTGCCGGACGAGGGTCGGCCGTTGCCGGTCTACGACGGGTTGCTGGACTTTCCCGGGCCGGCGCGGCCGGAACCGGCGGCGTACCCGGAGCAGGGCTCCTGGCCGGCGGTGCCGCAGGCGTTCCACCAGAGCGCCGCGTACCCGGTGGCGGAGGAGCCGGAGCGGCGCGGTGGTCGCAACCGGACGATGCTTGCCGTGGTGGTGGGTGGCGCGGCGGTCGCGTTGGTGGCCGTGGTCGCCGGTGGCGCGGTGTGGCTGGGCCGGGACGCGCCGCCGCCCACTCCGGCGCCGAGCGTGGCCAAGCCGAAGGTGACCGGGCCGCCCCCGGGTGACCTGCGGTTGCGGGACGACACCACCACGATCACGGTGACCTGGACCGATCCGACGGACGGCGGGGTGCCGTTCGTGGTCGCCGGTGGGCGGGCCGGGCAGAAGCTCGGGGTGATGGCCACCGTGGACGCCGGGCAGACCCGCTACACGGTGAACGGGTTGAGCGCGAAGCTGGACTACTGCTTCACGGTGCTTGCGGTCTATTCGACCGACTCGTACGCCACCTCGGGCCAGGTGTGCACGGACCGCGAGGGCGGTGGCACGCCGAACTGACCGGCCACCGGCGACACGCTCGGTGTCCACCGGAGGACGGTGCGGGTTTCACCGGCCCCGGCCGGCACCTATGATGGCTCCCGGCTCTGGGGAGGGTCGACCACGTGCGGCGCCCTCCCCCACCGACGCGGGGAGGCAGCCGGCTGTGACCACCATTGAGGACGTCACGAGCACCGCCGGGCCGGAGACGGCCCGCCCCCGCAAGCGGATGCGCGGCGGGCTGGTCACCATCGGCACCGTGGCGGCGTTGCTCGCCGCGATGGGGTTAACGGTGCTCGGGCTGGGCGCCGCCGACAACGCGGTGGCCAACTTCGACTCCTCGTCCTGGCTGTGGAGCACCACGCGCAGCGAGCTGGCCCGGGTCAACGGCATCACCGCGCGGGTGGACACCCGGATGGAGGTGCCCGGCGGGCGGCGGCACCAGATGCAGGTGGCGCAGACCGACCGGCTGCTGATCCTGCGTGACCTCAACACCGGCCAGGTCAGCTCGCTTGACCTGGCGACGCTCCAGATCACCGCGACCACGCCGACCGCGCCGGGGCTCGGGGTCAGCGTGGCGCTGCACGAGGACGCGGCGTTCGTGGTGGACGCGGTGCAGGGCATCGTCCGGCAGCTCGACCCGAGGGCGTTGACGCCTGTGGGCGAGCCGGTCCGCTATCCGCCGGGCATCACCGGCGGGGCGTTCGACGGCGACGGGAAGCTGTGGATCGCGGTGCCGAGCGAGGGCACCGTCTCGGCGGTCACGGCCGCCGACCTGCCGGCCACGCCGGGTGACGCGCCGCCCGCCGGGCTCAGCCCGAAGCGGGTCGAGACGTACGACGTGGCCGAGCCGGCGCACGAGCTTGTGGTGTCCACGCTCGACGAGGGTGTGGCGGTGCTGGATCGCACGTCGGCGTCGCTGGTGACGGTCGTCGGCGGCCGGACGCAGCGGGCCGACCTGACGGTGACCGCCCCCGGCACGCTGCCGACCCGGAGCAGCGGCCCGCAGGTGCCGGTCACCGTGGCCGGTGACCGGTCGGTGCACGTGGTCGACGACGGCCGCGAGGTGAAGACGTTCACGGTGCCGGGCGCCGGCGTCCGGCTCAGCCCGGCCGTGGCCTGGGCGGGGCGGTTCTACTGCGCCGACGAGGACACCGGGGCGGTCTACTCGTTCGACGCCGCCGGCCAACTGGTGGAGACCATCAAGGGTTCCGGCCGACCCGGGCCGATGGAGCTTGAGGTACGCGAGAACCACCTGTTCATCAACCCGCCGGACTCGTCCACGGCGCAGGTGGTCGACGACCGGAACCGGGTCCGTGAGGTCAACAAGTACGCGAACGACGTGCTCGGCGGCGACCCGCCGCCGGCTCCCCCGCCGCCGCCTCCGCCGAAGAAGCCGAAGGTCAGCAAGCCGGGCGCGCCGAAGTCGGTTCGCGCCGCCGCCGGCAACGCCTCGGCGCGGGTGAGCTGGCAGCCCGCCGCGTCGAACGGCGCCGAGATCACCAGGTACGTGGTGGAGGGCGGCGGTCAGACCCACCAGGTGGGCGCGAACCAGCGTGCGCTTGAGGTCACCGGCCTGACCAACGGCGAGTCGTACACGTTCTCGGTGCACGCGGTGAACGCGAAGGGTGACGGGCCGGAGCGGCGCAGCAACCCGGTCGTGCCGACGGCCGAGGTGCCGGATCCGCCGGCGTCGGTGACCGCCGAGGCGCGGCCGGACGGCACCGTCGTGGTGAGCTGGCCGGAGGCCGACGGGCAGGGCAACAAGGTGGCGCGGTACGCGGTGACCGCGACCTCGGCCGGGGCGAGCGCACCGGCCGGCGAGTCGCCGAAGACCGAGCTGGTGGTGCCGGCCGGGCAGTTGGAGTACGGCACGCAGTACGCGTTCACGGTGACCGCGGTCAGCGACAAGGGCGCCGGGTCGAAGGCGTCGCCGGTGAGCAACACGGTGGTGCCGTTCACGACGCCGAAGGCGCCGACCGAGCTGCGCGCGTCCACCGTGGCCGACCAGCCCGGCACCGTCGCGGTGCAGTGGTCGCCGGCGGTGGAGAACGGCCGCCCGGTGACGAAGTACGTGGTGGAGGCGGCCGGGAAGACGGTCGAGGTGACAGACGTCCAGGCCACCGTGGGCGGGCTCGGCGACGGCCAGAACGTCACGGTGAAGGTGAAGGCGGTGAACGAGGCCGGTCCCGGCGCGGAGGCCACCACCACCGCCCGTACGGTGGCCGCGCCGCGGGTCACGGTGACCGGTTCGTCGGCGGACGCCACCTCGGTGACGGTGACGTTCACCGTGGACGCCGGCGGCGGGCGGGCCACCTGCACGGCGGCCACCGGCGGCAGGACGGCAAGCGGCGGCTGTGCCAGCCTGCGGGTGACCGGGTTGTCGCCGGGTACGGCGTACACGGTGACGGTGACCGCGAGCAACGCGGCCGGCAAGGGCACGGCCACCCGAGCCCAGACCACCGACCCGGTCTATGGCGTCGCCACCTGCAAGAACGGCCCGGACGGCGACCAGCGGACGTACTGCGACAAGGATGTGCCGGGCCGCAACGGCAACGAGATCTTCGAGGTCGCCCGGCAGGACAACGACCGGCAGGCGGGCTGGGTGCCGGACGGCCACCGGCTGCGCACCTACTGCAAGGCCAAGGGCGAGAACGTCGACGCCTGGATCTACAACGACAACAAGCAGAGCACCTGGTGGATCCAGGTCGACTACAAGGGCAAGACCTACATACCGTGGGCCTGGCTCAACCTGGAGGGCGGCGACGACCTCAACGTCCTGCCCACCTGCTGACCGCGCCGGAGTCGAAAGGCACACCCGTGAACACGCACGAACCGCTGAGCCAGCCGGAGGTGCAGGGCTTCGCCGCCCTGGCCGCCCGGCTGGCCGACAACGTCAACGCGGTCGTGCTGGGCAAGCCGCAGGTGGTCCGGCTGGCGCTCACCGCGCTGTTCGCCCAGGGGCACGTGCTGCTGGAGGACGTGCCCGGGGTCGGCAAGACCACCCTCGCGCGGGCGGTGGCGGCCACCGTCAAGGGTGAGTGGCGGCGGATCCAGTTCACCCCGGACCTGCTTCCCTCGGACGTGTCCGGGGTGACCATCTTCAACCAGGCCAGCCGCGGTTTCGAGTTCCACCCGGGGCCGGTGTTCGCGAACATCGTGATCGCCGACGAGATCAACCGGGCGTCGCCGAAGACCCAGTCGGCGCTGCTGGAGGTGATGGAGGAGCGGACCGTCACCGTGGACGGCGTCCGCCATCCGGTGCCGCAGCCGTTCCTGGTGGTGGCCACGCAGAACCCGGTGGAGATGGACGGCACCTACCGGCTGCCGGAGGCGCAGCTCGACCGGTTCCTGGTGAAGCTCTCCGTCGGCTATCCGGACGAGGCGGTCGAGGTGGAGGTGCTGCGCGGCGCCACGGTCCGCTCCCCCGACTCGCTGACCGCGGTCACCGACACCGCCACGGTCGGCGAGATGGTGAAGATGGCCCGGCGGGTGCACATCGCCGAGCCGCTGTACGCGTACGCGGTGCGGCTGGCCACGGCGACCCGGACCCATCCGCAGGTGCGGGTGGGGGTGAGCCCGCGCGGGGTGATCGCGCTGACCCGGGCGGCGTGCGCGTACGCGCTCATCGACGGGCGGGGCTGGATCATGCCGGAGGACCTGAAGGCGCTTGTCGAGCCGGTCTTCGCGCACCGGCTGCTGCTGACGCCCGACGCGCAGGTGCGGGGCGTCACGCCGGCCGAGGTGCTGCGCCAGGCGGTCGCCTCGGTGCCGGTGCCGCTGCCGTCGGGCCAGCCCGCCCCGGTGCACGGCTGAGCGTGGGGATCACCGCCCGTGGCGTCGGGCTGCTCGTCGCCGCCCTGGTGCTGCTCGGGGCGGGTTTCCGGTACGCGTACCCGGAGCTGACCGTGCTCGGCGCGGCGGCCGGGGTGGCCGTCGCCTACGCCGGGGTGACCGCCGCCTGGCGGCCCCGGTTGGCCGTCGAGCGTCGGGCCGAGCCGGACCGGGTGGCCCGGGGCGAGCCGGCGGCGATGGAGTTGGAGGTGCGCAACACGGGCCGGCTGCGGGCGGCGAACCTGGTGGCCGAGGACCGCTGCGCCGGTGCGCCGGTGCCGGTGCCGCTGCTGCGGTTGCGCCCGGGGCGGGACACGCGGGTGCGCTACCCGGTGCCGACCCACCGCCGGGGCGTGGTGCCGGTCGGGCCGTTGCGGGTGGTCCGCCGGGACCCGCTCGGGCTTGTGGCGTTGACCCGCGGCTACGGCGGCACGGTCCCGGTGTGGGTGTATCCGCGGATCCATCCGCTGTCCGCGGTGCCCACCGGGGCGGGGCGCAGCCTGGACGGGCGCGTCGACAGCGTGCCGCACGGGTCGATCACGTTCGACTCGTTGCGCGAGTACGTGGTCGGCGACGAGTTGCGCCGGGTGCACTGGCGGACCAGCGCCCGGGTGGGTGAGTTGATGGTGCGGGAGAACGTGGACACCAGCCTGCCGCGTCTCGTGGTGGTGCTCGACAACCGGTCGGCGGCGCATCCGGGGCGGGTGGCGGGGGTGGCGGAGTCGTTCGAGTCGGCGTGTGAGGCGGCGGCGTCGGTGGTGGCCGCGGCGGTGCGGGAGGACCTGCCGGTGCACCTGCTGCTTGTCGCGCCGGCCGAGGTCGAGCCGGTGGGGGTGGCCGGGCCGCTGGACCGGCTCGCCGCGGTCGAGTTGGCCGGCGGCGGGGCGGAGGTGCTGTCGGCGGCGACGGGCCGGCTGCGTCAGGACCGGCTCGGCGACACGCTTGTCTTCCTCACCGGGCCGGGCGCCGCCGAGGAGTTGGGGCACGTGGGCGCGCTGCGCGGGGCGTACCCGTCGGTGGTGGTGGGGATGTTCGGCGGGTCCGCGCCGACGGCGGCCGGAGCGACGGGCCTGGTGGTGCTTGACGCGGCCGACGGCGCGGCGTTCGCCGCCGAGTGGGACGGGATCCGCAGGTGGTGACCGTGTCGCCGCCGCGCCCGGCCGCCGGGCCGCCGACCCCGACGCGGGGGCCGGGGTGGGCGGTCCGGGCGCTGCGGGCGGCGCCGGTGCCGGTGGCGCTCGTCGTGCTCGTCTCGCTGGCCGCCGTGGTGCTGGGCCGGGTGTACGCGGACCCGCTGCTGACCCGGCTGATGGTCGGCGCGGCGGCCGGTTCGGTGCTGGTGAGCGTGGCCGCCCGGCGGTTGCCGTCGTGGCAGGTGGCGCCGCTGTCGGTGGCCGCCCTGGCCGGTTGGACGCTGCTGTCGCTGCGGCTGGCGGCCAGCCACGCGGCGCTGCCCGGCGGGCTCGGCGAGGTGGCCGCGGACGCCGCCCGCAACGCGATCCCCCGGCTGCTGACCGCGATGATCCCGGTGCAGCCGGCCCCGGACACCGTGCTGGTCCCGGTGGTGGCCGCCTGGTTGGCCGGGCTGACCGCCGCCGAGGTGGCGCTGCGGGCCGGCCGGGTGTTGCTTGGTTGTCTGCCGCCGGCGCTGCTCTTCGCCGGCGCGCTCTACGTGGTCGGGCCGAACGCGGAGCCGGCGGTCGGCCCGACGGTGCTGTTCGCGGCCGTCGCGGCGGCCGGCCTGGCGGCGACCGGCCGACCGTCCGGTCCGGACGCCGCCGACCCGGTCGCCGGGCTCACCCCGGCGGTACGCGCGGCGGTGCGGCTGCGGCTGGCGGTGGCGAGCGCGGGCGGGCTGGCCGTGGTGGTGGCGCTCGCCGCGCTGCTCGCCCCGGTGGTCGCCGGTCTGGTCGACGACCACCCGGTCGACCCGCGCCGCTATGTGGAGCCGCCACGGGTGGAGTCGCTTGACGAGAATCCGCTGATCCGCATCTCGGGTTGGGCGTTGAACCCGGATCAGCGGCTGCTCGACGTGCGTACGGTCGCCGGCTCGACCGGGAGCGGGCCGCCGCGGATCCGGCTGGCGGTGCTCAGCGACTACGACGGGGTGACGTGGCGGGTGGGCGCCACGTACCGCAACGCGGGGCGGATCCTGCCGGCCGTCGAGCCGGCGCCGGGTGCCACGACCGACGCGGTGCGCCAGGAGATCACGGTGGCGGACCTGACCGGGCGGCTGCTGCCGGCCGTGCCGACGCCGCGTGAGGTGGGTGGCGCGCGGGTGGCGTACGACCCGGCGAGCGGGACGCTGATCCGGCCGGAGGGACTCGCCCCGGGGCTGCGGTACGACGTGTCCTCGGTGCGGGAGCGCCCGGACCCGAACCTGGTCGTCACCGCGAACGTGCCGGCCGGGGACGCGGTGGCCCGGGTGCTGCGGGTGCCGGACGGGGCGCCGGAGCAGTTGCGCCGGCTGGCCACCCAGCTCGCCGAGGAGAACGGGGCGCCGTACGCGCGGGCGGACGCGATCGCCACGTTCCTCGCCGAGCACTACCGGTTGACCGCCGACGCGCCGAGCGGGCACGCCTACCCGAACCTGACGTTCTTCCTGTTCGGGCCGCGCAACGGCGGCGGGCAGCGGGGCACCTCGGAGCAGTTCGCGGCGTCGTTCGCGGTGCTCGGCCGGCTCGCCGGGCTGCCCACCCGGGTGGTGGTCGGGTTCGAGCCGAAGGCGGACGGGCCGGTGCGGGCCGCCGACGCGTACGCCTGGCCCGAGGTGCTGTTCGAGGGTGTCGGCTGGGTGCCGTTCGACCCGATGCCGCGCCCGGACTCCGAGCCCCGGCCGGTGGAGGAGGACTTCCGGCCGCAGCCGGAGGATCCGCCGCCGTCTGAGGTGCCGGCGCCGACCGGGGAACCCACTGCCACTCCCCCGGCCGCGGCGTCCGCGCCGGACCGGGCCCGTGGCGGTCCGGGTACGCCGGTGCTTGTGGGCGGCGGCGTCGGCGCCCTGCTGGTGCTTGTGGGCGCGGTGCTGGCGGCGTTGGCCGCGATGCGCCGCCGGTTGAGCCGGTCCCGGTTGGAGCGGGGTGACCCCGGCGGGCGGGTCGCCGGCGCCTGGCGGGAGCTGACCGACGCGTTGCGCCTGGCGGGCCGCCCGGTGGGCGACGACCTGGCGGCGGCGGAGGTGGCCGAGCGGGCCCGTCACGCGCTCACCGAGGCCCGCGCCGCGGCACGCGGGACGTCGGCGGGTGGCCCTGGCCCGGAGGGTGGCCCTGGCCCGGCGGGCGGGGACGTGGCGGAACTGGCCGGGCTGGTCAACCAGGTGGCCTTCGCTCCGAGCACCACCACCGGCGGTCAGGCGGACCGGGCGGCGACGCTGGTCACCTCGTATGGCGACGCGCTACGCGACGCCCGGCCCCGGTGGCGGCGGCTGTGGTGGCGGATCCATCCCGGCCCACTGCGCTGGCGGCGCTGATCCCCGGACGCCGGACACGAGCGTCCGCTGCCCGGCGTGCCGTCGGTTCGCGACACCCTCGCTGGCGACGGCCGTGGTGACGGCTTCATCCGGGCCGCTGCTGCCTCGCACCTGAGGGGCGAGTGGTGGCTCCACCAACGGTCCGCCCGCCGGTCACCCGGCGGCGAGCAGATCTCCGTCGCGCGCCTTCAGAGCTGATATCACCAACGACTCAACCGTCGGCCGTGACGGGCCGGAAGCGGCCGGGCACACCGGCGCGCGATCCGCGCGGGCGATGAGCCAGCATGGCCGACGGCGATATCGCCAACGACTCAGCTCCAAAGGCGCGCGACGGAGATGGGGCCGACACGGTTGGAGATCGGCGGCGCGCAGACCCACGTTGACCCGCCAGGCCCGGTCCCAGTCGGCGTCGGGCGCGTCGTCACCCGGTCGATCGTGCCCGCCCGGCCCGGCCCGGAGCAAGATCGGAGGCGATAACGCGCGATCCGCACCGCGATGACCGGAAAGAGTGTTACGACTGCCGGGTGGACGCGACCGAGGGCGGGAGACGGCGGTGAGGATCGCCGAGCCCGCCGCGCTGCGCTCGGACGACGGCGACGGCGAGCGGGCCACGTTCCTGGAGCTGTTCTTCGACCTGGTCTACGTGTTCGCGCTGACCCGGATCTCCGCGCGCGCGTTCGAGGACCTGGCGTTGCAGGGGAACCAGAGCAACTGGTCGGCGGTGACCGGCGCCGGCAAGACGCTGCTGTTGCTGATCGCGCTCTGGATGCTCTGGCAGGGCACCGCGTGGACCACCAGCCGCTACGACCCGTACCACCTCTGGCTCCAGGTCATCGTGATCACCGCGTTGGTGGCGGCGATGGTGATGGGGGTGGCCATCCCGCGCGCGTTCACCGGCGGGGCCGGCCTGACCTTCGCCGTCGCCTACGTGGTGGCGCATGTGGGCCGCTCGGCGATCCTCATGGTGGTGCTGCGCCGGTTGCAGTACCGCCGGCTGAAGCTGCGGATGCTGCTCACGTACTGCGTGTCCGGGGTGCTCTGGCTGGCCGGCGCGGGGGTGTCCACGAACGCCCGGGTGGTGCTCTGGAGCACCGCGCTGGTGATCGAGTATCTCGGCAACCGGTTCGGCTGGCCGGTGCCGGGGCTCGGTCGCTCGACCATCTCCCGCTGGGACATCCACGGCAAGCATCTGGCCGAGCGGTACCAACAGATCTACCTCGTGGCGATCGGCGAGACGATTCTGGTCGCCGGGCTGACCTACACCCGCTCCACGGGTGGCTGGCCCAGCACCGTGGCGTTCGCCGCCGCCCTGGCCACGTCCGTGCTGATGTGGCGGATCTACGTGCAACGGGCCGGGCAGATCCTGGGCGAGGCGGTGACCGGGGCCGAGCACCCGGCCACCATCGGCCGCTCCGCCGCCGACACCCACATGGTCATGGTGATCGGCTTGGTGGCCACCGCGATCGGTTACGAGCTGACCATCGAGCACCCCACCGGGCACAACGAGCTGCCGTGGCTGGCCACGGTGCTGGGCGGCCCGGCGCTGTTCCTGGCCGGCCGGGCCCGCTTCGAGTACGAGGTGTTCGGCCGGGTCTCCCCGTCCCGGCTGCTGGCGATCGCCGCGCTGCTGCTGCCGGTGCCGCTGCTGGCGCACGTCGCGCCGCTGCTCGCGACGAGCTGGGCGGTCGTGGTGCTGGCGGCGGTGGCCGTGGCCGACCAGCGCCGGGCCTGGGGCCGCCCACCGGAGGCCCACGCGACCCCGTTCTAAGCCCCGACGACGGCCCCGTGGCCGGGCTACGATCCGCGCGTGACCTTCTCGCTCGTCGCCCGCTCCGCCGACGGGCACCTGCACGGCGTGGCCGTGGCCAGCCGGTTCCTCGCCGCCGGGGCGCTGGTGCCGGCCGCCGAGGCGCGGGTCGGGGCGGTCGCCACCCAGGCGCACGCCAACCTCGCCTACCGGGCGCAGGCGCTCACGCTGCTGCGCACCGGCGTCACCGCCGCCGACGCGGTGGCCGGCCTGGTCGCCGCCGACCCCGGGCGCGACGACCGGCAGCTCGCCGTGGTCGGCGCCGCCGGCCCCGGGGCCACCTGGACCGGGCCGCGCTGCCATCCCTGGGCCGGCGGCCAGGCCGGCGACGGCTGGGCCGCGCAGGGCAACATCCTGACCGGCCCGCAGGTGATCGACGCGCTGCGCGACGCCTGGCTCACCAGCACCGACCTGCCGTTCCCGCAGCGGATGCTCGCCGCGCTCGCCGCCGGCGACCGGGCCGGCGGCGACCGGCGCGGCCGGCAGAGCGCCGCGCTGCTCGTGGTGCAACGCCACGGCGGCTACGCCGGCACCGGCGACGAGCTTGTGGACCTGCGGGTGGACGACCATGCCGACCCGGTCGCCGAGCTGCGCCGCCTGCTCGGCCTGCACACCATGATCTTCGGCCGCCCCGACCCGGCCACCCTGCGCGACCTGACCGGCCCGCTCGCCGTCGAGGTGGCGGAGCTGCTCGCCGCCGCCGGGCACCCGGTCGGCCCGGCCGGCCTGGACGACGCGCTCGCCGCCTGGTCCGGTCTGGAGAACCTGGAGGAACGCTTCGTGCCCGGCCGGATCGACCCGATCGTGCTGGACCACCTGCGACGGGCCGCGGCGGGCTGACTCCGGCTCAGCCGCCGAAGGCGAGCCGGCGGATGCCGGCCGCCGCCAGCGCCGCCCGCTCCGCGCCGGTAAGCGGCACCCGCTCCAGCCGCTCGCACTCGGCGCGGAACGCCGCCCGTACCGGCTCCGCCGTCAGCCCTTCCAGCGGGGTACCAGCCGGTGCACCACGGCGAGGACAAGCGCGGCCACCACGGCGATCGTGCCGACGATGCCGGCCGCGCTGCCGGCGTACCCGATGAAGAGCGGACGGCGGCTGAGCTCGTCGACGGCGAACGTGGAGCGGTCGACGAGCCAGGACAGTGCCAGGGCGGAGACCAGCAGGGCCAGCGCGCCGCCGACGCCGAGCACGGCGGCGGCCAGCCGGTGCGCGTCGCCCGGCTCCACCACGGCCCGCTCCCGCTGGAAGACGAGCAGCACCAGCCCGGCGGCGGCGGCCCAGGCGCCGACCAGCAGGTACGCGGCGACCGCGTCACTGGGCCGGTGCCACCCGGCGGAGAGCGTGGCCACGCCGGCGGCGGCGGCGTAGCCGGCGCCGAGGAACGCGCCCGCCACCCGCACCTGCCGGGGCAGCACCAGGATCAGCGCGATCGCCACCGAGGCCGCCACGGTGGTGTGGCCGCTGGGCAGGCTGTTGCCGGCGGCGGCCCGTTCCGGGTCGATGCCGAAGTCAGGTCGGGTCAGGAAATGCTTGAGCACCTGGGTGCTGACGTTCGCGCCGGCGATCAGCAGCGTCGCGGTGACGGCGAGCGCCTTGCGGCCCCGGATCAGCGCGATGAAGCCGATCACGGCGGTCGCGGCCAGCAGCGACACCGCCGACATGGCGTTGAGGAGCGTGTCCACCGGACCGTCGACCCGGTCCTGCCCGATCTGGTTTCCGGTCAACGCGACCGTGTCCAGCCACTGGCCCAGGTCGGTGTGCACGGCGAAGCGCCACACCATCAGGAACGCGGCCGTCTGGGCCAGGGCCAGTACGACCAACCAGACTGCCGTCCACCCTCTTGCCGTCTCCCGCACCCGGACAACTTAGCGGTCGGGCCGGTGCGGCGCGCGTCGGAGCGCCTCGGATCTGGCGGACGGCTGGGAAAAAATAGTGGAGAGGCCGCCACGGGGGGAGCGGCCTCTCCGTCAATTACGTTACTCCGTCCGCGCCACGGATGTGATCCCGTGGAGCGCTGAATTTTCCGTGCCTTTTCGCGTCATGGGTCGCCCCGGGCGGAGTGGTGGGCCGGTCCGTCCGCTGCGTCGGCCGGACGGCCGGCCCACCCGGCCTGACCGTGGGTGTCAGACCGTCCGCCGGCCCGGCCGCTCCGTTCCCCCATCGGCCGGGTCGACCTCCTCCGTGGACGGGCACTCACCCGCCCACGGAGGAGTTGTCACCTCACCCCTGCGGGAAGTAGGTGCCGTAGTCGGCGTACGCCATGGCGACGTCCGCCTGTGCCCAGAACCGGTGGTAGTTGAAGACCGGCTCGGCGCCGCCGTTCAGGTACGCCTGAACCTTCGGCCACTCCGGGTCGTTCTTGTAGAAGGACCGGATGTCCAGGAAGCTCTTGCCCGGGGCGATCACGTCGCCGTTGGGCATCTTCCCGGTCCAGCCCTGCGGGACGTAGAGACCCTGACCGTCGGCGGCGTTGTAGACGTCGTCGAACCGCTTGTAGTCGCCACGGGTCTCCGGCATCGAGACGCCCTTGCTGTCGGCCGCCGCCGAGAGCGCGTCCAGCAGGCCCTTGGCGGTGGTCTTCGCAGCGGTGTTGCCGGACTTGGCCGCGTACGCGATGAGGGTGCGGGCGTAGGCGGCGGCGACGCCGACGTCCTGGCCCTTGACCGTCACCTCGACGTGCAGGTTGGTGTTCGGCTGCGGGCTGCTCGGGTTCCAGTTGGCCGGCTGGCCGGTCCACTTCATGTCCGACGGGATGGACCAGTTGGTGCCGGTGGTGGTGTTGGCGATCGCCCACGGCACCCACTTGTCGAGCAGGGCCTTGGCCTTGGCGTTGCCGGTCTGCAGGTACAGCTCGGCGATGCGCTCCATCGACCACGCCTGCATGCCGAACCACTGGTTCGACGGCGGGTCGTTGTAGACCGGGTCGACGTCGTAGAACATGCCGTAGAAGGTGGCGGTGCCGGACGGCGGGGTGCCGTAGTTGCCGTCCCAGCTGTTGGTGGCGCCACCGGCGATGCCGCCCTCGGCGGACTGCAGCCAGGTGTAGAACTCCAACTGCCGGTCCATGCTCTTCTGCCAGTCCGAGACCGCGGTCGGGGACTTCGGCTTCAGCTCCGAGATGTTCGTCATCGCCCAGGCCGCGAACGGGTTCTGGTAGCCGAAGTGGCTGTGGCTGGAGCCGATCCGCCACGACCAGTTCTGCGACGTGTCGTACGCGCCGCCCCAGGCGTAGTACCAGGAGAGCAGGTAGTGCGCCGAGTCACGGCCGCTGCCGGCCGGGCAGGAGGACGCGCCGACGCAGTTGCCGATCTTCTTGAAGTACTTGTCGAACAGCGCGTAGCGCAGGTAGTCGCCCATCTTGGCGGCCTTCGCCACGGTGGCCGCCACGTCGGCCTCCTTGCCCTGCGCCTTGGCCCAGGTCAGCGCCCAGTAGGCGGCCTGCACGGCACGCGCGTCGGCGTCCGGCGCGTTCGTGTACTTCCACTGCTTGGCCGGAGCGCTGGACTCCTTGACGAACAGGTCGAGGTAGCCGTTCGGGCCGCCGTGCTTGAACGTGTCGCAGGACGGCTGCGGCACGGTCTCCCACACCGACTCCTGGGTGCCCCGCTGGAACGTGTTGATGTAGGCCGGCTTGGTGGTGCCGTCGCCGCAGCGGCCAAAGCCGTAGGTGTTGTCGACGTCCATCAGCCAGTGCATGCCGTAGATGTCGCCGGTGCCGTAGGTGGACTGCAACTCCGAGCGCAGCGGGTCCTGGCCGACCGGGACGCTCGCCTCCAGGGCGGACGGGTACTGGCTGGGCAGGTTGTGCTCGGCCGCGTACTGCGGGGTGCCCGGAGCGCCCGCGGTGGGCTGATCCGCGTGGCTGGGGATGATGTACTTCTCCATCACCGTCCAGGAGTTGTTGAACGGGCTCCAGTTCTGGGTGATCCGGCCGTACTGGGCCTCCAGCCAGATCCAGAAGCTGAACGCCTCCGAGGTGGTCTCGTGCCCGTGGTCGGGCGCCTCGACGATGAGCGTCTCGATCGAGTGGTACGGCACGCCCTCGGGGCTGAAGTAGCCCGAGTTCTTGATCTTGCCGTACTGGTCGAGGAACTTCTTGATGTAGGCGTTGTCGCCGCCCGGGGTGTCGTTGTCGACCTCGGTGGCGACGACCGAGACCGGCGCGTAGCCGGTGGCCGAAGCGGTGATCGTCGCGGTGCCGCTGACGGTGTCGGAGTCCTCCGCGGCGGAGACGGTGGCGGTGACGCCGGTGCTCCAGTTGCTCGGGGTGAGCGTCAGCGTGGACGGCGAGACGGTGATGTCGCTGTCACCGGTGACGGCGAGGCTCACCGGGACGTTGCCGCTGGGCGCCGCGCTGAGCGTGTACCGGACCGTCGCGCTGCCGCCCTCGTCGACGCTCACCGCCGACGGCGTGGCGACAAGCTTCGGCCCGGTGGCCGCGGTCACCGTGAACGACTTCTCCGCGGTCGCGGTGCCGCCGGCGTTGTCGTACGCCTTGGCCTGCACCGTGTAGCTGCCGGCCGGCAGGCTCAGCAGGTCGTAGCCGTACGGGGCGGTGGTGTCGGTGTTGACGAGCATCCCGTTGCGGTAGAACTCGACCTTGCTGATGGTGCCGTCGGGGTCGCTCGCGGTCGCGGTGAGCGGCACGTCCGCCGGGGCGGTGAACGGGCCGGCCGGCACGCCGAGGGAGACCGTCGGCGGCTGGTTGGTGGACGCGCCGTTGCAGGCGACGCCGTTGAGCGTGAACGCGGTGGGCTTCGGGTTGCTGCCGCTGAACGTGCCGTTGAAGCCGATGTTCGTGGACGCGCCGCTGGGCAGGCTGCCGTTCCACGACTCGTTCGTCGCGGTCACGTCACTGCCGGACTGGCTCCACTTGGCCGACCAGCCCTGGGTCACCCGCTGGCTGCTGTTGGGGAAGGCGAACTTCAGCGACCAGTTGTTCAGCGCGTCACCCAGGTTCTTGATGGTGACGTTGGCGGTGAACCCGTTGCTCCAGTCGCTTGTCGCGTAGGTCACGTCGCAGGCGGTGGCGGCCTGTGCGGCGCTCGCGGGCAGGCTCACCCCGCCGATGGCGAGGGCGGTGGCGGCGAGCATCGCTATGCGGCGACGCCTGGCCATGAGTCTCATCTGGGCGGTGTCTCCTCGGACCGGGCCGGGACTCTGGGGTCCCGGCTGGGCGCCTCCACGCGCCGACAGGCGTACGCGGGGGGACGGAGGCGTCCGGAAAGGTGGTCGTCCCGGCCGTGCCGGGGATCGGGCGCCGCACCGGTTGTCACCGGGTGCCCTCGGCGGCCCGCGCTCGCGCGAACTGGCTCCGCTTCGCGTATCGAAAGTCTGCCATGGAAGCGCTCCCACCACAATGCCCAGGGCGGACACCCACTTCCATGTTTCGATCTCGTTTAGGGGCTTTCACAAAGCCGTGACGGGCGTTACAGTCGCAGCATCGCCGATGGGAGCGCTTCCATCGACGGAGATTGTAAGTACTGAATCGCCGGGGACACCCGTGCTCGGCGTATCGGCCCAGTGGCCGACGGCGATACCAGCCCGGACGCCGCCGCCGGCCATCACCCGCCATACGGAGGGAGGTGGAACCAGAGCCACTCGCGTGGCCCGGCTCCCGCGCGACACACACGACGGACGCCAATTCCATGTCGTGTGTGTGTGCATCTCGGTGGGGACGGGGGTTGCCCTCCCCCGTCCCCACACTAAACCCCCGTTGTCGACGGCAAAAGAGGCCGACGGGACAGGCGTGTGACGCCACCCGGACGGCCTTTCTCGTTATCCGCTCCACCTCGCCGCTCGCCCCCCGCCCCCCGAGCGACACCCGCCCACCCACTCCGGCCGCCCGCCGGCCGCGCCGCGCCCTGCGCCGCGACCGCCGGAATCGAGGCCGGCCGCCTCCGGCCTATGCTGGGAGCGCTCCCGGCCCCCCGGGCGGCCCGTCACTCCGAGGAGAGACCCCATGTCGTTACTCACCCGACGGCGCCTGCTCCGCCGCGCCGCCCTGTCCGCGACCGCCGCCGGCGCGGTCCGGACCGGGCTCGCCGGCGCCACCGCGGCCGGGATCGCGGCCTCCGCCACCGCCCTCGGCGGCTGCGAGTCGCCGCCCGAGCGTCGCACCGACCAGGACTCGGACCGGGGGCTGAGCTTCCCGCCCGACTTCGGTTGGGGCGCGGCGACCTCGGCGTACCAGATCGAGGGGGCCGCCAAGGAGGACGGACGGGGCGAGTCCGTCTGGGACACCTTCAGCCGCACCCCGGGTCGCACCCGCAACGGCGACACCGGCGACGTCGCGGCCGACCACTACCACAGGTACGCCGAGGACCTCGACCTGATGCGCGAGCTGGGGCTGCGCAGCTACCGGTTCTCCATCGCCTGGCCGCGGATCCAGGCCGACGGCTCCGGCCGCCCCAACCAGCGTGGCCTGGACTTCTACCGCCGGCTGGTGGACGGCCTGCACGAGCGGGGCATCGCGCCGATGGCCACCCTGTTCCACTGGGATCTCCCCCAGGCCCTCCAGGACGACGGCGGCTGGGAGAACCGCGACACCGCCGAACGGTTCGCCGACTACGCCGACATCGTGTTCCGCGCCCTCGGCGGGCAGGTGCCGGTGTGGCTGACCGTCAACGAGCCGAAGACCGTGGTGCAGAACGGGTACATCTGGGGTCATCACGCGCCCGGCCACCAGGACGAGGCGGCGGCGTACCTGGTGGCCCACCACCTTCAGCTCGGCCACGGCCTCGCCGTGCAGGCGCTACGCGCCTCGGGGGTGCCCGGCCGCATCGGCCCGGCGCTCAACCTGCACCCCTGCTATCCCGCCGACGACACCGCCGAGGCCGCCGCCGCGACCCGCCTCTACGACGGCTACGAGAACCGCCTCTACCTCGACTCCATCTTCAAGGGCGCGTACCCGCAGGACGTGCTCGCCGACCTGGGCGCGGACAGCCGGATGGTCCGTGGCGTCCGGGACGGCGACCTGAAGATCATCGCCAGCCCGGTGGACCTGCTCGCGGTGCAGTACTACACCCCGATCTACGTCACCGGCGGCGGTGACACAATCCGCAAGTTGCCCACCACCGAGGCGGAGTGGCAGCAGATCTACCCCGAGGGCATGTACGACATCCTGACCCGGGTCACCCGCGACTACGGCCCGGTGCCGATCACCATCACCGAGAACGGCCTGCCCTGCCCGGACGTCCCCGGACCGGACGGCACCATCGACGACGCCGGCCGGGTCACCTTCCTGCGCGACCACTTCGCCGCCGCGCACCGCGCGATCCGCGACGGGGTGCCGCTGGAGAGCTACCACGTCTGGTCGCTGCTCGACAACTTCGAGTGGGACCAGGGCTTCGAGCAGCGCTGGGGCCTGGTCTACGTGGACTACCGGACCCAGCGGCGGGTGTTCAAGCGCAGCGCCCACTGGTACCGCGACGTGATCCGCCGCAACGGACTTTGAGGATCTGTCCCGGCCGGCGGCGCCGCCGGCCGGGCACCCGTCAGCGGGGCAGCGCCTGTTGCAGTTCGGCCCGCAGCGCCGGGGTGAGCATCTCGCCGGTCTGCTTGGCCAGCCGCGCCATCTCGTAGCCGACCACGCCGATGTCGGCGTCCGCGCCGGCAAGCGTGGCCAGGATCGAGCCGTCCCGGATCTGCATGACCAGGAAGTAGCCCCGGCCCATCTCGACCACGGTCTGCTTGACGATGTCGCCGTCGAACATCTGCGCCGCGCCCGCGGTGATGCTCATCAGGCCCGAGGTGACCGCGGCCAGCTTGTCGGCGTGGTCGCGGGGCAGGTGCGCGGAGATCGCCACCAGCAGCCCGTCGGAGGACACCACCACGGCGTGCGCCACGCCGGGAACCCGCTCGGCGAACCCGTTCACCAGCCAGCTCAGGTCCCGTGCCTCCTGACTCAACGTCGTCACTGTCGTCGTCCCCCTTCGTCGCGCGGCAGGTACATCTCCGTGGTCTCCTCGATCTCGGCCCGCCGCACGCCACCGTAGAAACGGGAGAGCATGCCGCCGACCGCCTCCGGGTCCGGGTCGTGCCGCGCCGCCGCCCGCTGCGGCCGGTCCGCCGAGGAGACGGCGCTGAGCTGGGCCATCGGCACGCGAACCGGCAGGCCCCGCTCGTTCGTCCCTCCGGTCACCGGCGTCCGTGCCGGCGGGGGTGTCACACCGAGCACCGACGACGTGGGTCCCTGCCGCGAGAACCAGCCGCCGCCGGCGGCCGGTCCGGCGGCCGGGGCGAGCACGTCCTCGGCCCGGCCGGGCACCGGCCGGGGGCGCGGGACGACCCCGGGCGGGCCGGCGGGCGGCGGCGGGCCGGCCGGGACGGCCTCCGGCGCGTCGCCGAGCGGCCGACCGGTCAGCGGCGACACCGGCAACGCCGGCGGACCCGGCGGCGCCATCCGCGCGGTCGTCTGCGGCGTCATCTGCGGCCGGACCGGGTGTCGGCCGGCCACCGGCAGCTCGGCGGTGGCCGCGCCGAGCGCCCGGGACCCCGCGGCGGCATGACCGGTCAGCATCCGCGCCGGCACCGGTGGGTCCAGGCCCGGCGCGGACGCCTCCGCCAGCAGGCCGGCCGGGATCCGGACCCGGGTGACCAGGCCCTCCCGGCCGGGGCGCAACTGCACCCGCACCCCGTGCCGGGCGCCCAGGTGGCTCACCACGAACAGGCCCATCCGCTCGGAGGCGCCCACGTCGGCCGCCGGCGGCTCGGCCAGCACCGCGTTCGCCTCGGCCAGCGCGGCCTGGCTCATGCCGAGGCCCCGGTCCATGATCTCCACAAGCGCGCCCGGCCCGTCCGCCTCGACCACCACCCGCACCGCCGTCTCCGGCCGGGAGAACGCGGTGGCGTTCTCCAGCAGTTCCGCGAACAGGTGCACCAGGTCGCCCACGGCGTGCCCCACCACGTACAGGTCGGCGCGGTTCTCGTGGCGTATCCGCTGATATTGCTCGATCTCCGCGCTGGCCGCGAGCAGCACCGCGCCCAGCCCCACCGGGCGGTTCCACCGCCGGGTGGACTCGGTGCCGGCGAGCACCAGCAGGCTCTCGTCGTTGCGGCGCATGCGGGCGGCGAGGTGGTCCAGCTTGAACAGGTTCTCCAACTGGTCCGGGTCGCTCTCCTCGCGTTCCAGGTCGTCGAGGAGTTCCAACTGCCGCTCGACAAGCACCTGGCTGCGCCGGGCCAGGTTGACGAACATGGCGTTGACGGTGTGGCGCATCGTCGCCTGCTCGACCGCGACGCCGACGGCGCTGCGGTGCACCGCCACGAACGCCTCCGCCAGCTCGCCGATCTCGTCCTGCGAGTTGATCACCGCAGGGGGCACGGCGATCGCGCTCACCGGGCGGTCCACCGCGCGCAGCCGTTCCAGCGTCATCGGCAGCTCCACCTGCGCGATGCGCAGTGCCTGGCCACGTAGCTGACGCATGGCGCGGGCCACCGACCGACCCACGAGCAGCGAGATGAGCACCGCCACCAGGAGCACCGTGACGATGCCGCCGGCCACCAGCAACGTCTCGCGCAACTGCCGGGCGCTCGCGTCGTCGGCCCGGCTCACCGCGTCGTCGACAATCTCGCCCTCGAGCTGGCCGAACAGCTTTTGCCGCTGCTCGGTGGCGGCCCACCACTGCGACGCGGAGGGCAGCACCGGTTCCGCGTCGCCGGCGGGCAGGGTCCGCTCCTCCAGCCGGGTGGCCGCGACGAACGCCGGGTCCACCGACGTGCGGTCGTAGCGGCGGACCTGCTCGTCGGTGGCCGCCACCCGGAACGCGCCGAGCGCGGTGAGCTGCTGGGCGCGCAGGTCGCTCAGGGTCACCTGGGTGTCCGAGGTGTACCGGCCGGACCGGGCGGCGGCGTAGAGCTCGCCGCGGATCCGCGAGGACAGCTCCTTGACCCGGGACAGCTGCACGTACCGCAGCACCGCCTCGGTCAGCTCCTGCCGGCCGCCGCCGGGCGACGGCTCGGCCAGCAGGCTGATCAACGCCGCGACCGAACGGTGGTAGTTGCTGAGGATGGTGTCGCTGGAGAGCACCGCGGGCGGCACCGCGGCCCGGATGATCACCACCTGGTCGTACGCCTCAAGCGCCTCCGAGTAGGAGATCCGCCAGGCGGCGTCGGCGTCGGCCAACGGCGCCGCCGCGGTCCGCAGCTCGTTCACCGCCCGGTCGGTGGCCTCCTGGAACGGCCGCAGCGCGGCCACCGCGGCATCCCGGTCGGCGCCGGTGCCGGCCCGGCGGAGCGCGGCCAGCTCGCCGGCGGAGCGGTCCCGCTCCTGCTGGAGCCGATCGATCACGGTGGTGATCTGGCGGCCGATGCCGACCTGCTCGGCGAAGTCGCTCAGGGTGGTGGTCCTACCCACGAGACTCCGGGTCTGCACGCCGGCGAGAACCAGGAACGCCAGCGTGGGAATCACCAGCACGGTGGCGAGTTTGGTCCCCATCCGCCAGTCCCGCAGCCGGAACCCCGAGCGCCGCCGGTGCGGCGCTGGGGCCGCGCCGCGGGCCGGGTCGGGACCTGCGCCCACACTCGCCTCCTCGGTCCGCTCCACCACGTCGGGGAGCGGGCTCCATCCAACCAGGTCAGCGGGCCGTGTCAACGGCCGCCCGGACGGCATGAGCAGGACGGTCAGCGTTCACACGTCCGTCGCCGCGTCCCCGTCGGTCGGGCCGACGCCGACGATGCCGGCCGCCTCCGGGACCCGGCCGAGAGCCACGAACGCGGCCCCGGTCGCCCCGATCTCCGGGTTGCGCTGCCACCGCACCGTACGCGGGACGAGCGCGTCGGCGAAGGCCGCGCGCCACCACGGCGAGGCGGTCAACGCCCCGCCGCCGAGCACCACCTCCACCGGGTCGCCGCCGCCCGACTCGAGCAGCGTCAGGTCGTCGGCGACGAACCGGCACAGCCCGTCCATCAGCCCGGCCAGGATCTCGACCGCGGTGGTGCCGAAGCTCAACCCGCGCAGCTCGCCCGAGCCGGCCGGGGCGGTGCCCGGGGGCCGGTCGCCGCCGAAGCGGGGATCGGCCCGCACCCGCCGGGAGCCGGTGGCCCGGTGCAGCGCGGCCTCCAGCTCCGCGTCCTTCGGCAGCCGCAACTCGCGGACGGCCCAGGCGAACAGGTTCCCGCCGCTGGAGTACGACGCCCCGGTGACCACGTGGTCGTGGTCGACCCGATAGCGCCAGAGCTGGTCCGGCAGCGGCGGCAGCTCCGCGCCGGCCGGAACCGCGTGGATCACGCGGACCGCGGCGGAGGTGCCGATGGTGACCGCGGCCCGGGACTCGTCGACGCAGCCGGAACCCACGTTGGACGCTGCTCCGTCGCCGACCGGCGCCGCCCAGCGCGCGTCGGCGAGCGCCGGCCAGCGCCTGGCGTGTTCGGCGTTCAGCCGGCCGTGCCAACCCGCCGGGGCCAGCGGTGGCAGCCGCCGCGGGGACAGACCGGCAAGCGCCAGCGCCTCCGCGTCCCAGTCGAGGCGACGCAGGTCGAGCAGCCCGGTGCCGGAGGCCAGCGACGTCGACATCGGCGCGTCGTCGAGCAGCGCGCCGAGGACGTACTCGGCCAGGCCGGCGAAGCGGGCGGCCGAGTCGCCGCCGCGCTCCCGCAGCCAGGGCAGCCGCGTCGACCAGTAGCAGCGGTGCCACCAGGTGCCGGTACGCCTGTGGTAGTCGTCCGGGTCGGCCGGACCGGCCACCCCGGCGGGCGGCGCCGCCCGGGTGTCCAGCCAGGTCAGCACCGGACCGGACGGGGTCCCGTCGAGGGTCAGCGGCAGCACCGAGTGCCACTGCGCGGACGTCGCCACCAGCCCGACCCGCCGCAGGTGCCCGCCGGCGGCCAGCTCGTCCAGGCACTCGACCAGGCACGCCAGGTAGCCGGGGCCGTCGAGCGTCCCGGCGCCGTCGTCGCCGGTGACGAGGTGCACCTTCCGGCGGGCCAGCGCGCCCGGACGCGGCACCGCGTCCGCGTCCAGCACCAGCCCGCGTACCGAGGAGGTGCCCAGGTCCAGAGCGAGAATGTCCATCGCCGGTCAACCTACCCGGCGCGGGCGGCGACTCCGATCGGGTTCCGCGGCACCGGACGATCGCGTAGGGTGATCGTCATGCTCGCGCACCTGTCCTCCTGGTGGCCCGCCGACCCGGCGGCCCACCCCCGCGCGTAGCTCTTCCCACGCGGCCGTCCGACGAGGCGGCCGCCGGTCTCTCCCGGGATCCTCAGGTCGCCTCACCGGCGGCCACCGGCCCACCGAGGAGACCCGATGACCCGCCCGTCAGACCCGCTCGCCGCCGTCGCCGCCGGCCGCGACCCCGGCCCCTTCGCGCTCGTCCGCCGCGAGGGCGCCGACCACGTCGACCTCTACGCCGGTCCGGTACGCCGCGCCGACCGGCTGGCCGACCTGCCGCTGCCCGACGGCCCGGCCGGCCCGCGCACGTTGGCCCTGGTGCCGTACCGGCAGATCGCCGAACGCGGCTTCGCCTGCGTGGACGACGGCCTGCCGCTGGAGTTCCTGGAGGTCGAGCGACACCGGCGGATCCCCCTGGCGGACGTGCTGGACGCGCTGCCCGACGCGCCGGTGCGCACCCGCGACGCCGGCTTCGACCGCACCGACGACGAGTACGCGGCGGTCGTCGAACGGGTGCTGACCGACGAGATCGGCCGCGGTGAGGGGGCGAACTTCGTCATCCACCGCACCCTGCGCGCGACCGTGCGGGGTGAGCCGCTTGTCGCGGCCCTGGCCGCGCTGCGCCGGCTGCTGCTGGGCGAGCGCGGCGCGTACTGGACGTTCCTGGTGCACACCGGCACCCGGATCCTGGTCGGCGCCAGCCCGGAGCGACACGTGAGCGTCGCCGACGGACTTGTGGAGATGAACCCGATCAGCGGCACCTTCCGGCACCGGGGCGAGACGGCCGACCGGTCCGCGCTGCTGCGCTTCCTGCACGAGGAGAAGGAGGTGGAGGAGCTCTACATGGTGCTCGACGAGGAGCTGAAGATGATGGCCGTGGTCGCCGAGCACGGCGGCCAGGTGGTCGGGCCGTACCTGAAGGAGATGGCGCACCTGACGCACACCGAGTACCTGCTGGCCGGGCGGTGTTCCCGGGACGTGCGGGAGGTGCTGCGGGAGACCATGTTCGCGCCCACCGTGACCGGCAGTCCGATGGAGAACGCCTGCCGGGTGATCGCCCGGCACGAGCGCGCCGGCCGGCGCTACTACGCCGGCGTGCTCGCCCTGCTCGGCCGCGACGAGCAGGGCCGGCAGACGCTTGACGCCCCGATCCTGATCCGCACCGCGGAGATCACCCCCGACGGCGAGCTGCGGGTGCCGGTCGGCGCCACCCTGGTCCGGCACTCCACCACCGCCGGCGAGGTGGCCGAGACGCACGCCAAGGCCGCCGGCGTGCTGGCCGCGCTCGGCCTCGGCCCGGAGGCCCCACGGCCGAACGCCGAGGCCACGGTCCGGTACGCCGACGATCCCGAGGTACGCGCCGCGCTCGCCGCCCGCAACGCCCCGCTGGCCCGGTTCTGGCTGCGGCAGCGGGAGCCGGGGGCGCTCACGCTGCGCGGCCTGGCCGGGCGCCGGGCGCTCATCGTCGACGGCGAGGACACGTTCACCGGGATGCTCGCCCATCAGCTCGGCGCGCTGGGCCTGGCGGTCGACCGCCGGGACTGGTCACGCCCGGGCCCGCTCGACGGGTACGACCTGGTGGTGGTCGGCCCCGGGCCGGGCGACCCGCGCGACGCGGGCGCGCCGAAGATGGCGGCGCTGCGGGCGCTGCTGACCGAGCTGCTCGTGTCGGGCCGGCCGACCCTGGCGGTGTGCCTCGGTCACCAGTTGCTCGCCGGGCTGCTCGGCCTGCCGCTGCACCGCCGGGACGCGCCCTACCAGGGGTTGCCCCGGGACGTGCCGGTGTTCGGGGTGACCCGGCGGGTGGGCTTCTACGCCACCTTCACCGCCCGGGCCGACGCCGACCGGCTCACCGGCCCGTACGGCACTGTCGAGTTGTCCCGCGACCCGGCGGACGGCGCGGTGCACGCGATGCGCGGGGCGGGCTTCGCCGGGGTGCAGTTCCATCCGGAGTCGGTGCTCAGCCGGGACGGCACGGCGGTCCTGGCCGACCTGCTCGGGCATCTGCTCGACCGGCCGGCGCTGAACGCGCACGGCGCGGCGGATCGGGGGTAGGGCAACGGTGGGCCGGGCGGGTTCGAGAGCCGCGTCCGGCCCACCACCGGGCCGGGTCAGCCGGCCATGCCCCGCTTGAGCGCGGCGCCCGTCAGCACCGCCCGCTTGGCGGTGAGCGCGGTGGCGGCAAGCGCGACGTGGTCCGGGGCGATCTCCCCGTTGTTGCTTGTGTGCGACGCGCCGTACGGGTTGCCGGCGACGAACTGGCTGGAGTCGGTGTAGCCGGGGGTCACCACGATGCCGCCCCAGTGGTAGAAGACCGTGTACAGCGACAGCAGCGTGGCCTCCTGGCCGCCGTGCGAGGTCGCGGTCGAGGTGAAGCCGGTGTAGACCTTGTCGGCGAGCAGGCCGTTGGCCCAGAGCGGGCCGGTGGTGTCGATGAACTGCTTGAGCTGCGCGGCGATCATGCCGTACCGGGTGGGCGATCCCATGATCACGACGTCGGCCCAGGACAGGTCGTCCGGCTCGGCCTCCATCACGTCCTGGGTCTCCAGCCGGTGCGCCTGCCAGCCCGAGTTGGAGCGGATCGCCTCGTCGGGCGCCAGCTCACGTACCTTGCGCAGGCGGACCTCGGCGCCGGCCTCCCCCGCCGCCTCGGCCGCCGACTGCGCCATCTGGTAGGTGATACCGGTCGCGCTGTAATAGATCACCGCGACCTTGACCTGGCCATCCATCAGACGTTCTCCTCCTCGAATCGGGGTAAGCTCCGGCGACTACCCGTTAGTTGCCTGGTCAAACGCCGCTCAAGATTTGCGCAAGTTCCGCGGGGAACCGCTCGCCCGGCCGCGCGCACCGAGGATCCTGTTCACACCGGCGCCGGCCGATCGCCGCCCCTGCGCCGGGAACCTGAACGGGGGATCGCGCTCCGTCGGCACCGGTGCCGGCGTAGCGCGATCAGGGGTCCACTCCCGCCCGGCGCTGTCGGAGCCCGGCCCTATGCTGACCGTCCAGCCGCTGACGGGAGGCCGCCGTGACCGTACGCCTCGATCGCGCCGAGGCGCTCGCGCTCCGCATGACAAGCCTGCTGCTGCGCCCGCATCCGGCCATCCGGCCGGAGAGCGTGTCCGATGTGGTGGAGTGGTTCGGCGCCATGCAGTCGCAGGACGCGGCAAGCGGCCTGTGGTCGCTCGGCGTACGCCTGCCCGGCCGCACCCGGGGCGACGTCCACGCGGCGCTGGAACGACGTGAGGCGCTGCGGACCTGGCCGATGCGGGGCACGGTGCACCTGGTGCCCCCGCGCGACGCGCACTGGATGCTCGCCGTGACCGGGGTCCGCGCGCTGGGCGGGCTGGCGGCCAGGTGGCGGCAGCTCGGGCTCACCCTCACCGACGGCGACCGCGCCGGTGACGTGCTCGGGGCGGCGCTGAGCGGCGGTGGCCGGCTCACCCGGGCCGAGTGCCTGGCCGCGCTGCGGGCCGCCGGGCTGGACACCGCCGGCCAGCGTGGCTACCACCTGCTCTGGTATGCCAGCCAGCGCGGCATCACCTGCATCGCCCCGCAGGTGGGCAACGAGCAGACGTTCGCGCTGCTCGACGAATGGGTGCCCGACCCGCACCGCCCGGAGCGCGACGAGGCGTTGGCGATGCTCGCCCACCGCTACGTGCGCGGCCACGGCCCGGTGACCCGGCACGAGCTGGCCCGGTGGAGCGGGCTGACCGTCACCGACGCGACCCGGGCGCTCACCCTGGCCGGTGACCTCCTCGCCCCGGTCGAGGTCGACGGCGAGCCGGCGACTGTCGACGCCGCGCTGCTCGACGCGCCCCGCGCGCCTGTCGACGACCTGCACACGCTGCCCGGCTTCGACGAATACCTGCTGGGCTTCAAGGACCGCGCGCTGATGCTCGACCCGGCGCACGCCGCCGCCGTGGTGCCCGGCAACAACGGAATGTTCCAGGCCACCGTGGTGCGCGGCGGCCGGGTGGTCGGCACCTGGAAGCGGACGCTCACGGCGAAGACGGCGACGGTGACCGTGCGGCAGCTCGTGCCGTTCGACGCCGGGCTGCGGGCCCGCGTCGACGCGGCCCTGACCGGTTACGCCGCCTTCCTCGGGCTGGAGCTGCGTCACTCCTGGTGACCCGGCAGGGCCGGTGGCCGGCCGGCCGCCGGCCCTGCCGGGCGCGGGTTCGCTCAGTCGGCGAGCGCGCCGGCCGACCGCCCCTCGTGCAGGGTCAGGTTGCGACCGCTGCCCGGGTCGAACAGGTGGATCTTCTCCAGGTTGAACCACACCCGGCGCGACTCGCCCTCCCGCACCGGCGACTCCGCCGACAGCCGGGTGACCAGGCTGGACCCGCCGCCGGCGAAGTCGGCGGCCCCCGCGTCGGCGGCCAGCTCCTCCAGCTCGGCGGCGGTGGCCCGCTCGCCCTCGACGGTGAAGTAGACGTACTTGTCCGAGCCCATCGACTCGACGATGTCGACAGGCGCCTCGAACTCCACCCCCCGGCGCCGGGTCTCGTCGTCGATCAGCGCGGCGTCCTCGAAGTGCTCCGGACGCACGCCGAGGATCAGCTCGCGCGGCGCGTCGCCGGCCTCCAACTCGCGGCGGATCCGCTCGCCGATCGGCACGTCGCCCAACGCGGTCCGCAGCTTCCCCTCCTCCACCTTGGCGTGCAGGAAGTTCATCGACGGCGAGCCGATGAACCCGGCGACGAAGAGGTTGCGCGGGTGGTCGTACAGCTCCTGCGGCGGGCCGACCTGCTGCACCGCGCCGCCGCGCATGATGACCACCCGGTCGCCGAGCGTCATCGCCTCCGTCTGGTCGTGGGTGACGTAGACGGTGGTGGTGCCGAGCTGCTTCTGCAACCGGGACACCACCGTGCGCATCTGCACCCGCAGCTTGGCGTCCAGGTTGGACAGCGGCTCGTCCATCAGGAACGCCTTGGGCTGGCGGACGATCGCCCGGCCCATCGCCACCCGCTGCCGCTGGCCGCCGGAGAGGTTGGCCGGCTTGCGGTCCAGCAGCGCGGTCAGCTCCAGCACCTTGGCGGCCTCGTCCACCTTCTGGTTGATGGTCTCCTTGTCCATCTTCGCCAGCCGCAGCGGGAAGGCCATGTTCTCCCGCACCGTCATGTTCGGGTAGAGCGCGTACGACTGGAAGACCATGGCGATGTCCCGGTCCCGGGGCGCCTTGTCGTTGACCCGCTCCCCCGCGATGCGCAGCTCACCGGAGCTGATGTCCTCCAGCCCGGCGATCATGTTGAGGGTGGTGGACTTCCCGCAGCCCGAGGGGCCGACCAGGATGACGAACTCGCCGTCGGCGATCTCCAGGTCGACGTCCTGCACGGCGGTGGTCCCGTCCGGGAACCGCTTGCTCACCTTGTCCAGCACGATGTCAGCCACTGTTACCACCTATCCCTTGACTGCGCCGGAGGTCAGGCCGGAGACGATGCGGCGCTGGAAGAAGAGCACGAACAGGATGATCGGTACGGTGATCACCACCGCGGCGGCGCAGATCGCCCCGGTGGGGTCCTCGAACTGCGACTCGCCGGTGAAGAACTGCAACGCCACCGGGACCGTGCGGGAGCGCTCGGTCGAGGTGAGCGTGATCGCGAACAGGAAGTCGTTCCAGCAGAAGATGAAGACCAGGATGGCCGTGGTGAACACGCCCGGCGCGGCCAGCGGGGCGATCACCCGCCGGAACGCCTGGCCCTGGGTGGCGCCGTCCATCTTCGCCGCCTTCTCCAGATCCCACGGGATCTGCTTGAAGAACGCCGACAGCGTGTAGATCGCCAGCGGCAGCGCGAACGTGATGTACGGCAGGATCAGGCCCGGCCAGGTGTCGAAGAGGCCGAGCTGCCGCTCGATCTCGAACAGCGGCGACACAAGCGACACCTGGGGAAACATCGCGATCAGCAGGGAGACCCCGACCAGCAGCTTCTTGCCGGGGAAGTCCAGCCGGGAGATCGCGTACGCGGCCATCGTGCCGAGCACCACCGCGATCGCGGTGGCGATCAACGCGATGCCGATCGAGTTGATCAGGGCCCGGACGAACTGGTCGGTGTCGAAGATCGTCCGGTAGTTCTCAAGCGTCCACTCCCGCGGCCAGAACTTGCCGTCGGTGAGCGTGGCCGGGGTCTTGAACGACAGCGAGGCGATCCAGAGCACCGGGACGAGCGCGAAGACGACGACCACGACGTCCAACACGCCCCAGCGCAGCTTCGCCCGTGTGGTGGTTTCCACGGCCATGTCAGCGCCTCTCCCCATCGTCGCTGCCGGGGGCAGCGGTGCCGAACAGCTTCACGAAGACGAAGGCGATGATCGCCACGGTGATGAAGATCAGCACCGACATCGTGGAGCCGATGCCGAGGTTCAGGCCCCGGATCAGGTTGTTGTAGGCGAGCATCGACACCGACGAGGTCTCGTTGCCGCCGTTGGTGAGCACGAAGATGTTGTCGAAGACCCGGAACGCGTCGAGCGTGCGGAACAGCAGCGCGACCAGAATCGCCGGCTTCATCACCGGCAGCATCACCTTGGTGAACCGCTGCCACGCCGTGGCGCCGTCAGTGGAGGCCGCCTTGAGCAGGTCCTCCGGCACCAGCGCCAGCCCGGCCATCAGCAGCAGCGCCATGAACGGGGTGGTCTTCCAGATCTCCGCCAGCATGATGATCGCCAGCGAGCTGGCCCGCTCGGTGAGCGGCGCGCTGCCGTCGAACAGGTTCGCCAGGTAGCCGGTGCCCGGCGTCCAGGCGTACCGCCAGGAGAACGCCGCGACCACGGTGACGATGCCGTACGGGATGAGCGCCGCGGTGCGGACGATGCCCCGGCCGACGAGCGTCCGGTGCATGACAAGCGCCAGGCCCATGCCGAGCACCAGCTCGACCGCGACGGTGACCACCGTGATCAGCACGGTCACCCCGAACGCGGTCCACCAGAACTGGTTGCTCAGCACGGTGATGTAGTTCTCCAACCCGACGAACTTCCGCTCGTCGGGAAAGCGCAGGTCGAACCGCTGGAGGGAGAGCCAGATCGAATACAGGATCGGGTACGCGGTGACAAGCACCATGACAAGCGCGGCGGGCGCGCACAGCAGCCAGCCGAGGCGACGCTCGGCGCGCTTGTTGTCGCTCAGCGGGGCGGCGGAGCCGCGGCGGGACCGCTGGGCGGGGACCGCGGCGTGCCCGCCGGTCGGCTGCTCCGCCTCGGCGGCGGCCTCCGCGCCGGCCGGAGTGGCGTTCACGCTCATGGCAGGACCCCCTTCGACTCCAGCGCGTCGGCGATGGCCTTGCGCAGCTCGTCCGCGGTCTTCTCGGGGTTGATGCCCGACGGCGGCGAGAGGATCGCCGACATCACCGTGGAGATGCTCTGGTAGGCCGGGGTCAGCGGGCGCACCGCCGGCTCCTTCAGCTCATCCAGGATGGTTTCCTTCATCGGGTACGCCTCGGCCATCTCCGGGTCGTCGTAGACCGACTCGATGGTCGGCGGCACGCCGTCGTTGACCGCGGAGAACTTCTGGTGCTCCGCGTCGCGCAGGCACCGGGCCACCTCGAACGCCTCGGTCGGGTGCTTCGAGTACGTGCTCACCGCCAGGTTGACCCCGCCGATGGTGACCTTGCTCGGGGTGTTCGCGTCGATGCCCGGCACCCGCGCCCACTTCACGTCCTTGGCCAGCTCCGGGCTGGCCTCCTGCATGGCCGGGTAGACGAACGGCCAGTTCACCTGGAACGCGCCGCCGCCGGACTGGAACTCCAACCGGACCGGGTCCTCGGTCGCGTTGCTGAACGACGGCGAGGTCACGCCCGACGTGGCGAACGTCTTGAGCTGTTCCAGCGCGCGTACGGTGCCGGCGTCCATCACCGCCTTCTTGCCGTCGTCGCTCAGGATCTTGCCGCCGGCGCTCTCGGCAAGCGTGTTGTAGAGCACCACCAGGCCCTCGTACTGCGCGCCCATGGTGAGCACCCGGTAGGGCTTGTTCTGCTCCTTGAGCCGCTGGGCCGCCGAGATCATCTCGTCCCAGGTCTTCGGCGGCTCCTGCACCAGGTCGGCGCGGTACCACAGCAACTGCACGTTCGTGTTCTTCGGCGCGGCGTAGAGCTTGTCCTCGTACCGGGCGGTGTCCAGCGGCCCGGCGAGCGTGCCCTGCTCCGCCTCGGCCTTGTCCTGGCCGGTCCACTCCCGGATCCAGTCCGCGCTCGCGAACTCCTGGGTCCAGGTGACGTCCAGGCCGAGCACGTCCATGCCGCTGTCCTGCGCCGCCAGCCGCCGGACCATCTGCACCCGCTGCTCGTCGGCCTCACGCGGCAGCACCCGGTAGGTGATCCGGTACCGCCCCTGCGCCTGCGCGTTGCAGTCGTCGACCACCTTCTGCAGGTTCTGCTCCGGCGGGTAGTACAGGTTGATCGTCGGCGGGCCACCGTCGCCGCCGGACCCGCAGGCGGCCAGCGGGGCCACAAGCGCGAGCACGGCGGCTGCCGCCACCGCGCGTCCGGCCGGCCGCCGTGCGGCCGTGTCGGGGACTGTCGTCATCACCCTCCCCCTCTCTTCGGCGAGAGCCGGGGAGTTCACCCGTGCCCCGGCGCACGGCGATACGGCGAGGCACCGGCCCGTGCGCCCGACGCCTCGGGCGTTTCGTGCGGCTGAACGTGCCCGACCTGCCACGACGCGAAACATCACGGTCACGTGACGGTCACGCCGCGCTGCGCGCCGCCGCGACCGCGCCCCCCGGCGCACGGCGATACGGCGAGGCACCGGCCCGTGCGCCCGACGCCTCGGGCGTTTCGTGCGGCTGAACGTGCCCGACCTGCCACGACGCGAAACATCACGGTCACGTGACGGTCACGCCGCGCTGCGCGCCGCCGCGACCGCGCCTAGGTTGGGGGGATGGACGCCACCTTCTTCTTCGACCCCGTCTGCCCCTGGACCTGGCGGACCTCCCGCTGGCTGGTCGCCGTCGCGCAGGCGCGCGGGCTGCGCGTGCAGTGGCGGGCGTTCAGCCTGGCGATCCTCAACGACGGGCAGGTTCCCCCGGAGTTCGCCGAGCCGATGGCGGCCTCCCACCGGGTGCTGCGGCTGGTGGAGGCGCTGCGCGCGCAGGACCGGCACGACGACGCGGGCCGGCTCTACACCGAGGTGGGGGCGCGCAGCCACGACGCGGGCAACCCGCTCGGCGACAAGATCGTCGCGGCGGCGGTGGAGGCGGCCGGGCTGACGGACGCGGCGCCGGCGCTCGACGACGAACGCTGGGACGCGGCGGTGCACGAGTCGCACGCGCTGGCGTACGGCTCGGCCGGACCGGACATCGGCTCGCCGGTGCTGATGGTGCCGGACGCCTCCCGGGGCATCCACGGTCCGATCATCACCGAGGTCCCGGGCACCGAGGACGCGCTGACGATCTGGGACTCGATGCTGCCGCTGATGCGCCTGGACACGTTCCACGAACTCAAGCGCGCCCGCCGCTGACCACTGGCGTTTTACGCGTTGTACGCTGCCCTCGTGATAGAGCGTGAGTACGCGTGGACCGACGCCGGCAAGGCAAGCGCCGCCCGCCACGACGTCTCGGAACAGGAGGCGGTCGAAGCGCTCTACTCACCGCAACGGATCGAGACCCACATCGGAACCTTGCTGCTGGCCGTGGCGGGCTTGGCGGACACCGCCCGAGTGATCATGGTTCTCTGCGAGCGGATCGGGAAGGTCAACAGCTACGGGATCCTCGCCGTACGGTTGGCCACCCCCGATGAGGTCAAGCAGTGGATGGAGGGAACGCGATGAGCGCTGACCGTGATCCGCGGACGATGAGCCGCGAGGAGTTGGTGGCCTACTTCGACCGGGGCGGCGACATCTCCGTGCTGCTGCGGGACGCGACCCGCGGACCCGACCTCGGGCCGGCGCCCGCGCCGGAGAGCGTGCCGATGGTGGTGACCGGAGTCAGGCTTCCCTCGACGATCGTCCGGCGGCTCGACGAACTTGCCGGCAACGACAAGGGTGGCCGTTCCGGCCTGATCCGCAGGGCGATCGACGAGTACCTGGCCCGGCACGCCGGAGAGGCGGCGTGAGCGTCGTCCCATCAGGTGAACGGTGAGACTACCCAGCGTCAACGGACTGGACTAGCGTTTCCCTTACTCCGTGGCCAGCGCGTCGCCGTCGATGTCGACCCGCCGCCGGCTGTCCCCCACAGCCCGCCCGATCGGTTGGTTCTCCCCCGAACCTCCGCCTGCGCGCGTACCGGTTGGGCAGGATTCTCCCCAGGAGGAGGTGCCGTCGTGCAGGACACCCGCGTTCTCACCCTGACGTTCGAGGTGAGCGGCCTGCCCCCGGTCAAGACCGAGGCCCTGTCCATCTTCGCCGCCGGGCACCGACAGGCGACGAGGGTCCGCACCCTGCTCCAGGCCGCCTGCACGGCGGCCCAGCGCACCGGGTGGACCCCGCTCGCCGGGCCGATCGAGGTGGACCTGACCCTGCGTTGCCCGCCCGGGCACCGCACCTCCGACGCCAGCACCCTGCTCGGCGGCGTGTGCGCGGTGCTCCAGGACAAGAAGCGAGTCGCGAACATCGGCCTGGCCCACCTCGGGGTGCTCGTCGACGTCGCCCTCTGGTCCGACGACAGGCAGATCCGCCGACTGTCGTACGCGGAGGAGCCGGCGGAGGAATTCTCGTACCTGGTCCGGTTGGCGGCCGTACCGACGATGGTTTGACCGACGTCCGCGGTGGGGTACCGCGGACGCCGACGAAGGGAGCGCCGATGTCGGAGCCACATGTCACGCTCGATCCGAGCGGGCTCGATCCGGTGCAGCAGAAGCTGCGCGGCCCGCTTGAGGATCAGCTGACCTCGGCCCTGCAGGCGGCCACAGAACGGGTCCGCGCCAGCTACGCGGGCGAGCCCGTGGAGGACGTCTGCCGTCGGCTGCTCGACGAGACCCGCTCCGGCCTGCACCCGGACATCGCCGCCGGCTTCACGCCGGACATGGACGAGTTCTGCCGGGTGGCGGTGGCGATCGTCCGAGGCGAGATCAACTGAGTTCGTCCGCACCGGGCGGTGGTCAACTCCGTCGGACGTCGACGGAGACGACGTGGGCGCCGTCCGGGCGGGTGGACTCACCCAACCGCACCGGCACCGGCCCGCCCTCCGGCATCCGCAGGCCGAGCCCGAAGCTGAGGTGCCCCTCGAAGTCGCCGGCCGCGGCCCAGCCGAGCAGGGTCGGATAGTCGATGACCGCCGGCGGTACGTGCGCGGTCCCGCCACCGCGCGCGTCGTGCGCCTGCGCCGGGGAGAACCGCACCGACAGGAACGCCGTGCCGGGCAGCTCGACGGGCGCGCCCCGCCCCTCGGTCACCACCTGCGCCACGTATCCGACCTGGTAGGACGGGGTGGGGCCGCGGAAGGCGAAGGTGATCCGGCTGAACCCCTCCGCCGGATGGTCCCCGGCCTCAACCGCCACCAGGACGGGCAGCGGCTTCCCCGGGGTGACCGGCGCCCGCACCTGGTGCGTCACCCGGGCGGGGCGGTCGGGCACCGCCCAGCCCCAGGTCACCCGCGGGGACGCGGCGGGCGCGGCGGCGTCGGTCGGCACCGGCGGGGCGGCGGCGGAGGGCGGCGCGACGGTTGTCGTGGCCGGCGCCGAGGTCGCCGGCGGTGCGCCGTCGTGGCCGGTCGTCGTGCAGGCCGCCGCGAGCAGCACGACCAGGCCGGCGAGCAGCGGTACGCGCGGAAGTGCCATGACTCAGTGTCGCTCCGTGACGACCAACGCACCAGAGGGTGACGCCCGACGTCGGCCGGACGGGTCAGGGCCGGGTCCGCAACTCCCCGGCCCTGACCCCGGCCGTCCGACGTGGTATCGGTCTTCGCCGTGAAGAGACGCGGCGGGCGGGGCACGCCGCGCACGCCGGGCCCTCACGGCGAGCCGGTCTGCCCGCACTCAGCTCCACGGTGCTGTCACCACCGGACTCCGGTGCGCCCCCGACTCACCCCGACGAGGCGTGGACGCCGGCCCAGGTTAAGCAGGTCCGGGTAGGTCGGACAAGCGTCGGCAGGCATCGCACGACTGTGATTGATATCTATGCCGAAGTGCGGCATGTCGACGTAACGGGGTCAGCAGACGGGGCGCTGTTCGTTGTCGAGAAGGTGGTCCCGGTCGGTCTCCCGGTGCGGCGCGGACCGCGCCGCGGCGGCGCCGGCGATGAGCGCCAACGCGCCGAGATGCAGCACGCGTACGCCGGCCGGCGCGGGGACGGTGGCCGACGGCAACCCCGGCAGCAGCAGCGCCCCGAGGCCGGTGACCGCAAGCGTCACCCGCCAGAACACGAGCGGGTTCGCCGCCGGGGCGGGTGGGCGGGGCCCGTCGAGGACCGCGCCGCGCCGGGCCGCGTCCAGCGCCAGGGCGAGCACCAGCAGCCCGCCGCCGAGACTTGTGAACACGTCCGCGAACAGCCACCAGTACAGCCCGGTCAGGGCGTGGAAGTCGGCGATGCCGAGCAGCCGCGGCAGGCGCTCGCTGTGGCTGATCCGGTCCCAACCGACGTGGCTGAACGCGCCGATCAGCGCCGAGCAGACGGTGACCTGCCACGGGTGCCGCACCCCGGCCAACGCGGCGTACCGCGGCCAGCCGAACAGACGCGGCGCGGGCAGGTGCACGGCGATGCCGGCGACCACCCGGCGGACGAGCCAGGCGTACCCGAGCGCGACCGGCAGGCACCACCACAGCAGCCCGCCGAGCGTGTGCGTCCGCATCCCCACGTCGAAGCGGGTGCCGCTGAACAGGTAGCCGACGTCCGGCGCCACCGCGCCGGTGGCCAGTGCCACCCCGTCGAACCAGTGCGGTCGCCACCGCTTCAGCGGCAGCACCGGCGCCAGGTGCGAGGGAAACGTGAGCGGCACATTCCGGACGGTACCGGTCGACTCAGAAGTGCCGGAGCAGGTCGGGAAACGCGGCGAGCCGGATCACCCCGCCGTCGGTCGGGTCCAGTTCCTCGTGCTCCAGCACCCAGGTGTTCTCATTGGGGATGAAGACCGCGTTCATGCCGGCGGCCCGGGCGGGCAGGATGTCCGAACGCGGGGAGTTGCCGATCATCCAGGCGTCGGCCGGGTCGAAGGCGTGCTCGCGGGCCAGCCAGCGGTAGGTGTCCGCGTCCTTCTCCGGCACGATGTGCGCCGCGCGGAAGTGGTGCAGCAGCCCACAGGCGTCGAGCTTGCGCTGCTGCTCCTCGCGCTCACCCTTGGTGAGCAGCAGCAGGTCGTGGCGGGTGCCGAGGTCGTCGAGCGTCTCCGCGACCCCCGGCATCAGCTCGACCTGGTGCCCGGCCAACGCCGCCGCGAGTCGCTCGATGTCGGCGCGTTCCGCCTCGGTGGCAGGACGCTCGCGCAGCTTCTCCAGGCACTCGCCCAGGCTGCGCAGGAAGATCTTGCTGCCGTAGCCGTGCGCCACGGCGTTGGCGCGCTCGACGTCGTCGAGCACGGCCCGGATCTGCGCCCGGTCCAGCGTCGGATGATCGAGCCAGGTGAGGAAGTCCTCGATCACCCGCTCGAAGAGGACGTTGTTCTCCCAGAGCGTGTCGTCGGCGTCGAAGACAAGCACGGATCGCATCGGACTCCTCCCCCAGAACCCCGCACACCCTACGTGTAAGGCGGGGGCCCCGCTTAACGCTTTTGGTAGAGGAACGGCACCCGCTTACCGCGAGGTGTTAAGCGGGGGCCCCGCCTAACCGCCGGACGGACCGCGCGGACCAGCCGATCGTCGGGCGGCGGAAGGCGGCTACCCGACTGTGAAATCCCTGGTCAGGCGGGATTCTTTGGCCATGACTCCCGCATCCGCCCCACCACCTCCGAAGCGGGCCCGGCATCGGCGACGCGCGGCCATCGCCGTGGCCGCCGCGCTCGCCACCACCGCCGGCGCGCTCTCCGCGTCCCCGGCCCTCGCCGTCAACGCCACCCACGCCACAGTGGTAAGCGCGAAACCCGTGGCCTGGACCCCGCACGCCCTCGACGGCACGGTCTACCGGATCCTCCAGGTCGGCAACCGGGTCTACGTCGCCGGCTCGTTCACCAAGGTGCGCAACGCGAACACCACCGCGCAGCTCGCGATGCCCCGGCTGGTGGCGTTCGACGCCACCACGGGCCGGATCGACACCACGTTCAAGCCGGCGGTCAACGGCACGGTGAAGGCGCTCGCCGCCGCCGCGGACGGCCGCTCGATCTATCTCGGCGGCGCGTTCACCACGGTCAACGGCGTCGCCGCGCCCCGGGTGGCCCGGATCGACGCGGCCACCGGCGCCCGCGTCGCCGGGTTCGCCCCCGCCGCGCTCAACAACCAGGTGAACGACATGCGCCTGGTCGGCACGCGGTTACTCGTGGGAGGGGCGTTCCAGACCGTCGGCGGGGTGACCCGCCGTGCCCTGGCCGCCCTGAACGCGACCACCGGAGCCGCCGACGCGTCGGTGAACCTGCGCCTGGAAGGCGCCCGGGTCACCGCCACCGGGGTCACCGCGCCGGTCAAGATCGAGGCGCTGGACGTCTCGGCCGACGGCACGCGGCTGGTCTTCGTGGGCAACTTCAGCTCGGTCGCCGGGCAGGCCCGGCACCAGCTCGCGGTGGCGAACCTGAGCGCCACGGGCGCCACGCTGTCCGGCTGGTCGACGACCCGTTACCAGCCGCAGTGCGCCCGGACCATGCCCACCTACATGCGCGGGGTGGACATCTCCGCGGACGGCGCCTGGTTCGTGGTCGTCACCACAGGCGCGGCGTTCCCGGGGACGCTGTGCGACTCCGCGTCCCGCTTCGAGTTCGGCACGGAGACCGCCGGCAAGCAGCCGACCTGGGCGAACTACACCGGCGGGGACACCCTGCTGTCGGTGGCGATCACCGGGGCGGCGGTCTACGTGGGTGGCCACCAGCGCTGGCTGGACAACCCGCTGGGCCGGGACTCGGCAGGCGCCGGGGCGGTGTCCCGACCCGGCATCGGGGCGATCCACCCGACCACCGGCAAGGCGCTGGCCTGGAACCCGACCAAGGACCGTGGGGTCGGCACCGGCGAGCTGTACGCCACCGACCGTGGCCTGTGGGTCGGCAGCGACACCGTGACGGTGGCCGGCGAGTATCACGCCCGGCTGGCGTTCCTGCCGCTGCCCTGACCGGAGCGGGGCACGGCGGCGACCCGTCGTGCCCCGCGACCGGCGGCGCGGGACAAGAGCGGCCGGGGACAAGAACGGCCGGGGACAAGAACGGCCGGGGACAAGAACGGCCGGGGACAAGGACGGCCGGGACAAGAACGGCCCGGGGCTCAGCGACGCCGGGTGAGGATCAGGTCGGCGACCAGGGCCGTCCAGCCGGTCTGGTGCCAGGCGCCCAGCCCGGCGCCGTTGTCACCGTGGAAATACTCCGGGAAGCAGATCAGGTCCCGCCAGTCCGGGTGGGTCTGGAACAGTTGCGCCGCGCCGTAGATCGGTCGCCGTCCCCACCCGTCCCGGGTGAACAGCGAGATCAGCCGGGCGGAGAGGTCGTCGGCGATCTCGTCCAGGGTGCGCTTGACCCCGGAGCGGGTCGGATACTCGACCTGGAGGTCGTCGCCGAAGAACGCGGCGTGGTCGCGCAGCGCGTTGATCAGCAGGAAGTTCGTCGGCATCCAGATCGGACCGCGCCAGTTGGAGTTGCCGCCGAACAGGCCGCTCGTCGACTCGGCCGGTTCGTAGCCGACGCTGAACTCCTGCCCGCCGAACGTGACAGTGAACGGCTTGTCCAGGTGGGCGCGGGACAGCGTCCGCAGGCCGTACTCGGAGAGGAACTCGTCGGTGTCGAGCATCCGGGCCAGCAGCCGCACCACCTGCTCCGGGCCGACCATGGACAGCAGCCGCTGCTGGCGGCCGTCGGGGCCGAGCCGCCGGGCGCCGATCACCTCGGCGTACTCGGGACGGTTGGTGAGGAACCAGCGCAGCCGGGCGCCCAACTCCGGCAGCCGGCGCAGCGTCCGCGCGGTGAGCCGGGTGACCGCGGCCAGCGGCAGCAGCCCGACCACCGAGCGGACCTTCAACGGCACCTTCGTGCCGTCGGCCAGCCGCAGCACGTCGTAGAAGAAGGCGTCCTCGGCGTCCCACAACCCCTGGGAGTACGCCGCCGCGGCGATGTACGCGAAGTGCTCGAAGAACTTCGTCGCGGTGTCCACGTACGCGTGGTCGTGCTCGGCCAGCACGATGGCCATGTCGAGCATGTTCAACGCGTACATGGCCATCCAGCCGGTGCCGTCGGACTGTTCGAGCGTCCCGGCCACCGGCAGCGCGGCCGAACGGTCGAACGGGCCGACGTTGTCCAGCCCGAGGAAACCGCCCTCGAAGACGTTGTTGCCGCCGGTGTCCTTGCGGTTGACCCACCAGGTGAAGTTGAGCAGCAGCTTGTGCATCACCCGGGCGAGGAACTCGTGGTCGCGGGCGCCGTCGATCTCGAAGACCTTCAACGCGGCCCAGGCGTGCACCGGCGGGTTCACGTCCCCGAACGCCCACTCGTACGCCGGGATCTGCCCGTTCGGGTGCAGGTACCACTCGCGGAGCAGGAGCAGCAGTTGCTCCTTGGCGAACCCCGGGTCGACCCGGGCGATGGTCACGCAGTGGAAGGCCAGGTCCCAGGCGGCGTACCAGGGATATTCCCACGGGTCCGGCATGGAGAACACGTCGAAGCTGGTCATGTGCCACCAGGCGCTGTTGCGCCCGTGCCGCCGCCCGGCCGGCGGCGGCGCCGAACCGGGATCGCCCTCCAGCCAGCGTTTGACGTCGAAGTGGTAGAACTGCTTGCCCCACATCAGCCCGGCGATCGCCTGCCGGGCGACCAGGGCCTCGTCGGCGGTGGCCGTGGCCGGGATGACGCTGTCGAAGAACCGGTTCGCCTCGGCGCGGCGGGCCCAGAGCACGGTGTCGAATCCGTCACCGAGGTCGGCCGGCGCGGGCGGGCCGGCGGCCGGCGGCGGCGCGGTGCGGGTCAGCCGCAGCCGGATCCGCCGCTGCCCGCCGGCCGGCACGTCGAGCACATAGTGCAGCGCGCCCTTGGTGCCGGTGCGGTCCGGGTTGACGGTGGCGGCGCCGGCCACCACGTGGTCGTTGATCCCGTCCTTCGGGTACGCGGACCGGCCGGGCAGCCCCCACAGCCGCTCGGCGTTCGTCTCGTTGTCGCACAGCAGCGGCGTCGGGTCGCCGTCGCCCTCCAGCAGCAGTTGACCGAGCACCCAGTGGTCACCGACCAGCCGGGAGCCCGCGCCGTGGATGGTGGGGACCCGGTCGGCGCCGGGCAGCCCCCACGCCCACGTGTTGCGGAACCACAGCGTGGGCAGCACGTGCAGGGTGGCGTCCCGGTCACCCCGGTTGGCCACGGTGACGAGCACGCACATGTCGGTCGGGGACGCCTTGGCGTAGTCGACTGTCACCGCCCAGTAGCGGTCGTCGTCGAAGATGCCGGTGTCCACCAGCTCGTACTCGGTGTCGTCCCGGCCACGCAGCGCGTTGACCGCGACCAGTTCGTCGTACGGGAAGGCGGCCTGCGGGTAGTGGTAACGCCAGCGCATCCAGGAGTGCGTCGGCGTGCTGTCGAGATACCACCAGTATTCCTTGACGTCCTCGCCGTGGTTGCCGCCGTCGCCGCCGAGGCCGAACATGCGCTCCTTGAGGATCGGGTCCCGCCCGTTCCACAGTGCCAGCGCGAAGCAGAACGTCTGCCGGTCGTCGCAGACGCCCGCCATGCCGTCGTCGTTCCACCGGTAGGCTCGGGACCGCGCGTGATCGTGGGGGAAGTAGTCCCACGCCGTGCCGTGTTCGCTGTAGTCCTCCCGTACCGTCCCCCATGCCCGCTCGGACAGATAGGGGCCCCATGCGCGCCAGTCCTGCTCCCCGGCATCGGCCTGGGCGAGCCGGTGCCGTTCGGGGTCGGAGGCCACGGAGGTCGGGCGGTCGGTGATCACCGGAACATCTTCGACGCCGCCGCGGTACTTCTCCACAGCGACCATTGTCGTCGTGGCATGTCACACCTCGCTGCCGGTGGAGGAAAGTTGATCGACATCCGTTTCGGTCCGCTGTTCTGCGCGGACCTGTCCACCGCCGCCGAGCGGGAATGGCTGGTCACGGACGGGCGCGGTGGTTACGCCATGGGCACCGTGGCCGGGCTGCGCACCCGCCGCTACCACGGGTTGCTCGTGGTGTCCGGCGAGACACCGGCGTCCCGCAAGGTGGGACTCGCGAGTCTCGACCCGGCGGTGACCCTGCCGTCGGGCGCGCGGGTCCGGCTCGGCGCGCACGAGTGGTCCTCGGGTGTCGTCGACCCGCGCGGCTTCGAGCTGCTGGAGCGCTTCGACCTGACCGACGGGGTGCCGCGCTGGCGGTGGCGGATCGGCGACGTGGTGATCGAACGGGAGATCGCCATGGCGTACGGCCGTTCGTGCGTCGCCGTGGTCCACCGGCTGGTCTCCGGCGGCCCGGTCCGGCTGGACCTGGCCGCGGCCTGCACCTGGCGGGACGCGCACGGCGAGCGGCGGGCCGACGGACCCGCGCCCCGGCTGGAGCCGGTGGCCGGCGGCGCGGTCGTCGACGGCGCGTACCGGCTCGCCGGGCCGGGCTGGACCCCGGAGGGCCAGTGGTGGCTCGGGGTCCGCCACCGCGCGGAGGCGGACCGCGGCCTGAACCCGGACGAGGATCTCTGGTACGCGGGCCGGTTCTCCGGCGCGCTCGACGAGCCGGGCGCGACGGTGGCGGTGCTGGCCTGGGCGGACGACCTGGGTGCGGAGCCACCGCCGGCGACGGCGGTGGTCGAGGCCGCCCGTCGGCGCAACCGGGCGGTGGTGGCCGCGGCCGAGCCGGACGACGCGGTCTCCTCGACGCTCGCGCTTGCCGCCGACGCGTTCGTGGTCCGCACCCCCACCGGCCCGGACGTGGTGGCCGGCTACCCCTGGTTCGGCGCCTGGTCGCGGGACACCATGATCTCCTACGAGGGGCTGTTCCTCTGCGCCAACCGGGCCGACGAGGGCCGGGAGCTGCTGCGGGCGTACGCGGGCACGCTGTCCGAGGGCATGCTTGCGAACACCGCCGACACCGGCCGGGTCGAGCACAACACGGTCGATGCCACGCTGTGGTTCCTGCACGCGGTGTCCCGACACGTCACGGTCACCGGCGACACCGACCTCGGCGACGAGCTGCTGCCGGCGCTGCACGGCGTGGTCGAGGCGCACGTGGCCGGCACCCGGTACGGCATCGGCGTCGACCCGGCCGACGGGCTGCTCACCCAGGGCGGCCCGCCGGACGTGGCACTGACCTGGATGGACGCCCGGGTGTACGGGGTGCCGGTGACCCCGCGTACCGGCAAGCCGGTCGAGGTGAACGCGTTGTGGATCAACGGGTTGGCCGGGCTTGCCGAGCTGACCGAGCTGGCCGGCCGGGACGCCACCGCGCTGTGGGGCCTGCACGGCCGGGCCACCACCGCGTTCCGCGACCGGTTCCCGTCACCGGCCGGCTGGCTGCACGACGTGGTGGACGCCCCGGCGCCCACGTACCCGCTCGGCGGCGCCCCGCACCACGACGACGACCTGCTGCGCCCCAACCAACTGCTCGCCTGGTCCCTGCCGTACGCCCCGCTGGAGCCGGACGAGGTCACGCTGCGCCGGCTCACCGAGGCGTTGTTCACCCCGCTGGGCCCGCGCAGCCTCGCCCCGGGCTCCGCCGGCTTCACCGGCCGGCACCGGGGCGGCCCGGCCGAGCGGGACTCCGCCTACCACCAGGGCACGGTGTGGCCCTGGCTGACCGGGCCGCTGCTCGACGCGTACCGCCGGGCCGGCCTGCCCACCGACGACCTGCTTGTGGGGTTGGTGGGCCACCTCGTCGAGGACGGCCTCGGCTCGGTGAGCGAGACCGCCGACGGGGCCGCCCCGCACGCCGCCACCGGCTGCCCGTTCCAGGCCTGGTCGGTGGCCGAGCTGCTGCGGGCGCGGCGAGCCCGCCGGTAACGCGTTACAGACCGGCAACCGGCGTGTCGCCGCCGGTTATCGACACCTGGGCAGGATGGGTGGCGAACCCCGGTGGTGACATCGGGCGGGACGACCACAACTCAAAGGGGGCCGCGTGCCAGCTGACGCCGAAGTGATCGACATCCAGCCCGCCCGGCGCCTGCGGGTGCTGCTGCTCTCCTGGGAATACCCGCCCGTGCTCGTCGGTGGCCTCGGCCGCCACGTGCACGCGCTCTCCGTCGCCCTGGCCGCCGCCGGGCACGAGGTCACCGTCGTCACCAGGCACGCCGAGGGCGCGCCCCTGGAGGAGTACGCCGACGGCGTGCGCGTGCTGCGCGCCGCCGAGGATCCGGTGCGCTTCCCCCTCGCCACCGACTCCCTGCTCGCCTGGACCATGGCGTTCAACCACACCCTCACCCGCGCCGCCCTACGCGCCGCCCAGTCCGGCGCGTACGACGTGATCCACGCCCACGACTGGCTCGTCGCGCACACCGCGGTCACCCTGGCCGAGCACCTGGACGTGCCGCTCGTCACCACCATCCACGCCACCGAGGCCGGGCGGCACCAGGGCTGGCTGCCGGCGGAGATGAACCGCACCATCCACGGCGTCGAGCACTGGCTGAGCAACGCCTCGTCCCGGGTGATCGCCTGCTCCGGCTACATGCGGGACCAGGTGGCCCGGCTGTTCGACGTGCCGGCCGGGCGCGTCGACGTGGTCGCGAACGGCGTGGACGACCGGGCCTGGCGGGCCCGTCCGCACGCGGTCGCCTCCGCCCGCGCCCGCTTCGCCGGGGACGGGCCGCTTATCGGGTACGCCGGCCGGCTGGTCTACGAGAAGGGCGTGCAGCACCTGGTGCACGCCGTGCCGCGCCTGGCCGACCGGCACCCGGGCCTGCGCGTGGTGATCGCCGGCGACGGCCCGTACAAGGACGAGTTGGTGGACCAGGCGCACCGGCTGCGCCTGCACGACACCGTCCGGTTCGCCGGCTTCATGGACGCCACCCAGCTCCCCGCGGTGCTGGCCGCCACCGACGCCACCGTGATCCCCAGCCTCTACGAGCCGTTCGGCATGATCGCCCTGGAGGCCGCCGCCGCCGGAGCGCCGCTCGCGGTGGCCCGCACCGGTGGGCTGGCCGAGATCGTCGAGACCGGGGTGACCGGGGTGACCTTCCCGCACGGCGACCCGGACGCGCTCGCCGGCGCCGTCGACCGGCTGCTCGACGACGAGGTCTTCGCCCGCCGGGTGGCGCGGAAGGCGCGCGCCATGGTGACCCGGCGGTACGCCTGGTCCGCGATCGCGGCCCGCACCGCCGTCAGCTACGCCGCCGCCCGCCGGGAGCACCACTCGTTCCAGGCCCGGCGGGCCGCCGCCATGCTGGCCGGAGGTCGGCCGGCCGTCACCATTCCGGAGGGAAATCTGCTGGCCGGCGCGGCAAGCTGAGGTCTGCCGCCCCGAGAGGATAGGTACCGTCCGATCCGTTGGCTATTGTGGACCACGACCAGCGGTGAGGAGTGCGGTGCGTAAGGTTGTGATCGCCGGACGGTACCGCCTGATCGAGCTGGTCGGCCGCGGTGGGATGGGCCAGGTATGGCTCGCCCGGGACGAGGAGCTCGAACGCGAGGTCGCGGTCAAGCAGGTGCTGCCGCCCAACTGGCTCGCCGAGAACGAGCGGGACGAGCTGCGCGCCCGCACGCTGCGCGAGGCGCGGACGGCCGCGCGGCTCAACCACCCCAACGTGGTACGGGTCTACGACGTGGTCCGGGTCCAGGGCGACCCGTGGCTGATCATGGAGTACGTCCCGTCCCGTTCGCTCCAGGAGATCATCGAGGCCGACGGTCCGCTGCCGCCCCGGCGGGCCGCCGAGATCGGGCGGGCGGTGCACGCCGCGCTGCGCGCCGCCCACGTGGCCGGTGTGCTGCACCGGGACGTGAAACCCGCGAACGTGCTGCTGGCCCGGGACGGACGGGTGCTGCTCACCGACTTCGGGCTGGCCGTGTTCGAGGGCGGCGACGGCGCGATGACCCGTCCCGGGCTGGTCCTCGGCTCCCCGCAGTACGTCGCGCCGGAGCGCGCCGCCGAGGGGGTGTCAAGCGTCGAGGCGGACCTGTGGTCGCTCGGCGCCACGCTGCACGCCGCCGTGGAGGGGCGCTCGCCGTACGCCCGCAGCACCGCCATGGCCACGCTCGCCGCGCTGGCCAGCCAGCCACCGGACCCGGCGCCGCACGCCGGCCCGCTGATGCCGGTGCTGGTCGGGCTGCTGCGCCGCGACCCGCGCAACCGGCTCGGCCACGACGACATCGCCCGGCTGCTCGCCTCCGCCGCCGCGCCGGCCGCCGACGTACCGGCCGCCGACGCGCCGGACCGGCCGGCGTCCGACACCGCCGGGCCGGGCCGGGCCGGCCGGAACGCTCCGCCCAGGCACGCGGCCGGATCCAGCGTCGCACCGGTGAGCGGCGACCACCCTCCGGTCCCCCGGCCCACGCCCACCGTCCCGCCGCTGAGCGGCTCCCACATCGCCGTCCCACCGGTCCCCCGGTCGGCACCCGGCGTCGTGCCGCCGGGCGGCTCCGGCATCGCCGTCCCACCGGTCCCCCGCCCCGGATCCGCCGTCCCGCCCGGAACCCGGGCCGGGCCCGGCGACCCGCCCGGAACCGGATCGGGCGTCCCGCCCAGGACGGCGACCGGACGCGCCGTGGTGTCGGGCGGCGGTTCCGGCGGGATGCTCGCACACCCGACCCCGGACGCACCGGCCCGGCCCGGCTCGGCCGACCGACCGGGCTCGGCCGACCGGCCCGGGTCAGCCGACCGGCGCGGCTGGGACGACTGGGACGGCACGCGCGGCTGGGACGGCGGCGACCGCACGCAAGGCTGGGACGGCGGCGACGACACGGATGGCGGGGCCGGCCCGGGCGCGGCGGACCGGCCGACCGTCGGCTACCCGGACATGATGCCGCCGGCCGCCGCCGCCCGGGCGTGGAGTCGGGCGGCGCGGCGCAGCGAGTGGGCGCGGCCGGCCGAGGACGATCCGACCCCGCCGGCCAAGCCGGCGGACGAGCGCCACCCCGACGAGCCGGACCAGCCGGAGCACGACCCGGTCCGAGGGACCCCCGACCGTCCGGTCGGCGTGTTCGGCCCGACGGTCCTGACCAGCTTCGTCGACCCGGGTAGCCCCACCGGTCCCGAGGGCCCGGCCCACCGGGCCGACGCCGTCAGCCCGGTGCACCTTCCCGGGTCCGGCGGCGCCGCCCCCGCCGCGAGCCCACCGCCCGTCACCGCCAGCAGTCCGGTCGACACCGGTTCGCTGCGCGGCGCGACGGGCAGCGGCGCGCTCCACGACCTGCGCGCCCCGCACGGCGACGCCCGCGAGAAGGCCGCCGACGGCGGCGCCACCGGCGACCCACCTGCCGACGCCACCGACGACGAGCGGAGGCGGGCGGCGCTGCGGCGCTGGGGCCTCGCCGCGACGGTCGCGCTGCTGGCCCTGGCGGCCGGCGTCGGCACCGCCCTCGCCGTCGACAGCGACCCGCCATCGGACGGTGACGGTGACGGGCACGGCACGGCCATCGGCCAGCCCTGGGATCATCCGCCCGGCCCGCCCGGCGGCGTGCCACCGCCGCCGTTCCCCTGCATCCGGCCGGACGTGGCCGGCACGCCGGTGCAGAAGGGCCCGCCACCGGCCGACCCGGCGGTGACCGTGCCCGCCGACTGGGTTTGGCCCGCCGACACCGGCGGGTTCCACATCGCCCTGCCCGCCGGCTGGCTCCAGCTCCGCTCCGGCGACACCACCTGCTTCCAGGACCCGGCCACCCGGCGCATCCTGGGCGTCGAGCCGTACCCCGGCGGGGACCCGGTCGGCCGGCTGAAGTCCGCCGAGCGGGACCTCCGCTACGCCGGCCGGCTGCCCGCGTACGACAAGGTACGGCTCGCCGCCGCCGGTGACGGCGCCGAATGGGAATGCCGCTGGACGGCACCGAACGGCGAACGGATGCACGCCCTGCGGGTGCTCCCAGGGGAGAAGGCCGGGTGGACGCTGGGCTGGACCACCTCGGACGCCGACTGGGCCGCCGCCGACGGGCAGTTCGCTCTGATCCGGGACAGCGTCCGTCCGATCCGGCCCACCCGCACGGCGGGCTGACGGCGCCACCGTCCCATCGCCGACAGACCGCACCGCCGTGCCCGCCTGGGCCGACATACTTCCTCATGCCCCACCGTCGCACCGACTGACTACAGTGGCGTAGTTTCGTCGATCAAGATCTTTGGGGAGGGCGAGCCGAGATGATGGGACCGTCCCATGCGTTGTCCGGTGCGGCCGTGTGGCTGACCGGCTCCTGGGCGCTGGACCAGTTCGCCGACTATCACCAGACGCCGCTGGCGCTGGCCGTCGGCACCGCGGTCTGCGCGGGCGGGGCGCTCTTCCCCGACCTCGACCTCTCCGGAAAGGTCACCCGGAACCAGGGTGGCGCCACCGTGGCCCGGACCTTCGGCGTGTTCAGCCTCTTCGCCGCCGAGGTGATGGAGAAGATCTCGCTCGGCGTCTACTACGCGACCAAGCTGAGCAAGGATCCACGCCGCAACAACGGGCACCGCACGCTCACCCACACCGTCCCGTTCACCGTGCTCGTCGGGTGGGGCACCACCGCGCTCTGCGGCCACTACGGCAAGTGGGCGGTGGTGAGCATCCTGTTCTTCATGATCGGGCTGGCGCTGCGCGGCCTGTTCGACGAGTGGGCCGAACGGGCCGGCTGGGTCGTGGTCACGCTGGTGTCCGCCGCCGCGGCCTGGTTCACCTTCGCCAACCTGCCCGGCGACCGGGGCTATCCGATGCTCGGGCTCGCCGTCGGCGTGGGCTGCTTCGTACACATCCTCGGTGACATGATCACCCGAGCCGGCGTCCCCATCCTCTGGCCGATTCCGATCAAACGGCGGATGTGGACGATGATCGGGCTGCCCGACAGCATCGCGCTGCGCACCGGCAGCAAGGCGGAGACGGTCGTGCTGCGGACCGTGCTGACCGTGCTGACCGCGCTGGCCACGCTGGGTCTGGTCGCGCCCTCGGTGCTGCAACGCTTCGACATCCAGGTGTGACTGCGGCCGGGGCGCGGTCGGCGTGCTTCCGGAGCTGACCCGGAAGGTGTTCAGCAGGCGCCGACAAACGTGATGGTGTGGAAGGCTCACGCCGCTGTCGGCCTGAGCCGTCCACACCGCGCTTCCTGGGACGACGTCAATCTTGGTACGGGAGCGCCCCTGTGGGGGCTGTTCCGTACCAAGATTCAGGCGGCGTCCGCCGGCGCACGGGACCGTCAGCGGGGCGTCAGGACGCAGAACTCGGTGCCGTCGGGGTCGGCAAGCACCACGTCGTCGGCGGTGTGCCGGCCCGCGCCGACCCGGGTCGCCCCGAGCGCGAGCAGCCGGTCGATCTCCGCCTCCCGGTCCGCGCCGACCGGTGGCGCGAGGTCCAGGTGTACGCGGTCCCGGCCGTGCCTCGGCATCAGCGGCGGGCCGCTCCAGGTGACCTTCGCCCCGCCGCGCGGGGACTGGATCGCCGTCTCCTCGTCCTGGTCCCAGACCAGCGGCCAGCCCAGCGCCTCGCTCCAGAAATAGCCGGCGGCCTGCGTACCGTCGCAGTTGACCGCGCCGACGAACCCGCAGCCGGCGAGGAACCTGTTGCCCGCCTCGACGACGCAGAACTCGTTGCCCTCCGGGTCGGCGAGCACCACGTGCCCCTCGTCGGGGCCCTGGCCGACGTCGGCGTGCCGCCCGCCCCGCTCGATCACCCGGGCCACCGTCTCCCGCTGGCCCTGCGGCGTGGCGCTGGTCAGGTCGAAGTGGATCCGGTTCTGCCCGACCTTGGGCGCCTCGGTCGGAAGGAACCGGATGCGGAAGCCGGAGTCACCGTCGGGTCGGAGTGCGATCCCCTCGTGCGGGTCGTCGACCACCTCCCGGCCCAGCACCGCCGCCCAGAAGCGCGCGAGCCGCAGCGGCTCCCGCGCGTCGACGCTGATCGCGAAGAGGTCGATCGTCATCGCGGCGTTCGTCTCCCATCCGCTGCCCGGCCCGAGGACGGCCCGGCCCCGAAGGCGGCCCGGCCGGCCACGCGAGCAGCGACCCGGCCGGCTGGGTGCAGACCCTAGGACCCAGCGGCCGGCGGCGCAGCCGATTAACCGGGCGGATCACTTCGCCGGCAGTGCGCCCGCGAAACGCACCCCGCGCTCGACCCAGCGGGCCAGGTCGGCGTCCTGCTCGCAGGCCGCGGAATCCACCGTGATCCAGCCACGCATCGGCCGCCCGCGCATCACCGTCGGCTCGGCGCCGGGCTCGGCAAGCGCCCGCTCGGACTCCGCCGGGTCGACGCGAACCATCAGGCCCCCCGCGCCGCGGATCACCACGGCCATGTTGCCGCGCAGCATCATCGCCAGGCCGCCGAACATGCGTCGCTCGGCGATGCCGGGCTCGCGCCCGACCAGCTCACGCACCCGGTTCGCCAGCTCCTCGTCATACGCCACGACGGCATCCTGACATCCGGGTACGACAGCCACCGTGACGGCCCGGCCTCACGCCGACGCGGTGTGTCGAAACCACCTACGGCTTCCGGACGAGCTTCATGCGGAGCCGCCACTCAAGCAGATCGGGGGCCAGCCGAGGAGGACGCGCCCTAACTCCCCGACTCGACCCTGAACCCGGCCACGAAGGTGGCCCAGGATCGGCTGTCGAAGGCGAGCGTCGGGCCGGTGCGGTCCTTCGTGTCGCGGACGTCCACCGCGCCACCGGCGAACCGCACCTCGACGCAGTTGGCGTTGTTGGAGCTGCGGGAGGACTTGAACCAGCCCTGCCCGGGGAGGCGGTGCGACGAGGTCACGTCATCTCCTTGGCGATCCGGCGGATCAGGTCGAGCGAGTCGTCCGAGCCTAACGCGCGTTCCCGCGCCTCGGCGAACGTCACCTGATAGTCGGTGACCCGGATGGACTGGTCGATGATGTCGATCGACGTCAGCACCTCCTGCCACACCAGGTCGGGCAGTCGCGGCGACGGGAACGACAGGATCTGGAACGACCCACCAAGCGCCGGATGCGCCCCGGCGGCGAACGGCAGCACGCGGATCTCGACCTGCTCCGGCCGCCCGGTCGCCAGCCGGACGAGGTGATCGAGTTGGGCCCGCATCACCGCCGGCCCACCGACCTGCTGGCGCAGCGCGCTCTCGGCGAGCAACGCCGTCAGCCGGATCGGCTCGGCGTCGTCGAGTCGCGCCTGGCGGGCCATCCGGGCGGCGACCCGCCGCTCGACCTCGGTGAGCCGGATCGTCGTCGTGCCGCCGGCGATGACCGCCCGCGCATAGTCCTCGGTCTGCATCAGACCGGGCACCAGCTCGCTGTCGTAGAAGCGGATGTGTCCGGCGCCTGCCTCGTAGCCGAGGAACCGGATGAACTCGGCCGGGAAGAGCTGGGCGTACTCGTGCCACCAGCCGCGCCGACTGGCGCCGACGCGCAGTTGTTCAAGCTCGGCCGCCTCGTCGGGCTCCAGCTCGTAGACCTTGACGATCTGTGCCAGCCGGGCGGCGGGAAGCTTGACCTTGCCGGTCTCCACCCCGGTGACGTACGCCTGGATGATGCCGATCGCGCGGCCGGCCGCCGTCGCGGTGAAGCCGATCTCCTCGCGGCGCTGGCGCAGCCGCATTCCAAGTTCCCACGCCTGCACGACAGGTGAGCCCTCCACCGGTGCTGGAGATCGAGATGGTACAGACATGGACACTCCTCCGACTCGTCGCGACAACCACGAGTATCCATGTCGGCACCCTTGATATCAAGTACGACCTGATGCATCCTCTCAGGAGCGAGCCACTTCAGTAATGAGCTTGGAGGCACCATGCGCAGACAGGTCACGTGGATCGACTCGGAGCCGCCGGTGCGGCACGCGTTCTCACTCTGCCGGGTGGTCGACGCCGGCACGGTCGACGAGTGGTACGACCTGCTCGGCGTCGTCCGGGTGCCGGTCGACCGACGTGCGCCGGACAAGCTGCGCGACCAGTTGCGGCCGTGGGCGCTGGCCACGCTGAAGGCCGGCGGGTACGGCTTCGGCCGCTACCTCGCGGACTACTCCACCCTGGACGAGGAGGACGAGCCCGACAAGGCGATCTCACACGAGGACATCAACTGGTCCGGCAGCGGCGTCCTGGTCCCGGCCGAGCAGTCGCCACTGTCGTTGTTCTGACGCCGGCCGGTACGGAAGTTGCGCCCCCGGCGAGGCCGAAGAAGACTGCTCGTGCCGCGCTGCCACGGTGGGCAGTCGGATGTTACGTGTCGGTCGGGCGAAGTGGAGGGGGCTGCGGGTGCAGGCAGGGCAGGGGCGGGTGGCGCGGGTCGAGTCCGGCGGGACCGAGTTCTTCGTCAAACTCGCCGACGGCGGTGGCCCGCAGACCGTCGCTCTGGACCGGGCGTTGTCGTTCGACGGCGTACGGGACACCGTGGAAGCCGTCGCCAGCGAGTTGGGGCAGGTGTGGGAGCAGGTCAAGCCGTCGGAGGCGACCGTCGCGTTCGGACTGGCGTTGACCGCGAAGGCCGGCAAGCTGACCGGCCTGCTCGTCGAGGCCGACGGTCAGGCGAGCCTGACGGTCACCCTCACCTGGAAGCGGCCCGAGTCGACCTGAGACCCGGGGCAGGCGGATGCGCACACGAGTCGACTCGCGGCAACTACGCCGCCACGTCGTACGCGTCGAGCAGGCGGACGATCGGGCGGTGCTGGGCACGGGTTTCTTCGTCGCGCCCGGTTGGGTCCTCACCGCGGCGCACGTCGTCCACGACGCCGCCGAGGGTGTGGCGCTCGGCAGGGTGATGGTGGTGCCCGCCGACGCGGGGGTCGGCGTCGACGCGGTGGTCGCGGATGTGCTGGCCCGATCGGTGCCTCCGGTCGACACGGCGTTGTGGCCGTACCCGGATCTGGCACTGCTGCGTCTGCGGCACACGGCCGGATGGGTCGACACCCATCCGTGTGTGTGGCTGGCCGGGGCCCAGCCGCAGGCCGGGCAGTGTCACGCGTACGGATTCCCACCCCGCGAGGAGGGTGCGGTCCCGGTGGGGGCACCGGCGTCGTTCGTGTTCGAGGGCGTCACCGGTGACGAGTTCTTCCAGTTGAAGGCGGGGCAGGCCGCGCCGGGGCTGTCGGGAGCGCCGTTGGTGTGTCCGGCGCGCAGGGCGGTGGTGGGTGTCGTCACCGCCACCCGTGACCGCGGCAGCGACCTCGGCGGCTGGGCCGCGCCGGTCGCCGCCCTGTTGTCAGGCGGGCCGGGTGTGCCCGAGGACCTGACCGCGTACGGCGAGCAGGTCGCCGCGGCGGGTGCCGCGGCGGTGTTGGCCGACCGAACCGGCTGGCACGCCGTTCTGCCTGTCGACGGTGCCGACGATCTGGTCGAACAGCCCTGGACCGATGCGCGCGTGCAGCCCGGCACGGGCCAGCCCTCGACGATGCTGCGCCCCGAGTTCGCCGTGGTGGACTACCTGTTCCGGGACGGCATCCTGGCGACCGTCAGCGACTGGTGCGACCGGCCGGAACGATTGTCGATGCGCTATGTCGAAGCCGGTGGCGGCGCCGGCAAGACCCGCTTCGCGGTCGAGGCGTGCCGGGCACAGCGGGCACGCGGATGGGTGGCGGGGCTGCTGCCTGCCGACGACAGTGGCGTCGACAGGCTGCCCGTACCCCGGCTGCTTGTGGTGGATTACGTCGAGGAACGCGACGCCGTGGTGTTGGCCGCCCGGCTCGCCGCGCTGACCCGTTCGGCGTCGCCGCTGGCGCCGGTACGCGTGTTGCTGCTCGGCCGTCCCTCCGCCACCGCGCTGGCCGGGCAGGCATTGGCGCCGTTGGCCGAGGCCGCTACCGGTGCCACGCTCAGCGCGTTGGACAGCGCGGTGGACACCGCTACCGCCGTGGCCGACCTGACCGGCCCGCAGCGGGACACACTGTTCAACGCCGCGCTGGCCGCGTTCGGCCGTACCTGGAATGGTCCGGATTGGGCTGCCCCACCTGCGGAGGTGGACCTGTCCGACCCCCGCTACCGCCGGCCGCTGGATGTGCTGCTGGAGGCGTTCGACGCGGCGCTGTCCGGGCCGGACTGGCGATCCGGGGAGCGGCCTCCGGTGGATCGGGCCCTCGACCACGAGGCGCGGCGCTGGTATCGCCGCATGCCGGACATCGACCAGGCGACGGTGCGTCTGTGCGTGGCCCTGTCCACCCTCGCGGGAGCCCGGGACGACGCCGAAACCGCAGCGTTGCTGGATTTGGTGGCCGACGCCACCGCTGCGCCCGTACGCGCTCGGGTCGATCGATGGCTGCGCGACCTGTACGACGGGCCGGACCGATGGAATCCGCTGCGCCCCGACCGTCTTGGTGAAGCCCTCGTGGCCAGAGTCCTGGACGAGCACGACGACCACGGTTTGGCACTGCTGAACCGCGTGTTGGCCATGCGCTCCGACGCGCAGGTCGAACGGGTCCTCGACGTGCTGATCCGGCTGGCCGGCACCCCGGCCGTCACCGATGTCGCCGCGGTCGCTCTCGCCGGCAGCTATGCCGGCCTGGCGCGACGCTGCGCTGGCCGGTCGCCCGCCGTTGACCAGCCGTCGCAGGGGGTGCGGGTCAGCCTCCTCGACAGCCTGTGCCGCGCCCACACCGCGCTGCTGACCGCCGACCGCGTCGCCGGCCTGCCGCTCGCTGTCCAGGCTGAGCTGAGCGCCGCCGGCGACACGCTCGGCGCACTCGCCCGCGATCACGGCCGCTCGGCCGACGCCCGCAGCATCTTCACCACCTGCCTAATTGTCGATCAACGCAGGCACGAACGGGAACCGGACAACGCCGACTGTGTCCGTAACCTGTCAATCTCCTACAACAAGTTGGGTGATCTGGCCCGCGACAGTGGGCAGGGTGAGACGGCCCGACAGCTCTACCAACAGGCCCTGACCATCCGCGAACGGCTGGTCACCGCCCAACCGAACAACATCAACTACGCCCGTGACCTCTCGATCTCCTACGAACGGTTGGGTGAGCTGGCCCGCGACAGTGGGCAGGGTGAGACGGCCCGACAGCTCTACCAACAGGCCCTGACCATCCGCGAACGGCTGGTCACCGCCCAACCGAACAACATCAACTACGCCCGTGACCTCTCGATCGCCTATGAACTGTTGGGTGAGCTGGCCCGCGACAGCGGACAGAGTGAGACGGCCCGACAGCTCCACCAACAGGCCCTGAGCATCCGCGAACGGCTGGTCACCGCCCAACCGAACAACACCAACTACGCCCGTGACCTCTCGGTCTCCTACAACAGGTTGGGGGACCTGGCCAGTGCCAGCGGGCAGAGTGAGACGGCCCGACAGCTCTACCAACAGGCCCTAAGCATCCGCGAACGGTTGGCCGCCGCCGAACCGGACAACACCAACTACGCCCGTGACCTGTCGATCTCCTACGAACGGTTGGGGGACCTGGCCAGTGCCAGCGGGCAGAGTGAGACGGCCCGACAGCTCTACCAACAGTCATTGGCCATCGTTGAACTGTTGGCCGCCGCTGAACCGAACAACACCAACTACGCCCGTGACCTCTCGGTCTCCTACAACAGGTTGGGGGACCTGGCCAGTGCCAGCGGGCAGAGTGAGACGGCCCGACAGCTCTACCAACAGGCGCTGACCATCGTCGAACGGTTGGCCGCCGCCGAGCCGGACACCACAATCTACGCCCGTGACCTGTCGATCTCCTATGAACGGCTGGGCTACCTTGCGCAGCGAGCTGAAGACATCGAGACAGCCGAGACCCTACTCGGCGCTGCGGCCAGCATCCGCCGGGCGCTTCACCGCCAAGAGCCGAATCGCATTGACCTCGCCGAGGAGTTGGGCGTCACGCTCACCCAGCTGAGCGTGGTCAACGACGGCCTTCAGGTTGTCTTGATGGCGGAGATCGTAGAACTGCTCGAACCGTTCGAACGGGCCGGCACCATGACACCGCAGAGCGCCGCAGTGCTCCGTTGGGCCCGGCAGTAGCAAAACTGACTTCCGCCGGACCGGCTTGTTCGCTTCCCCGCCCGGCCTCAGGCGCCGATGCGCTGCTCGGGCACCGACAGGCCGTAGAGCGCCATCAGTTCCGGGCTGTCGATCCGGCTGCCGTCGGCCACCGAGTCGCAGGAGATGTCGACGATCTGGTCCTTGTGCGCCAGCAGGTAGGGCCGGGCGCCGACGTCGGCGCTTGCCAGCGTGGCGATGCCGGGCCAGTGCCGGCGGCCGAAGAGCATCGGGTAGTTGCGCAGGCCGTCGTAGGTGGCGCAGACGAGCGCGTCCGGATAGGGCAGGGCGGCCACCCGGCGTACCGCAGCCGCGGTGAGCCCGGGCATGTCCACCGGCACCACGACGACCGCCTCGACGGTGTCGTCGGTGAGCGCGGCGAGCCCGGCCCGGATCGACGAGCCCACCCCGGTCCCCCAGGCCCGGTTGACCACGACTGTGGCGCCGGTCAGGTCGGTGGTCCGCCGCACCTGCTCGGCCGCCGCGCCCAGCACGACCACGACCTGCGCGCAGCCCGCGTCGGCCATCGTGTCGATCATCCGGCTCACCAGCGGCTTCTCGCCCAGGTGCAGCAGCGCCTCGGGTCCGCCGATGCGGCGGCCCCCACCAGCGGCGATGATCATTGCAGCGATCCGGTTCAGCGGTGCCCCCTCGACCAGGGGGACGGACCGGGCACAGCAGCGCCCGGTCCGTCCCGTCGTACGCACACCGGGCCCAACGAGCGCGCTCGGGGCCGGGTAGCGGGGCAAAACGGAAAATTGTGTGACTATGCCGCATCCGCGTAGCAGTCCACCGTGGACAGGTCGAGCGGGAAGCGGACCGGAGTGTCGCCGAACAACAGCCGGGAGGCCCGCTCCCCGGCGGCGGTGACCGCCTCGGCGACCGCGCCGGCCCGACCGACCGGGCAGTGCACCACCACCTCGTCGTGCTGGAAGAAGACCAGCTCGGCCTCGGTGCAGGCCAGCTCGGTGCGGAGCGTGGCCAGCAGCGTCGACGCCCACTCGGCGGCGGTGGCCTGGATGACGAAGTTGCGCGTGAACCGCCCACGCGAACGGGCCGCGCGCGCCGACGGGCTACGCGGATCCGCCTCGCCGTCCGGCGTCACCTCGTCCGCGTCGGCGAACCCGACCGCGCCCGGCGGGCAGGTACGCCCCAGCCACGACCGGACCAGCCCACCCACCTCACCGGTGCGGGCCGCCGCCTCGACGTAGCCGAACGCGGTCGGATAGCTCTTCCGCAGCACCGCAAGCGCCGGCACCGCCGCGCCGCCGGTCTGCCCGTACATCGCGCCGAGCAACGCCACCTTGGCCCGGGACCGGTCACCGGCGAACGCGTCCCGGGCCAGCGCGGCGTACAGGTCGCCGGCGCCACCGGCCGCCGCCAGCCGCTCGTCGCCGGAAACCGCGGCGAGCACCCGCGGTTCGAGCTGGCCGGCGTCGGCCACCACGAACGTCCAGCCCGGATCGGCCACCACCGCACGCCGGATCACCTTCGGGATCTGCAACGCCCCGCCGCCCCGGGTCGCCCAGCGGCCGGAAACCACGCCGCCGGGCACGTACTCCGGGCGGAACCGGCCGCCGGACACCCAGGCGTCGCGCCAGGCCCAGCCGTGCGCCGTCCAGATCCGGTAGAGCTCCTTGTATTCCAGGACCAGCGGCACCGCCGGGTGCTCCACCCCGCGCAGCACCCACGCCCGGGTGTTCGGCAGCTCCACCCCCGCCCGGGCGAACGCCCGCAACAGCTCCGCGGGCGACTCGGCGTGCAACAGGCGTACGCCGAACGCGGTGGCGATCCGCGCCTGGAGGTCGGCCAGCCGGCGGGGTGGCCCGCCCACCGGGGACGCCTCCCCGAGCAGCTCGGCCAGGATCGCGTCGTGCACGTCGACGCGCCAGGGCAGGCCGGCCGCGCCCATCTCGGTGGCGACCAGGACGCCTGCCGACTCGGCGGCCACCAGCAGCCGGAACCGGCCGGGGTGGGTCGTCGCCGCGATCCGGGCGAGTTGGTCTTCGTACACCCGGGTCAACGCCGTGAGGCCCGGGCCCGGCGGGCCGGACGGCGGGTCGAAGAGCGCGCCCTGGCCGTGGCCGGGCGGCTCCGGCGGGCGGGGCGGCGGATCCGGTGGGACCGGCGCCCCGGTCAGCCGGGCCCAGGCGGCGGGCAGCGCACGTGGCTCGCCCCAGCGGCCGGCGTGCCCGAGCAGCAACGCCTCGGTCAGCTCGACGTCGTGGCAGCGGTCGAGCCGGACCCCGGCGCGCAGCAGCGCCGGGTAGACGCCGGCGCCGGCGGCCCACACCCAGCGGGGCCGCTCGGCCGCCTCGCGGGCACCCACGGCGGCGGCCAGGTCCGCCACCTCCTCGGCCGGCCCCGCCGGGCGCCCGTCGACGTCGAGCGGTTGCAGCACCCCGCCGCCCCGCTCCCCCGCCACCACCGCCACCACCCGCACAAACGCGATTCTGCCTCCCCCCACCGACAGGGTGAGGTGTAAGGCGGGGGCCCCGCTTAACAGCGCGGTGTTAAGCGGGGCCCCCGCCTATGCAGAAAACGTTAAGCGGGGCCCCCGCCTTACTTGCTGACGCCTGCGGTGAGGCCGGACTGGACCTGGCGCTGGAAGACGATGTACACGATCAGCACCGGCAGCATCGCCATGGTCACGCCGGCGAACAGCCCGGACCAGTCGGACTTGTAGCCCTGGTTGACCGACAGCTCGATCAGCCCCTGCGCGATGACCTGGCGCTTCGGCTCACCGGCGACCGACTGCATGAGCAGGGTCGGCAGGTACCACTGGTTCCACTGGCCGAGCACGTTGAAGATGCCGATGCTGATCAGGCCCGGCTTGGCCATCGGCAGCATCACGCTGAAGAACGTGCGGGTGTGCGAGGCCCCGTCGACCGAGGCCGCCTCCGCGATCGTGTCGGGCAGCGTCCGGAAGAACGAGTGCATGAAGAAGACCGTGAACGACAGCGACCAGGCCACGTAGACCAGGATCAGCATGACGTGCTTGTTCGGGCCGAGCAGCGGGAAGGTGACCCCGGTGTTGTAGACGCCCTTGAACAGCGGCACCGCGGCCAGGTAGATCGGCAACGTCAGCCCGGACAGGAACATGTAGTAGATCAGCCGGTTGCCGCGGAACTCGAACCGCGCCAGCGCGTACGCGGCCATCGAACCGAGCAGCATGGTCAGCGTGACGCTGCCGGCCAGCACCAGGAGGGTGTTCAGGAAGAACGACCCGAGGTGCCCCTCGGTCCAGGCCCGGCCGAAGTTCTCGAAGTGCAGCTTGTCCGGGATCAGGGAGAGCGGCTCGCGGATGACCTCCGAGTCGTCCTTGAGCGCGGACATCACCACCCACAGCAGCGGGTAGATGACCATCACGGCCCAGACCACCAGGAAGATGTGGGAGAAGCCGTTGAAGATCCGGGAGCCGACCCCGGCCCGGTGCCGCTCCCTCCGGGGTACGGGGGCGGCGCCCGATCCGGTGGCGGCCTGTCCGGCCCGGTCGAGACCGTGTGTCGCCGTGCTCATCGCCGCGCCTCCTTCAGTACTCGATACGGTCACGACGGGTGATCCTCAGCTGCACCGCGGCGAGCAGGATCGTGAAGATGGCGAGCGCGACACCCATCGCGCAGGCGTATCCGAACTGGCCCTTCTGGAACGCGGTGAAGTTGAGCACCGACGCGAAGATCTCGCTTGCGTGGTTCGGCCCGCCCTGGCTCGGCGTCATGACGAAGACCAGGGCGTACATGTCCAGCGCGATGAAGCCGAGGTAGACCCAGGCCACCGAGATGCTGTCCCGCAGCAGCGGCAGGGTCACCCGGAAGAAGGTGTGGAACCGGCCCGCGCCGTCGAGGATCGCGGCCTCGTAGATGTCCTTCGGGATCGACTGCATGGCGGCGGAGAAGAGCACCATGTAGAAGCCGGCGCCGCTCCAGACCGCGATGAGCAGCAGCCACCACAGCACCGCCGGCACGCCGAGGAACGGCTCCGGGTCGGCGGTGAAGGCGATCGGGTTGTCCGCGTCCACCAGACCGATCTTGATCAGCAGGCCGTTGATCAGGCCCTGCCCGTCGGTGCGGTAGATCTGCTGCCACATCACGGCGATGACCACGAGCGACAGCACCTGCGGGAAGAAGAAGATCACCTTATAGAGCGCGGAGCCGAACACCCCGCGGATGCCGGCCCTGTCCTCGCGTCCGCCCACGTTGAGCAGGAACGCGAGGAACAGGGCCAGCGCGATCGTGAACAGCGGCACGGTGACCAGGAAGAACACGTTGTGCCAGAACGCCTTCCGGATCAGTTCGTCGGAGAACAGCCGGACGTAGTTGTCCAGCCCGACGAAGCGCTGGGAATCCGAGTACCCACCCCAGTCGGTAAGCGAGTAACCCGCCGCCTGGGCGAACGGCCACACCACGTAGAACAGGTACAGCGCGACGGGCAGGGCCAGGAAGCCCGTGACGAAACGCGCGACTCCGTGCCGCATTGAACTCACTTCCTCGACAACGTCAGGCGGTGCGGGTCTGCTTCTTGATCGACGAGTCCTTGGCGACCTTGTCGGCGGCAGTCTGCATCTTGTCGACGAACTGCTGCGCGGTCAGCCGGCCGGCCATCAGCTCCTCGGAGAGGTTCTGGCTCTCCTTGTCCAGGTCGGCGTAGAAGTCCGGGAACTTCACCGAGATCAGCTCCCCGCTACCGCCCTTGACCAGGGCGTTCGCGCTGGCCAGCGCGGTGTCCTGGACCTTGTCGCCGGAGCCCTTGGTGGACGCCAGCGACTTGGTCAGCTCGGCGAACTTCGCCGACCCGGCCTTGGACAGGATGGCCCGCAGGAACTCCTTCGCGGCCTCCTTGTTCGGCGCCTTGCTGGGCACCACGAAGCCCTCGCCGGAGGAGGCGAAGACGTCCTTGGCGGCCTTGTCGCCCGGCTTGCTCCAGTAGTCCGAGATGGTCAGCTCGAAGCCCGGCGGGATGGTCGACGCCATCTCGTTCTTCAGCCACGTGCCGACCTGGATGAACGCCGCCTTGCCGTCCAGCCACGCCTGCTGCGACTGGGTGTGGTCGAGCTTGCCCGGCAGCAGCAGCTTGTCCTTGACCAGCTTCTCCCACGGCTCCAGCGCCCCGACGATGCCGTCGGCCTTCCAGGCGCCGTCCTTGAGGTTGTCGATGTCGACGACGGCCTGCTTGCCGACCGCCTTCCAGATGCTGGCGAACAGCGCCCAGCGCGGGTAGTAGCCGTGCGCCGCGTCGTGCACGTACGGCGCCATGCCCTTGGCCTTGATCTTCGGCGCCAGGGCGAAGAACTCGTCCCAGGTGGTCGGCGCCGTCCACCCCTCCTTCTTGAACAGGGCGGCGTTGTACCAGTTGCCCCAGACCGTGTAGGCGACGTTCACCACGTAGAACTTGCCGTTCTGGGTGCCGTCGGCGACGGTGCCCGGCAGCAGCGAGTCGGCGACCGTTCCCTCACCGTCCCACGCGGGCGCGGTGAGCAGGTCGTCCAGCGGCTCGATGGCGCCCTCGTTGATCAGGGTGCTGCGGTCCATCATGTCGGCGCCCGAGTTCATCACCAGGTCGCTCGGCTGCGTCGCCATCTTGGGCTGCTCTTCGGTCTTGATCTTCTGGGTGGAAGACATGTTGACCGTGACGTTCGGGTGCTTGGCGTTGAAGACGACCTTGTCCTCCTTCGCCCACTGGTCGCCCAGGCCGCCGTTGAAGACGACCACCTTGACGGCGCTGCCGTCCTTGACACCGAACGGGTTGTCGTTGCTCTTGGCCGCGCCGCCGCCGTTGTCGGACTTGCTCGGCTCACTGCCGGCGCAGGCGCTGAGCAGACCGGCCGCCGGGATGGCCAGCAAACCGGCCGCGCCGGCGCGCTGGAGCAGGGTCCGACGGCTGAGGTCGGACTTCTCGGGGGTAACCGACATCTTGTCTCTCCTTGTGGTGTCGGGTCAGGCGGTCCGCCGGAGGCGCCCGGCGTACCGCGACTCGAGGGCGAGGTTGTGCTCGTCCCCACCGGGGACGTTGGCGGAGAGGTAGATAGGGGGCACCTCTCCGGCCTGGTGGAACCGTCGTACGACCTCGGCGGTCAGCAGCTGCGCCAGCAGCGCCGCGGTGACCGATGAGACCGCACAGACCGCGCCGCCGCCCTCGAGCGGCAGCAGTGCGTCGCCGTACGGCGCGCCGTTGTCCAGCACGACGTCGGCGAGGTCGACGAGCCGGCGCCCGGAGGGATGCCGAGGGGCGACCCGGGCCGTGTGCTCGACCGACGTGACCGCGATCAGGGGGTGGCCGCCCCGCTTGACGAGCGTCGCCAGCTCGACCACCGAGCCGTTGATGCCTGACTGCGAGGCGACCACGAACACGTCCGCCGGCTGCGGCGCCGCCAGGGCGAGGAGATCATGCGCCACCGCCGGGTCGCGTTCCAGCTTGGGATCGGCGAGCACGTCGCGGGGCGCGTCGCCGTGCAGCACGAGGTCGTGCAGGGAGAGTCGGTTGGCGGGGACCAGGCCGCCGGCCCGGGCCACCAGCTCGGCGGCGAACGCCTCCGAGTGGCCGGCGCCGAACGCCTGGAGCACGCCACCGGCGCGCAGGCCGCCGGCGATCAGGTCCGCCGCCCGGTCCACCGCCGTCGCCTGGCTGTCCACGAGCCGGTCGAGGACCGGGCGGACGGCGTCCGCGTACCCCTGGGCACTGATCATGAGAGGGCCCCCTTCGCGGCCTTGTGCCCGTCGACGGCCTGGGCGGTACGCCGGAAGGCCGCGTGGGCGCGGTCGTGGGTGCGCTGCGCCACCGCGATGTAGAGCAGGTCGAGTACGACGAGCTGCGGGTGCCGGGCGGAGAGCGCGTCCGGCCGGAACGTGGTGGCCTGGCTGGCGGTGACCAGGACGATGTCGGCCAGCTCGGCCAGCGGCGAGCGAGGGAAGCCGGTCAGCGCGACGGTGGTGGCCCCGCGGCTGCCCGCCTCGGCGAGCAGTTCGATGGTCTCCCGGGTCTGCCCGCTGTGTGAGATGCCGAGCGCGACGTCGCCGGTGCTCAGCAGCGCGGCGCTGGACAAGCCCTCGTGCACGTCGTTCCACGCCCAGGCGGCCACCCCGATGCGGTGCAGGCTGAACTGCATCTCCTCGCCGACCAGGGCGCTACCGCTGGCGCCGAAGATGTTCACCCGGTTGGCTCCGGCGATGGCCACCGCGGCGCGTTCCACCTCGGCCAGGTCCAGCAGCGCGGCGGTGTCGTGCATGGCCCGGGTGTCGGCGGCCATGATCTGGTCGAGCACCCGGGACAGCGGGTCGCCTGGTTGGATCTCACGGCCGATGTCGACGGTCCAGCCCGCGGAGCGGGCTCGGCCGGTCTCGGCGGCGATGCCGAGTCGCAGGTCGGCGTAGCCCTCGAAGCCCATCGCCCGGCAGAACCGGGTGATGGTCGCGGGTGAGGTGCCGCTCCGCTCGGCCAGCTCGACGATCGTCGCGCGGGCCGCTGCCTCCGGGTCGCTGAGCACGTGCTCAGCGACCCGGCGCAGGGCTCCCGTCAGCTCCGCCGCGCCGGCCCGGACCCTGGCCAGCACCCCGTCGACGCCCCGCCGGTCGGCCGGAGCGGCGTCGACCACCGCGGTCCCCGCGGACGTCTCGACTTCGTGCTCGGCCATCGGCGGGCGCCTTTCGGAAAGGAGTGTTAACTGTTAGTGGTAAAAGTTCTTACTGAAGGCCCCTCCGTGTCAAGTCTGTGGGCGAAGTTTTCAAACTGTTACCTGACGCCGGGCCGCGATCTTGCGCCGGGCGGACCGGCCCGACCAGCATGGTGACCATGTCGGACACCGTCGTGGTCGGCCTCGACATCGGGGGTACGTCCACCCGCGCCACCGCCCTGAGCCTCGACGGCGTACGCCTGGGCACCGGTCGCGCGGGCGGCGGCAACCCGACCAGCCACGGCGCCGAGCGGGCCGCCGCCGAGCTGCTGGCCGCCCTGCGCGCGGCGCTCACCGGCGTCGACCCGACCCGGGTACGCGCCGGCGTGATCGGCCTCGCCGGCGCCGGCCGCCTCCTCGCCGACCCGACCGGCCGCGCCGCCTTCGACCGGGCGTGGGCCGAGGCGGGGCTCCGGTGCCCGTACACGGTGCACGGCGACGCCCTGGTCGCCTACGCCTCCGGCACCGCCGCCCCGGACGGCACGGTGCTCATCGCCGGCACCGGCGCGATCGCCGCCCAGGTGCGCGAAATGCGCCTGGACCGCACCGCCGACGGTCACGGCTGGCTGCTCGGTGACGCGGGCTCCGGGTTCTGGCTCGGCCGGGAGGCGGTCCGCCGGCTGCTGGCCGACCTGGACCGGGCCGACGCGCCAGGGGAACTGGCCCGCCGCGTCCTGGCGGAAGTGACCGGTAGCAGCGAGGTGGCCGCACGTCCCAGGGCGACCGTCGACGCCGTGGTGCAGGCGGTGACCCGGCGCCCACCGGTGGAGCTGGCCCGATTCGCGCCACTTGTCGTCACGGCGGCCCGCGCGGGTGAGCCGACCGCCGCCGCCCTGATCGCCGAGGCCGCCGCGCTGCTGGCCGGGAGCGTCGCCCGCATCCGCCCCACCGGCGCGACCGACCCGCTGGTGCTCGGTGGCGGCCTGCTCACCGGCGACACCCCGCTCGCCGACGCGGTCCGGGCCGAACTGGCCCGCCGCTGGCCGGCCGCCCCGGTGCGCACCGCCGGTGACGGCGCCGCCGCCGCGGCCTGGCTCGCCGCCCGCGACCTGCCCGAGGTGGCCGATCCGACCGCGCTGCACGCCCGGCTCGTCCCGCCGCCCGCCTGACCCGAGCGCTGGTCCCCGCGCTCTGCCCTCCGCGCCCTGCCCTCCGCGCCACGCCCTCCGCACCGACGGATGGTGACTCCCACGCTCCCTTTGGAGCTGAGAGCAACCACGACTCACCACCATCGAAAGTGACGGCCGGTGACGCGAGTCGTTCCTGCGCTCAGCTCGAAAGGCACCCGTGAGCGACCGGCCGCCTCGTCAAGCGCCCGCGCGCGGGAACGCCCCCGGGCGCCTACAAACTTGATGACATGGATGATTCACCGACGGTCGGCTGCCACGAGTCGTCCGTGTCATCAAGTTTCTAGCCGCCGATCGGCCGTTGCCGCCGCCTCGCTTCAGCCGCGTCAGGCGCGAGGCCGCTGTCGGTCGGCGGGGCCGCTGTGGTCGGCGACTCCCGGGAGATCTCCGCGACGACCCGGAGACCGTGGCGCAGGGACCGCCGAGCCGGGCCCGCCGAACCGTTCGGCGCGCCCGGCGGCAGCAGACAGCACGGCGGGCCACCGGCCAAGACCAGGCCAGGCCAGGCCAGGACGGATCAGGGCAGCGCGGCCAGTGTGTCGGCGAGACGGGTCCAGACCGTGGTGCGCCAGCCGCCGTCCAGCAGCGTGAACGTCCGCCGCTGGAGCGGGTCGTCCGGGTCGAAGCCGGCGTGTTCCAGGAACAGGCGGGTGCCCCGGCCCTCCGGCGCCAGCGTCCAGGTGACCACCGTGTCGAGCGGGCCGCCGCGCCAGGCCCACCGCATCCGGCGTGGCTCGTCGAGCTCCAGCACCTCGCAGTGGACCGTCCCGTCGAAACCCTGCCCGGGGCGCGGGACGGTCCGCAGGGTGAACCGGTGCCCACGGGCCGGCCGGAAGTCGTTCGGCATGAGCCAACGGCCGATCAGATCAGAATCGGTCAGCGCGCGCCACACCTTTGCCGGCGGATGAGGCAGGAACTGGTCCACCGCGATGCGGGCCGGCTCACCCATCCGGCATCCCGTCCAACACGTCGCGCAGGCCCGCCAGGCGGGACCGCCAGAACCGCTCGTACGGGGTGAGCCAGTCGGCCACCTCGCGCAGCGGCTCGGGGCGCAGCGCGTAGAAGCGCTGCCGGCCGACCGGCTGCTCGGTGACCAGGCCGGCGTCCTTCAGCACCCGCAGGTGCTCCGACAGGCTGGGCCGCCGCATGTCGAAGCGGTCGGCGAGTCGCTGCACCGGCTGCTCCCCCTCCTCGCGGAGCAGCCGGAGCAGCTCCCGTCGGGTGGGGTTGGCGAGGGCCGCGAACACGTCCGGCTCAGACACGGGTCTCCTGGAGCACGATGCCGTTGCCGTCCGGATCGGCGAACGTGACGTAGCGGCCCCAGGGCGCGACCTGGACGCCGTCCTCGGCGAACACCAGGCCCCGCTCGCGCAGCCGGGTGACGTCGGTGTCGAGGTCGTCGGTCTCCAGGACCAGGCCACGCAGCGAACCGGGCGGCATGCTGTCGAACCAGGTGACGAGCGTCAGCGTGGTCGCGGCGCCCTTCGGGGCCACCTGGACCCAGCGGCCACCGGGCCCCATCGGGTTGTCCCGGACCAGGTCGAGGCCGAGGACGTCGACGTAGAAGTCACGGGCCCGGTCCTGGTCGCGGACGGGCACGGAAACGATCTGCACATGGGTGACGGACATGACCGCCAGCATAGGTAGGAGATTCCCTACCGGTCAAGCAATTCCGTTATCCGTATCGGTCGTGGTCGGCTGCAATAGCCTGAGACCATGCGCCGCCTGCGGCAGCTCGCCGAACGTACGCCGCCGGGGCGGGAGCGCTACGTCGACCTGCTCCGGGCGCTGGCGATCACCCTGGTCGTGCTCGGCCACTGGGGCGTGACCGTGATCGGGTACGACCACGGCCGTCCGGCCGGTCACTCGGCGCTCACCGACCTGCCCTGGGCCTGGCCGCTGACCTGGCTGGCCCAGGTGATGCCGGTGTTCTTCCTGGTCGGCGGCTATGCCAACGCCGCCTCTCTCACCGCCCGCCGAAGCCGGGGCGGGACCCCCACCGGTTGGCTTGTGGACCGCAGCGCCCGGCTGGTCCGACCGACCACCATGCTGCTGCTGGTGCTGACCGCCGGCGCCGCGGTCGCCACCGTACGCGACGCCGAGCCGGCCCAGATCCGTACCGTGGTCTGGTTCGCCACCATCCCGCTCTGGTTCCTGGTCGCCTATCTCGTGGCGGTGGCGCTGACCCCGCCGATGTACGCGCTGCACCGCCGGTTCGGGCTGGCCGTGCCGGCGGTTCTCGTCGGTCTCGTCGCACTCGGTGACCTGGGCCGGCTGCTCGGTCCGGCCGGGCGGGCCGACGGCAACTACCTGTTCGCCTGGCTGGCCCTGCACCAGCTCGGCTTCGCCTGGTACGACGCCCGCGTACCCGAGCTTCCCCGCCGCCGCCGGCTGCCGCTGTCCCGCCGGGCCGGCGCGGTCCTGCTCGCCGGCGGCCTGGTCGCGCTGGTCCTGCTGACCGTCGTCGGGCCGTATCCGGTGGCGATGCTGCACGTGCCGGGCGAGCGGCTGGACAACGCCGCGCCGCCGAGCCTGGCGCTGCTCGCCGCAGCCACCACCCAGCTCGGGCTGATCCTGCTGCTGCGCCGCCCGGCCGCGCGCTGGCTGCGCCGGCCCGGCCCGTGGCAGGCGGTGATCGCGGTCAACGCGGTGGTGCTCACCGTCTTCCTGTGGCACCTGACCGCCGCGATCCTGCTTGTCGGCCTGCTGGACGCGCTCGGTGTGCTGCCCACTCCCCCGGTCGGGTCGCCGGCGTGGTGGGCCTGGCGGATTCCGTGGCTGCTGGCCCTGGCCGTGGTGCTCTCGGCCCTGATCGCCGTCTTCGGCCCGGTCGAGGCCCGCACCCGCCGCCCGGCCGGCTCCCGGGCGGGGCGGCCCGACGGCGAGCACGGCGCGGTGTGGACCGTGCTTGCCGTCGCCGGGTACGCCGGACTGGTCGCCGGACTGCTGCTGAACAGTGTCGCGCCGAAGAGCGCGCCGGAACCGCTCGGCCTACCCGTACCGGCGCTTGTGGCGTACCTGGCCGGCGCGGGACTGCTGCGGCTGCTCAGATCCGGATGGGGCAGCCGTGGTCGGCCCCCGCCGCGACGCGGGTCCGGGGCGCGGGGCGGGGCCGGTGCCCGGCGAACCGCCGGGCACCGGCCGTGAGCCCGGCGGTCAGTTGACGTAGACGCCCGGGCTGCCGGTCTTGCTGGTGTCCCGCACCGGCGAGTAGGTGGCGGTGAAGTAGGCGGTGCCGAAGCAGAGCGACGGCCCGGAGAACTTGGTCAGGGCCTGGTTGGTGAAGGCGATCGAGTTGGTGGCGTTCGCGGCCACGCCGGTGAGCTTGTTCGCGCTGGTCCGGTAGACGCAGGTGATCGCGCCGAGCAGCGAGTTCAGCACGACGGTGCTCTGGATCGGCGCGGCTGCGGTGCCGGAGATGGTGACCACGCCGGCGCTGGTGACCGCGGTGGTGTACGGCAGGTTGTTGACGGTCACGCTCTGCACGCCTGTGGTGCCGAGGACGTTCGTGGTGCAACTGGTGAACGTCTGCGCGGTGAGGCTCTCGGTGGCGGTGCCGGACGCCGTCGGGTTGGTCAGCACCTTCGCGCTGAAGCTTGACGCGGCGCACTTGATGCCTGTGGTTCCGCTGGCCGAGGAGTAGAACGTGGCGTTGGTGCCACTCTTCAGGCTGGCCTGGATCACGTCACCCACCGAGACGGCGGTGCCGGCGGGGGCGGGATAGGTGAGCACGGCGCTGGCGAGCGCGGTGGCGGGGGCGGCGGTGGCGGGGGAGGCGCCGACCAGACCGGTCAGCAGCGCCAGGGCGGCGAGGCCCGCGCCGATACGTCCGTACCTGGGCATGGTTGTTCCTTCCGGCGGTGGGACGGAGTGGTGGATGGAGCCGGGAGGGCGGGGACGGGCGGCGATAATGACAGCCGTTCGGGCCCTCGGTGGAGATCACCAATGGTGACGGTGGGCGAACTAAGCGTGTCGAAAGTTATAAACCTCAGAGGGTCGTAAAGTCAACGCATCAAGGAGGGCCGATCTTTTGACCATCCAGAGCCCGCCCCCGCCGGCCCCCCTGCCGGGCGCGCGGCACGGCCGCGATCCCGACCGGGCGATCAAGCGCGGCCCGCGCCGCGTACCGGCCGAGGAGGTGGCGGCGACCCAACGCGACCGCCTCTTCGACGGGCTGGTGCGGGAGGTCGCCGCCCGGGGGTACGACAACGCCCGGGTCAGCGACATCTGCCACGCCGCCGGGGTCACGAGGCCGGCGTTCTACGCCCTGTTCAGCGGCAAGCAGGACGCGTTCCTCGCCGCGTACCGGCACGGCATCGCCGTGGTCTCGCAGTTGATGGAGGCCGCCTACGCCGAGGCCGGTCCGGCTTGGCCGGAGGCCGCCCGCGCGGCGCTGCGTACCCTGCTCGACGTGCTGGCGAGCGTGCCCGCCTTCGCCCGGATGGCGCTTGTCGAGGTGGACGCGGCAGGTCCGGACGCGCGCCGGGAGCGGGACGCGCTGGCGCACAGCTTCCGCTGGTTCTTCGCCGACGCCGGTCCGGGGCCGGCGGTGGCCGGGGTGGACCGCGACGTGCTCGTGTCCACGGTGGTCGGCGGCATCTACGCGACGGTCCGCGCCCGGGTGGCCCAGGGGCGGGCGGAGGAGTTGCCGCTGTTGCTGCCGGTCCTCACGTACGCGGCCGTCGCGCCCTTCCTCGGCCCCGAGGACGCGCGCCGGGCCACCCGGCCGGACCACCCGGACGACGGACCGACCACTGTGGCTCCCTGCGCGCCCTGACGGGTCGAAAACCGCAGCGGTTTTTCACTTTGGCCGCAATTGGCAGATGCCGGGCAACGATCTGTTGACCCTCCCTTTACTCAGCGGTAACTTCGGCCTGCGCGAGCAATTCACATCGTCCCGAATGAATTGATCTCGAAAGGGAGCCGCCATGTCGGAGCAGACCGCACCGATCGAGTCCGGCCAACCGAGCAGCGGCGTGCGCTGGCGCCGGTTCGCCGTCACGCTCGGCGCCGTCGCGGCCGGCGCGGCCGGCATGGTCGTGCTCACCGCCCAGGGCGTGCTCGGCGCGCAGTTCGCCATCTCCGGCATGCCGTTCACCGTCACCGCCGACAAACTCGAAGGCACCGGGTTCGAACAGTTCGCCACGCTCGACCAGATGATCCCGGACAGCCCCAACCAGGGCGACACCGGCGGTCAGGTGGTGGTGATCGTGTCGGCCATCGACAAGGCCGAGCTGACCAACCTCTGCCAGAGCATCAGCCTGGGCGGGATCAACCTGCGGATCACCGCCGGCGGCTCCGGCAAGCCGGTCACCGCCCGCACGCTCGTGGTCGACGGCGACGAGGTGGCCGGCAACGCCTCGTTCAAAAACATCAACGTCGGCCAGGACGCCAGCACGGTGGACCAGGTCCCCGGCGTGAAGGGCAACGCGGGTGTCTTCGCCCAGCAGGCCGACTCGGTGACCATCACCAACCTGCGGCAGAACAACTACGCCACCACCGCTGCCGTCTTCACGCTGCCCAACCTGCACATGGGCTTCAGCTCCGACGGGTGCTGAGGTGACCGCCGGAGCGCACGCGGCGCCTCTCGCCCGTGCACGGTGGCGCCGCTGGCGGCGGGCCCGGCCGTTCACCGCCGGTGTGCTCGTCGCGCTCGGCGGCGCCGAGATGCTCGTGACGCTGCGCGCGCCGCTCGGGGTGCTGCTGCACGTCGGGCCGCAGGGGCTGGCCGCGTACCTGGTGCCGGCCGTCCTCGTGCTCTGCGGGGTGCTGCTTGTCGCCACCCCGCAGCAACGGGTCTTCTACGCGCTGCTGTCCCTGCTGCTCGGGCTGGTGTCCTGGCTCACCTCGAACCTGGGCGGCTTCCTGATCGGCATGCTGCTGGCGCTTGTCGGCGGCGCGCTCGCGTTCGCCTGGACCCCGGACAAGCGACAGGCGCCGCCCGCGCCACCCGCGCCCGCCGCACCGGCACCGGCACCGGCACCGGCACCGGCCGACGACGCGCTGCCCGCCGGGTGACTCAGCGGGCGGTGTCGGCCACCGCCTGCGCGAACACCTCCGAGCGGTGCTCGAAGTTGCGGAACCGGCCGTAGCTCGGCGCGGCCGGGGACAGCAGCACCACCCCGCCGGCCGGGGTGACCTTGCGCGCCAGCCCGACGGCGGCGACCAGGTCCTCGGCCAACTCGGTACGCACCGCCGGCAGCCCGGCCAGCGCCTCCACGATGCGGGGGCCGCTGTCCGGGATGCCGATCACGGTGATCTCCCGCTCGGCGAGGTGCTCCCGCAGCGGCGCGTAGTCGAGCCCCCGGTCGGTGCCGCCGACGATCACGGTCAACGGCCGCCCCTCGTACGCGTCGATCGCGTGCATCGCCGCGTACGGGCTGGTCGCGAGCGTGTCGTCGACGAAGGTCAGGCCGGACGGGTCGGGGATCTCGGTGAGCCGGTGGGCCAGCCCCTGAAACTCGGCGACCGCCACGGCCAGGCTGTCCCGCCGCGCGACCACGTCCACGCCGAGCGCGTCAAGCACGGCAAGCGCGACGCACAGGTTGCCCTCGTTGTGCCGGCCGACGAGCGGCAGCACCGCGCGCGGGAAGAGCGGGGCGTCGCGCATGTGGAACCACGGCGTGCCGTCCGGGCCGGTGGCCACATGGGTGGTGTCAGGTGAGCCGGCCCGGACCGCGGCCCGGCCGCCCAGCTCCACGGCCAGCCGCGGGTCGACGCCGTTGACCACCACCGTGTGCGGGCCGTGCGCGACCAGGTTCAGCTTGTCCCGGTAGTACTCCCGCTCGCCGCCGTGCGCGTCCAGGTGCTCGGGGAAGAGCGCGGTCACCACCGCCACCCGGGGCGAGTCGGTCAGGTCGGCGCACTGGTAGCTGGACAGCTCCAGCACGTACAGCTCGGCCTCGGGCAGGTCGAGCAGCGGCACCCCGATGTTGCCGCCGAAGACGTTCGGCCGGTCCATCGCGGTGAGCAGGTGGCTGATCAGGCTGGACGTGGTGCTCTTGCCCTTGCTGCCGGTCACCCCGACGGTCCGGTCGGCGTGGTCGGCCATCCAGAGCGCGCTGCCCTGGGTGATCGGGACACCACGGCGGCGCAGCTCCCCCATCCACGGGTGGGTGTTCGGCACCCCCGGCGAGCGGACCACCACGTCGGCGGCGGCCAGCCGCTCGAAGCCCTCCTCGCCTGTCACCAGCGGCGCCGCGGCGGCGAGCGGACCCTCCCAGGGCAGGCTGAGGAAGTTCGCGCTGTCGTCGACGGCGACCAGGCCGGCCGGGCCGTGCGCGGCGATCGCGGTCACCGCGGCCCGGCCCTCCCGGCCGGCGCCCCAGACGGCGACATGACGTCCGCGCAGATCAGACAGGCGCACGGGCTCTCCTCGGACTCGGTCGGTGGGCGGCGGGCGGGGGTCCCGCCCAGCCGGACACGGGCGGACGAACCAGGGCCTAGTATGGCGTGTGCCCAACGAGCAGCTCCGGCGGATGGACGCCTTCACCTTTCCGTCCTACTCGATCGACTTCGCCACCGGTGAGGTCCTGTTCGACTACGCCCTGACCGGTCCCGACGGCGAGCAGCGGTTCACCGAGGTGATCACGCTCCCGCTCCCCGCCGAGCCGGTCTCCGACGCCACCGCGGCCACCCTCGGCCGGGTGCTGGACCTGCTGCACGTGATCGCCGGCGTCAGCTACTACAAGGCCGCCGCGCCGCCCCGGCTGGTGCTGCCCGCGCCGCTGGGCGCCGCCGCCGTCGAGCTGGTCACCGCCGTCTACACCAAGGGCCTCGCCGAGTACGCCTACCGCAACGACCTGTCGTACGTGCTGACGTTGCGCCCCGAGGTGCCGGCCGGCTCGGTCGAGGCGGCTGCCCCACTCGACAACTCCGACCGCCGTCCGCTGTCGGCCGTCGGCGGCGGCAAGGACTCCATCGTCACGCTTGAGGCGCTGCGCCGGGCCGGGTTCGACCCGGTGCCCTTCTCGGTCAACCCCAACCACGTGATCGTCTCCGTCAACGAGGCGTCCGACCTGGTGCCGCTGGCCGCCCGACGGCGGCTCGACCCGGCGCTGTTCGAGCTGAACGCGGCCGGCGCGCGCAACGGGCACATCCCGGTCACCGCGATCAACTCGCTGATCGCGGTCGCCACCGCCGTGCTGCACGGGCTCGGGCCGGTGGTGATGTCGAACGAGCGCTCCGCGTCAGACCCGAACCTCATCTGGCAGGGCCACGCGATCAACCACCAGTGGTCCAAGGGGGTCGAGGCGGAGGGGTTGCTGCGGGCCGCGCTGGCCGAGCACGCCGGGCTCACCGAGCCGTACTTCTCGCTCCTGCGCTCCCTGTCCGAGCTGCACATCGCCCGGCTGTTCGCCGAGATCGACAGGTACGACGCGGTGGTGACCAGTTGCAACGCGGCGTTCAAGCTGCGCGACGCGAGCGAACGCTGGTGCCGCGACTGCCCGAAGTGCCGGTTCGTCTTCCTGGCCATGGCGCCGTTCATGCCCCGCGAGCGGCTCACCGGCATCTTCGGCGGCGACCTGCTGGCCGACGGGTCGCAGCTCCCCGGCTATCGGGAGTTGCTCGGCATCGACGGGCACAAGCCGTTCGAGTGCGTCGGCGAGGTGGAGGAGTCGGTGGTCGCGCTGAGCCTGCTCGCCCAGCAGGACCAGTGGCGGGACGCCCCGGTGGTCCGCGCCCTGGTCGCGGAGTTGCCCGACACCGCCTGGCAGGCGGCGTCCACCTCCGACGTCTTCACCCCGGCCGGCCCGAACTTCGTCCCCGCCCCCTACGCGAAGGCCCTCGCCGCCCTGACCTGACCGTACGGCCGGCCCCATTCCGTGATCGGCACCTCCGATATCCCAACTCCATGGTCGACTGCCGGCTCCGGCCCGCAACTCAGGGCGGTCCGTCCCTCCCGAATCGAGTAGCGGAGAACTGGCAGGCGCCGAACGGGGTGATCAAGGAGTTTGCGTAGCCCTGGAGGCGGCGACGCGAACTCCTTGATCACCCCGGCAGTGGGCCGGGGCCGAGGGCCGAGGCGGGGTGATCATGAAGTTAGACCGAGGTTTCGCCTTATTTGTCCCCGCCAACCTCATGATCAGGCATCGGTCCGCCCCGGCCCAGCCCGGCCCAGCCCGGCCCAGCCCGCCACGGTCCGTCGATCTTGGAGTTGTGGCACCTCGCAAGACCGGCTTTTCGGGCGCATCTTGGCACCACAAGTCCAAGATCGACGAGGCAGGGCGGGGCAGGGCAGGGCGGGGCGGGGCGGGGCGGGGCGGGCGAGGGGGTCACACGGTGCGGACGGCGTCCAGGGCGAGCAGGGCCACGTGCAGGGAGAGGCACTGGTCGACCGAGTCGAGGTCGGCGTCGAGGATGCGGCCGATGCGAGCCAGCCGCTCGTAGAAGGCGGGGCGGGACAGGTGCGCCGCCGATGCCCCCGCCGACTTGTTCCGCCCCTGCTCCAGATAGGCCCGCAGGGTGCCGAGGAGCTGCTCGCGGGGGTGCTGGGCGTCGTAGGCGAGCAGCGGACCGAGTTCCCGCTCGACGAACGTCTGCAACCGGGGTTCGTCGCGCAGCAGGTGCAGCAGCCCGGCCAGCCCGACGTGCGGCAGCCGGAAGCAGGGCAGGTCCCGCGCGTCCCGCCGGGCCGCCTCGGCGATCTGCCGCGCCTCGACAAGTGACCGGCGCGCCTCCCGCAGGCTGCCCACCCCGGAACCAGCCGCGACCACGATCGCCGGTCGGGCCGGAACGTCAACCGGGCGCCCCGACCCGGCCGAGCCACGAACGACCCCGTCAACCGGGCGCCCCGACCCCGCCGAGCCACGAACAGCCCCGTCAACCGGGCGCCCCGACCCCGCCGAGCCACGAACAGCCCCGTCAACCGGGCGGGCCGGGTGGGGAGCGGGCGGGCGGACCGGGGCGGCGTCGAGGCGTACCCGGCGCAACGCCGTGGCGAACGCGGCGAGCGACTTCTCCTCGGCGGCCGGGTCGGGCAGCGCCAGCAGCGCGCCCACGGCCTGGTCGTCGACGGCGCTGGTGAGTGCCGTGAGGTTGGCTTCCCGCACGGCCTGGCCGACGGCCTCGGCGAGGTCGCGCAGCCGGGCCGGGCCGGCCTCGGGCCCGGTGTCGGCCCCCGGCGCGGCGGCGTCGCCGGCCGGGTCGTCGCTGCGGTGCCGGACCACCACGCCGACCAGGTGGCGGCGGTCCAGGGTGACGCCGAGCGCCTTGGCGCGCAGCGCCACCTCGTCCACCGGGCGGGAGTGGTCGATAAGCGCGGTCAGCAGGGTGCGGTGGATCTGCCGTTCCAGGCCCTCGGCGTCGCGGCGGATCAGCCGGCCCAGGGCCAGCGTGGAGGCGGCCCGCTCGATCAGGATGGTGAGCCGCGTGGGCGGCGCGGCCTCGGCCGCCGCCCAGCGCAGCAAGAGCCGCCCCCAGTCCTGCCCGCGCGCGCCGACGGTGGTGACCAGCCAGCCGCTGTCCGGGTCGTACGCGGTGCGTCCGGCCGGCCGGATCCGCCGGGAGTGCTGCTCCCAGCCGTCCAGCAGCAGCTCCGCGTTCTCCCCCGCCGGGTCGTACGCGAGCACCTGCCGGGACAGGTTCTCCAGCACCACCGGGCAGCCGGCCAGCTCGGCGGCCTGGCGCAGCACCTCGGCCGGTTCGGCGCCCTCCACGGACAGTTCGGTGAACCGCTGGTGGATCTCCTCGGTGGCGCGCAGCTCGGTGAGCTGGGCGTCCACGATCAGCGCGTGCACCGCTTCGGTGATCCGGACGAACGGCGTGCCGTGACGCAGCTCGATCAGGGGTAGTCCGCGCCGTTCGGCGGCGGCGACCATCACCCGGGGCACCCCGCTGACGTAGCGGCGGCCCAGCTCGACGACCAGCCCGGAGACGCCGACGTCGGCCAGGTCGCCGATGAACGCGCGCAGGCCGGCGTCGTCCGCGGGCAGCCCGATGCCGGTGGTCAGCACCAGCTCCCCGCCGCCGAGCAGGGTGGCGATGTCTGGTACCTCGGCCACGTGCACCCAGCGCACCGGGCGGTCCAGCCCGGCGTCGCCGGCGACCAGGCGCGGCGCGCCGTGGCGTACCGGACCCAGGGCGAGCACCTCACGCACGGTAGGGAACACGGGCGCCACGCTACCGTGCGTCACAAGGGTGCCGGACGGGCTGCCCCGGTTCAGTCGACGCCGAACTCCATCGCGGCGCGGTCGAGCCACTCGTCCGCCGCCGAGGGGACGCCCCGGGAGGCGATGGCCTCCGCGCCGCCCTCCGGCATCGCGCCGATCAGCCCGGTCGAGGCCGCCTGCGCGGCGCCGACCATCCGGTGCGTGCCGGCGCCGCCGACCATGCCGAGCGAGGCGTACTGCTCAAGCTTCGCCCGCGAGTCGGCGATGTCCAGGTTGCGCATGGTGAGCTGGCCGATCCGGTCGGACGGGCCGAACGCCGAGTCCTCGGTGCGCTCCATGGACAGCTTGTCCGGGTGGTAGCTGAACGCCGGGCCGGTGGTGTCCAGGATCGAGTAGTCCTCGCCCCGGCGCAGCCGCAGCGTCACCTCGCCGGTGACCGCCGTGCCGACCCAGCGCTGCAACGACTCGCGCAGCATCAGCGCCTGCGGGTCCAGCCAGCGGCCCTCGTACATCAGCCGGCCCAGGCGGCGGCCCTCGGTGTGGTAGTTCGCCAGGGTGTCCTCGTTGTGGATGGCGTTGACAAGCCGTTCGTACGCGGCGTGCAGCAGCGCCATGCCTGGTGCCTCGTAGATCCCCCGGCTCTTGGCCTCGATGATCCGGTTCTCGATCTGGTCGGACATGCCCAGGCCGTGCCGGCCGCCGATGGCGTTGGCCTCCAGCACCAGGTCGACCGGGCTGCCGAACTCCTTGCCGTTGATCGTCACCGGGCGGCCCTGGTCGAAGCCGATCGTGACGTCCTCGGTGGGGATCTCCACGGCCGGGTCCCAGAATCGGACCCCCATGATCGGGCTGACCGTCTCGATGCCGGTGTCGAGGTGTTCGAGCGTCTTCGCCTCGTGCGTCGCGCCCCAGATGTTGGCGTCGGTGGAGTATGCCTTCTCGGTGCTGTCCCGGTAGGGCAGGTCACGGTCGAGCAGCCACTCCGACATCTCCGTGCGCCCACCCAGCTCGGTGACGAAGGCGGTGTCGAGCCACGGCTTGTAGATCCGCAGTTGCGGGTTGGCCAGCAGGCCGTACCGGTAGAACCGCTCGATGTCGTTGCCCTTGAAGGTCGAGCCGTCGCCCCAGATCTGGACGTCGTCGGAGATCATCGCCCGCACCAGCAGGGTCCCGGTCACGGCGCGGCCCAGCGGGGTGGTGTTGAAGTAGGCCCGCCCGCCGGAGCGGATGTGGAAGGCCCCGCAGGTAAGTGCGGCCAGCCCCTCCTCGACCAGGGCGGCGCGGCAGTCGACGAGCCGGGCGACCTCGGCGCCGTAGCTGAGCGCGCGACCGGGCACCGAGGCGATGTCGGGCTCGTCGTACTGGCCGATGTCGGCGGTGTAGGCGCAGGGCACGGCGCCCTTGTCGCGCATCCAGGCGACCGCGACAGAGGTGTCGAGGCCGCCGGAGAAGGCGATGCCGACGCGTTCGCCGATGGGCAGGGAGGTGAGAACCTTGGACACAAGGAAGATTATGCGTCAACGCGCATGGTCATGCAAGCGGATCGTCCCGACCGAGTTCCCAGCAGGCCACCGCCGTGGCCGCGGCCACGTTCAACGAGTCGACGCCCCGGCGCATCGGGATCACCACCCGCACGTCGCTGGCCGCCATCGCCGCCCCGGTCAGCCCGGCGCCCTCCGCGCCAAGCAGCAACGCCGCCCGGGCCCGCTGGTCGCCGGTGAGCCGCTGGATCGGTACGGCGTCCGGCGCCGGCGTCATCGCGAGCACGGTGAAGCCCGCCTCCCGCACCTGGTCCAGGCCTGCCGGCCAGCTCTCCAGCTTCGCGTACGGCACGGCGAACACCTCACCCATGCTGACCCGGACGCTGCGCCGGTAGAGCGGGTCGGCGCAGGTAGGCGACAACAGCACGGCGTCCACCCCGAGCGCCGCCACGGCCCGGAAGATCGCGCCCAGGTTGGTGTGGTTGTTGACGTCCTCCAGGATCACCACCCGCCCGGCGGCGGCAAGCACCTCGGCGACCGACGGCAACGGCTTGCGGTGGAACGACGCGAGCACGCCCCGGTGCACGTGGAAGCCGGTGGCCCGCTGGAGCACGTCAGGCGTGGCCGCGTACACCGGAGTCTCACCGGTGTCGAGGTCGGCGAGCTGGTCCGCGCGCTTCGCGTCGACCAGGTACGACCGGGCCGGGTAGCCGGCCCGCAGCGCCCGCCGCAACACCAGCTCCCCCTCCGCGATGAACAGCCCGTGCGGGGGCTCCCAGCGGGTCCGCAGCTCCACGTCGGTCAACGCGCGGTAGTCGGCGATCCGGTCGTCGTCGGGGTCGGTGATCTCGTGGACGGGCACCGCACGATTCTGCCGTACCCCCGGCCGCCGACCTGCCGCACCCGCCGCCGACCGGTCACGCCCGCTGGTAGCGCAGCAGCACCGCGCGGCCGTCGAACGGACGCGTCTCGACCAGCTTGAGCTCCTCGCGGGCCAGGTAGGGCAGCACCTGCTTTCCGCCGCCGAGCAGCACCGGGTGCACGATCACCTGGTACTCGTCGACGAGCCCGAGCGCGGCCAGCGCGGTGGCCGCGCCGGTCCCGCCGGTGACCAGCAGATCCCCGCCGAACCCCGCACGCGCCTCGGCCCACTCCGCCGCCAGGTCGCCGCCGCCGACCACCCGGGCGCCGTGGTCGGCCCCGGCGAGCGTGCGGGAGACGACCACCTTCGGGGTACGCCGCCAGATCGGCGCGAACGCCAGATCGTGGGGATGGTCGGAGATCGACTCGACCTGCGGCCAGTAGGAGGACATCATCTCCCACACCCGCCGCCCGTAGACGAACGCGTCGGCCCGCTCGGTCAGCTCCAGGGAGTACGCGGACAGCTCGTCCCCCATCGCCGGCCAGTCGAACTCGCCGTTCGGCCCCTCGATGAAGCCGTCGACCGACTGGTGCACGAAGTAGATGACCTTGCCCATGCTGTGCTCCTCCGCGTAGCGGTGCACCCTCGGCGGGCGCGCTCACCGGTAGGTCGGAGCCCCTTCGCCCGATCCGACACCGGCCGCCAGTATTCCGGGGCAAGTGTTAGAAGGGGCCCCCTCCTATACCAAATGCGTTAAGCGGGGGCCCCGCCTTATCCCCGACCTTGGAGCCAGCGGAGGAGGTCCTGCGGGAGGTTGCGGTTGTCGTCGCGGGGCGGGGTGGGCTGTGGGCGCTGGGGGGTGCCGGCCAGCTCCCGGCTCGGCGCGGTGAAGTCCTTCACCGGCTTGCCGGTGACCGCCGTTTTGATCACCCGGGCCACCGCGTCGATCACCTTGGTCTGCACCGCGGAGCCGACCAGGTCGGCCGCGTCGTCCGGGTTCGCCGCGATGCCGGCGACGGCGACCTGCGGGGTGAACCCGACGAACGTCTCGGTGGCGTTCCGCTCCGAACTGCCAGTCTTGCCGGCCACCGGCCGACCGACGATCCCGTCGACGCCGGTGGCGGTGCCGCCGTTGCACTGCCCGTACGCCGACTGCTGGCCCACCGGGCAGCGGGCCGCGTCGGTGGCCGCCCGGGCCACGTCCGGCTCCAGCACCTTCTTGCAGGAGGGCTGCCCGACGTCGACCGTCCCACCGTCGGACGCGGTGACCGAGACCACCGGCAGCGGCGAGCAGTAGGTGCCCTCGGCGGCCACCGTCGCGTACGCGTTGGCGAGGTCGAGCGGGGTGGTGGCGGCCACGCCGAGGGTGAACGCCCCCCAGTTGGCGGCGTTGTCGCGGGCGAACGCGGCGTCGGAGTCGGCCCGGAACGTGATGCCGAGGCGCTGCGCCATCTCCACCACCTTGTCCTCGCCGACCTGCTCGGCCAGCCACACGAAGTACGTGTTGACGGAGCGGCCGAAGCCGTCCCACATCATCCGGTAGCCGTCCATCCACTCGGGGTTGGCGTTGCCCGGACACCACGTGCCGTCGCAGTTGCCCTCGTCGTCGGAGGCGTAGCGGGTGGGCAGCTTGGCCGGCGCGTCGAAGCCGGTGGCGAGGGGCTTGCCCGCCTCCAGCGCGGCAAGCATGGTGAACAGCTTGAACGTGGAGCCGGCCTGGTAGCCGTCGACGCTGGCGCCGCCGGAGATCAACGGGTTGACCGTGTTCGGGTGGTTGCCCTGCCCGTCGGGGTTGTCGGCCAGGCTGTAGTGCCGGTTGACCGCCATGGCGAGCACCCGGCCGGTGCCGGGTTCGACCGCCGCGATCGGCAGCGCGCGCTTGTCGTCGTACCCGTAGACCTTGGTGGCCTGTGCCTGCGCGGTCTGCTGGATCTTCGGGTCGAGCGTGGTGACCACCCGGTAGCCGCCGCGGCGCAGCGCCTGCTCGCGCTCCTTCGGGGTGTCGCCGAAGGCCGGCTGGGTGAGCCACCACTGGCGCAGGTAGTCGCAGAAGAAGCCCCAGTCGTCGTGGCCCTGCGCGGTGGCGGTGCAGCCGTTGGGCTGGGCGGTCGGGCGCAACGTGAGCGGCTCGGCCTTGGCCGCCGCGGCCTGCCGCGCGGTGATCGCGCCGGTCTCGGCCATCGAGTCGAGCACGTACGCCCGGCGGGCGAGCGCCTGGTTCTTGTCGCCGTCGATCGGGCTGTACTCGTCCGGCGACTGGACCAGGCCGGCGAGCAGCGCCGCCTCGCCGAGCGTCAGGTCGGCCGGTGCCGTGCCGAAGTAGCGCTGGCTCGCGGCGGCGACGCCGTACGCGCCGGAACCGAAGTACGCGATGTTGAGGTAGCGGTTGAGGATCTCGTCCTTGGACAGCGACTGCTCCAGCGCGTTCGCGTACCGGATCTCCTGGAGCTTGCGCCCGACGGTCTGCTCGGTCGCGGCCTGCCGTTCCTCCGCGGTGCGGTTCGGGTCGGTCTTGAGCACGTTGCGGACGTACTGCATGGTCAGCGTGGAGCCACCCTGCTCGGTGCCGCCGCCCTTCACGTTCGCCACCAGCGCGCGGGCGATGCCGCGCAGGTCGGCGCCGCCGTGGGAGTAGAACCGCCGGTCCTCGGCCGAGACGATCGCCTGGCGCATCACGGGCGCGATCTCGGCAAGCGGCACGTCGGTGCGGTTGACGTCGTAGAACGTGGTGAGCAGCGTCTTGCCGTCGTTGGCGTAGAGGTAGGAGCGCTGCGGCTGCGCCGGGGTGCGCAGCGCGTCGGGCAGCTCCGCGTACGCCCCGAGGCTCGCCTTGACGACGAACCCGCCGAGCAGGCCGGTCGGGAGCGCGGCGAGCGCGAGGACGAGCCCGGCGAGCAGGCCCGCGAGCAGCACGGTGAGGAGCCGCGCGAGCGGCGACCGGGAAGACGGCATGGGCTCCAGGATTGCCGCGAAAGCCTCGTTCCGACCACCCTCGGCGACGGGTTGCCAGCAAATTCACCGGTAACCGCCGGGTGCCCCTCTCCCGATCGGCCCGCGTGTCCCGGCCTGTCCGGTACCCCCGTGACGAACGCAACACGATTGACACATAGCTATGTTAGCGCTAACAATGACGATGTTCCCGCAACCTCCCCGAAACGGAAGGAACGTCCGATGAGAGGTCCGATCGAGCGGGTCGTGGCGGCCGTGGCCCTCGCCCTGGCCGCCACGGCGGTGGCGCCGACGCCGGCCGGGGCGACCGCGGCGGAGGCGACCGAGCCCGAGGCGGCGGCGGAGGCGGCCGTGGCACCCGAACCGGTGGTGAGCCGACCGCCCATGGGGTGGGCGTCGTGGAACACGTTCGCCGCGAAGATCAACTACAACGTGATCAAGGCGCAGGTCGACAGCCTCGTGTCGAGCGGCCTGGCCGCCGCCGGCTACGAGTACGTCAACATCGACGAGGGCTGGTGGCAGGGCACCCGGGACGCCGCCGGCAACATCACCGTGGACACCGCCGAGTGGCCCGGCGGGATGACGGCCATCGCGGACTACATCCACAGCAAGGGCCTGAAGGCGGGCATCTACACCGACGCCGGCCGCGACGGCTGCGGCTACTACTATCCGACCGGCCGGCCGGCGGCGCCCGGATCGGGCAGCGAAGGGCACTACGACCAGGACTTCCTGGCGTTCTCCAGGTGGGGCTTCGACTTCGTCAAGGTCGACTGGTGCGGCGGCTCCGCCGAGGGGCTCAACCCCCGCACCGCCTACCAGGCCATCAGCGACTCGATCGCCCGCGCCACCGCGCAGACCGGCCGGCCGATGGTGCTGTCGGTCTGCAACTGGGGCGTGCAGAGCCCGTGGGACTGGGCGCCCGGCATGTCCACCATGTGGCGCACCAGCGGCGACATCATCTACTACGGCCAACAGCCGTCCATGGACCGCGTGCTGGCGAACTTCGACTCCGCGCAGCACCCCGCCGCCCAGAGCGTCGGCCACTACAACGACCCGGACATGCTTGTCGCCGGCATGCCCGGGTTCAGCGCGGCACAGAACCGCACCCACCTGAGCCTGTGGTCGATCTCCGGCGCCCCCCTGCTCGCCGGCAACAACCTGACCACGATGTCCGCGGAGACCCGGGCCATCCTCGGCAACCCGGAGGTCGTCGCCATCGACCAGGACCCGCTGAGCCGGCAGGGCGTCAAGGTCGCCGAGGACGCCGCCGGCCTCCAGGTCTACAGCAAGGTGCTCGCCACCAGCGGCCGGCGGGCGGTGGTGCTGCTCAACCGCACCGGCTCGACGGCGAACGTCACCGCCCGCTTCGCCGACCTCGGGCTTGGCGCGAGCGCGACCGTCCGCAACGTGTGGAGCGCCACCGACCTGGGCACCCGGACCACCAGCTACACCGCGAGCGTGCCCGCCCGCGAGGCCGTCCTGCTCGTGGTCGGCGGCACCGAGAACCCCGGCGGCGGCGCCCGCACCGGTTCGCTCGCCGGCCGGCAGTCCGGCCGGTGCCTGGACATCAACAACTTCGCCACCACGAACGGCACCCAGGCCCAACTGTGGGACTGCACCGGCGCGAGCAACCAGACCTGGACGTACACCTCCGGCCGGCAGCTCATGATCTACGGCAACAAGTGCCTCGACGCGTACAACGCCGGCACCACGAACGGCACCAGAGTGGTCATCTGGGACTGCAACGGCCAGGCCAACCAGCAGTGGAACGTCAACTCCGACGGGACGATCCGGAGCGCGCAGTCCGGCCTCTGCGTCGACGCGTCCGGTGCGGCCACCGCGAACGGCACCAAGATCCTGCTCTGGACGTGCGGAACCGCCGACAACCAGAGATGGAACTGGCGATAGGAATCTCCGGTCAGCCGGCGGCGAGCGGACCGCCGCCGGCACCGGGAGGCGCGCCGCCGGGAGGCGCGGCGGGCGTGGCGAGGCTGGCGCTCGCCGCGTCCCGGGCGATGGCCTCGGGCACGAGGCGACCCCTGCGGTAGCCGATGCCGATGCCGGCGACCAGCACGAAGATCGCGCCGAACGTCTGCAACGACCCGATCAACGCGCCGCCCAGGCCGAGCAGCGGCGCGGCGATCATCAGCATGATCCCGTCGCCGTAGGAGAACATCCCCGACCGGCCCACCGACCACCCGGTGAGGAACCAGCCCACGCTGTAGCAGGTCGCCCCGAACAGCACGATCCCGCGCGCGGTGAGCCCGAACACCGGCGTCTGCTCGGCCAGCCCGGCGAACGGCAGCATCAGCACCATCCCGCCGATGCTGGCGAGCAGCCCGGCCAACGCGACCCGCCGGCAGCGGGTGGCCGCGAGCAGGCCGGTGAGCGCGAGCAGGGCGAGCAGGCCGAGCCAGATCGACGCCACCCAACCGACCAGGTAGAGCGGCTGGCCGTCGGCCGGGTACGGGTCGTTGCCCACCCCGCCGTCGCTTGCCATCGCCACCACGCCGTAGAGGACCGCGTACGCCGGCAGCAGCCACACCGCCGCGCGGGCGAACCGGCGGACCGACCAGGCCCAGGTCGCGTCCGTGGCCGGCGCCCCCGGCCCCGGCTCGGAGACGAACGGCAGGACCACGAACCCCCCTCCGGTACGCCGGGAGCCGAGCGGTCCGCCGGGATCGTGCGCGCCGGGGACCGGGGTCCCGGAGAAGAGCCGGTTCGCCGGTTCCTTCATGCGTCACCTCGCTCACCTCAGGGGCGGCCCGGGCCACACGACGGCGCCCCGGCCCTGCTCACCACCGTCCTTCCAGACCGATGGTGGCAGGCGCCGGGGCGCCGGATGAGCGATTCTCGGATTTGCCGGTCAGCCCCGCTCGCGCTGGTCCGCCGGGTCGGTGAGCAGCGTCTCCGGGGCCACCGGCTCCGGGGCCGGCAGACCCTGCGGCGCGTTGCCGCCGGTGGCCTGCGCCTCGGCCACCCGTACCTCGTCGTGGATCTCCTGGGCCGCGATGGCCGCGGCCTGGGCCGCCTCGGCGGCCTCCCGCTCGACCTCGCTCGCGGTCCTGGCGGCCTCCGGCGACGGCTGGTCGCCGACCATGTTCGCCAGCCCGCCCAGCGCGCCGCCCATGCCCTCCAGGGCCCGGGTCAGCTCGGTCGGGACGATCCACACCTTGTTGGCCGTGCCGTTCGCGATCTGCGGCAGCGCCTGGAGGTATTGGTAGGCGAGCACCTTCTGGCTCGGGTTGGCGGTGTGGATCGCGTCGAAGACGGTGCGGATGGCCTTGGCCTGGCCCTCCGCCTGGAGGATCCGGGCCTGCCGGTCACCGTCGGCGCGCAGCACCGCGGCCTGCTTCTCACCCTCGGCGGTGAGGATCTGCGACTGCTTGTGCCCCTCGGCGTTGAGGATCGCGGCGCGGCGGTCCCGCTCGGCGCGCATCTGCTTCTCCATCGAGTCGCGGATGCTCGGCGGCGGCTCGATCGCCTTGATCTCGACCCGGGTCACCTTGATGCCCCACCGTCCGGTCGTCTCGTCAAGCACGCCGGACAGGTGCCTGTTGATCTCCTCGCGGCTGGTAAGCGCGCGCTCCAGATCCAGCGAGCCGATCACGTTACGCAACGTGGTGACGGTGAGCTGCTCGATCGCCTGGAGGAAGTTGGAGATCTCGTAGGTGGCCCGGACCGAGTCGACCACCTTGAAGTAGAGGACCGTGTCGATCGAGACGACCAGGTTGTCCGAGGTGATCACCGGCTGGGGCGGGAAGCTGACCACCTGCTCCCGCATGTCGACCTTGGTGCGCACCGCGTCGACGAACGGCACCAGCAGGTTGAGCCCGGGGCTCAGGGTGCGCTTGTACTTACCCAGCCGCTCCACCACGTCCTGGCGCTGCTGCGGCACGATCCGCACCGCCTTGGCCAGTGTCACCACGACGATCACCGCCACGGCGATCAGAAGGATCGCTGCAAACTCCATATGGTTCACCCTCTCGCTTCGGGCAGCTCGCCCGGGGCGGAAATGTCGTCCTGCCAAACCAGGGCGGTCGCGCCCCGGACCTTTATCACCTGCACCCGCTCGCCCGCCGCGTAGCGCCGCGTCGCGTCGAACGACCGGGCCGTCCACACCTCACCATCGATCTTGACCATGCCGCGCTCGGCGTCCACCGGCTCCAGGACCACCGCGGTGGACCCCTCGATCGCCTCGACGCCGAACGGCTGCTCACCGCTCTCCAGCGCCGACCGGGCGTTCCGGCGGATCACCGGCCGGGCCACCGCCAGGGAGAGCGCCGACACCACGGCGAAGATCACCGCCTGGAGCGCCACCGGCGCGCCGAGCGCCGCGGCACCCGCGGCGGCGAACGCCCCGACGCCGAACATGATCAGGAACAGCGTCGTCGTGAAGATCTCGGCGACGGCCAATACCACACCCAGAACGATCCAGAACACGGCGTCCACGTGACCAATCGTGACACGTCCAGGCACGTGTCATCGAACTGTCATGATCGCTAGGCTCGATCCCACCGTACGGCGACGAGGAGGACGAGATGGCGCTACTGCCCGAGACCGCACGCCAGATGGACCTACTGGTCGCCCGCGCCCAGGCGGAGGGACGCGGGCCCTCGCTGGCCCTCGGCGTGGTCCGCGACGGTGACCTGGCGCACCTGGCGGTCGCCGGCGAGCGGCCCCGGCCCGACGGCGACCTCCAGTACCGGATCGGCTCGATCACCAAGACCATGACCGCGGTGCTGGTGATGCAGCAACGCGACGCCGGGCGGCTGGCCCTCGACGACCCGCTCGACAAGCACCTGCCCGGCACCCCGGTCGGCGCGCTCACCGTCCGCCAACTGCTCGGGCACGCCAGCGGCCTGCAACGCGAGCCGGACGGCGGGTGGTGGGAGCGCGCGGCGGGCATGGACCTGGACACCCTGCTCGCCGGGCTGACCCCGGACAAGATCGCCTACCCGCCGCACCACGTCTACCACTACTCCAATCTGGCGTACGGGCTGCTCGGCGCCGCGCTGGAACGGATCACCGGCACGCCCTGGATCGAGCTGCTGACCGGCCGGCTGCTGGCGCCGCTCGGCATGCGCCGCACCACCTTCGGCCCGAGCGAGCCGTTCGCCCGGGGCTTCGTCGTCCATCCCTGGCACGAGACGCTGCGGGCCGAGCCGCTTACCGAGACCGGGGCGATGGCGCCGGCCGGGCAGCTCTGGTCGACAGTCGAGGACCTAGCCCGCTGGGCGGCGTTCCTCGCCGACCCGGACCCGGCGCTGCTCGACCCGGCGACGCTCACCGAGATGTGCGCGCCCGTGGTGATCAGCGACCTGGACTCGTGGACCGGCGGGCACGGCCTCGGCATCGAGCTCTACCGGGTCGGCGACCGGGTTTACGTGGGCCACGGCGGCTCGATGCCCGGCTACGTCGCCGGCCTGGTCGTGCACCGCCCCACCCGGACCGCGGTGGTGGACTTCGCCAACTCCTACGGGCTGCGCGGCGGGCACCACATCACCGGGCTGGCCCGCGACGTACTCACCCGGATGCTGGACGCCGAGCCGGCCGCGCCCGCACCGTGGCTGCCGGCCGCCCCGCCCGCCGCCGACCTGGCCGAACTGACCGGCCGCTGGTGGTTCATGGGCGGGGAGTACGAGTTCCGCGCCGACCCCGCCGGTCATCTCGTGGGCGGGCCGGTGGGCCGGCCGGTGCTCCGCTTCACGCCGGAAGGGCCGGATCGCTGGCGCGGCCGGTCCGGCCCGCAGGACGGCGAGATCCTCACCGTCGTCCGCGACGCCGCCGGCGCGGCCGTCGCGCTGGACATCGCCACCTTCCTCCTCACCCGCACCCCCGACCAGGCCCCCTGAGCCCCGGCCCTCAACCACCCACTACGGCGAGGTGACGAAATCGATCAACCGCTCCATAGCGTTGATCAGCGGCGTCTCCACGTCGGCGAAACTGTCCACCCGGGACAGGATGTGCCGCCACATGTCCGCCGGCTCGGCCACCCCGAGCGCGGCGCAGACGCCCTCCTTCCAGGGGCGTCCCGGCGGCACCACAGGCCACGCCGCGATACCGAGCGCCGCCGGCCGCACCGCCTGCCACACGTCCACGTAGGGGTGACCGGTGACCAGCACGTGCGGCGAGGTCACCTGGGCCACGATCCGGCTCTCCTTGGAGCCGGGCACGAGATGGTCGACAAGGACGCCGAGCCGGCGGCCCGGGGCGGGAGCGAATGCGCGCACCTCGGCGGCGAGCGCGTCGATGCCGTCCAGCGGCTCCACCACCACACCCTCGATCCGCAGGTCGTCGCCCCAGATCCGCTCGACGAGCGCGGCGTCGTGCACGCCCTCCACCCAGATCCGGCTGGCCTTGGCGACCTGCGCGCGTACGTCGTTCACGGCGATCGAGCCCGAGGCGGTGCGACGGCGGGCGGCGGGGGCCGGGGCGCGGGCCGGGCGGCGCAGCGTGACCGGCCGGCCGTCGAGCAGGAACGCGGCGGGCAGCAGCGGAAAGTTACGCCGCCGCCCGTGCCGGTCCTCAAGCACCACGGCGCCGGTGTCGAAGCCGACCACCGCGCCGCAGAAGCCGGAGTCGGCGTCCTCGACCACCAGGTCGGGCTCGGCGTCGACCTCGGGGGTCACCTTCCGCCGTCGCCAGTCGCCCGCCAGCACATCCCCGTCGTATCGCCCTGCCATGGCGGCCACGCTAGCCACCGCACCCGGCGTGTCGCTCGCCGACGCGCCAGGCGAGCGCCCATCCGTCGACACGAAACGGTGCGAAGGGGGTAGTTGGGGGCAGGCCACGCCACTGGAGCGGCAGCCGAGACAGCGGCGGCGGCCACCACGTACCCTTTCCGCATGTCCTCCCCCGCAACGGGCGCGGCCACACTGGCTGCGCGCCGGTCGAGCCGGTTCGTCGCCTGGGTACGCGCCTGGCGCGCCGGCCTGGTGCCGTTCGACGAGGTCGCCGACGCCATCGCCGGCGACGAGGAGCACCTCGTCGCGGACGCCCCCGGCACCTGGACCGACGTGTCCCTGCGGGAGGCGCTGCCCAGCCTGGCCAAACACTCCCCGGACGAGATCCGCCTGGTGCTGCCGGCGCCCGGTGACCCGCGCGGGCTGCCCGGCCCCGGCGCGTTCGCCGGGGCGGCGCTCGTGGCCGGCGAGGCCGTGGTGGCCAGCGGGCTCGGGCTGGTGCCCGAGGTCCGCACGCACACCTCGGGCTCGGGAATGACCTGGGAGACCGTGCTGTGGCGGGTCCACTCGCTGCCGGCCGACGCGCCGAAGGCGTCCCTGACCACACCTGGCGCGGCGGAGGCCGAGGCCGAGCTGGCCGTCGCGCTGGCCGAGACGACCGCGGCGCTGACCCGGCTGGACGTCGCCCAGTGGCGACCCGAGCTGGCCGGCGCGCTCGCCGCGCTGCGCCGCCCCGACGGCGGCACCGACCTGCCTCCCGGCTTCGACCCGCGGGCGCGCCGCCTGTTCGCCCGTGCCGCCGTGCTGGACCGGGTGCTCGCCCTGGCCGGGGAGAGCGCACCTGGCGGCGCGGTGAACACCCACGAGGCGCAGCAGCGGGACGCCGCGCTGCGTCCGCTCACCACCGCCTGCCGGCAGGCCCTGGTGGCCGCCTGCAACGCGCCGCTGCGGCCGTAGGGCCCCGGCTCAGACCTCGTCGATCAGGTCGGCCACCGAGTCGACGATCCGGGACGGCCGGTACGGGTACCGCTCGGCCTCGGCCCGGCTGCTGATCCCGGTGAGCACCAGGATCGTCTCCAGCCCGGCCTCCAGCCCGCAGAGGATGTCGGTGTCCATCCGGTCGCCGATCATCGCGGTCGACTCCGAGTGCGCGTCGATGGTGTTCAACGCGGAGCGCATCATCATCGGGTTGGGCTTGCCGACGAAGTAGGGGTCCACGCCTGTCGCCTTGGAGATCATCGCCGCCACCGAGCCGGCCGCCGGCAGCGCGCCCTCGACCGAGGGGCCGGTGGCGTCCGGGTTGGTGCAGATGAACCGCGCGCCGTCGTCGATCAGCCGGATCGCCTTGGTGATCGCCTCGAAGCTGTAGGTGCGGGTCTCCCCCAGCACGACGTAGTCCGGGGCGAAGTCGCTCAGCACGTATCCCACCGCGTGCAACGCCGTGGTCAGGCCGGCCTCGCCGATCACGTACGCGGTCCCGCCCGGCCGCTGGTCGGCCAGGAACTGGGCGGTGGCGAGCGCGGACGACCAGATCGCCTCCTCCGGCACGTCAAGCCCCATCCGGGCGAGCCGGGCCTGGAGGTCACGCGGGGTGTAGATGGAGTTGTTCGTCAGCACCAGGAACGGCTTGCCCGAGGCGCGCAGCTTCTTGACGAACTCCGGCGCGCCGGGCACCGGCTGCCCCTCGTGCACAAGCACGCCGTCCATGTCGGTGAGCCAGCTCTGCACCGGCTTGCGGTCATGCATCGTGTCCGTCCCTGGGATGTCGGTGGTCGGTCGGGCTCAGGGCCGGCGAGCCTGGGGTACGCAGCACAGCGCCGGGCAGGTGTCCCAGGCCGGCAGCTCGCCGAGCCGGCGGCGCAGTCGCTCCCCGTCCGGCCCGGTGCGCTCCCGCACCAGCTCGCGGACCATCGCCACGAACCGCGGGTCGGTGCCCGGGGTGCCGGCGCGGACGAAGTCCAGGCCGAGCTGCTTCGCCGTCTCCAGGGCCTCGGTGTCCAGGTCCCACACCACCTCCAGGTGGTCGGAGACGAAGCCGATCGGGCTCACCACCACACCTGTCACGCCCTGCTCGGCCAGGCCGGTCAGGTGGTCGTTGATGTCCGGCTCCAGCCACGGCACCTGCGGCGGGCCGGACCGGCTCTGCCACACCAGGTCGTACGGCAGGTCGGGAGCGGCGGCGGCGTGGACCAGCCGGGCGGTCTCCTCGAGCTGGGCGGTGTACCGGCCGCCGTGCGGGCCGGCGGTGGCGGCGGCCGACACCGGGATCGAGTGCGCGGTGAAGACCAGCCGGGTGGTGTCCCGCCGGGCCGGGTCGAGCTGGGCCAACGCGCTGCGGACCGCGTCGGCGTGCGGCTCGACGAAGCCGGGATGGTCCCAGAACTGACGCAGCTTCTCGATCGACGGCGCGTCCGGACCGACCGCGGCCCGGGCGGCGGCGATGTCCTCCTGGTATTGCCGGCAGGAGGAGTAGCCGCCGTACGCGCTTGTGACGAACGCCAACGCCCGGGTGATCCCGTCGTCGCGCATCCGCGCCACGGTGTCGGCGAGCATCGGGTCCCAGTTGCGGTTGCCCCAGTAGACCGGCAGGTCGACGCCGTTGGCGGCGAAGTCGTCGCGGATCGCCGCGAGCAGGTCGCGGCACTGCCTGTTGATCGGGGACACGCCGCCGAAGTGCAGGTAGTGCTCCGCGACCTCGGCCAGCCGCTCCGGCGGCACGCCCCGGCCCCGGGTCACGTTCTGGAGGAAGGGGAGCACGTCCTCGGGCCGCTCCGGGCCACCGAACGAGACCAGCACCAACGCGTCGTACGCCATGGCCTCTATTCTTCCCCGCCCGCCGTGACACCCGTGCGACGCCCCCTGCTCAGCGCGGTTAAGCCCCCGCTGCGGGGTGTTAAGCGGGGGCCCTTCCTATACCGGAGACGTTAAGAAGGGGCCCCGCCTTACATCTCAGGCGCCGATGGCGTGGTAGCCGCCGTCGACGTGGACGATCTCACCGGTGGTGGCCGGGAACCAGTCGGACAGCAGCGCCAGGCAGGCCCGGGCGGCCGGCTCCTGGTCGGTGAGGTTCCAGCCCAGCGGGGCGCGCTCGGTCCAGGCGTCCTCGAACTGGTCGAAGCCGGGGATGGACTTGGCCGCGATGGTGCGCAGCGGGCCGGCGGCGACGAGGTTGCTGCGGATCCCCTGCTTGCCCAGGTGCAACGCGAGATAGCGGGAGGCGGACTCCAGCCCGGCCTTCGCCACGCCCATCCAGTCGTAGACCGGCCACGCCTTGCTGGCGTCGAACGTGAGGCCCACCACCGCCCCGCCCGCGGACATCAGTGGCAGCGCCGCCATGGCGAGGGACTTGTAGGAGTAGGTGGACACCTGCAACGCGGTCGCCACGTCCGCCCACGGCGCGTCGAGGAAGCCGCCACCGAGGCAGCTCTGCGGGGCGAACCCGATCGAGTGCACCACCCCGTCCAGCCCGTCGACGTGCTCGCGGACCCGATCGGCCAGGCCGGCCAGGTGCTCGTCGTTGCTGACGTCCAGCTCGATCACGGGCGCCGGCTCGGGCAGCCGCTTGGCGATCCGCTCCACCAGGGAGAGGCGGCCGTAGCCGGTCAGCACGACCTGGGCGCCGTTCTCCTGGGCGAGCTTCGCCACGGAGAACGCGATCGAGGCGTCGGTGATGACGCCGGTGACCAGCAGCCGCTTACCGGCGAGAAATCCGGACATTGCGCAGTTCCTCCGTGCTCGTGGTCAGTGGCCCATGCCGAGGCCGCCGTCAACCGGGATGACGGCGCCGGTGATGTAACCGGCGGCGTCCGAGGCGAGCCAGGTGACGACCGCGGCCACCTCCTCCGGCTCGGCGAACCGGCCGGCCGGGATGGCCTTGCGGTATTCGGTGCGGCGCTCCTCGGGCAGCGCCGCGGTCATCTCGGTGTCGATGAAGCCGGGCGCCACCACGTTCGCGGTGATGTTGCGCCCGCCCAGCTCACGGGTGATCGAACGGGCCACGCCGACCAGGCCGGCCTTGCTCGCGGCGTAGTTCACCTGGCCGGCGCCGCCGTAGAGGCCGATCACCGAGGAGATGAAGATCATCCGGCCCCACTTCGCCCGGAGCATCTTCTTCGACGCCCGCTTGGCGACCCGGAACGAGCCGGTCAGGTTGGTGTCGAGGACCCGGGTGAACTGCTCGTCGGACATCCGCATGAGCAGCGTGTCGTCGGTGATGCCGGCGTTGGCGACAAGCACCTCGACCGGGCCCAGCTCGGCCTCCACCGCGGCGAACGCGGCGTCCACCGACTCCGCGTCGGTCACGTCGCACCGCACCCCGAACAGCCCCTCCGGCGCGTCCCCGCCCCGGTGGGTCACCGCCACCCGGTCGCCCTGCTTGGCGAAGGCCTGCGCGATGGACAGGCCGATCCCCCGGTTTCCGCCGGTCACCAGCACGGTACGGGCCACGGGTCCCCCTCTGCTCAGCTGATCTCCCAGTCGGACGGAGCCTAGGGGTTACCGACAGGTAAGCGCTAACCCGTACCAGGCCGGCGGCACCGTCGACCAGGGCCCACGCCGACCGGGTCGGCCGAGTGCGCGGCCCGTCCCTCCCCGGTGTACGCTGAGCACTGTCTGCGGGCCGGTCTGCGCCCGCGTTCCGGGCCCCGCCGACCGCAGGAGGTGATCGCTGTGCGAGATAGCGATCCTCCCAGTCGTGGCCGGGCCCACCGTCAGCCCCGCTGAGCCACGGCTCGGTCGACGCGGCTGACCCGCTTCCCGCCCTCCGCACCGCATCCGCTCCCCGGCGAGCACCGCCGGCGGTGGCCCTGCCGCGCGGCGGAGCACCCGGTCACGACTTCGTGTGCGTCTTTCCCCGCGTCCCCCTCGCGGCCCGCGTCACCGGGCCGACCGTCGCCACGGAGCACAACCATGAGCCGTTACGCCGCACCGCTGGGATTCACCCTCGCCGCCGTCTGGGTGGCGGTCCTGTTCGTGCTGGCCGGCGGCGGTCACTGACCGCCACCGGCCCGGCCCGGCTCAGATCAGGCGGGACGTCCAGAGCAGACTCAGCCCGCCGGCGCAGAGCGCCAGCAGCAACGCGATCCCGGCGTACCACTGGGTGATCTCGCGCGGCTCCGTGCGATAGCCGATCGAGCTGCCCATGTCCTGATAGACCTGCTTCAGCTCGCTCACCGAGGCGGCCTCGTAGAAGAAGCCCTGGGTGGTCTCCGCGAGCTGGGACAACGCGGTGCGGTCCACCGGCACCCGCTGGAGCTGGCCACCGATGTCCACCTGGCCCGAGTCGGTGCCGAACGCGATGGTGGAGACCGGCACGTTCGCCGCCTGCGCCGCCGCTGCCGCCTCCTCCACCGAGCGGCCGGAGGTGCGGTAGCCGTCGGAGAGCAGCACGATCCGGGCCGGCGGGATGCCCGCGGCGCCGTCGGCCGGCACCGACCGGATCGCCTCCAGGCAGGTGAACACCGCCTCACCGGTGGCGGTGGCCTCGGCCAGCACCAGGCCGTCGATGGCGGTGGTCACCGCGCCCCGGTCCTTGGTCGGCGGCACAAGCACGTTCGCCGACTTCGCGAACGAGACAAGCCCCAGGTTGTAGCTCTCCGGCAGCTCGCCGACGAACTGCTTGGCCGCCTCCTGCGCCGCCTCCAGCCGGTTCGGCGCCACGTCGTCGGCCTGCATGGACAGCGACACGTCGATGGCGAGCATCACGGTCGCCCGCTCCAGCGGCTCCCGGGTGTCGATCGCCGGCCGGGCCAGCCCGGTGGCCAGCACCAGCAGGCAGAGCAGGAACGCGGTCGCCGCCGCGTGCCGGCGCCAGCCGAGCCCCTTGGGCGCGACGGTACGCAGCAGGTCGACGTTCGTGAAGCGCAGCGCGTACTGCCGGCGGTGCAGTTGCCGCCAAACGTACGCGGCGGCGAGGGCGAGCACCGGCAGCACGGCCAGCAGCCACCACGGTTGCAGAAAACGGATCATCGGGTCGTCCCTCGGGTGCGGGCGTGCCGCTGCGCGGCGACGAAACGCACCATGTCCAGCAGCCAGTCTCGGTCGGTACGCAGGCGCAGGTGGGCCGCGCCCGCGGCGCGCAGCTCGGCGGAGATCGCCCCACGCTGGGCGGTCGCCGCCTCGGCGTACCGGCGGCGCAGCACCGGATCGGCGGTCTGCACCTCGTGCAGCTCACCGCACTCCGGATCGACCACCGGCAGCACCCCCACGTCGGGCAGTTCCAGTTCTCGCGGGTCGACCACCTCGACGGCCAGCACGTCGTGGCGGACCCGCAGTTTACGCAGCGGGCGGCCCCACTGCGCCGGTGGCGACAGGAAATCGGAGATCACCACCGCCACGCCGCGCCGCCGCGGTGGCCGGTTGAGCATGTCCACGAGCGCGCCGAGGTCACCGCGACCGGGCCGGATCTCCGCGCCGGCGACGGCCCGCAGCAGCCCCTGTGCCTCCTTGCGGCCGGCCCGGGCGGGCAGCCGCAGCATCCGCCCCGGCCCGCCGGCGGTCGCGCCGGTGCCGACCACCGCGCCGATCCGGTTGCCGCCGCGCACGGTGAGATGGGACAGCGCGGCCACGGCGGCCACCGCCACGTCCCGTTTGAGCCACCGGCCGGTGCCGAAGTCGAGGCTTGCCGACAGGTCGACCGCCAGCCACGTCTCCAACTCCCGGTCGGCGACCGTACGCCGCACGTGCGGCATCGTGGTGCGGGCGGTGACCGGCCAGTCCATCCGGCGCACGTCGTCGCCGGGGCGGTATTCGCGGGACTCCCCCGCCTCGCTGCCCGGGCCGGGCAGCAGGCCGGCGTAGTCGCCCTGGAGCAGCCCGTCCAGCTTGCGGGTGACCATGAGCTGGAGCCGCGCCAGCGCGGCGCCCGAGCGGTCGCCGGTGGCCGGCAGCCGGGTGGGCGGGGTCACGGTCGCGGCCCGGGCCATCCGTTGTGCGGCACCGCCGGTGGTGGCGGTGTGGCCTGCTGGCGGGGCGCGACCGCCGGCAGCGGGATGGTGGACATCACCCGGTGCACGATGTGGTCGGCCGGCACGTCGTCGGCGAGCGCGTCATAGCTGAGCACCAGCCGGTGCCGCAGGATGTCCGGCGCGATGTCCTGCACGTCCTGCGGCAGCGCGTAGTCCCGGCCGCGCAGCAGCGCCAGCGCGCGGGTGGCCCGGACCAGGCCGAGCGAGGCGCGCGGGCTGGCGCCGTACTGGATGAGCTGGGCCACGTCGGGCATGCCGTGCTCGGCCGGGGCGCGGGTGGCGAGCACCAGCCGGACCGCGTAGTCGACGAGCGCGTTGTGCACGAAGACCTGGTCGGCCTTGCGCTGGAGCGCGATCAGCTCGGGGGTGTCGAACACCCGGACCGGCTCGGGCGGGGCCACGCCCATCCGGTAGACGATCTCCCGCTCCTCGGCGTCGGTCGGGTAGCCCACCACGATCTTCATCAGGAACCGGTCCCGCTGCGCCTCCGGCAGCGGGTAGACGCCCTCCTGCTCGATCGGGTTCTGGGTGGCCATCACCAGGAACGGGTCGGGCACCCGGTGGGTCTCGCCGCCGATGGACACCTGCCGCTCGCTCATCACCTCCAGCAGCGCCGACTGCACCTTGGCCGGGGCCCGGTTGATCTCGTCGGCGAGCAGGAAGTTGACGAAGACCGGGCCCAGCTCGACGTCGAACTTCTCGGTCGACTGCCGGTAGATCCGGGTGCCCATGATGTCGGCGGGCACCAGGTCCGGGGTGAACTGGACCCGGGCGAAGGACCCGCCGACGACCTGGGCGAGCGTCTCCACGGCGAGCGTCTTGGCCACCCCGGGCACCCCCTCCAGCAGGCAGTGCCCCCGGGCCAGCAGCGCGACGAACATCCGCTCGACCATCCGGTCCTGGCCGACGATCACCCGTTTGATCTCGAACAGCGCCCGCTCCAGCAGCGTGGCGTCCTGCGCCGGGGTGGTGCTCGCCGCGGGTGCGGCCTCCGGCGCCGCCTCGGTCGGGGTCGGCACGTCGGGCGTGGTCGGCTGGGCCACCGGTCCTCCACAGCTTGGTCGTCGTCGCGTCGTGGTGCGTGTCAAGACTGTCATGCCTCGCTGAGAGCCGAGGGTGGGAGAGGCACGTTTTCCGCCACGCTTCGGCAGTCGCACGGAAAACGCTGAACACGGGTGGACAACCAGGGGTCCGGCGCGTGTACGATTCACCCCGTCGCCGGGCGGCTCCCCCCGTGGCCGCCCGGCGCTAAAACTCTCGGAGTGCGGCCTAGAATCGCCCCGGTGACCACTCCCAGCCCCGCCGACGACGCGCTGATCTGCTCGGCGCGGGGGTGTCGCGCCCCCGCGGAGTTCCAGTTGCGCTGGCAGAACCCTCGGCTGCACACCCCCGACCGGCGCAAGACCTGGTTGGCCTGCCCGACGCACCGCACCTCCCTGGGCGACTTTCTCGACGCGCGCGGCTTTCTGCGCGAGGTGGTGCCACTGCCCGGATCGCCTACGCTCGAATCGTGAGCGAGCAGACGATCAGGCCCCGCGCCGGCGAACACGGCGGTCCCCTTCGTGAACGGTGACGACCTCGCCGGCCGGCCGGGCACTTCGACCACCCCGCCCGGCCCGCTGGAGCCCTGGCCGGAGACGGTCGCCTGGCAGCCGATCTCGCGCGACCTGATCTGGGTGGAGCTGATCCGGCTCGGCATCGGTCTCGCCGTGGCGCTCGTGGTCCTCGGAGCCGCCTGGGCGCTCTCCGGGCACTGGCTGCTCGGCGCCGCCGTCGGGGTGGCGCTGCTGCTGTCCGCCTGGCGGGCGATCACCATCGTGCGCGCGGTCCACGCCTGGGGGTACGCCGAACGCGCGGACGACCTCCTGGTGCGCCACGGCCTGCTGGTGCGGCGGCTCACCATCGTGCCGTACTCGCGGATGCAGTTCGTCGACGTGAGCGCCGGTCCGCTTGAACGCGCCTTCGACCTGTCCACCGTGGAACTCCACACCGCCGCGGCGGCGAGCGACGCCCGGGTGCCCGGCCTGCGCCCGGCCGAGGCGTCACGACTGCGCGACCGGCTCACCGCCCTGGGCGAGGACCGGGCGGAGGGCTTATGAGTACGCCGGGCTCCGGCGCGCCGCCGCCCCGGGATGAGCAGCCGCTCGGCTACCCCCCGCCACCCGGCCAGGGGCCGTGGCCCGGTCAGGGGGCGCAGCCGGCGCTCGGGCCGTGGTCCGGTCCGGTGCCGCCGCCCCCCGGCGCGTGGGGGCCGCCGGGCGGGGAGGAGCCCCGGCAGCGGCTGCATCCGCTGAGTCCCGCGCTGCACGGCGCGAAGTCGCTGGTCGTGGTGATCGCCGGCCTCTCCTGGTCGACCCTGTCCCGGGTCGGGTTCGGCTGGTTCGCCGCGCTTGTCGCGGTCTTCGTCCTCGGCGCCACAGTGCTGTCGGTGATCAGCTGGTGGAACACCGGATACCACGTGGTCGGGCGGGAGCTGCGGGTGCACGAGGGGCTGCTGTGGCGTCGCACCCGGGCCATTCCGTTGGAGCGGTTGCAGGCGGTGGAGGTCGTCCGACCACTGCTGGCCCAGCTCACCGGGCTGGCGGAGCTGCGGCTGGAGGTGGTCGGTGGCGGCAAGACCGAGGCGCCGCTGGCGTACCTCAGTGTGGCCGAGGCCACCGCGCTGCGGCAGCGGCTGCTCGCCGTGGCCGGTCGCGCCCCGGCGCCCGCGACCGCGCCCACCGACGGCGGCGTGCCGGCCGCGCCCGCCCCGGCCGGGCGGCGGCTGCACGTCGTACGCAACCAGGACCTGCTGGTCAGCCAGTTGCTCACGCCGCAGGCGTTCCTGCTGCCGGTCGGCGTGGCCTTCGTGGTGACGCAGTTCCTGTCCGAGGGCTCGTGGTCGTTCATCGCGGTGGCCAGCACGCTCACCGCGATGGCCGGCGTGGTGCTGCAACCGATCCGCCGGGTGCTCGACGACTGGAGCTTCCGGCTCGACCGGGACGGCGACACCCTGCGGGTGCACAACGGGCTGCTGGAGACGCGGATGCAGACGGTGCCGCTGCACCGGGTGCAGACCGTCGGGGTGACCTGGCCGCTGCTCTGGCGGGTGAAGGGCTGGCTACGGCTGCGCCTGGAGGTGGCCGGCTACTCGGCCGGCGAGCCGGACGACCGGAACCGCCCGGACCGGCTGCTGCCGGTCGGCGACGCCGGCACCGGGGAGCTGGTGGTGGCGGAGGTGCTGCCCGGCGTACGGCTGGACGCGCTGCCCGGCACGCCGCCGCCGCCCCGGGCCCGCTGGCTGCGCCCGCTGAGCCGGGCGGCGGTCGGCGCCGGCCTGGACGAGCGGGTCTTCGTGGCCCGCTCCGGGCTGTTGACCCGCCGGTTGACGCTTGTGCCGTACGCCCGGATCCAGAGCGTGCGGGTCACCCAGGGCCCGGCGCAGCGGCGGCTGCGGCTGGCCACCGTGCACGCCGACACGGCGGGCGGGTCCGGGGCGGCGGCGGTCGACCGCGACCTGGCCGACGCGTGGGAGCTGGCCGCCGAGCTGACGGCCCGCTCCCACGACGCGCGCCGCGCCGACCGTTCCGGGTAAGGAGGGGCCCCTTCTTAACGTATCCGGTATAGGCGGGGCCCCTTCTTAACCACCCGCCACGCGCGCCCGGCACGCGCGCCCGGCACGCGCGCCCGCCACGCGCGCCCGGCGGGCCGGGCCGGGTCAGCGGTGGTCGGCGGGGATCGCGTCCTGGTCGGCGGTGAGCGTGGCGTCCGGGCCGGCGGCGGGGGCGGTGACGCCGGTCACGGCGGCCGGCGCGCCGTCGCGGCGGGCCCGCCGCGCCCGCCACAAGCGTTCGGCCAGGCCGACCACCAGGAACGTCATCCCCACGTACGCCCAACCGACAAGCACGTCGATCAGGTAGTGCTCGCCGCTGTAGATCAGGGTGAACGTCATGGCCAGCGGGTACGCCAGCAGCAGCGGCCACCACCGCCTGCGCACCGAGCGCAGGAAGAACAGCACCACGAACAGCGCGAACGCGGTGTGCAGCGACGGCATGGCGGCGACCGGGTTGGAGGCGATCTGCCCGGCGTTGAGCAGGTTGCCCGCGCCGTGCATGCCGATCTCCTTCCAGCCCCGGGTGGAGATCCGGGCCACCTCGCTGAGCAGCCCGTTCTGCGCCGCCCACCACGGCGGGGCGGCCGGGTAGACGAAGTAGGTGACAAGCCCGGCGGCGCAGAGGAAACCCCACCGGGCCATGTACCCGATCCAGCGCTCCCGGTTGCGCATCCAGAGCACGGCGGCGGCGGCGAGCGTGGCCACGAAGTGCGAGAAGTAGATCCAGCTCACCAGCACGTCCCACCAGCGCACCTGGCCGGGGTCGTAGAGGTGCTGCTGGAGCCATACGGTCGGCACCTCGCCGCCGGTGGCCCACCCGGTCAGGAACCGGTCGGCGACGACCAGTTCCATGGCGTGCGGGGTCGCGCCGTTGTCGGCGAATCCGCGGGACAGGTTGTACGCGGCGAGCAGCAGCACGACCGGAATCCAGTCCCGGGCGAAGCGCAGGTGGGTGCGCCACGGCCGGGCCGAGTTCCAGGCGACCGTGCCGGCCCAGATCCACAGGAACGCGTACGCCGGGTCGGTGGGCAGGCCGATGGCGAACCAGGCGGCTACGAAGGCGATGCCCCAGACGGTCATCGCGATCACGCGGCGACGCCCGCCGTCGGGGGACGCGGTCGGTCCGGCGGGGGCGGGGGGCGGGGGATCTGTCAGCACGGCCATCGCCGACAAGGTTAACGGCGGGCGACGGGCGGGCCGACGCCGACCGGCGGAGCGCCGGGCCGGAGGTCGGACGACTCCCGCCCCGCTGCACTAGGCTCGGGCGCATGCAGGAGCAGCCGGAGTCGCCCGTCGCGCCGGGGCTTACCGCTCGGGTCGAGCTGACCGTGACCGACGCGGACACCGCCCTGGCGCTGGGCTCGGGGGACGTGCCGGTGCTCGGCACTCCCCGGGTGGTGGCGCTGGTCGAGGCGGCGACGGTGGCGGCCCTCACGCCCCGGTTGCCGTCCGGGTCCACCACCGTCGGCGTCCGGGTCGAGCTGGAGCACCTGACGGCCACCCCGGTCGGGCGGACCGTGGCCGCCCACGCCGAGTTGGTCAAGGTGGACGGCCGCCGGTTGGTCTTCGAGGTGACAGTCACGGACGGGCACGCGATGGCCGCGCAGGGGCGCGTCGAGCGGGCGCTCGTCGACAGGCAACGCTTCGTCGAGCGGGCCGTGCGGGCGTCATGACCGCCGGCTTCGCCGAGATCGCCGCCGGCGTACACCTGCTGCGCGAGCCGCTGCTGCACGTCAACGTGGTGCTTGTGGTCGGCGACGGCGCCGCGCTGCTTGTGGACACGCTCTCCACCGCCGGCCAGGCGCGGGAGCTGTCGGCCGCCGCGCGGGTGGTGACGCCGCACCAGTGGACGATCGTCAACACCCACCACCACTTCGACCACTGTTTCGGCAACGCCACGTTGGCCGCCGAGCCGGGCACCCGGATCTACGCGCACGCCCAGGCCGTGGCCGTGCTGCGGGATCATCCCGACGAACTGCGCCGGGCGGCGTACGAGGAGATGCGCGTCGAGCAGCCGGCGCTTGCCGAGGAGTTGGCGCGCACCGAGCTGAGGGCGCCGACGCACGAGGTGTACGAGGAGACGGCGCTTGATGTCGGCGGGCGGCGGGTGGTGCTGCGCCATCCCGGGCACGGGCACACCGACGCCGACCTGGTGGTGCACGTGCCGGACGCGGACGTGCTGATCGCCGGCGACCTGGTGGAGCAGAGCGGGCCACCGGCGTTCGAGGAGTCGTACCCGTTGCGGTGGCCGGAGGCGGTGGCCGACCTGCTGCGGCTGACCACGCCGGCCACGGTGGTGGTGCCGGGCCACGGCGAGCCGGTCGATCCGGCGTTCGTCCGCGAGCAGCACGCGCAGCTCGCGCGGCAGGCGTGGCTGATCCGCGCTGGCCACACCGGCAGCGCCCCGCCGGAGCGGGTGGCCGCCGAGTCGCCGTTCGGCGCCCGGCCCGGCCTGATCGCGGCCCGCCGGGGCTACGCGGAGCTCGACGGCACGACCTGAACGCCCGGAACGGCGACGGCCCGCAGGCGGGCGGTCAGGGGGCGGCGGTCTCAGGGGCGGGCGCGCAGCGCGGTGAGCAGGGCGTCGACGTGCGGGGCGGCGGCGAGCACTGCCGCCCGGGCCGGCGGGTCGAGGTCGGCCAGGGCCTCGGTGAGCAGCGCGGCGCGGTGCACCTCGTGGTCGGCCATCCGCTGAATCGCGACCTCGGTGAGGCGCAGCCGGACCACCCGACGGTCGACGGGATCGCGCTCGCGGACCAGCAGCCCGGCGTCGGTGAGGTCGCGCACAAGCGTGCTCACCGTGTTGGGGGCGGTGCCGAGCCGTCGCGCCACCTCCTTGCCGCTGATCCCGGGCGTGGCCCGGACGAGCAGGAGCACCTCCACCTGCGCCTCGGGCAGTGGGTCCCGGTCGGCGCGGGCGACGGTCCTGCGCCGCAGCAGCCGGTGCAGTTCCCCGAGGCCCGCGCCGAGCCGTGCGATCTCGTCGGTAGCCACCGGGTCACCTGCTTCACATCGCAATAGTTCTGACTACAGAGATAAGGTAACCCGGAACACCGATCCTGGGAGACCCCTCGTGAGCCACCCCGTGCGGACTGCCGCGCGCCCGTCCGCCGACCGCCACGCCCCGCACGGCGGCGGCGTGACCCTGCTGGTGCTGCTCGGCACGCTCACCGCGATCGGCCCGCTCTCGCTTGACATGTACCTGCCGGCGTTCCCGGCGATGACCCGCGACCTCGGCGCCGAACAGGCCGGCATCCAGCTCTCGCTCACCACCTGCCTGGTCGGCCTGGCCCTGGGCCAACTGGTCACCGGCCCGCTCAGCGACCGCTGGGGGCGACGCCGGCCGGTCCTGGTCGGCGTCGTCGCGTACGCGGTGCTCGCGCTTGCCTGCGCCGCCGCGCCGAACGCCCCGCTGCTGGCCGCCGCGCGGTTCGCGCAGGGGCTGGCCGGCGGCATGGGCGTGGTGGTCGCCCGCGCGGTGGTGCGCGACCTCTACGCCGGGCGGGACGCCGCGAAGTACTTCTCCCGGCTCACCCTGGTCTTCGGCGTGGCGCCGGTGGCCGCGCCGAGCGTCGGCAGCCTGGTGCTCCGGTTCGGCTCCTGGCAGGCGGTCTTCGTCACCCTGGCCGTCATCGGGGCGCTGCTCGCCGTCGCGGTCGCGCTGCGCCTGCCGGAGACGCTGCCGGCCGACCGCCGCAGCACCGGCGGCCTGGCCAGCACCGCCCGGACCATGCGGTCACTGGCCGCCGACCGGGTCTACCTCGGGTACGCGCTGACCCAGGGCTTCGCGTTCGCCGGGCTGTTCGCGTACATCTCGGGGTCGTCCTTCGTCTTCCAGGACGTCTTCGGCGTCTCGGCGGTCGTGTTCAGCGTGATCTTCGGGGTGAACGCGCTCGCGCTGGTGGCGACCGGCCAGGTCAACGCCCGGCTGCTCGACCGGTTCAGCCCGCGCCGGCTGCTGGTCCCCACGCTCGTGGTCGGCCTGGTCACCGCCACCGGCGTCCTGACCGGCGCGCTCACCGGCAGCCTCGCCGTGACGGCGGTCGCGCTGTTCGCCTTCGTCGGCTCGCTGGGCATGGTGATGCCGAACAGCACCGCGCTGGCGCTTGACGCGCATGCCCGGCACGCGGGCACCGCCGCCGCGCTGATGGGCGGCATCCAGTCGGTGGTCGGCGCGCTCGCCGCGCCCCTGGTCGGCCTGGGTGGCGAGGGCAGCGCCCTGCCGATGGCCGTCGTCCTGGCCGGCGCCGCCGCCCTGTCCCTGACCGCAGTCCTCACCCTCGCCCGCCACCGCCGCCCAGCGCCGAGCGCCTAGTACGCGGCGCCGGGCGCGCGGCGCCGGGCGCGCGGCGCCGGGCGCGCGGCGCCGGGCGCGCGGCGTTAATAGGGGCCCCCGCCTCTACCGAATGCGTTAATAAGGGCCCCCGCCTTTCACGCGAAGCGGGCGGTTACGGCGGGGCGGGTGGGCATGGCGGTGGCGCCGCCGGGTGACTCGCACACGAGAGCGGCGACCCGGAGCGCGAACGCGACCCGGTCCCGCCAGCCGGCGGCGTCGGCCGGCTCGCCGGCGGCGAGCAACTCGGCCACGAGCGCGCCCATCACCGAGTCACCGGCGCCTGTGGCGTCCACCGCGTCGACCTTCGGCGCGGGCACGCGGACCACGTCGTCGGCGACCGCGACCAGTGCGCCGTCCGCGCCGAGCGTGACCACCACGGTGGCCGCGCCCAACTCCCGCAGGTACGCGGCGACGCCCTCGACCGGCTCGTCCGGGTAGAGCACCTTGGCGTCCGCGGCGCTCAGCTTGACCAGGTGGGCGGCGGCGGCGAACTCGGCGACCACGGCCCGCAGCCCGTCCAGCGCGCCCGGCGCGGTGAGCAGGCTCGGGCGCACGTTCGGGTCGAACACCCGCAGCCCGCCGGCGATCGACCAGGCCCGGCGGGCGGCGGCCAGCACCGGCGGGTCGAGCAGCACGATCGAGCCGCAGTAGAGCACGTCCGCGCCCTCGACAAGCGCCACGTCGAGATCGTCCGGGCCGAGCAGGGCGTACGAGCGCGGCTCGCCGTAGAAGCGGAACTCCGGCTCCGGGCCGGCGAAGGTGGCCACGGCCAGCGCGGTCGGAGCGGGCACCGTCACCGCCCCGGCCACCCCGACGCCGGCGTCGGCGAGGAAGCCGCGGATCCGGGTGGCGAGCGCGTCGTCGCCGAGCGACCCGACGAACTGCACGTCGCCGCCGAGACGGGCGACGGCCACCGACACGTTGAGCGGCCCGCCGCCGATCGCCTGCCGGTAGACGGGTTCCCCGTCGTGCACGGCGTCGAGCAGGTCGACCAACGCCTCGCCGAGCACCACCGCGTACCCCATCCCTGCTCCCCTCGTTGTCCTGCTGTCGATCCTGACTCATCCCCGGGGCCCGATGTGACGCGACCCGGCGCATCGACTCGCGGCTATTGCGTGCGGGGGCCGGACGTGGTGGGATTGTCCTACCGGGAAGGGCGCGGGGGGCTGCCGCGTCGCCGGGTCGAGCCGACGCGAGGGCATCCACGGTCCGTGGCACGGACCGCAGGCGGTGCGCGTCCCCGAAAGCCCCGGCCGACCGCCGGGCGCGGGCACCGCGATCATCGCATCCGCTCGTCGCAGCGGGGCGGACCGAAGGTGGGTCACGCTCCGCGAGTCAGGAGATCCCCGTGCACCGATCCCGTACGGCCGCGCTGGTCACCGCGGCCCTCACCCTGGCCCTGGGCGCGTTCGCCCTGGCCTCCAATTCCGACCCGGCCGCCGCGCACGGCGCGGCGATGACGCCGGGCGCCCGTACCTACCTGTGTTGGAAGGACGGCCTCACCGGCAGCGGTGAGATCCGGCCGAACAACCCGGCATGCGCGTCGGCCGTCGCCGAGAACGGCGCGAACTCGCTCTACAACTGGTTCAGCGTGCTGCGCTCCGACGCGGGCGGCCGGACCACCGGGTTCATCCCCGACGGCAAGCTGTGCAGCGGCGGCAACGCCAACTTCAGCGGCTACGACGCGGCCCGCAACGACTGGCCGGTCACGCACCTGACGGCCGGGCGGTCGATGGAGTTCCGCTACAGCAACTGGGCCCACCACCCGGGCACGTTCTACTTCTACGTGACCAAGGACAGTTGGAGCCCGACCCGGGCGCTGGCGTGGAGCGACCTGGAGGAGCAGCCGTTCCTCCAGGTGACCAACCCGCCGCAGAGCGGCGCGGTCGGCACCAACGACGGCCACTACTACTTCAACGGCACCCTGCCGTCGAACAAGAGCGGCCGGCACATCATCTACTCGCGCTGGGTCCGCTCGGACAGCCAGGAGAACTTCTTCGGCTGCTCGGACGTGACGTTCGACGGCGGCAACGGCGAGGTGACCGGGATCGGTTCGGGCAACGGCAGCCCGACGCCGACGCCGACCCGCCCGACCCCCACGCCCACCAACCCGACGCCGACGCCCACCAACCCGACCCCCACGCCGACCGGCGCGACGCCGACGCCGACGCCGACCATGCCGGCCGGCAACTGCATGGCGGTCTACAAGGTGGTAAGCGCCTGGGGCGGCGGCTTCCAGGGCGAGGTCATGATCATGAACCACAGCACCCGGACGTACTCCGGGTGGACCGCGAGCTGGACCTGGCCGAGCGGACAGACCATCAACCAGGTGTGGAACGGCACGCTGAGCGGTAGCGGGGCGTCGGTGACGGTCACCAACGCCGCCTACAACGGCAGTGTCGCACCGGAGGGCACCACCACGTTCGGCTTCACCGCGAACATCTCCGGCCAGAACACGCTACCCACGGTCACCTGCACCGGTAGGTGACACCGCACTGAGGAGGGCCCCCGGCAGCGCGCCGGGGGCCCTTCGTCTCGCCGTGGGTCAGCGCACCATGCTGCCGACCACAGGCTTGGTGAGAAGCGCCGACTGGTTGCGCTGGATGCCCGGGTCAAGGGTCTTCGCCACGAAGATCGCGTGCCAGATGCAGAAGATCAGCACGGTCCACACCTTGCGGGAGTGGTCGGCTTCCTCCCGCTTGTGCTCGTCGAGCAGCCGCATCGCGTACGACAGGTCGACCAGGTCACCGGCGCCCGAGGTGGACAGCACGTGCCGGGCCCACTCGTACATCTCGCCGCGCAACCAGACCCGGGTCGGGGTCGGGAAGCCCAGCTTCTTGCGGTTGACGATGGCCGGCGGGACGACGCCCTGCAACGCCTGGCGCATGGCGTACTTGGTGGCCTCGGAGCGGGGCGGCAGCTTCAGGTCGACCGGGATGCCGGCGGCGACGTTGAACACCTCCCGGTCCAGGAACGGCACCCGGACCTCGAGCGAGTGCGCCATCGAGATCCGGTCCGCCTTGACCAGGATGTCGCCGCGCAGCCAGGTGTAGAGGTCGACGTACTGCATCTTGGTGACGTCGTCCAGCTCGGTGCACTCGGCGTAGATCGGCGCGGTCACGTCGGTGTAGCGCACCGAGGGGTCGTAGCGGCGCAGCAGGTGCTGCTTCTCCTCCTCGGTGAACATCCGGGCGTTGCCGTAGTAGCGCTCCTCGATCGGGGTGGTGCCGCGCTCCAGGAAACTCTTGCCCTTGACCCCCTGCGGGATGGCCTTGGAGACCGCCCGCAGCCCCTTCTGCACGCCGTCCGGCAGGCCATTGACCGAGCTGAGCGACAGCGGCTCCCGGTAGATCGTGTAACCGCCGAAGAACTCGTCCGCGCCCTCGCCGGAGAGCACCACCGTGACGTGCTCGGCGGCCTTCTTCGCCACGAAGTAGAGCGGCACCAGGGCCGGGTCGGCGACCGGGTCGTCCAGGTGCCAAACGATCTTCGGCAGCGCGTCGATCATGTCCTGCGGCCCGATCTTCGTCGGGATGGTGGTCACGTCGAGGTGCCGGGCCGATTCCTGGGCGACGTCGATCTCGGAGTAGCCGGGCACGTCGTAGCCGACGGTGAAGGTGAGGATGTTCGGATTGAACTCCCGGGCCAGCGCCACCACGGCGGTGGAGTCGATGCCGCTGGACAGGAACGAGCCCACCGGCACGTCCGAGCGCATGTGCATCCGGACGCTCTCCCGCAGCGTCTCCCGGATCTCGTGGTAGAGCTTCTGCTCGTCGGAGACCGGCGCCGGGCGGAACACCGGCCGGTACCAGCGGCGTACGTCGATCCGGCCGTCCGGACTCCAGGTCAGGTACTCCCCCGACCCGATCCGGCTGATCCCCTTGTGCAGCGTGCCCGGCTCGGGGACGTACTGGAGGGTCAGGTAGTGGCTCAGGTTCGCGGTGTCGATCCCCGCGTCACCCTGGTAGGCGGAGTGCGCGAACGGCAGCAGCGCCTTCTTCTCCGAGGCGAGGTAGAGGCCGTCCTGGGTCTGGAGGTAGTGCAGCGGCTTGATGCCGAAGTAGTCCCGGGCGCCGAAGGCCCGCCGCTCCTGCCGGTCCCAGATCACGAACGCGAACATGCCGCGCAGCTTGGTGAGCACCTGCTCACCCCAGTAGTGATAGCCGGCGACGATCACCTCGCCGTCGCCGTTGGTGGCGAACTGGGCGCCGAAGTCGCGGACCAGCTCGTCGCGCAGCTCGATGTAGTTGTAGATCTCGCCGTTGAAGGTGAGCAGGTAGCGCCCGCCCGCGTACGGCAGGGGCTCGTGGCTGAGCGCCACGTCGATGATCGCCAGCCGCTTGTGCGCGAACACGCCGTCCGCGTACCGGCCGGAGGCGTCGCCGACCACCTCGACCCCGGTCTCGTCCGGGCCACGGTGGTGCAGGCACTCCAGTGCGCCGGCGATGTGGTCGCGGTGGGCGGCGGCGTCGCCGCGCGCGCTGAAGAAGGCCAGGAGTCCGCACATGGGGGCCATCTTTCCACGCGCCGGAAGCCACCGTCGCGGCACCGCAGGCACTCCCCGCCGTCGTGCGCGCGGTACCGTCGGGACCAGCGACGAGGCTCAGGGAGGGGCGGGATCATGGCCGAGGATCGGGCGCAGCAGGGCAAGCCGGCGGACGGCACGGAGTCGCACGACCCGGACTTCCCGGAGGCGTTCCTGTCGTTCATGCGGCAGGGCTGGCGGGACACCGAGCTGTCGGTCGCCCCCCGCCCGGAGGCGCCCGACCACGCCAAGCGGCGGGCCGCGCTGGCCGAGGCGTTCCCGGGCGAGACGCTTGTCGTCCCCACGGGCAACGAGAAGGTACGCGCCAACGACACCGACCACCGGTTCCGGCCGGGCAGCGACTTCGCGTACCTGACCGGCGACCACGAGCCGGACAGCGTCCTCGTGCTACGTCCGGGCGGCGAGGCCACGCTCTACATGCGGCCCCGGTCGTCCCGGGCCACCGACGAGTTCTTCCGCAGCCGGCACGGCGAGCTGTGGGTGGGCCGCCGGCCGACGCTGCGCGAGAAGTCGACCGAGCTGGGCCTGCCGACGGCCGACCTGGGCGAGCTGGACGCGGCGCTCGCCGAGCTGGCCCCGGGGCGGACCCGGGTGCTGCGCGGCTTCGACGCCCGGGTGGACGCCGCCGTTCGCCGCTACGACGGGCCGCGCGCCGAGGGCCAGCCGGCCCGTGACCGTGAGTTGGCCATCACGATCTCCGAGCTGAAGCTGGTCAAGGACGAGTGGGAGATCGCGCAGCTCCAGGAGGCGTGCGACGCCACGGTGCGCGGCTTCGAGGACGTGGCGCGGGCGCTGCCCGCCGACCGGCCGATCTCGGAGCGACTGCTGGAGGGGCTGTTCGCGCTGCGGGCCCGGCACGACGGCAACGACGTCGGCTACGGCTCGATCGTCGGGGCCGGCGAGCACGCGACGATCCTGCACTGGGTGCACAACCACGGCGCCACCCGCCCCGGTGACCTGCTCCTGATGGACATGGGTGTGGAGAACCGCAACCTCTACACCGCCGACGTCACCCGGGTGCTGCCGGTCGACGGCCGGTTCACCCCGCTCCAGCGTCAGGTCTACGACGCGGTCCACGCCGCCCAGCAGGCCGGCATCGACATGTGCAAGCCGGGTGTGGGGTTCCGCGACGTCCACCTGGCCTCGATGCGGGTGCTCGCCGAGGCGCTCAAGGATCTCGGGCTGCTGCCGGTGAGCGTGGACGAGGCGATGGATCCGGCCTCCACGGTCTACCGCCGCTGGACGCTGCACGGCACCAGCCACATGCTCGGCATCGACGTGCACGACTGCGCGAACGCGCGCAAGGAGACCTACCGCGACGGGCCGCTCGGCGAGGGGTACGTGCTGACCGTCGAGCCCGGGCTCTACTTCCAGCCTGAGGACGAGTTGGTCCCCGAGGAGTTGCGGGGCATCGGCGTCCGGATCGAGGACGACATCTTGGTCACCGCAGACGGCCCGGTGAACCTCTCGGCCGGGTTGCCGCGCCGCTCGGACGAGGTGGAGACGTGGCTGGCCGAGCAGCGGGAGGCCGGCCCCCGCCTGCCCGGCTGACCCGCGCCGCCCCGCGCGCTGATCATGAAGTTAGCGGCTAAGAGAGCGCTCCCACAGCCGCTAACTTCATGATCAGCGCCGTGGGGTGACCTCCTGGCGGTCGCTGGTTCGTCGAGGGGGTCCGCCCGGTGTCCTTCTTGACGCTTATGTGGGTGTTCTTCGGATACGTCATTTTCGCGAGGGTGCTTCTTTTACGGTGCATCTCGGAGGCTGCGACGTTTTTGTGGCCTTCTCGTGCGGCCCGTGGCCGTATGACCGTTTGAGACGGACCGAAGGGCGGAATGCGCGCATGTCTGACGACGTGACGACACCTGACGACGGGGCGCCGATGGTGCCGCCGCGGAACAGCAGGCGACGGGCGCTCTGGGTCGCCACCGGCGTGGCCGGGCTGACCGGCGTCGTCGGCCTGGCGGCGCTTGGCGGGCTCGCCGCCCGCAACGACAGGGCCGGCGACCCGGAGCGGGTGGCGGACAACCGCGCGACCGCGCCGCAGAACGCCGACGACGACTCCCCCGAGGACGGCCGGACGGGCGAGGACAGCGCCGGTCACGGCCCGAAGAACGAGGACAGCGCCGGTCACGGCCCGAAGAACGAGGACAGCGCCGGTCACGGCCCGAAGAACGAGGACAGCGCCGGTCACGGCCCGAAGAGCGAGGACAGCGCCCACACCGGCCCGGGCCGGGACGACGCCCACGGCCAGAAAGGCCCGGACAACGAGGACGCCCACGGCCAGGAAGGCCCGGGGTGGGGGGCGCGGGGTGACGCGGAGGAGCACGACGGGACCCGTGACGTGCCCTGCGACGACGACGCCCTGGTCGACGCGATCGAACTGGCCAACCGCGACCACGGCGGCACGCTGAAACTGGCCGAGAAGTGCACCTACGAACTCGGCGTCAAGGACCGCAAGATCGGCGGCGCCCTACCCGAGATCAAGCAGGACGTCACCATCAAGGGCAACGGCTCCACCATCACCCGCGACGCCGAAGACTCCTTCCGAATCTTCCGCGTCGTCGACGGCGGCGCCCTCACCCTCAAGGACCTCACCATCTCCGGCGGCAACGCCGCCGAGTTCGCGTACCCGGGTGGGTCGGTCTCGTCGGCCCGGGCGCTCGGCGGCGAGGAGCGGGGCGGGGGTGACGGCGGCGCGCTGCTTGTCGAACGCGGCGGCAAGGCCCGCCTCTCGCACGTGACGCTCACCGGCAACGACGCCGAGGGCGACGGCGGCGCGGTGGCGAACTTCGGCCGTGTCCGGCTGGAGGACAGCAGGGTCGTCGACAACCACGCCCAGGGCGACGGCGGCGGCGTGTTCAACCGCGGCATCCTCAAGGTCGAGGAGACCAGGGTCGACGACAACACCGCGGGCGGCACCGGCGGCGGCATCGCCAACGGCAACGGCGGACGCCGCACGGGGGTCGGGCACGACGCCGGCACCGTGGAGATCATCGGGGCCTGGGACGGCAAGGACGCCTCGCCGAGCACCCTCAGCCGCAACCGTGCCGGGAGCAACGGTGGTGGGCTGTTCAGCGGCGGCGGTTACGTCACCGTCTCCTTCACCGCCGTCACCGGCAACACCGCCTGCGGGAACGGCGGCGGCATCTACGCCGTGAACACCGACCTCGACGTGGCAAAGGTCATCATCGCCGGCAACCACGCCGACGATGACGGCGGCGGCCTGGTCAGCACCGAGGGCAGCGCCACCATCGCCGACAGCGTCATCGTCGACAACACCGCCAACCGCTTCGGCGGCGGCATCTTCAACGGCCAGTGGCTAATCAAGATCGAGGACGGATTCCTCACCCGCCCGCAGGACGAGGACGACAACGCCGCCCTCACCCTGCGCAACACCGTCATCAAGGGCAACACCGCCCTCAACGGCGGCGGCATCTTCAACAACAAGGCAACCATCACCCTGACCAAGACCCACGTCACCGAGAACACCGCCACCGACACCGGAAAACTCCACCGCGTCGCCGGCGGCATCCTCAACCACGAAGGACGCGTCAAGCTCGACGACGAATCCCTCATCAGCAACAACGACCCCACCAACTGCGCCAACACCGTCGAGGACTGCTTCAACTGAACCGACGGCCCCGGCGAGCCCTCCTTCTGCCGACCCTCCGGTGGGAGGAGGGCTGCCACCTTCCGGGCGCGGTGTCCCCGGCCGGGGCATCCTGTCCCCGCTGCGCCGGCCCGACCAACCCGCACCCTTATGCGGGTTTTTTTCGTATCCGACCACGAGGCGAAGAACGTTCTCATAAGTTCGTTCTCAGCAGCTACAACCGATTTGTAGCGAAGGCCGCCTCGCTGTGGCGAAGCGACCTTGTCAGGTACAAGGAGAGGGCAGAGAGCTCCGATGTCCAACTACCTTCGCAATAACGATGACGCCACCACCCGCGAGACCATCTCCCCGTTCCGGCGCCGCCGGCTGTGGCTCGCCACCGGCGTTGTGGGCCTGACCGGAGCGGTCAGCCTCGCCGGCGTCGCGTACGCGACCACCGGGGCGACCGGTCCGCACCGACTCGCCGACGTGAAGTGGTCGACCTCGCAGCAGCTCACCGACGGTGAGCACGGCGACGAGGCCGCCGAGGACGAGCACGGCAAGGGCGAGTACGGCGAGGACGAACACGGCACGGACGGCAAGGACGAACACGGCAAGGAGGGCCGCGACCAGGGCGAGTGGGGCGAGTGGGGCCCCGAGGGCGACCACGGCAAGGCACGCGAGGTGCCCTGTGACGACGACGCCCTGGTCGACGCGATCGAACTGGCCAACCGCGACCACGGCGGCACGCTGAAACTGGCCGAGAAGTGCACCTACGAACTCGGCGTCAAGGACCGCAAGATCGGCGGCGCCCTACCCGAGATCAAGCAGGACGTCACCATCAAGGGCAACGGCTCCACCATCACCCGCGACGCCGAAGACTCCTTCCGAATCTTCCGCGTCGTCGACGGCGGCGCCCTCACCCTCAAGGACCTCACCATCTCCGGCGGCAACGCCGCCGAGTTCAAGTACCCGGGTGAGCCCGAGATGGTGGCGCCCGCCGCGGCGAACGGCACGGCGGCCCTGCCGGCCCCCGCCGCCGCCCCGGCCCAGCCGGCGGTCGCGGGCACGACGGCCACCACCGCGGCCAAGGCCGCTACCGCATCGGCGCTCGTCGCACCGGCCGCTCCGGCAGCCGTGAAGGCCGCCCCCGTCACCGCGGCCCAGGCCACCACGACCCAGGCCACCACGACCCAGGCCACCACGGCCCAGGTCGCGTCGACGGCGGTGGCCACGACGACGGTGGCCACGGCCACGGCGACAGCCACGGGTCCGGTCGGCGAGGAGAGCGAAGGCGAGGGTGACGGCGGCGCGCTGCTTGTCGAGCGCGGCGGCAGCGCCCACCTGTCAAACGTCAAGCTCACCAAGAACAACGCCGAGCACAACGGTGGCGCGGTGGCGAACTTCGGCCGCGTGTGGCTGGAGGACAGCAAGGTCGTCAACAACCACGCCCAGGGCGACGGCGGCGGCGTGTTCAACCGCGGCATCCTCAAGGTCGAGGAGACCAACGTCGACGACAACACGGCAGGCGGCAACGGCGGCGGCATCGCCAACGGCAGCGGCCTCTCCGGCAAGTACGGCGCCGACGCCTCGAAGCTGAAGAGCTACGTCCCGACCGGCAAGCACGACGAGGCCGGCACGGTCGAGATCATCGGTTCCGACCACGGCAAGGACGGCGGCAAGGACGGCGAGAAGTCCTCGGTGTCGGACAACCACGCCGGCAAGAACGGTGGTGGGCTGTTCAGCAGCGGCGGTTACGTCACCGTCTCGTTCACCCACATCACCGGCAACACCGCCTGCGAGAACGGTGGCGGCATCTACGCCGAGAACACCGACCTCGACGTCGACCACGCCGTCATCGCCAAGAACCACGCCGACGGCGACGGCGGTGGCGTGGTCACCAGCGGCGGCAAGCACTGGGGCTACCCGAACACCAAGGACGAGGGCAGCGCCACCATCGCCGACAGCGTCATCGTCGACAACACCGCCAACCGCTTCGGCGGCGGCATCTTCAACGGCCAGTGGCTCATCAAGATCGAGGACGGATTCCTCACCCGCCCGCAGGACGAGGACGACAACGCCGCCCTCACCCTGCGCAACACCGTCATCAAGGGCAACACCGCCCTCAACGGCGGCGGCATCTTCAACAACAAGGCAACCATCACCCTGACCAAGACCCACGTCACCGAGAACACCGCCACCGACACCGGAAAACTCCACCGCGTCGCCGGCGGCATCCTCAACCACGAAGGACGCGTCAAGCTCGACGACGAATCCCTCATCAGCAACAACGACCCCACCAACTGCGCCAACACCGTCGAGGACTGCTTCAACTGAACCGACGGCCCGGGGTACGCACCGGCCCCCCTGCCACTCGTGGCAGGGGGGCCGGTGTCGTCGCGGGGTCAGCTCTGGACGAAGACCGCCACGCTACGCGCCGGCACGGTGAACGTGCCGCCCGCCCGGTCGAACGACGCCGTCCGCAGCGCCGGGTCGGCCGAGTCGCGCAGCACCGGGTGCAGCGCCACGCTCGCTCCGCGCAGGCCGGTGACCGTCTGCTTCGCCGTTTCCGGGGTGGCGTTGAAGACGACGGTCACCGACTTCCACGTCCCGCTGAGCCCGCGAGCGTCCAGGGTCATGGTGAGTACCCCCGGGGTCTCCGTCGCCCCGGAAAGCGGGAACGCGACCCGCTTCTGCACCTCCCGCGCGGTGGGCAGCCCGAACACCGGCGAGGACCGGCGGATCCGCAGCAGTTCCGCGTACCGGGCGTCGGCCAGGTCGATCGCCGCGCAGCCCGGCACCAGCTTCGGGTCGGCGAGCAGCGGCTTCGCGTACGGCCACTTGTCCTTGTTGTCCTGCTCCGGTGGCAGGCCGGCGCCGAATCCGTTGCCCTGGGCGCAGTCCCAGCGGATCTGGTTGAACCAGTCGCCGGAGTTGAACGAGTTGCGATCGAGCGACTTCGAGCGCAGCCGCTCCGAGCCCGCCGTCACGAAGCCGGGGCCCTGCCCGAGGGCGGTGGTCGCCAGCGCGAGCACCTGCATCCGGGCCCGGTCCTGCGCCGAGGTGCCAGGCGGCAGCTTGTACGCGAGCGCGTCGTACAGGATCTCGTTGTCGTGCGCGTCGACGTACGTGACCGCCTCGCCCGGCGCGGCGGTGTAGCCGGCCGGTGAGCCGTTGTAGTCGACCTGGCCGCCGGTGACCCGCCTGCCGGAGGAGTCGGTGAACAGGTAGTCGCGCAGGTTGCCGGTCAGCCCCACCTTGATCAGGTCGTGGGAGTGCAGCAGCCGGGCTCGCTGCTCGGCCGCCGAGCCGTTGACCTCGTCGCCGTTGGGGTCGGTGAAGAGCCCGGAGGCGAAGCCCTGCATGCGTGGGTTGGCGTCGAAGGGTCCGCCGCCGCGCACCGCGTCGCGGAGCCGGTCGTTGAACGTGCCGATCCCGGTGCCGGCCATGTTGGCCTGGGTGGCCTGCGTGAACCGGGCGTCGTCGGCGACCTCGCCGAAGTTCCAGCCCTCGCCGTAGAGCATGATCTTCCGGCCGTCGACGCCGTCGCGAGCGAGCGTGAGTTTGTCGAGCGCCGCCCGTACGGCCAGGATGTTCGCCTTCGGGTGGTGGCCCATCAGGTCGAACCGGAAACCGTCCACCTTGTACGCCTTGGCCCAGGTGACAAGCGAGTCCACCACGAGCTTGCCCATCATGGCGTGTTCCGGGGCGGTGTTGGCGCAGCAGGTCGAGTTGGCGACCGTGCCGTCGTCGAGCAGCCGGTGGTAGTAGCCCGGCACCACCTGGTCGAGCACGGACTTCGGGTCGGCGCCGGCGGCCGAGGTGTGGTTGTAGACGACGTCCATGACCACCCGCAGGCCGGCCTGGTTCACCCCAGCGACCATCTGCCGGAACTCGGTGGTGCGCCTCGCGCCGGTCGGGTCGACCGCGTAGCCGCCCTCCGGCACGGTGTAGTGCAGTGGGTCGTACCCCCAGTTGTAGCCGTCGGTGTCGGCGACCGCCGCGACGCACTTCTGCTGCTGGTCGGAGTCCGGCGGCAGCTTCGCCAGGTCGCAGGCCGGTTGGGCCTGGTCGGCCCGCTTCTCCGGGATGGTCGCGAAGTCGAACGCCGGCAGCAGGTGCAGGTGGGTGACCCCGGCGTCGCCGAGCGCCCGCAGGTGCGTCATGCCTGCCGTCTTCGGGTCGGTGAACGCGAGGTAGGTGCCCCGTCGCTCGGCCGGCACGGTGCTGTCGGCGATGGAGAAGTCGCGTACCGACAGCTCGGAGATCTGCGCCTTCGACGCCGGCACGGGCGCCGGCTTGCGCAGGTTCGCCCAGCCGGCCGGCGCGAGCGCCGGGTCGGCCAGGTCGACGATCTGACTGTGCGTCGAGTTCGGCGCGAGCGCCACCGAGTACGGGTCGGTCACCGAGGCGGTGACCATCTTCTGCGCCGCCGGCTGCCACGCCTGCACCTGGTAGCGGTAGTAGCGGCCGGTCCACGCCCGGCTGCCGCGCACCGACCAGACGCCGGTGCGGTCGTCGCGGCGCATCGCCACCGTGCTCGGCTGCGCGGTCGGCGAGTCGAACAGTTGCAGCGACACCTTCCGCGCGGTCGGCGCCCACACGGCGAGCGTCGGCACCCGGCCGGCGAATGTCGGGCCGAGCTTCGCCGAGGTGGCCGCCGGGTAGACGTCGTCGAGGACGCCGGGGATCTGCACCCCGGTGGCGCGCAGCAGCGCGCCCTCGGCGTCCCGTTCGGTCACCACGAGCTGCCCGCGCAGCGCCGCCGGCACCTTGGCCAGGTCGGCGCGATCAAGCGCGAAGGTGCGATGGGCCCAGAGATGGGGGTACGCCTGCCGTTGCGCCTCGGTCAGCCCGTTGCGCTGTGCCCGCAGCGGGAGCGTGGTGTACGTGCCGGTCAGCTCGCCGTCGGCGATGCCGATCCCGCCGGCCGGCGCGGCGACGAGCGCGTACCGCCTGCCGTCGGTCGGCCCGGTGGCCCAGGCGACGGTGGACCTGTCGATCCACTGCGCCCTCTGCTTGGTGAGGTCGACGTCCGTGGCGGCGCCGGAACTGGTCGCCGGCAGCAGCCGGCCCGTGACGCCGGCGAGCAGCCACACCTCGTGCCCGACTGTCAGGTCGAGTCGCTGGTCGTCCGGCTGGTCCTTCTCGTCGCCGTTGTGCAGGATGTAGCTCAGCCCGGTCGCGCCGGCGGCCAGGGGCACCCGGAACACCGCGCCGTACGCGTCGATCTTCTCCGGCTCGAGCGGGGCGGCCCAGTCGGTCGGGTTGGCCGCGCCGTCCCACAGGTGCAGGCCCCAGCCGTCGTAGTTGCCGTCGGCCTTGCGCCAGTGGATGACCGCGGTGCCCTCGTCGACGGGTGGGGCGGGCTCGCCGGTGGCCGCCTCGCGGGTGGGATAGAGCGCCGGGTCGCCCTGCTTGACCCAGACCTCGCCGGTCTGCGTCACGTCGATGGTGCGGTCGTTCGCCACGTCCTTGTTGCCGTCGGAGTCGACCACGAGGAAACCGACCGACGTCGCGCCCGGCTTGAGCTTGACCCAGGCGAACCGGCCGTACGCGTCCTCACCGGCGAACGGCTGCCCCTTGGGCCATTCGGTGGCGTACGCCGGGTCGATGTCGCCCCAGGCGTAGAGGCCCCAGTCGGCGTACCCGCCGGCCGGGCGCTTGTAGTGCACGATCGCCCAGTCCCGGGACGCGCCAGGCGCCGGGGTGCCGACCGTGCCGGTGGTGCGGGCGGTGGCGGTGCGGCCCCTGCCGTCGCGGACCACCGCCTTGTATTCGACTGTGGTGCCGCCGGCCAGGCCGGTCAGGTCGTGGTGGACGGTGTACGGGGCGCGGTCGGCGGTGCCCAGCAGCGTCCACTTCCCGCCGGGGACCCTCGCTGCGAACGTGACGGTGGCGAGCGGGTCGCCGGTGACCTGGGCGGTGACGGCGGCGGTGGTGGCGACCGGGTCGGCACCCGGCTCGGTGAGCGTGACGCGCGGGGCCGCGCCGGCCGACGGGATGGCCCGGTCGGCCTTGAGCACCATCGCCGACATGGCCGGCACGGTGAGGCTCAGCTTGCCGTCGGCGCCGGCCGTCGCGGTCGCGGCGCCGCCGTAGATGCCGGTGAAGCGGGTGCCGGCCGACCAGGTGTCCACGGTGACAGTCTGCGGGGTGGGCGCGTTGTTCAACGCCGCGACGTGTTCCACCCGCTCGGTGGGCAGGACGCGGGAGAACGCGAACACGCCGGGGCCGTCGGCGGCGTACCTGGTGATCTGGACGCCGTCGCGTAGCGCGGGGTGCGCCGCCCGGAGCCGGCCCAGCTCGGCGATGGTCCGGTAGAGCGGGTGCCGGGTGTCGTACTGGTCGACGGCGTGGGTGCGGCTGGTGCCGATCAGGTCGTCGTCGAGGTAGTCGGCGGTCCGCGAGGCGAACATGTCCTGCCGGGCGTCCTTGTCGCCGCCGGGGCCGGTGAAGCCCTGCTCGTCGCCGGAGTAGACCACCGGCTGGCCGCGGGTGAGGAACATGAGCTGGTGGGCGAGCTGGTCGCGGCGCAGTTGGGTGGCGTCGTCACCGCCGGCGGCGGCGATGAACGAGCCGATCCGGCCCATGTCGTGGTTGCCGAGGAACGTGGTGAGCCGGTTCGCGTCGGTGTCCCGCGCGGAGTACAGGTCGTCCTTGGCGTAGACGTCGGCGAGCGCCCGGGCCGAGCCGTCGGCGGCGGTGTAGCCGCGTGCCGCCTCCTGGAACGAGAAGTCGAGCGTGGCGGGCAGGCCGCCCTGTCGCACGTACGTCGACTCGATCGCCTGGTCGGCGCTGTAGACCTCGCCGAACATGAAGAAGTCCTTCTTGCCGGCCTTCGCCGCGGCGGCGTCGATGCCCCGGGTGAACTGCGGCCAGAAGTCGAGGTTGGCGTGCTTGACGGTGTCGAGGCGGAACCCGTCGACGCCGGCCTTGCCGATCCACTGGCCGTAGATGTCGGTCATGCCCCGGACCACCTCGGGACGCTCGGTCCACAGGTCGTCCAGGCCGAAGAAGTCGCCGTACTCGCTGTTCTCCCCGGCGAAGGTGGAGTCACCGCGGTTGTGGTACATGGTCGGGTCGTTGAGCCACGCCGGGACCTTGACCTTCGCGTCGGCCGGGCTGGCGAACGTCGGGGTGTACGGGAAGGACTGCGCGTCGACCCGGGGGAACGTCCGGGTGCCGTCGGCGTAGTTGCGGTCCTCGAAGGCCCGCCCCTGCGCGTCGCGGTACGGCGCGGTCTTCTTGTCCACGTAGCCGTACTTGTCCTGGGCGTAGCGGATGATGTCGGCGGTGTGGTTGACGATGATGTCGAGGTAGACCTTGATGCCGCGCCGGTGGGCGAGGTCGACGAGCTTCGTCAGCTCGGCGTTGGTGCCGAAGTGCGGGTCGACCTGGGTGAAGTCGGTGATCCAGTAGCCGTGGTAGCCGGCCGAGACGTCGGCGCCGACGCCCTGCACGGGCCGGTTCTTGAAGATCGGGGCGAGCCAGATGGCGGTGGTGCCCATCCCCTGGATGTAGTCCATCTTGTCGATGACGCCCTTGAGGTCGCCGCCGTGGTAGAAGCCCTTGTCGGCGGGGTCCAGACCGGTGGTGAGGCGGTCCCCGGTCAGCCCGCCGGTGTCGTTGCGCCTGTCGCCGTTGGCGAAGCGGTCCGGCAGCACGAAGTAGAACTGCTCCGCCTTCGCGGCGCTGGTCCCGGCCTTGAGCAGCGCCTCGGCGGACGGCTCCCGGTTCCACTGGGGAGCGTTGCCGGCGGCCAGGACGTCGGGGGTGGTGGCGCGGTCGGTGCCGCCGGCGGTCACCTGGTGGAGGGCCACCGGGATGCCGACGAGGGTGAGGACGAGGGAGGAGACCAGGGCGAGCAACGCCTTGGGGGAAATCGGCGTCGGTTTCATCGACGGCCTTTCTCTGGTCGCTGATTCGCCCGCACGCTAGCCCTTGCCGAAAGATTCTGCAATGCCTTGCAAACATAGTTGCAACACGGCAGAAATCTTGCGGAGGTTGGCGTTTGTCGGCGCTCGGCGACTCAGAGACCGGCGCAGGTCACCCCGTCGACCGTGCAGGTGTCCGGACGGGTGGTGCCGGTCTGCTCGAAGTGGAACCGCACCGGCACCGACGCGCCCGCGCCCAGGTCGACCCCGCTGCGATAGGTGAAGACCCGGCCGTCGAACCCGAACGGGCCTTGCTCTGCGCCCTCCACCCAGGCGGTGACCAGCCGGCCGCGCGGGAACGTCAGCCGCACCGTCCAGCCCTGCGCCGACCGACCGGTGTTGACGAGCAGCACCTCGCCGATGAAGCCGCCGTCGAAGGTGCTCAGCACGCCGTACCGGCCGGTCACCGCGGACCGCGGAACCGGCGGCGCGGGCGGCGGAGGCGCGGGCGGAGCCGGTTGGACGTCGCCGCGCGGGCTGCCTGTCGACGCGGCAGGCGTCGGTCGGGCGGGCAGCACTGTCGACCGGGGCGACAGCCCGGGCGCCACCGGACGCGACGCCGCGCCCGGCGCCCCGCCGGTCGGCGTGGGACTTGTCGCCGGCGCGACCGGGAAACCCGGCAACGACATGGCCGGGTCCGTCGGCCCCTGCGCCGGGAACGTCCGCCGCCCGCGCACCGCGCCGAGCGCCACCACAAGCAGCACCAGCATCACGACCACCCCGGTGGCGACCAGGATCCACGGGGACGAGGTGACGGCGGACGCGGGCGACGGGGTGGCGCGACGCGAGCGGGACATGTTCCTCCTGTCGGCGGGCGAGGAACGCCCGGCTGCCCTCCCCCGTTGGCGGACTGCGCCAGCCTAGCCAGAAGGACCGGTGTGCGGCGAGTGTCCGATCCGCGGCCCTGCCGCGCGGCGGAGCCACCTGATACGTTGCACGCCGATCGATGACCACAATGGCTCGTGCGGCGGTAGGACGGGTGGCCAATGACTGAGTGGCAGGGCAACATCAGGCGTGCGTCCACGGCGGACCACGCCGCCGTGACCGGAATCCTCGCCGAGGCGTTCATGCGTGACCCGGTGAGCGGCTGGATCTTCCCGGCGGACGACCACCGGGCGCGGGTCCACCCCGCCTTCTTCGGGCCGTTCGTCGCGCTGGCCCTGCGCACCGGCGAGGTCCACGTGGCCGGCGACGGGCTGGGCGCCACGCTCTGGCTGCCGGTCGACGGCGACCACGACGGCGACGAGGGCGAGGAACTGGCTGAGCTGGAGTCCGCGATCGGCACGGAGGCGATGAAACGGTTCGCCGTGCTCGACGAGTTGATGGCGGCGAACCACCCGGGCGAGCCGCACTGGTACCTGCCGTTCATCGCGGTGCATCCCGACCACCACGGCAAGGGCGTCGGCACGGCACTGCTGCGACATCGGCTGACCGATTTGGATCACGCCGGCACTGCCGCATACCTGGAGGCCAGCACGCCGCGCAACGCCGCGCTGTACGAGCGGCTCGGCTTCCGGCGTCGCCCCGTCACGCTTGACCTGCCCGGAGGGCCCAGCCTCTACCCGATGTGGCGCGACCCCGCCTGAGCGCAGTCCGCCCGTCCCGCCCCGCTTCCGCCGGGGCGGGACGCGGCCCGGCGCCGCGACGTGCCGCTCCCGTCGGGCGCGCCGCGGAACGTCAGCGGCGCACCGTCGTGGTGCTGACGTCGAGCGCGCCCACCACCGCGGTGAGCAGCCCGTCGAGCTGCGCCGGCAGGAACCGGCGGCAGTCCCGCATCCGGCCACCGACCTGCGGGTCGAAGATGTGCGCGGCAAGCCCGACCGCCTCGGCGAGACTCGCCAGCAGCAGCGTGCCCGGGTCCAGCTCGGCCGGCGACGAGTGCATCAGCATGGCGGTCAACCGGACCCGCGGCGAGGCCGCCTGATTCGGGTCGATGGCCGGCCACCGCACCTGACGGCCGATCAGCTTGCCCTGCTCCCGGCGGAGGACGCCGGCGGTGACCAGCCGGGTGCCGACCCGCTCGTTGATGTTGAGCTGGCTCCGCAGGTAGCGGATCCACAGCCGGGCGGGATGCGCGCCCTCCCGGCGAAGAATCTCGGTGATCAGCAGGTCGGTAAGCGGTTCCTGCCAGAGCCGCGGGTCGACCGCGGCGATGCCGCCACCGTCCAGGGCGATCCGCCCCTCGAACATCAGCTCGGCGAGCGCGGCGCCGGCCAGCCCGCACTCCAACCGGTCGACGGCGACGTGCGGCTTTCCGGTGAACTCGTCATGTCCGATAAGGAACAGCGCATCGGCGAGCCTGTACGTTGCTTGTGCCCCGGGGTAGGTCATGGTCCATCCTCGAACGGTGGCCGTGATCGTCGACACGGGACGGTACGGCATGACCACGCACAGCTCAATTCCGGTCCGACAGGCGCGCCCCAATCGATATCGAAGTGGGGTTGTCACGATCAGTGATCACCAATACCCTGCTTCAGGCTGTTCCGAAGTAGACAATCAACCCCTTCCCCTCCCCTGGAGAAGCCTTGTCCTCCGATCCGTTCTTCTCCGACGGTGGGCTGCGCCGTGGTCGTCTCGGCACCGCTCACCTCGTCTTCTTCACCGTCGCCGCGTCGGCCCCGCTGACCGTTCTGGGCGGCGGCGTCACCACCATGTACGCGGTCAGCGGCAACATCGGCGCGGCGCTCGGCTACGTACTCCTCGCGGTCGTCCTCGCCCTGTTCGCCACCGGCTACGCCGCGATGAGCAGGTACGTCGCGAACGCCGGCGCGTTCTACGCGTACATCGCCAACGGCCTCGGTCGAGCCGGCGGGGTGGCCGGCTCGGCGGTCGCGCTGGCCGCCTACAACGCGATCCAGATCGGTCTCTACGGGCTGTTCGGCGCGGTCATGAAGGACTTCATGACCGCCAAGGCCGGGCTCACCCTCGACTGGTGGGTCTGGGCGCTCCTGGCCTGGGTCTTCATCGGCCTGCTCGGCGTGCTCCGGATCGACCTGAACGCCAGCGTGCTCGCGGTGCTGCTCGTCCTCGAATGCGTGGCCGTGCTCATCTTCGACCTGGTCGCGTTCGCCCACCCGGACGGCGGCAGCGTCACCACCGCCGGCATCAGCCCCGGTCACCTCTTCGGGGCCGGGTTCGGGGCCGTGCTCGCGTTCACCATCGCCTCGTTCACCGGCTTCGAGAGCGGCGCCATCTACAGCGAGGAGGTCAAGGACCCGCGGCGCACCGTGGCCCGGGCCACCTACATCGCGGTCGCGTTCACCGGCCTGTTCTACGCCTTCTCCGCCTGGGCGCTCACCGTGCTGACCGGGCCGGAGAACGCGCCGCAGGCAAGCGCCGAGGCCGGCGCGGGCGTGATCTTCGGTGCCCTCGACCAGTACTCCGGCGCCGTCGTCGCGGACATCGCGAACGTCCTGTTCATCACCAGCGTGCTCGCCGCCCTGCTGTCGTTCCACAACGGCGTGGCCCGCTACCTGTTCGCGCTCGGCCGGGAGAACGTCCTGCCCCGCTTCCTCGGCGCGACGTCCAGCCGCAGCGGCGCCCCGATCGCCGGCTCGGTGGTGCAGAGCATCCTGGCCGTGGTCGTCTTCCTGGCGTTCGCGATGACCGGCCGCGACCCGGTCATCGACCTGTTCACCTGGCTGTCCGGCGCCGCCGCGGTCGGCGTCGTCCTGCTGATGACGCTCACCTCGGCCGCCGTGGTCGGCTTCTTCCGGGGTCGCGGCGGACCGGAGTCGGCCTGGCAGCGGGCGATCGCGCCGACCCTCGGCACGGTCCTGCTCACCGCCGTGCTGCTGGTGCTGCTGTTCAACTTCGACGCGCTCCTCGCGCCGGACACCGCCAGCTACCTGAAGTGGCTGCTGCCGGCGATCCCGGTGGTCGCCGGTGTGCTCGGCCTGATCTGGGGCGCGGTGCTGCGGACCAGCCGTCCGGACACCTACCGCCGGATCGGCCAGCTCGACGAGGAGAACCTGCACGAACCGGGCCTGCACTCGGCCCCCGAGACCGACCGCTGGGCCGCCAGCCGCCGCTGAGCATGTAAGGCGGGGCCCCTTCTTAACGCTTTCGGTAGAGGAGGGGCCCCCGCTTAACACCGTCAGGCGGTGCGGATGACGGTGCAGATGGCCGGGCCCTCGTCGGTGGCCCGCAGCAGATAGCGGTAGCGCTCTCCGGGCACCGCGCCGCCCTGGCTGTCCAGGAACTCCCACCGCACCGCAACCTCGGTGAGCAGGGCGGACACCTGCTGCACGTCCTCGATCTGCGCGTTCGCGGCAACCAACTCCCGCTCCTGGTAGTCGGGTGCGGCGCCGACGAAGCTGAGCGCCACCGCCGCCGGCGAGGTGAACGAGAAGCTGTACGTGTCCGCCACCACCAGCCCGGGCAGCGCGTAGCAGGCGGCGATCGCCGGCACGTCGGCCGTGGTCAGGGCCACGCCGTACCGGTCGAAGAAGTCGGTGAGCGTGTCGAGGTCGGTGGAAGCCGTCACGACGATCACCTTTACCGGCCTGCCACCGAGGCAAACCTGGTCACCGGGGCGGGATGCGCACCTCGATCTCCGCGCCGAGCCGGGCACCGCCGGTCAGGGCCAGGCCGTCGCCGCTCCAGAACCGGCCCGGGTCGTACCAGTTGGGCCGCCGGCCGGCCGGCAGCAGCCCCATCGCCTCGTAGGTCACCGCCACCACCTCCGCGCAGTACGCCGTCTCCAGCGCCCGGTCGCGCACCGGCGTCCCGCCGTGCTGCGGCCTGCCGGTGCCAGCCCGGTCGCCGTCCGGCGTCCTCCCGCTGGCCGGCGTTCTCCCGCTGGCCGGCCCGGACGCGCGTCGGTGCGGGTGCGGCATCCGGCCCCGGGCCCAGCGCCAGGCGAGCTGCGCGGTGGACGGAAACGGTGTGCCGTCGAGACGTGCGACGGTACGCAGCACCGCCTCCTCCATGGCGGCGTCGGCGGGCGGTTCGAGCTGGCGCAGCCAGCCGCGCTGGCCGTACCGGTTGGCCCAGACGCAGACGGCGTCCCGCAGGTCGTGCAGTTGGACGCCGCGCTGGCGGGTGCCGGTCCACATGTCCGTGAGCGAGCGGCCCAGCTCGGCGTGCCACATCAACGGTGGCATGTCGTCAAGCACCACCGCCATGCCCACGTGGTTGACCGGGCTGTTGGTGGTGAACTGGATCGCACGGTCGGGCACGCTGCGCCCGCGGAACACCCACAGGTCGCCGGTGCGGGTCAGCTCCACGGCCTCGTCCAGGCTGATGCTCATGGAGGACTACCCTAAGCGGATGCGGCAACGGATGCGGTGGTGGAAGCTGCTCGGCCTGGCCGGTCTCGCCGGCGTGGCGGCGACCGGCGTGGTGGTGGCCCGGGCGGAACGGCAGCGCCGGGCCTATACCCCGGAGGAGATCCGGGACCGGCTGCGCGAGCGGCACGCCAAGTCTTCATCCTCCTGAGTGGAGGGTTCAGGGGGCAGTGCGCTGCCCTAAGATCGGCGTCATGGCAAATAGCTTCTGGGAGACACAGTTCGCGCTCGACCCGCAGCCCGCGCCGGTCGAGCGACACGGCGACGTCGACCTGCACCTGCCGGCCGGCGACGGCGACCACCCCGCGATCGTGGTGGTGCACGGCGTCCCCGGACCACCGGACGCGCCCGACGCCCGGGACTGGCCGCTCTACCACGGCTACGGCGCACTGCTCGCCGAACGCGGCGCGGTCGTCGCGATCCCCCGGCTCACCGTGGCGAGCCCCGACGACCTGACCACGGTCGCCACCCGGGTCGCCGACACGGCCGACCTCGTCCGCGCCGACCCGCGCGTCGACCCCGAGCGGGTGGCCGTCTGGTTCTTCTCCGGCGCCGGCCTGCTGCTCGGCGACTGGCTACGCGACCCGCCCCGCTGGCTACGCGGGCTCGCCGCGACGTACCCCCTGCTGGCGCCGCTGCCCGGGTGGCCGCCGGTCGACCCGCGCTTCCATCCGCTCGACGCCCTCGCCACGGGCCAGGCCGACCTGCCGCCGCTCGTGCTGACCCGGGTCGGACGGGAGCGGCCCGAGGTCGCCACCGGCGTCACGGCGTTCACGACTGCCGCCCGGCGGCGCGGGCTGCCGCTGCACGTGGTCGACGTGCCGAACGGGCAGCACGGCTTCGACGCCCTGGACCACGGCGAGGAGTCCCGCGCCGCCGTACGCCACGCCCGCGACGCTCTGTTCCACCTGCTCACCGCCGCCTGACCGCCCTTGACCGACTCCACGTCCCCGAGGTGGCACCGCCCGCGCCTTGATCGACTCCACGTCCCCGAGATGCCGGCATCCCGCCCCCCGAGGGTTTGCGGCACCCCACCTCCGCGGCCGTGATCATGAACATGACGGCGATGTTGATCTCTGCCGATGCCGTCAAGTTCATGATCACCCCTCCCCCTCCGGGCCCCTCTTCGGGCGTGAGCAAGGGGTTTGCGTCGGAGTCGATCTCGGCGGCGACGCGGACTCCTCGATCACGCGCCTACCCCTACCCGGCCGGACCACTTGCGCGACCCTCCATGCCTTGATCGACTCCACTTCGGCGAGGTGGTGGGGTTTGGGCGCGTCGGGATGCCGCCACTTCGGCGAGCTGGAGGTCGATCGAGTGAGAGTTCCCGCTTTCCGGGAGCCACTTCCCACCTTCGGGACAACTAGAGATCTTGGTACGGAAATGCCCCGGGAGGGGCCATCCCGTACCAAGATTCACTGAGCGTAAGGGCCGCCGGCGGGTCGGGATGCTGCCGGACGCAAGGGCCGCCGTCGCGGGCAAGGGGCCGATTCGGTGACAGAGCGTGCGCAGTGCGTAGATGGGTGCAGAGCAAAGGCGGCGGACGAGCGCACCCGGGCGGGCGCTGACGTCACGCAGGTTCGGCCTGTGGAGAAGGGGACCGGTGGGCGGTGTGGGCGGATTGCGCATGTCGCGGATGCGGTCGAGTTCGGGTGTGTCCGGTTGTGGGCGGGTGGGGCGTGGTCGGTGCCACCGCCACGACGGAATCGCCGCCAGGGGTCAGGCGTTATACCCGGCAGACCGCGCGGAGCCCGGCCCCCACCGAGGCAACCCCGGTCGGAATCACCGGCCACCAGCCGTCGTTACACACCCCCGGGCCACCCGAGCAGGTCCCCACGGATCGCCGGGCCCGCCCACCACAGTCTTTCCCGCACGCGGCCCCCCCTCGGGGACCTGTCGCGTCTTCCCCCAACCCCGGGAGGCCATCATGGCTACCACCCTGCTGCGTAAGACCGTGCTGAGCGCCGCCGGCATCGCCGCCACCACCGGCGGCATCGCCGGCCCCGCCATCGCCGCCCACGCCACCCCCACCCACGCCGACAAGACCACCATCACCGCCGACCGCAAGAGCGGCCACGGCGAACGCGAACTCAACGTCCGCTACGAAGCCCAACCCAACTTCTACTACTGCGGCCCCGCCGCCGCCCGCAACGCCATCAGCGTCCTCGGCA
>NZ_JAXCFT010000007.1:0-258644 GCF_056150385.1 Micromonospora marincola | reverse complement strand
GCCTTGCCGATGTCCAACCCCGCCACACGCGTGATGATCTGCTCTTCATCCTGGGCTTGTTCCAGCAACCGAAACCCTCCCCACCAGCACGAACATCAAAAGCGGTCGCCCGCGGCAGCCACAGAACGGGTGAACCTAACTCGCGTGCTCGCAGCAACAGTGAAGGGCCCATAACGCGGCTACCAGCGTCCGACTAACCCACGACCTCACACGGACCAAGGAGCAACGACGTCAGCGAGCGACCGACACGATTTTCAGCCCGGAACGGGCCACCTCGCCAGAGGCGACAAGGACTAACCCCGCCCCCGCCCCGCTGCCGCCTCCTCGCCGCTTCCTGCCCCGGGCCTGTCGCCCGGGCCGGCGATCATGAAGTTGGCGGCGACATTTCGGACGCTGCGGCCAGTCAACCTCATGATCGCCGGGCTGCTTCCCGCGGTTCTCGTCGATCATGGAGTTGTGGTTCCTTGAATGCGGCTTTTGCGGTTTTTGTCGACTGCCTCAACTCCATGATCGACGAAACAGGGGGTGGGGGAGGGGGTGACGTGGAGCGGCCCGCCCGGTGGGGGGACACCGGGCGGGCCAGCACCTGTCGGCCGCTACGTGTCAGCAGCGGGTGGGGGCGAGGGTGAAGTCCTCCACTGTGGGCGTGGCGGAATTGATCTTCGTTTGGCGCGTCTGAGGCTTCCAGCCGTCCTTGGCGACGATCAACGTGAGCGGGTTGTTGCGCCGGTCCATCCAGTAGGCGTACTTGCCCTCGGCGTCCGTGGTGAACGTGTAGGAGCTTGCCCAGGAGTCGACCTGGACGGTCGCGCCCGGCAGCGGCGCGGTGCCGCCCTGGCAGCTCCTGCCGGAGACCGTGCCGGACAGCTTCGCCCAGGTGGTCGGCGGCTGCGCCACCATGGTGACCGCCACCGGCGCCACCGTGTACGGGGTGTCCTCCTTGATCGCGACGGACGCCGAGTACGTACCCGGCTGGTCGACGTTCGCGGTCATGCCGACCGTGACCGTGACCTTCGCGCCGGGCGCCAGAGTGACCTTGGACTTGTCCACGGTCAGCCAACTGACGTCCGCCGCGGTCTCGGAGCACTCGGAGAAGCCGGGCAGGACCTCGCTGTCCTTGGTGGCCGTGAAGCTGCCCGACGAACCGCCGATCTTGTAGAACCCGCAGGCCGCGCCGCCCCGGTAGCGGGGGGTGTTGGCGTTGGGCAGGTTGGCCCACGAGTTGGTCACCGGGTCGTACGCGAATCCGGCGTTGGTGATGGCGCCGCCCTGCGACCCGCCGACGACCAGAAGCTTGCCGTTCGCCACCGCATACGACGAGGCCCAGTTGTCGGCCGGCGCGTCCGGGATGGCGGTCCAGGCGTTGGCGGCCGGGTCGAAGGCGTAACCGGCCTTCTGTGACACCGTCCCGTCGTTGCCGCCGGTGCAGTAGACGGTGCCGTCGATCCCGCCGCAGGACAGGAACGCCACCGACTTCGGATAGGCCGGCAGGGTCTCCCAGGTGTTCGCGCCCGGGTCGTACCTGACCACCGTGTTGGACATCGGCAGGCAACTGGCCGTGGTGCAGCCGCCGACCGCGTACAACTTGCCGCCCGCGACGGCCTGGCCAGCCGCCGACCGTGGCGCCGGGTTGCTCGCCCTGGCGGTCCAGGCGTTCGCCGCCGGGTCGTACGACCAGGTGGTGCCGTCCGGGCCGGAGGCGCCCCAGCCGCCGCTGGCGACGATCTTGCCGTCGATCACGCCGACAGTCATCGCGGTCCGGGCGCCGGGCAGGTCGGCGATGGCGGACCAGGTCTGGGCGACCGAGTCGTAGCGGTAGTTCTTGGTGCTGGACGTGGTGCCGTCACCGCCACCGATGGAGTAGATCTTGCCGTCGACGGTGACGACCCGGTTGTCCATCACGTTGGCCGGGTAGCCCGGGATGGCGGTCCAGGGATCCGCCTGCGGGGCGGCCGGCGCGGCGGCCGAGGTGGCCGACTTGCCGGAGGGGCGGGCGGCGAACGACGTGGACGCGGTCAGCCGCTGCGCCGGCGCGCCGGTCGAGCCGAGCAACGCCTGCTCGGAGAGTTGGGTGCCGTCCGCGCGCTGCAGCACGAACCCGCCGTCCCGCTCGGAGAACTCGACGTTCACCGGCGCCCCGCCGGTGTTCTTCACCGTGAACGTCTTGCTGACCTTGCCGCTGGGCATCCGGGCCGTGCCGGTCAGCGACGTCGGCTGCACCGACAGCCGGCCGGCGGCGAGACTGAAGCTGGCCGAGGTGGCCCAGTCGGTCTCGACGTCCACCTGCTTGGTCTGACTCACGTAGTTGCCGGCGGTGGCCGTGAACGGGTGCGTGCCGGTCAGCGACGAGAACATCCAGTAGAAGCCGTCCGGCAACTCGGTGTCGTCCGGGGTGGCGACCGTGGTGGTCTTCTCCGCCGGGCGGTCCGTGCTAGTCACGGTGGCGCCGTTGACGTACCCGTCGTCGTTGGCGTCGCGGACGTGACCGAGCACGAGGCCGCCGTCGACCGGCTTGCAGATGAGCCCGCTGCCGATCAGCACGTTGTCGACCTCCCACCACCATTCCCAGCTTGCGTCGTAGTAGTGGAAGCGCACCCGCACCTGCGACTGGTTGGCCGCCTGCGGGATCGGCACCTCGGTCAGCTTGGTGCGCACGTCGGCCGCCTGCCGGAGCACGTTGCTCCAGGTGGCGCCGCCGTCGAGACTCAGGTCGACGTCCGCGCGGTCGCTGTTCAGCCAGTTGTAGTCCTGGTTGAACCGGATCACCGGCGCGCTCACCCCGGTCAGGTCGACCACCGGGCTGACAAGTGAGGTGTCCTGCTTGCCGCCGCTGCCGTAGTTGTCACTGTCGATGATGGCGAAGTTGCCGCTGCCGCCGGTGAGGTTGCCCCGCTTGCCGGCGTCGGTGAACTTCCAGACCTGGCCTGAGGCGGCGTTGTCCACCACGGACCAGCCGTCCGGCACGCTCGTGCCGTCGAACGTCTCGTACACGCCGTCGGAGCTGACGGTGTAGCCGGGGGCGGTGGTGCACGCCTCCGGGTTCGCCGGCACCGCGATGTTCGCGGTGAGGTTGCCCGAGCCGACCGTGACCTCCTTGGTGACGGTCAGGTAGCCGGCGTACTGCGGCTCGACCCTCAGCCGGTACGTCGACCCGGCGGGCACCTTGAGACTGTACCGGCCGTTGGCGGGCGTGGTGTAGTCGGAGATCGGTGTGCCCTCGACGCTCACCTTGGCGTAGAGCGGCCAGCCGTGCCCGGACCCGTCGGTGACCTGACCGCCGACCGTGACGCTCGGTACCGCGGTGAGCGTGACGTTCAGCGTGGTGGTCGTGTTCGTGGTGACCGTCGCCGTCAGCGTGCGGCTCGCGTAGCCGAACGCCGCGACCACCACCTGGTAGTCGCCGGCCGGCAGCAGCGAGGAGTACGTCCCGTCGGCGCCGGTGACGAGCGTCCGGTCCGCCGCGCCGGTCAGGGTGACCGTGGCGCCGGCGATCGGGGCGCCGGCCGCGTCGGTGACCTTGCCGGAAAGCGTGCCGTTGTCCCCGATCGGGGCGGCGGCGAGCAGCGCGAGCGCGTCGAGGCGGCCCTCGCCGTAGACGTTGTTGTCGTCCGCGGTGCCGCCGCACTGGGTGTCGGCCTTGTCGACCGCGGTGTCGTTGAGCAACGCGCGGGTCGCCTCGACGTCACCGACCAGGGTGGGCGCCGCGGACCAGAGCAGCGCGATCGCGCCGGCCAGGTGCGGCGCCGCCATCGAGGTGCCGCTGATGCTCGCGTACGAGTTGTTCGGCACGCTGGAGCGGATGTTGACGCCGGGCGCCGAGATGTTCGGCTTGATCTCGCCGCTCTGCCCGGTGCCCCGGGACGAGAAGCTGGCGATGTTGTTGTTGACGTCGTACGCGCCGGCCGAGTAGTTGCTGGCCAGGCTGCCCGGTGAGCCGCTTGTCTGACAGGACGGCCCGTTGTTGCCGTTGGACCAGACGCCGAAGATGCCGGAGGCGGTCCAGGCGTCGGTGACGTCCTCCATGAACGGCTCGTTCGACGGCTGGGTGGTGCCCCACGAGTTGTTGATGATGTTCGGCCGCTTGCTGGCGTCCGGGTTCTCCCCGGCCAGGTCGGTGGGTTCGAGCATCCACTCCCCGGAGGAGATCAGCGCGGCGTCGGTCGGGCAGCACCCGTTCGCGGCGATCCACTTGACGTCGGGGGCGACGCCGATCTGGTTGGCGCCGTCCGAGCCGGCCATGGTGCCCATGGTGTGGGTGCCGTGCCCGTCGGAGTCGCACGGCCCGTCGTCGCACTCGCCGGCCGCGTCGTACCAGTTGTAGTTGTGGTCGAAGGTGCCGTCGCCGTTGTTGCCCCGGTAGGCGTTCACGAGCGCCGGGTGGTCGAACTGGACCCCGCTGTCGATGCTCGCGACGGTGATGCCGGCGCCCTTGACGCCGTACTGGTTCCAGACGTCGTCGGCGTTGATGTTGGCGATGCCCCACTCCAGGGCGTTCGTCGACTTCTCGTCGGCGCCCGGCGTGGTCTTCGGAAGCTGGTAGTCGACCGGGGCGTAGATGCCGTCCACCTCGGCGTGGGCGGCGAAGTTCTGCGCCATGGTGAGGGAGCCGCCGCTGACCTTGATGGCGTTGGTGGCCCAGAACGTCTGGTATTTGGTGCCCGCGCGGTCCAGTTCGGCGCGGATCTTCGCCTGGCTGTCGGCGGCGGTCTTCTTCAGCGCCGCGGCGACCGCCGTGCCGCGTTGGTTCCAGTCCTTGACCGAGGCTGCCTTGCCCAGGTCGGCCCGACCGGCGAAGTGGATCCAGAAGTCACCCTCGCTCTTGCCCTCGAGCTGGCGGGCGAGTTCGGGGCGGATCTTGTCGCCGGCCGTCGCGCCGGCGCCCGCGCCGGCCTGCGCCTGCGCGGGGGAGCCGGTGGCGGCCAGCGCGGTCGCGGCGAGGACCAGTGCGGCGCCCGCGCTCACCAGCCGCCCGGCCGGACCCCTTCTGTGTGGACGTCTCAGCATCGGTGCTGCCTCCTCCGATGACCCGCGGATGGTCGAGCCATGACAGAAGGGCCAGGAGACCACGCTCCCGACTGGTCACACCGGTTTGAAACGAACCCCCCAGGCCCCCTAGGCGCCGTGCGGGTCTACGCCGGTCACCTGTGTGGACACTATGATCGACACCAGAGGCGATCAATGACCGTACGTGAGCAACTTGTCACCAACAGGCCCCCTGGACGGTGGCCCGGTTGACAGTCATTGTCACGGTGGGGGCGCGGTGACACCTGACGACACGAACGCGACGCCCGCCGGCACCGACCCGGCGGAGCGGCCCTTCTCGCTTGTCATAGGCGTGACGCCGTCCCCGGCCGAGCGGCTGCGGCTCACCGAGCTGCTGGACGGCGTGGCGCCGCTGCTGCTCGTCGCCGACCTGGACGAGCTGCGCGAGCTGATCGCCCCCGCGGAGGATGTTAGGCGGGGGCCCCCGTTAACGCATTCGGAGGTGGCGGGGCCCCCGCCTAACACCTCCGGGCCTCCGGCCGACGGCGTGCTGGTGATCGACGCGGGCCGGTCCACCGCCCGCTGGGGCGACCGGCAGGTCGCCCTCACCCGCCTGGAGCGCGACCTGCTGACCTGCCTGACCGTCGAGCCGGTGCGGGTGTGGAGCTATGCCGAGCTGCGCCGGGTGGTATGGCACGACGCGCCGACCCAGCGCCGCGCCGACGTGCAGTCCCTGGTCAAGCGGCTGCGCCGGAAGCTCGACGAGCTGGGCACCGGAGTCACGATCGTCGCGGTGCGCGGCGTCGGGCTGCGGCTCACCGACCACCGCCGCCCGCTGGTGCGCGGCGGCTGACGCCACGTCCGGAAGCGGGGCGTGCGATCGGTCAGGCAGGCGTCCCCTCCAACGCGGTCAGGAAGTCGGCCACCAGGTCGGCGGTGTCCTCGATACCTGTCGAGACGCGCACCAGGCCCTCGCCGATCCCGGTCGCGGCGAGCTGCCCGGCGTCCACGATCCCGGCCCACATCGAGCGCGGGTGGACCACAAGCGTGCTGACGCTGCCGAGGCTGGCCGCCCGCTTGGCCAGGCGCAGCCCGGCCAGCAACGCCGCCGCGCCGTCCCGGCCGGCGGCCAGCTCGACGCCGAGGACCCCACCGAACCCGGTCATCTGCCGGCGGGCCAGCGCGTGCTGCGGGTGCGAGGGCAACCCGGGATAGCGGACCCGGGCCACCGCCGGGTGATCCTCCAACGCCTCCGCCAGGGCGAGCGCGTTGGCGTTGTGCCGCTCCACCCGCAGCGACAGCGTCCGCAGGCCGCGCAGCAGCAGCCAGGCGTCCACCGGGCCGAGCGTGGCGCCGGTGACGATCGCCGTCCGCCACACCCGTTCGACAAGCTCCGCGCCGCCGACCACCACCCCGGCGGACACGTCGGAGTGCCCGCCGAGGAACTTCGTGCCGCTGTGCCACACCAGATCCGCGCCGGCGGCCAGCGGGCGCTGGTTGATCGGCGTGGCGAACGTGTTGTCCACCACCACGAGCGCGCCGGCCGCGTGCGCCGTCTCGACGACGGCGGCCAGGTCGGTCAGCTCCAGCAGCGGGTTGCTCGGCGTCTCCACAAGCACCAGCCGGGTCTCCGGCCGCAGCGCCCGGGTGAACGCGTCATCGTCGGTCTGGTCGACCTGGGTGCAGGCGACACCGAAGCGCGGCAGCAGCCCGGTGGCCAGCGAGGTGGTGCCGCCGTACGTGCTGCGCTGCGCCACCACGTGGTCGCCGGCGGCGAGCAGGGCCAGCGCGACCGTGCTGATCGCGCCCATCCCGGACGCGGTGACCAGCCCGGTCTCCGCGCCCTCCAGCGCGGCGACCACGGCGGCCACCTGCGCGTGGTTCGGATTGCCGTACCTGGTGTAGAACGCGCTGCCCCGCGCCTCGGTGGCGATCTCGGTGAACCGCTCGTCGGACTCGGCGCTGAACGTGGCGCTCTGCACGATCGGCGGCGCGACCGCCCCGCCGGGGACCAGGCCGTCGTCGCCGTGCACCGCGGCGGTGCCGAACCCGGTCATCCGCGGGCCACCCGGTCGACGAGCGCCCGGTAGCTGCCGAGCGCGGTGAACTCCGGAAGCGTCAGGTCGCTGCCGTGACGCTGGCGCAGCACGGTGACCAGCCGCAGCGCGCGCAGCGAGTCACCGCCGGCGGCGAGGAAGCCGATCGCCGGGTCACGCGGCGCCGTGCCCAGCACCTCCTGCCAGGCCGCCGCCACCCGGTCCGCCCACTGTTGCCGGGCGTCCCCGGCGACCGCCGGCGGCGAGGAGACCACAGGCGGCAGTGGCGCGTCCGGGTCGGCCGCCAGCAACCGGCGGAAGCCGTCGGTAAGCGCGTCCACCCGGTCGGCCGGGACGTGCCGGTGGTCGTACTGGACCATCAGCCCGAGCCGCCCGGCGTCCAGCTCGGCGTCGACGGCGAGGCTGAACGCCACGTCCACGGTGACGCCCCGGCTGTCCACGATTCGGGTGCCGTCGCCGGCCGGGCGCGGCGGGAAGTGGGTCCAGTTGAAGAAGTGGTCGAAGCGCGGACCCGCGCCGCCCGCCCGGACGATCTCGGCGAGCGGGAAGCGGTGGCGTCCCATCAGCTCCCGCTCGGCCCGCCACGCCTCGGCGGCCAGCTCGGCCACCGACCGGCTGCCCAGCGCGACCCGCACCGGCAGCGTGTTGAGGAACAGCCCGAGGGTGGCGGCGCTGCCCTCGCCCTCCGGCCGGCCGCCGACCACCAGACCGCTGACCACGTCGTCCCGCCCGGCCAGCTCGCCGATCAGCCGCAGGTGCACGGCGAACAGCCAGGACTTGACCGGCACGCCGGCGTCGCGGGCGACCTCGGACACCCGTTCGGTGGTGCCGGCCCGTAGCGGTACCCGCTGGGTGGTGGTGGTCCTCGGCTGCGCGCCGCCGACAAGCAGCGGTGGCGCGCCGCCGGGGCCGTCCAGCCAGAACCGCCGGGTGGCCGGGTCGGCGAGCGCCGCCCGCTCGGCCGCCACGTACTCCCGGAACGGCAGCCCGGCGTCGGCGTCCGCGGACGTGCCGGCCCGCTCCCGGTCGTACCCGGCCAGCAGGTCGGCGAGGAACAGGTGCAGGCTCCAGCCGTCGAGGACGGCGTGGTGCTCGGCGACCAGCAGCGTGAACCCGTCCCCGCCGGTGCGGGCCGCGTGCAGGCGCAGCAGCGGCGGCCGGGCCCAGTCGAACGGGCGGTGGCGCTCCTCGGCGACAAGCGCGTCGATCCGGGCCCGGCGGGCCGGGGCGTCGAGGCCGGTCAGGTCCGTCACCGGCAGGTCCACCGGCACCCGGGCGTGGACGAGCTGCATCGGTTCGGCGTACGCGCCGAGCGCGAAGCCGGTCCGCAGCACCGGGTGTGCGTCCACCAGGGCGGCAAGCGCACGGCGCAGCGCCGCCGCGTCGAGCGGCGCGGCCACCTCGTGCGCGGTGACGTTGTGGTAGACGGCCGGGTCGCCGGTCAGCTCGCCGTGGTAGACCATGCCGAGCTGGAGCGCGGTCATCGGGTACGCGTCGACGAGCCCGTCCGGAAGCAGCTCCCGGTCGGCGGCGTCGACCAGGCCGAACCGTCCGTCGTGCGCGGCCGGCTCGGGCGTGACGCCGTCAAGTGTGATCCGGCCGTGTGCCACCAGGTCGCGGATGGTCTGGTGGGTGAAGATGTCGTTGAGCTGGAACGACAGGCCCCGCTTCTGCGCCGCGACCTGCATCTGGATGCTGCGGATGGAGTCGCCGCCGAGCGCGAAGAAGCTGTCCGTCACACCGAACGCGGCCACGCCGAGCACCTCGCGCCACGCCTCGACCAGGATCTCCTCGGCCCGGTTGGCGGGCGTCACCGCCGGGTCGCCGGCCGGTCGCTCCGGACGTGGCGCGGGCAGCGCCGCCCGGTCGAGCTTGCCGTTGCGGGTCAGCGGCAGCTCGTCGAGGACCACCACCGCGGCCGGCACCAGGTGCGCCGGCAGCCGCTCGGCGAGCCACTCCCGAAGTGTTAGGCGGGGGCCCGCGTTATCGGATTCTGCTGTGGCGGGGCCCCCGCCAATCACCTCACCGGGCGGGGCGGCGTACTCGGGGCGGACCGCGTGCAGGGTGTGCCTGTCGGTGCCGGCAAGCAGGTCGTCCTGGCGGGTGACCACGGTGAAGCCGCGTGCCGTCAGCAACGCCGCCAGCTCGGCCAGGCGGCCGGCGGTGGCGGTGCCGGGGGCGTCGTGCACCTCCATGGCGACCTGCGCGACAAGTGGCCAGTGCCGGTCGTCCAGCCCGGCCAGCACGTCCGCCTCGGCCCGCTGCACGTCGATCTTGAGCAGGTCGATCCGGGCCGGCGCCAGCTCGTCCAGCACGGCCGACAGCGGCCGGACCGGCACGGTCAGCTCCCGGCCGGCGAACCGCTCGGCGAGCAGCTCGTCGGCCCGGTCGAGCAGCACGTCCCGGGCATCGGCATCAGCGTCGGCGGCGTCGGCGGCGTCCCGCTCGTTCGCCAGATACCGCTTGATCACCCCGATCTCGGCATCCGGGTCGGCGTACGCGGCGTGGCCGGACATCATCGAGTAGCCCGGGTAGTAGGTGAAGGAGACCTCGCCGGGCTCCCGGGACAGCCCGTGCGCGTGCACCGTGGCCGGCACGCCGAACTCGGCGACGTTGCGGCGCAGCGCCTCCACCACGGCCGGCACCGGCTCGAACGCGTGGATCGTGGCGTCCGGGCAGACCTGGTGCACGAAGAGCGAGAACATGCCGATGTTCGCGCCCACGTCAAACACTGTCGCGCCGGGGCGCAGCACGATCCCGTCGCGCAGGTAGACCCGCTGCCCGAAGATCTCGTCGTAGAGGTAGCGGGTCTCGTGCGGGTTGATCCCGGACACCCGGGTCAGGTCCAGCGACGCGCCGGCGCGGGGTCGGACGTAGGCCACCAGCCGGTCGCCGTACCCGTCGTCGTCGCGGGCGACCACGGCGGCGTCGGCCACCTCCGGGTGGCCGCGCAGCACGGCGGCGACCTCGCCCGGCTCCACCCGGAACCCGTGGATCTTCACCTGGTCGTCGAGGCGGCCCAGGTAGCGCAACCGCCGCCCGGCGTCGAAGCGGACCCGGTCACCGGTGCGGTAGACCCGCTCGACGCCGCCGTCGGGCAGCGGCAGTTCCACGAACCGGCGGGCGGTCGCCTCCGGGTCGCCCGGGTAGCCGTCGGCGAGCTGCGGGCCGGCCACGCACAGCTCCCCGGCCACACCCGGCGGCACCTGGCGCAGCCGCTCGTCGAGCACCCGCACCGCGACGCCCGGCAGCGGCCGGCCGATCGTCGGCGGGTCCCCGGCGCGGATCTCCGCGACGGTGGTGTCCACCGTGCACTCGGTCGGGCCGTACAGGTTCACCGCGCGCACGCCCGGCAGCGCCGCCACCTCGGTCCACAGGTCGTCGCCGACGGCCTCGCCGCCGAGCAGCAGCAACCCGGGCAGCCGGGCGTCGCCCGCCCCGGCGAGCAGGATGCGCGCCTGCGACGGGGTCAGGTCGAGCACGTCCACCCGATGCGCGGCGAGCGTGGCGGTGAGCGCGGCACCGTCCCGGCGGGCGTCCTCCGGCACCAGGAAGAGGCTGCGCCCGTGGGCGAGCTGCACGAGTTGCTTCACCGAGGCGTCGAACGTCAGCGGCGCGTTCACGGCCACCCGCAGGCCGGCCGGGCGGCCCACGTACACGGTTGCCTCCAGCGCACCGGCCAGGTGCGCGGCGGCGGCGTGCGACACCCGCACCGGCCGGGGCGCGCCGGTGGAGCCCGAGGTGAAGATGACGTACGCCGGGTCGGTCGGGGTCGGCGACGCCGGCGGCGGGCCGCCGGCCGCGACCAGATCATCGACGGACACGGTGGCCGGCCCGCCGACGCCTACCACGCAGTCCGCGCCGATCACGCGGAGCTGCGCGGCCACGCGCGGCGCCGGGGCGTCCGGGTCGAGCGGCACGAACACCGCGCCGGCCCGCAGCACGCCGAGGAACGCCACCACGGTGTCCCGGGAACGGGCCGCGAGCACGCCTACCGGCGCGCCGGCCAGGCCGCGCGCGGCAAGCGCCGCGGCCACCCGCGCGGCCCGTCGGTCCAGTTCCTCGACGGAGTACGCGCCGTCGGCCGCCACCACGGCGGCCACGTCCCGACCCATCCCGGCCAGGCCCGCGTCCAGCAGGTCGACGAGGGTACGCGTCGGCGCGCTGGACGCCGATCCGCCGGCCTCGGACAGCCAGCCGGCCTCCCCTGCGCCGAGCACCGCCAGCGGAGCGCCCCCGGCGAGCGCGGCCGGCAGGCTGCGCAGCACCGCCAGAAGCGAGTCGAGCAGCCACCGCCCGCCGCTGACCCGGAGCGTGACCTCGCCGTCGCCGTCGCCGTCGCCGGTGCCGGTGCCGGTGCCGGTGCCGGTCAGCACGGTGAGCCGGGGGCCGGTCGGCGGCGGCGGAACGGGCACCTCCGCGGCCGTACCGCCAAGGCTGGAAACGGTGGCCGGGGCGACCGCCGGCTGCACCGCGAAGCCAGCAACCGCGCCGGTCGCCTCGTCGACCGGGTCGACCAGGTGGAACGTCTCGTCGGCGGTGGCCTCGGCGGCGCGTACCGCGGCCAGCAGCTCGGCCGGTCCGGCCGGCAGCGGCAGGGCCAGCCGGAGCGGGCCGTAGCCGCCGAGCGGGCCGACCACGGCGGCGGTGCCCTCGGCCCGCCTGCCGTCGTGCCAGCGGGCCAGCACCAGATCCGCGTCCTCGACCCCGTCGGGCGCCTCGGCCCGGCGGGCGACCGCGAGCGCCCAGGCGGCCAGCAGCACGGTTCCGGTGTCGCAGCCGGCGGCCTCGGCGATCGCGGCCAGGTCGGCGGCGGGCAGCGCGGCGGTGACCACCGCGCCCGGGTCGTCGCCGTGCGGCTCGACCAGCCGGGCGGCCGGCGTGACAGGCGTGGGCGCCGGGGCCTGCTCCCGCTCCTCCACCTGCCACTCGGTGACGTCGAGGAACTGCAACGCCTCCTCGTCGGCCGGCGGCAGGTCGTCCGCGTACGCCCGGGCCAGGTCGGCCAGGACCAGGCGCAGGCTGGCCGGGTCGGCGATCAGCGGGGTGGCGGCCAGCTCCAGCGCGTCGTCGGTGAGCGTCACCGACAGCTCGCCCTGCGCGCCGACGGTGACGGCACGGTCGTCGTCCACGTCCTGCAACGGCACCCGCAGGCCGGGATGGTGCACAAGGGTCAGCCGCAGCGCCTCGTGCCGGGTGACCACCGCGTCGACGGCGGCCTGCAACCGGGCCCGGTCGAGCGGCCGGTCCAGCCGCACCCGGGCCCGGACCAGGTCCTGCTTGCCGGCCCAGGCCAGCCGCTGGACCGGGGACAGACGGTATCCGTTCACCACACACTCCGGTTGACGTAGAGGTCGGACATGGCGACCAGGATCTGCCGGTCGCCGGTGAAGGGTTCCCGGCCGTGGGTCGCCAGGAAGTTGTCCACCACCAGCACGTCGCCGCGCCGCCAGGGCACGGAGAGGGCGTGCTGCCGGTACAGCTCACGGATGCCGCCGACCACCTCGTCGGGGATCGGCTCACCGTCGCCGTGGTACGCGTTGCGGGGCAGCCCCTCCGGGCCGTACTCGCGCAGCAGCGCGGCGGCCACCTCGGGCGGCATGTTCGACACGTGGAACAGGTGGGCGTGGTTGAACCACACCGTCTCCCCGGTACGCGGATGGGTGGCCGTCGCCTGCCGCCGGGCCACGGTCCGCAGCCCGTCGTCCCCCAACCAGGTGAACTCGGTCGCCGAGGCGGCGCAGTATGCCTCCACCTCCGCCCGGTCGGTGGTCTGGAACGCCTCCTGCCAGGGCAGGTCCAGGTGCGGGCCGTAGTTGCGCACGTAGCGCACCCCGTCGCGACCGAACCGTTCCCGCACCTCCGCCGGGATCAGCGGGGTGATCACCCGCTCGGCGGCGAGCGGTGTCGCGCCGCCGCTGCCGGTGGCCGGCCGCGCGCAGTGGAAGAAGAGGTGGGTCGGCCAGTTGTGCGAGTACGACATCTCGTGGTGCAGCGGGATCCACTGGGCGGCGTTGAACTCGGTGGAGGTGAAGACCCGGTCGGCCACCTCGTGCCGGGGCGCGGCCCGCTCCAGGTAGCCGAGCAGCTCCGGACCGACCGTCCGGGCCGCCCGGCCGAAGTCGTCGGCGCTGCGCACGTCGAAGCCGCGGAAGAAGACCGCGGCGTGCCGGTCCAGGTCGGCCAGCAGCTCCGGCCGCCGCCCGGTGAGCCAGCCGGCCAGGTCGAGGTCGGGCACGGCGGCCTCGACAAGCAGCACGAAGCCGTCTGGGCCGAGCGTGCGGCGGGTCACCGGCTCGGTGGCGGCGCCGCCAGCGGCACGGCGACGCGGTCCGGGGGCGCTCATGACGCACCGTCCTGGGTGTGCAGCTCGGGGGCGGCGACCGGGTCGGCCATCGCGGTGAGGATCCGCCGGGGCGGGGTGAACGGCTCGCGGGCGTGCGCGGCGAGCATGTTCTCCACGAGCAGCACGTCCCCCTCGCGCCAGTCGAACGAGCGGGTCTCCGCGGCGTACGCGGCGCGCAGCTCGGCCAGCACCTCGTCCGGGATGGGCGTGCCGTCGCCGTACGCGGTCTGGTAGGGCAGGTCGTCCTCGGCCAGCGCGGCCCGCAGCCCCGCGCTGACGTCCGCCGGCAGGGAGGTTACGTGGAAGAACAACGCGTGGTTGAACCAGGTGCGTTCCCCGGTTACCGGGTGCCGCCGCACCGCCGGGCGGACCTGCCGGGTGCGTAGCTGAGTCTCGCCCACCCACTCCACGTCGATCATCGCGCGCTCGCAGTACGCCTCCACCTCGGCGCGGGAGTCGGTCTGGAACGCGGTCTGCCAGGACAGGCTGATGCCGGGCAGGTAGTTGCGCCGGTAGAGCACGCCCCGCCGCTCGAACCCGTCGACCGTCTCCGGGCGCAGCCGGGCCAGCACCCGACGGCTGTCCGCGAGCGGCGTACGGCCACCGGCGGCCGGCGCGACCTCGCAGTGGAACACGATGCGCAGCGGCCAGTTGACCGTGTACGACTGCTCGTTGTGCAGCACGATCGGCTGGTCGGCCGGGTGCTCGGTGGAGGTGTACACGCCCTCGGCGACCCGGCTGCGCGGCGAGGACCGCTCGCCGTAGGACAGCACGTCGCCGGAGAGCGCCGCCATCACGGTGCGGAAGTCGTCCGCGCCGGCCACCGCGAAGCCGCGGAACAGCACCGCGCCGGCGCGGCGGGCCAGCTCGTCCATCTCGTCGCGGTGCCCGGCGAGCCAGCCGGCCAGGTCCACGTCGGGCACGGTGGCGCGCACAAGGGCCGGCAGCGGGCCGCCAGGCCAGTCCGGTCGTACGTCCACCAGGTTCCGTTCCCGGCCGCGGCGGGGGACGGGCCGCGCGACCCGGATCTGATCGGTCATCTCTCACTCCCAGCGGTGTCGACGCAGTCGGCGAGACTGCGCCGGGGATCGGCGGCGGTGGTGCGCAGCAGCGCGGTGAGGCGGCGGTGCCACTCCACCACCGTGTGGTGGTCGAACAGGTCGGTGCGGTAGGTCCAGAGCGCGTCGAGCGCGTGCCGCCTGTCGTCCAGCCAGAGCGTCAGGTCGAGGCGGGCCGCGTCCGGGGTCAGCTCGACGCCTGTGAACTCGCCACCGGCGACGCTGAGATGCCGGGCCGGTGGGGCGTTCTGCACCCCGAACGCGACCTGGACGAGCGGGTTGCGGTCCGGCCTGCGGACCGGGCGTAGCCGCTCCACGAGCAGGTCGAACGGGACGTCCTGGCGGGCGGCGGCGAACAGGGTGACCCGCCGCGCCTCGTCGAGCAGGTCGGCGAACGTCCGGTCCGGGGCCGGGCGCAGCCGCAGCGGCAGCGTGTTGACGTGGCAGCCGACGCTGCGTTCGGCCGCCACGCTTGTGCGCCCGGCGAAGGCGACGCCGACGAGCAGGTCGTCCCGGCCGGCGGCGGCGCCGAGCAGCACGGCGAACGCGGCCAGTCCGACCATGTGCAGGCTGACCCGGCGGGCGCGGGCGAGTTCCCGTACCGCCCTCGCGGTCTCCGGGTCCACGGTGGTCCGCAGCGCGGCCCCGGTGTTAGGAGGGGCCCCTTCCTCTACCAAATGCGTTAAGCGGGGGCCCCTCCTTACCTCCAGGAGGTGGGGGGCGCCGTGCAGCTCGCGCAGCAGCTCGGCTGCCGCGCGCTGGCCGGCGGCGCCGGCGAGCCAGGCGCGCTGGGCGGCGGCGAAGACGGCCGGGCCGGGCGCTGGAGCGCCGGGTGGCGCGTCCGGCGCGTCGTAGGCTTCCGCGAGGTCCCGCACCAGCACCCCGAACGACCAGTCGTCGGCGACGGCGTGGTGCACCACCAGCAGCAGCGCCTCCGCCCGGCCGGCGTCGTCGGGCAGCAGGTACGCGCGCAGCAGCGGCCCGGTCGCCAGGTCCATCGGGGTAGCGGTGGCCTCGGCGGTCAGCCGGGTGAGCCGGGTGTCGAGCGGGATGCCCGGCTCGCCCGGCGCGACGACGAGGCGCGGCCGGGCGTCGGGCCGGACCACCTGCACCGGCCCCTCCGGGCCGGTGGGGAAGACGGTGCGTAGCGCGGGATGTCTGCCCACCACCAGGTGCAGTGCCCGGGTCAGCCGGGCCGCCTCCACCGGCGCGGCGAAGCGGACCGCGAACGCCAGCAGGTAGGACGTGTCGGCCGGGTCGAGCCGGTGCAGGAACCAGAACCGCCGCTGCGCCGCGGAGAGCGGCGCCGGCCGGTCGCCTGTCGCTTCCGGTCCGGTGTCGGCCGCCTTCGGCCCGGTGTCGACCGGTGATGGTTCGGTGTCGGCCGTTTCCGGTCCGGTGTCGACAGGTGATGGCCCGGTGCTGCCCGGGCCGACCGGTGTGGACGGCGCGTCGAGGTGGGCGGCGAGCGCGGCGACCGTCGGGTGGGTGAACAGGTCGCCGGGGTGGACCCGGCGGCCGGTGGCGGCGGTCAGCCGGGTGGCGCAGCGCACGGCGAGCAGCGAGTCGCCGCCGAGCGTGAGGAAGTCGTCGTCCGGCCCGGTGACCGGCACACCGAGCAGCTCCCGCCACACCGCCGCCACCAGGGCGCCGGTCGCGCCGAGCGATGTGCCGTCCGGACCGTCGCCGTCCAGGCTGGTGCCGCCGTCCGGACCGTCGCCGTTCGGGCTGGTGCCGTTCGGGCCGGTGCCGGAACCGTCGCGCGGGCTGCCGCCGAACGCCGCCGCCGGCAGGGCCGCGCGGTCCACCTTGCCGTTCGGAAGCGTGGGCAGCCGGTCCAGCCACACCACGGCCGCCGGGACCAGTGGCGCCGGCAGCACCTCGGCCAGCCGGGCCCGGACGTCGTGGCGTCGTTCCCCGACCAGGTAGCCGACAAGCAGCGGATCCCCGCTCGGGCCGGGCCGGACGGCGGCGGTCGCCTCCCGTACGCCGGGCAGGGCGGCGAGCCGGGCGGCCACCTCGCCCAGCTCGATCCGGTAGCCGCGCAGCTTCACCTGGTCGTCCAGCCGGCCCAGGTAGGCCAGTTGCCCGTCCGGGCGTAGCCGGACCCGGTCGCCGGTGCGGTACATGCGCTCGCCGGGACGGAACGGGTCCGGCCGGAAGCGGGCCCGCGTCTCCGCCGGCCGGTCCAGGTAGCCGCGGGCCAGCCCGGCGCCGGCCAGGTACAGCTCGCCTGATTCGCCCGGCGGCAACGGGTGGCCGTCCGGGTCGAGCACGTACGCCCGGGTGCCCGGCAGCGGCCGGCCGATCGGCGGGTCATCGCCGTCCGGCGGCACCTCGGCCCAGGTCGAGTACGTGGTGTCCTCGGACGGCCCGTACAGGTTGCACAGCCGGCGCACGTGCGGACGCGACCACACCCGGGCGGCCAGCGCGGCGGTGAGCGGCTCACCGGCCAGGCAGACGGTGCGGACGCCCGGTGGCAGCGCCCCGGCGGTGAGCAACTCGCCCATCGCGGCCGGCACGGTGTTGACGAGCGTGACCGGCAGCCACTCCGCGCCCGGCGCGGCCAACGCCAGCACGTCGTCGACGAGCAGCACCCGCCCGCCCCAGGCGAGCGGACCGAAGATCTCGAAGACGGACAGGTCGAAGCAGACCGAGGTGGCCGCGAGCATCCCGCCCAACTCGGTGTCGTCGAACGTCTGCCGGACCCAGCGCAGCAGCACCGACGTCGAGCGGTGCTCGATGGCCACGCCCTTGGGACGCCCGGTGGAGCCGGAGGTGTAGATGACGTACGCCAGGTCGTCCGGGGTGGCCGGCGCGGCCGGGTCGGTGTCGTCCCCGCCCGGGTCGAGCCGGTCCACGAGCACGGTCGGGCAGGTGAACCGGTCGGCGAGGCCGGCGGTGGTCAGCACCAGCCGGGCCCCCGAGTCGGCGGTCATGAACGCGACCCGGGCCGCCGGGTACGCGGGGTCGAGCGGCACGTACGCGGCGCCGGCCTTGAGCACGGCGAGCAGCGCGACCACCAGGTCGGGCGTACGCGGCAGGCAGACGCCGACCCGGTCGGCGCGCGTGACGCCGCGCGCCAGCAGCACCCGGGCGAGCCGGTTCGCCGCCGCGTCGAGGTCCCGGTAGGAGAGCGCGGTGTCGCCGTGCCGGACCGCCTCCGCGTCCGGGGTCCGGGCGGCCTGTGCGGCGACCATCCGGTGCAGGCAGTCCACGGTGGCCGGAGGCGCGTCGACCCGGCGGGCGGTGGCGCGGCGGGTCGGGCCGGCGGGCGTGCTCACCGGGGACCGGCCACGGCCGCGAGGCGGCGGTCCGCCTCTTCCTGGATGCGGTCCTTGTCGGTCAGGACGACGCGGCCCGGGTCGTTGTCCGGCAGCTCGTCCTCCAGCCGCCGGATCCGCCGGTACGCGATGCCGACGGCGGCGAGCGCCAGCGCGCAGAGCCCGGCCAGGATCGCGGCGAGCGCCATCCCGCGCCCCGGCCCGGTGCCGACCAGTCGGGCGAGCGGGCCGTCGGGCCGGGCCAGCGGGGCGAGCACGTGCTCGGCGAGCGGGCCGGCGCTGAGGAAACCGGCCGGCACCATCAGCCAGGACAGCATCTGCGCCATGGCGAGGACCCGGCCCTGGAGTTCCAGCCCCACCTTGGCCTGCACGATGGCCAGCCAGTGCGTGTTCACGAGCGCGGTGGCCAGGCCCATGCCGAACAGGCCGAGCGCCGGGAACAGCGGGTCCGGCCGCAGCCCGACGGTGAGCAGCGAGACGCCGAGCAGCACGACGCCGACCAGGATGCCTGTGGTCCGCCGGGCGGTGCCGCCCCAGACGCCCATCAGCACCGACCCGACGACCATGCCGACGCCGCTGGCGGCGAGCACCCGGCCGAGCACCGCCGGGTCGCCGAAGGAGAGCGTGAGCGGGGTGACGAGCACCTCGACCATGGCGAAGAAGTAGTTGAGCGACGCGACCAGGACGACGAGGGCGACCAGCCCGTGCCGACGGACGATGAACCGCCAGCCGCCAAGCACCTCGCGCCGGAACGGCTCCTCCCGGCGTACGAACAGCGTGTCCGGGAAGCGGACCGACAGCGTCACGGTGACCGCGACCGCGAACGTGACCAGGTCGATCACCACGATCCCGCGCAGCCCGACCGCGAGCACCAGCGCGCCGCCGACAAGCGGGGCCAGCACGGTGCTGGTGGCGGTGCCGAGCGAGACGATGCCGTTGGCCCGCCCGTAGTAGCGCTTCGGCACGAGCTGGGTGACCGCCGCCTGGTAGGCGGGTTGCTGGAACGCGGTGGCCACGGCCGTGACGGTGATCGCGGTGAGGATGTGCCACAGGTGGAGTTGACCGAGCCAGAGCAGCAACGCCAGGCTCACCGTGCCGGTGGCGGCCAGGCAGTCGGCGAGCACCATGATCCGGCGGCGGTCCCACCTGTCGGCGAGCGCGCCGGCGATCGGCGACAGCACCACGGCCGGCAGCAGCGCCAGCACGGTGGCGGTGGCGAACAGCGACACCGATCCGGTGCGCTGGTAGACCCACAGCCCCATGCCGAACGCGGTCAGCCCGCTGCCGATCAGCGAGACCAGTTGACCGATCGCGACCAGGTAGAACACCGCCAGGCTCGGTGCCGCCGGGCGCCGCGCCGCGACGTCCGCGGCGGTCGCTGCGGACTGGGCGGTCCGGGCCGCCCCGGCCGGCCGCGCCGTCCCGGCTACGTCGGCGGGCGCGGCGGCGCAGCGCGCCAGGATGATTCCGGCCAGCTCGGCCGGCTGGTGCTTGGCGAAGTAGTGGCCGGCGCCGTCGATGACCTCAAGCGACACCCGGTCGGCGAAGAACTCCCACTCCAGGTAGCGCTCCTGGTACAGCTCGGTGGCCCGGTCGCCGCTCCCGACCACGCACACAAGCGGCGCGGACAGCTTCCGGGGCAGCCCCTGCGCGTAGACGTCGGTGTAGTAGTCCTCGCCCCGGGCCGCGTCGGCCAGGACCACGCGCATCACGAAGTCCTTCTCGGCCGCGTCGAAGACCTCGGTGAAGAAGCCCATCGCGCGCAGCGACTCCAGCGTCCGCCGCTTCGACGCCCAGCGCTCCACCGGGAACCACCGGCGCAGCCAGCCGAACACCCGGCCGGGCAGCCGGGGCGCGGGGAAGTGCGCGCCGATCACCACGCCGGTGACGTCGACGCCGGCCACCTCCAGCCGGCGGGCCAGCTCCACCGCCTCGGCGCCGCCCACGCAGTGCCCGTACACGGCCACCGGGCCGGTGATCTGCCCGACCACCTCGGCCACGCACCGGTCCACCAGCTCGTCCAGGTCGAGCATCGGCTCGTCCGGACGGTTCAGGTCGTGCCCAGGTCGTTCCAGGGCGTAGAGCGACACCCCGGCCGGCAGGGCGTCCGCGAGCGGCTGGAAGGTGATCGCGGAGCCGCCGCCGAACGGTACGCAGAGCAGCGTCAGCGTGGTCGGTGTGCCCGGCCGGGCCGGGGTCAGCTCGTGCAGCAGCCGGCCGGCGGCGCCGCCGGTGGCGTCCACGTGCTCGGTCAGCGCCCGGATGGTCGGGTGGCGGAACAGGTCGAGCACGCTGATCGCCGGGTCGCTGCCGGCCAGCGCCTTGATCGCCCGGAACGAGTCGCCGCCCAGGTCGAAGAAGTCGTCGTCGATGCCGACCCGGTCGTAGCCGAGCACCTCCGCCCAGCGTCGGGCCAGCTCCGCCCGCAGCGGGGTGTCCGGCTCGCCGGCTCCGGCCGCGGCGCGGTCACGGCGGGGCGCGGGCAGGGCCGCCCGGTCGACCTTGCCGTTGGCGTTGAGCGGCATCCGGGAAAGCGGCACGAACGCCGACGGCACCATGTAGTCCGGCAACCAGGTGCGGACGTACGCCCGCCACGGCCCCGGATCGGCGGCGAAGTCGGCGGTCAGCTCGCTCCCGGCGTCGGGCTCGGGCCTGCCGGCCAGGGTCAGGTAGGCCACCACGGTCTTCTCGCCCGCGTCCTCGCGGACCACCACGGCGGCGTCGCGGACCGCGTCGTGCCGGCGCAGCACCGACTCGATCTCGCCCAGCTCGATCCGGAACCCGCGTACCTTCACCTGCGAGTCGCCTCGCCCGAGGAACTCGATCCGGCCGTCGGCGAGGCGACGGCCGAGGTCGCCGGTGCGGTAGAGCCGACCGCCGCCGTCCGGGTCGGGCACGAAACGCGCGGCGGTCAGCGCCGGGTCGCCGTGGTAGTCCCGGGCCAGCCCCGGCCCGCCCAGGTGGATCTCACCTGGCACGCCGACCGGGACCGGGTGCGAGGTCGCGTCGAGCACGTGCGCCCGCATGTTGCCGATCGGCCGGCCGATCGTGGGCCGGGTCTCCGCCGGGAGGATCCGGTCCATGGTGGCCCAGACCGCGGCCTCGGTCGGGCCGTAGAGGTTCCACAGCGCGTCGACCCGGTCGGCCAGTTGCCGGGCCAGCGGCGCGGGCACCGCCTCGCCGCCGCAGACCGCGGTCAGCCCGGGCGTGCCGGTCCAGCCGGACTCGATCAGCAGCCGCCAGGTCGTCGGCGTGCCCTGGGCCAGCGTGACCCGCTCGGCGGCGAGCAGCGCGGCCAGCCGGGGCGCGTCGTAGGCGACGTCGCGGTCCACAAGCAGCATCCGGGCGCCGACCACGAGCGGTAGGAACAGCTCCGGCACGGACATGTCGAACGCGAAGCTGGCCATCGCCAGCATGGTGCCGTCGCGGGTCAGGCCGGGGCGTTCCCGCATCGCGGCGAGCGTGTTGACCACCGCGCCGTGGGTGACCCGGACGCCCTTGGGGCGGCCGGTCGAGCCGGAGGTGTAGATCAGGTACGCCAGGTGCTCCGGCCCGACCGGCGGCGGGGGCGCGGTGTCCGGCTCCCCGGCCGCGTCCGGCGCCAGCACCGTGCCGTCGAAGCCGGTGAACCTCCCGGCCAGGCCCGGATCGGTGACCAGCACCGGGGCGCCGCTGTGCGCAAGCACGTAGCGCTGCCGCTCCATCGGGTACTCCGGGTCCACCGGCACGTACGCGCCACCGGCCTTCAGCACGCCGAGCAGCGCGACCGGCAGCTCGGGCGAGCGGGGCAGGCAGACCGCGACCGGCACGTCCGGCCCGACGCCGGCCCGGCGCAGCCGGTGCGCGAGCCGGTTGGCCTGGGCGTCCAACGTGGCGTAGTCGAGAGTGGTCGGGCCGAACGTGACGGCGGGCCGGTCGGGGTTCGCCGCCACCTGGTGGGCGAAGAGGTCGACGAGCGTCGGCGTCCGGCCGGGCGGGGTGTCCCAGCCGGCCGGCGTGCCGGTGTCGTTCCACTCGGCGAGCCGGGCGCGCTCGGCGGCGGTGAGCAGCGGCAGCGCCGCCAGCCGGACATCCGGGTCGGTGATCGCGGCGGCGAGCAGGGTCTCCAGGTGACCGACCATCCGCTCGGCGGTCGCCGCGTCGAACAGCGCGGTGTTGTACTCCAGCCGGAACCGCAGCCCCTCGGCCACCTCGTACGCGTACAGCGCCAGGTCCTGCTGGGCGATGCCCGGCTCGACCGCGAACGGGGTCATCCGCACCCCGGCCGCGTCCACGTCCTGCTGCTCGGGCACGTTGAGCAGGTTGAACATCACTTGGAACAGCGGGTTGCGGCTCAGGTCGCGGGGCGCGTCGACCAGGTCCACCAGCCGCTCGAACGGCACCTCCTGATGCTCGTACGCATCAAGCGCGGTGCGCCGGACCCGACCGAGCAGCTCGGTGAACGTCAAGTCCCCGTCCAGGACGGTCCGTATCGGCAGCATGGTGACGAAGAAGCCGACCATCGGCTCCAGTTCGGCGCGGACCCGGCCGGCGACCGGGGTGCCGACGCAGAAGTCCCGCTGGCCGGTCCAGCGGAAGAGCACCGTCTGCCACGCGGCCAGCAACGTCATCGCCAGCGTGGCGCCGTGCTCCTGACCGAACCGGCGTACCGCGTCGGCGGCCGGTCGGGGCAGGACCAGCGTGCGGACCGCCCCGTCGAACGTCTGCACCGGCGGGCGCGGCCGGTCGGTGGGCAGCTCCAGGGCGGCCGGCACCCCGGCGAGCTGCGCCCGCCAGTACGCCAGGTCCGGGTGGTCCGGGTCGGCCAGCCGGCCGCGCTGCCAGCGCGCGTAGTCGCCGTACTGGACGGCCAGTTCGGGCAGCGGGTCGGCGCGCCCCTCCCGCGCGGCGGCGTAGAGCGTGGCCACCTCGCGGGCCACCACGCCGAGCGACCAGCCGTCGGAGACGGCGTGGTGCATGGTCAGCGACAGCACGTGCCGGTCGTCGGCGACGCGCAGCAGCACGGCCCGGAACAGCGGCCCGGCGGCCAGGTCGAACGGGCGTCGCACGTCGGCGGCGAGGGCGGCGTGTACCCATCCGGGGAGCGCACCGGCCACCGCCGGCTCGACGATGCTCGGGGGCGCGTCCGGGTCGGGCTCCGCCGGGGCGGTCCGGACCGGCAGCTCCACCGGCCCGTCCGGGAGCACCAGTTGGACCGGGTCGCCGTCCGGGCCGACCGCGAACACGGTACGCAGCGTCTCGTGCCGCCGGACCAGCCCGGCCAGTGCGGCGCGCAGCGCGTCCAGGTCGAGGGCGCCGTCGAGCAGCAGCGTGGTGCCGACGGTGTAGGCGTTCTGCGCGTACGCCTGGTCGAGGAACCACAGGCGGTGCTGGCCGGAGGAGAGCGGCGCCGGGCCGGCGTCCGGCGCGGCGCGGCGGATGCGCTCCCCGGCGGACGGGTCCGCCGCGAGCGGCGTGGCCGGCTCGACGTCGACGGGTGCGGGCAGCGCCGCCGCAAGCGCCGCGACGGTGGGCCGGGCGAAGACGGTCTCCATCGGCACCGCCACGCCGAGGCGGGCGCGCAGCCGCACCACCACCTGGGTGGCGAGCAGCGAGTGCCCGCCCAGTTCGAAGAAGTCGTCGTGCGCCCCGATCGGCCGGATCCCGAGCAGTTCCCCCCAGACCTCCGCCACGACCTCCTCCGCCGCCCCCGCCGGCGCCACAAAACCGCTCCCCAACGCCGGCCGATTCCCCCCACCCTCCGGGCGCTGATTCACGGAAAGCGTGGCCATCTCGCCCGGAACAGCCACGCTTTCCGGGAAAGAGGCCCCGGTGCGCGGGGCGGGGGTGATCCAGTGGCGGTGTCGGGCGAAGGGGTAGCCGGGGAGCGGCAGGCGGTGGGTGCCGTCGCTGTGGAAGCGGTCCACGTCGACCGGGACGCCGGCCAGCCAGAGCCGGCCCACGGCGTCGAGCAGCGTCGTCAGGTCGTCGGCGTCGGCGCGGGGATGCCGCATCGCCGCCACCGCGTGGGCCGGGCGCATCCCGGCGAGCCGGGCCAGGCCGCCGAGCGCGTGCCCGGGACCCAGCTCGACCAGGGCCGTCTCCTGCTCGGCGAGGAGCGCTGTGGACTCGGCGAACCGGACCGGCTCCCGCAGGTGCCGTACCCAGTACGCCGGATCGGTGACCAGGCCCGGGGTGACCGGGCCGCCGGTCAGGTTGCTCAGGTAGGGGCGCTCGGGTTCGGCGTAGTCGACCTCGGCGGCGTGCGCCGCGAACTCGTCCAGGATCTCGTCGAGCAGCGCGGAGTGGTAGCCACGGGCCACCCGCAGTGGCCGGCAGTCGACGCCGTCGGTGGCCAGCCGGTCCCGCAACCGCCCGACCGCCGCCGGGTCGCCGGAAACCACGCACAGCTCCGGGGCGTTCACCGCGGCCAGTGACAGCCCGTCGTCGAGCAGCCCGGTCACCGCCGTCTCGGGCAGCGCCACCGCGAGCATCGCCCCGGCCGGCGTCCGCTCCACCAGCTCGCCGCGCACCCGGACCAGGCGCAGCGCGTCGGCGAGGGAGAAGACGCCGGCCAGGCAGGCGGCCACGTACTCGCCGAGGCTGTGGCCGACCATCAGGTCCGGGGTGACGCCCCGGGCCAGCAGCGTGCGGGCCAGCGCGTACTCGGTGACGAAGAGCGCGGGCTGCACCAGGGCGGGTCGGTCGAGCAGCCGTTCCGCCGCCGGGTGCCCGCCCGGCGGCGGGTCGAGCACGGCGCGCAGGTCCCGGCCCAGGTCGGCGCCGAGCAGATCGGCGCACTCGTCCACCACGGCCCGGTAGGTCGGCTCGGAGCGGTGGAGCCCGGCGCCCATCGCCACGTGCTGGGCGCCGTGCCCGGGGAAGGCGAACACGAGCGTCCGCCGGCCGCCCGGGTGGCTGCCGGTGAACCGGCGCGCCGGGGTGTCCAGGGCGGACACCGCGTCGGCGCGGTCGGCCGCCACCACGTACCGCCTGTGGGTCATCGGCTGCCGGCGGCCCAGCGCCGTCGCGACGTCCGCGAGCGCCACCTCCGGGTGGGCGTCGAGGTGGTCGCGGAGCTGCCCGGTGGCGCGCTCCAGCGCGTCCGGGGTACGCGCCGACACCACGAGCAGCCGTGGCCCCGGCGCGGTCGGCTGCGGTGCCGGCGTCGCCGGCGGCTCCTCCAGCACGACGTGGGCGTTCGTGCCGCCCATACCGAAGGAGCTGACCCCGGCCCGGCGTGGACCGTCGGCCACCCACGGGCCACCGGCGCGGTCGAGCCGGAACGGGCCGGTCGTGACGTCGATCGCCGGGTGCGGCCGGTCCACGTTGATGGTCGGCGGCAGGGTGCGCGTCCACAACGCCATCACGGTCTTGATCAGACCGGCCACGCCTGCCGCCGCGTCGGTGTGCCCGATGTTGGCCTTGACCGAGCCGAGCGCGCAGAAGCCCCGCGCGTCGGTGCCGCGCCGGAACGCCTCGGTCAGCGCGGCCACCTCGATCGGGTCGCCGAGGCTGGTGCCGGTGCCGTGCGCCTCCACGTAGCCCAGTGAGCGGGGGCTCACCCCCGCCGCGGCCAGCGCCCGACTGATCACCTCGACCTGCCCGGCGACACCAGGCGCGGTGTAGCCGGTGCGACGCGCCCCGTCGTTGTTGATCGCCGAGCCGCGGATCACCGCGTAGACCGTGTCGCCGTCGGCGAGCGCGTCGGCAAGCCGCTTGAGCACGACCACGCCCACGCCGCTGGACTCGATGCTGCCGCGCGCGTCGGCGCTGAACGGCCGGCAGTGCCCGTCGGGGGAGTAGATGCCGCCGTCGTGCCAGAGGTATCCGCGCCGCTGGGCGGGGAAGACGCTGACGCCGCCGGCCAACACCACGTCGGACTCGCCGCTGAGCAGGCTCTGCCGGCCGAGGTGCACGGCCACGAGCGAGGTCGAACAGGCGGTGGCCACGGTGACCGCGGGCCCGGTCAGGTCGAGCTGGTAGGCGACGCGGCTGAGCAGGAAGTCCTTGTCGTTGCCGAGCGAGATCTGATGCTCGCTGAGCCCGCCGGTCAGCTCCGGGTGGCCGTTGAGGTGGTCGAGCAGGTAGGAGCTGCGGCCCGAGCCGGCGAACAGGCCGACCCGGCCCCGATGGCGGGACGGGTCGTGACCGGCGTGCTCAAGCGCGTGCCAGGCGCACTCCAGCAGCAGCCGGTGCTGCGGGTCAAGCGTCTCCGCCTCGCGCGGGGTGAAGCCGAAGAAGGCGGCGTCGAACTCGTCGATGCCGGGCAGGTACGTGCCGGCGCGCACGTACGCCGGGTCGTCGACGCGGGCCGGGTCGGCGCCGTCGGCGAGCATCTCCTCGACGGTGAACTCACCCACCGACTCCACCCCGTCGCGGATGTTCGCCCAGAACTCGTCCACCGTGCGGGCGCCCGGGAACCGGCAGGCCAGGCCCACCACGGCGACCAGGCCGTCGGCCGGGCCGGCGGTCGCGGTCGGCGGCGTGACGGGCGGCGCGGCCACCGCCGGCTGCGGGTCCGCGCCTGTCGTCGTGACTCCGACGAGGTACGCGGCGAGCGACTCGGGCGTGGGGTGGCGGAACAGGTCGGTGGCGGTCAGCACGTCACCGAGGCGGGCGCGCAGCCGGTCGAGCACGGCCAGCAGCCGCATCGAGTGCCCGCCGAGGTCGAAGAAGCTGTCCCGGGGGCCGACCTGGTCGACGCCGAGCACCTCGCGCCACACGTCGGCGACGAGCCGCTGGAGGCGTACCCGGTCGGCGTCCCACCGGTCCGGCCCTGTCCCGGCGGTCCCGGGCCCGGTCCGGGCGGTGGTCGCCGGCACGTCCGGGGTGGCGACGTGGCGGACGTCCGCCGGCCCCGGCGCGGGCAGCGCGTCCGGGTCGAGCTTGCCGTTGCCGGTCAGCGGCAGCGCGTCGAGCCGCACGAACGCGGCCGGCACCAGCCAGGACGGCAGTTCGGCGGCGAGCGCGGCGGACAGCTCCGCCGGGTCCGCCCCATCGCCGGCCAGGTAGGCCACCAGGCGCGGGTCGGCCGGGTCGTCGTGGCGCAGGTGGACGGTCACGTCGGCCCTCGGCCGGTGCCGTCGGATCGCCGCCTCGATCTCGCCGCACTCGATCCGGTAGCCGCGCACCTTGACCTGCCGGTCGGTGCGGCCCAGATATTCCAGGACCCCGTCCGGGCGGCGACGCGCCAGGTCGCCGGTCCGGTACAGGCGCGCGCCTGGCGCGCCGGCGAACGGGTCGGGCCGGAACCGCTCGGCGGTGCGGTCCGGCTGCCCCAGGTAGCCCCGCGCCACCCCGGCGCCGCCGACGTGCAGCTCGCCGACCACGCCCACCGGCACCGGGTTGCCCCACGTGTCGAGCAGGTACAGCGCGGTGTTGGCGATCGGCCGGCCGATCGGCACCGAACCGTCGGCCGGGGTGTCCGAATCCACCTCGTACGCGGCGCAGCCGACCACGGTCTCGGTCGGGCCGTACTCGTTGACGAGCGCGGTCTCCGGCGCGTGGGCCCGCCACGGCGCGACCTGGTCGGCGCGCAGATTCTCGCCGCCGATGACGAAGCACCGGGTCCGCCCGGCCAGCTCGTCCGGGCGGAGCTGGTGTGTGACCAGCTCCAACTGTGCCGGGGTGATCTTGACGAGGCCGAACGGGGTGGCGGTGTCGCGTAGCGCCTCGCCAAGCGCGGCCGGGCCGAGGTGCTCGCCGAGCATCCGGACGGTCGCGCCGGCGGCCAGCGGCACCAGCAGACTCGTCACGGTCAGGTCGAACCCGACCGACGAGTGCAGCGGGACCACGTCACCGGCGTGCAGGCGGTAGGACTGGGTGGCCCACCGCACGTAGTTGGCCACCCCCCGGTGGGTGACCATCACGCCCTTCGGGCGGCCGGTCGACCCGGACGTGTGGATGACGTATGCCAGGTCGTCAGCGGTGGGCGCGGGCCGGCGGCGCGGCCGTCGTCGTGGCCCGCCGCCGCGCGCCGGCTCCACCGCCGTCGCCGGACTGTCCGGCACCAGCAGCGCCGCGTCCCCGGGCACCAGGTGCGCCAGCTCGGCGCGGGTGAGCACGACCCGGGCGGCGGTGTCGTCGATCAGGTGCCGCAGCCGGGCCGGCGGGTTCGCCGGGTCCATCGGGACGTAGGCCGCGCCGGCCCGCAGCACCGCCAGCACCGCCACGGTGAATTCGACCGTGCGGGGCAGCAGCACCCCGACCAGGGCGCCGACGCTGACGCCCTGCGCGCGCAGCGTCCCCGCCAGCGCCTCGGCCCGGGCGTGCAGCTCCCGGTAGCTCAGCGCGGCCACGTCGTCGGTCACCGCCACCCCGTCGGGGGTACGCCGGGCCTGCTCCTCGATCAGCACGTGGACCAGGTCGTCCGGCTCGGCCGGCGTGGCGGTCCGGTTCCACTCGACGACCAGCCGCCGGTGCTCGGCGGCGGTGAGCATCGCGGCCGAGCCCACCGGCGCGCCCGGATCGGTCAGCAGCGACGCCAGCAGCCGTTGGAAGTGCCCGGCGAGGCGGGTCATCGTGTCGGCGTCGAACAGGTCGGTGCGGTATTCCAACACGGCTCGGAGCCCACTGTCGTTCTCCCGCACGGCGACCGTGAGGTCGAACTTGGCGGTGTCGAGCGGCGCCTCCACGACGCTGACCTGGAGGCCGTCCAGGCGGGGCGGGGCGGCCTCGCGGCCGTACACGAACATCACCTGGAACAGCGGGCTGAAGCCGGCGCGCCGGGCCGGGCGCACCGTCTCCAGCACGGTCGAGAAGGGAAGCTCCTCCCGGCTCAGGGCATCGAGCACGGCGCCGCGCACCCGGTCCAGCAGCATGTCGAAGGACGGGTCGTCGTCAAGTCGGGCCCGGATCGCGACGGTGTTGAGCAGCAGGCCGACGAGGTGCCGAGTCTCCGGACCGCGCCGGCCGGCCACCGGCGTGCCCACCACGACGTCACGCCCGCCGGTCCACCGGGCCAGCAGCACGTGCAACGCCGCCAGCAGCACCATGTACGGCGACACCCGCGCCCGCCGGCAGAACGCGGCCAGCTCCTCGGCGGGCACCTCCAGCGGCACCGCGAGGGTGGCGCCTGCGGCGGACGGCACCGCCGGGCGTGGCCCCCGGGTGGGCAGGTCGAGCGCTGCCGGCGCGCCCGCGAGCTGTTCCCGCCAGTAGTCGAGCTGGGCTGCGGCCTCGGCACCGGCGAGCCAGTGCCGTTGCCGGATCGCGTGGTCGCGGCAGTCACCGGCCACCGGATCGAGCGTGGCCGGCCGCCCCGCGCGGTGGGCCGCGTAGAGCCGTTCCCACTCCCCGGTGAGGATGCCCAGCGACCACTCGTCGATCGCGACGTGGTGGATCGTCAGCAGGAGCATGTGCTCCTCCGGCGAGCACCGCAGCAGGTCGGCCCGGAGCACCGGCCCGTGTCGCAGGTCGAGCGGGTCGCGGGCGGCGGCGCGCAGCCGTGCCCGCACCTCCCGGTCGCGCTGCCAGCTCGGCAGGCCACTGAGGTCGTGCACCCGCAGCAGCCCCGGGCTCGGCTCGTGAACCACCTGGACCAGGCCGGCCCCGTCGCCGCCCGGTTCGGGCGCGAGCGTGGTGCGCAGCGCGGCGTGCCGGGCCACCAGATCGTCGAGCGTCGCGGACAGCGCCGGCACGTCGAGCGGGCCGTGCAGCCGGTAGGCCAACGGCACCAGGTAGCCGGCCGATCCCGGGTCGAGCCGGTCCAGTTGCCACATCTGGCGCTGAGCGGCGGTGGCCGGCGCGGAGCGGTCGGACTCGGGCCGCTCCGGTAGGGCCGGTCGCCGGGTCCGCAGGACGTCGGTCATCGCCTCCGCCTTCGTCATTTCCCGGCCGCCGGGTGGGCGCCGTCCGGGCGCGGACAGCCGCGCCCGGATCGACCGGGGTGATGGAAAAGATCAGAATTCCTCGATGGGGAACCTCGCCCATCATGGCACCGGCGATCTTCGGCCGCCGATCCCCGGATCGTGTCGGCGGCTGATGCGTTCGGTGCCTGAGGCAACACGTTCGGCCAATTCCCGAGCGCCGGCAAGAAATGCGATTGCGGCATCCCGGTCCCGGTGTCGTCGTCCAGGCGGGAGTATTCCCAGCTCACGGCATTTTTCCGGGGCGTCGTTGACAGAGCGATCTTGATCGATTACCGTCACGATCAATCATCGCGTGGGCCACCGGGAGTGACCGTCGACGTGTTCGTCCGGGCTGGATCGCGCCTGCCTCGTCATTGATTCGACAATTGCGTCGGCATGCTGCCCGCCGTGTCGGAATCGATCCTCGGCACACTTCCCGCATTCTGTCGACATTTCCCGTGGGGGCAGTCGCCCAGTTGTCAGACCGGGCTTGGTCGACACCCTTCGCCGAGGTGGTGGGTGGGGGCCACCCGATCGGTGGACGCGACCCGCCGGTGTGGCCGAAATTGATGCCGAGCGGTCGATAACCGGCGCGGCGGCGTATCGCGAGAACTCCTTGCCTCCCTACGGTGACCTCCGGCACGCGGACGGAGGGAGTCGGGAGCCACCCGAGGGCGCCGTCCGCGCGGACAGGGAGAGTTGACTCGATGCGAGTTTGGAGTCGCGCCGTCGCGGTGCTCGCCGCGGGCGCGGTCGTGGTGGCGGGAGTGCCGGCGCTCGCCGCCGCCGTCACCGTCACCGACGCGGGCGCCGCCGGGCAGACCGGCGCCCAGGCGATGGGTGGCCGGGCCGCGCTCGGCGCCGCCCGTACGGTCGCCACCAGGGCACAGGTCACGCCGGGGGACACCCGGCTGATGCCGACCACGCCCCGCGCCGACACGCCGCGGATCAACAACGGTGAGATCACCGACATCGAGGTGATCGGCAACCGGGTCTTCATCGCCGGCACCTTCACCTCGATCACCAACGTCGGCGGCACGGCGATCGCGCAGAAGTCGCTCGCGTCGTACAACCTCGACACCGGCAAGGTGGACACCGGCTTCAAGCCGACCATCGACGGCGCGGTGGCGGCCGTCGAGGCGTCGCCGGACGGGGCGTCGCTCTACATCGCGGGCTCGTTCAACACGATCAACGGGGTCACCAAGCGCAAGGTCGCCCGGCTCAACCCGACCACCGGCGCGCCGGTCGCCGCGTTCACCGCGACCGCGAACGCGCGGGCCACCGCGCTGGCGGTGAGCCCCACCGCGGTCTACGTCGGCGGCCAGTTCGCCACCGTGAACGGGGTCGCCCGCAGCGGCCTCGCCGCCGTCAACCCCACCACCGGCGCGGTCGACACCGCGTTCAACCTGCCGCTCACCGGCGGGATCGGTGTCGGCGGCATGCTCACCGTGCAGCAACTCAAGCTCACCCACGACCGCAGCAAGCTTCTCGTCGTGCACACCGGCCGGCAGATCGCCGGCCAGGACCGCTACGGGGTGGCGCTGATCGCCACGGCAAGCAAGTCGTTGCTGCCGTGGCGGACCCGACTGTGGGAGGACAACCTCTCCTTCGTCGGCGGCATCCAGCGCGTCTTCGCCGGCGACATCGCGCCGGACGACTCGTACTTCGTCGTCACAAGCGGCTCCGGCGGCGACCGCCCGCCGATCAACGACACCGCCATCGCGTACTCGCTGACCGGAAACGACCACGTCGAGCCGCTCTGGGTCTCCCGGCACTTCGACAGCATCTACTCGGTCGCGATCACCGACACCGCCGTCTACGTCGGCGGCCACTTCAGCTGGCAGGAGTCGCCCACCTCGAACGTGCCCTGGCCCGGCCTGGACAACGTCGGCTACGGCACCGGCCAGGGCCTGAGCGGCTACGGCCTCGGCGACCAGGTGGTCCGCCGCGACCACCTCGGCGCGCTGGACCCGGTCACCGGCACCGCGCTGGAGTGGAACCCCGGCTCCAACTCGTACGAGGGGGAGAAGGCGATGCTCGCCACGTCGCGTGGCCTGCTCGTCGGCGGCGACGGCAACGTCAAGGGCGGCAAGACGACCGGCCGGGTGGCCTTCTTCGACCTGTCCGCCGAGCCCGCGCCGTCGCCGCTGGACACCACGATCACCACCCCGATCGAGGGCGCGGTGAAGCAGGCCGGCGAGTCGTTCGACCTCGGCGGGCAGGCGCTCGCCCCGGCCGGCGTGTCGAAGGTCCAGGTCGAGATCATGGACCGCACCAGCGGTAAGTACCTCCAGGCCGACATGACCACCTGGGGCGCGTTCAAGGGCATCAACGCCACGGTCGCCGCGCCGAACGCCACGTCCACCACGTGGACGCTGCCGGTGTCGCTGCCCGCCGGCACCTACCAGATCCAGGCCAAGACGTTCGCCCGCGACGGGACCGGCGACACCACGAAGGCGATCAAGAAGATCGAGGCGTTCCGCTTCGACGATCTCCCGCCGTCGACCCGGATCAGCGCGCCGGCCGCCGGACTGCTCGCCACGAAGAGCTTCGTGGCCAGCGGCACCGCCACCGACGACCAGGGCGTCAGCTCGATGATCTATTCGTTCCGCACCCCGGACAACCGCTACCTCCAGGACGACGGCAGCGTCGCGGCGGTCTACAACACGTTCCGCGGCGAGCCGGACGTGATCGGCGCGAAGTCCGCCACCTGGCAGTACGAGGTGACGTTGCCGATCGAGGGGCAGTGGCGGATGACCGCCACGGCCGTCGACACGGTCGGGCAGAGCGACCTGCGCGGCGACACCCGGGACTGGACCGTCTCGGCCACCGGCGTCCCGCCGACGGTGGCGATCACCGCGCCGGTGGCGATGACGCCGCCGACCTCCGCCGCGCCGCTGACCGTGGCGCCCGGGGCGACTGTCACGTTCGCCGGCACCGCCGCCGACGAGGACGCGCTGAAGTCGGTCGAGATCTACCTGCGCAACAACACCACACGTGAGGCGCTCGCCGCCGACGGCACCTGGGGCGCCGACTCGGTCGCCGCGTACCACCGGATCTCACCGACCAACCTGAACGCCCCGACGTTCGACTGGTCCTTCACCACCGTGCCGCTGACCCCCGGGGTGTACGACTTCCGGGTACGCGCGACCGACAATCTCGGCCTGACCACGTCCAACTCCAACCTGGGCCGGCTCACCGTCACCGCGCAGACGCCAGGCGACGCCTTCCCGAACGGGCGGCTCAACTTCACCGGCACCGACCAGAACATCGACCAGCTACACCTCGACCTGAGCGGCACGGCCACCGACGACAAGGGCGTCCGGGCGGTCCGGGTGGCGCTGCGCGACCTGGACACCGGCCGGTACGTGCAGCCCAACGGCACGATGGCCGCCGCGTTCGCCACGGTCGACGCGACACTCGTCGACCCGGACGCGACGAGCACCGCGTTCACGCTCTCGATCGACCTGCCCACGAAGGGCACCTACAGCGTCGAGGCGTGGGCCGTGGACACGGTCGGCCAACAGGACGGGAACACCTCCGGCGCCACCGCGAAGTACCTGGTCTACCCCGGCGACCTCGACCCGAGGCTGGAGCCGAGCATCACGCCGGTTGAGGGCGAGGTCTACTCCGGTGGCCGGATCGTGGTGACCGGCCGGGCCGTCGACGACGTCGGCATGCAGAAGGTGGAGCTCCAGATCACCAACAGCGCCGGGCAGGGGATGAACGCGGCCGGCACGTTCGGCCGGGCGGGCACGTGGATCGCGGCGTTCCTCACCAGCCCGGGTTCCCCGGGGTCGAACTTTGCCTACACGTCTCCGGTCGTCCCGGCCGGCACGTACACGGTGACGATCCGCGGGCTTGACAACTACGGGCAGTACCAGCAGCCGCCCCGTACCGTCTCGGTGACCGTCACCGACTGAGCCGTCGTCGCTCCGTGGGCCGGTCCGGCGTCGAATCTCTCGGTGCCGGGCCGGCCCGCGGCCGTCAGGGGCGGACGGCAATCCCGTGAGCACGGTCATCCGGATGGCAAGGCGCAGGGCGCAAGGTGCGGGAAAGCGGCAGAAACAGATTGATGCCGGCACATCTTGACTCGTGTTCTGCCGGCAGCGCACGGTAAGGAGAGCGGCCGGTAGCGCAGGAGGCGGTCATGCGGTTGAATCCGTTCGCGGGAGCGTATCTCACCGATCCGGCCGGCGTCTGGGCCCGGCTGCTGGACCGCGACGGCGGGGTGCACCACGACGAGGAACTCGGGTTGTGGCTCGTCACCCGGCATGCCGACGTGCGGCGGGCGCTTGCCGACGCTCAGTCGTTCGGCAACGCGCTCACCCTCGCCCCGGTGTACGACATCTGCCCGGAGGCGCTGGCCCTGGTCGCCCAGATCGACGCGCCACCCACCACCGCCGCCGCCGACCCGCCCGTGCATCCACGGACCCGGCGGGCGCTGCGGGTGACGTTCGCCAACACCCCGGAACGGGTCGAGCAGCGCTACGGCCGGATCGTCCGTCGCCGGGTGGACGAGCTGGTGGCACGCCTGGTCGCCCGGGCCGGGGCCGAGGTCGACCTCGTGCCGGAGTTCACCGCCGAGCTGCCGCTGCTGGTCCTGCTGGACATCCTCGGCGTGCCGGCGCGCGACGTGCCGCGGATCCGGGCCTGGGCCGACGGCCAGATCGCCCTGGTCTGGGGGAGCCCGGACCCGGCCGAGCAGGTCCGGCTGGCCGGCGGGCTGTTGGAGTTCTGGCGCTACTGCCAGGACCTCGTCCGGCGTCGGCTGGACGGCGGCGGTGACGACTACGTGACCGAGCTGCTGGCGTACCGGGGCGGCGACGACGAGGTCCTGACCACCGCCGAGGCCGCCAGCATCGTGTTCAACCTGCTTGTCGCCGGCCACGAGACCACCGCCGGGCTGCTCGCCCACGCGGTGGACCGGGCGCTGTCCGAGCCGGGCCGGTGGCGGTCGCTCGCGAACCGGCCGGAGCGGGTGCCGGCGTTCCTCACCGAGACGCTGCGGTACGCGCCCGCGATCGACGGCTGGCTGCGGGTGACCAACCGGCCGGTCACGCTCGGCGGCGTCGCCATTCCCGCCGGGGCACGCTGCCTGCTGCTGATCGGCGCGGCCAACCGGGATCCGGCGGTGTTCGGCCACCCGCACCGGTTCGATCCGGACCGGACGGACGCGCACGACCATCTCTCCTTCGGGCACGGGCCGCACTTCTGCATCGGCGCGGCGCTGGCCCGGCTGGAGGCGGGCACCGCGCTCACCCGTCTCGCCGCGGCCCTGCCGGATCTGCGCCCGGCGCCCGGGCACCACCGGGTCTTCCGGCCCAATCTGGCGTTCCGCGCGCACCGCGCGCTGCCGGTGACTGTCGACGCGGCGGCGCCGGCGGGTCGGCGACCGGCCGCCCGACCGGCGGCGTGACCGCGTCCCGATGCGGGTGTCGACCGACCGGCGGGAGCGGACACGCAGGGCGTTCACGTCTTCACACCCACGTGCCGGTGGGTTAAGAATGACCCCCTGCGACTGTCCAGTCACCACCCACCCTCGATCTGCTGCCGATGCCGGCCCGGCGTCGCGAAGGTGAGCACATGGATCGCACGCCCGCTCCCTCCGCCGCCAGCCACCAGTTCCGTGCCGAGCTGCGCCGCTGGCGGACCCGGCGCGGCCTGACCCAGCGGGCGCTCGCCGAGCGGGTGCGGTTCAGCCGGGAGACGGTCGCCGCGGTCGAGTCCGGCCGGCGGTTCGGCAGCCAGGAGTTCGCCGTCCGCTGCGACGAGGTGCTCGCCACCGGCGGCCGGCTGGCGGAGCTGTGGCCGCTTGTGGCGGCGGCACAGTTGGCGGCGGACGGGCGGCGCGGGCCCCGGTCCGGCGAGCCGGAACCGGTCGGACTTCCGGCCGTACGACGCGATCCGCACGATCCGCAGGCGGTGGTCGCGGCGATCGACGAGCTGCGGGAGCTGATCGGCCAGGTGCTCGCCCAGCCCGAACCCGAGGGCCCGCCGCCGTCGGCGGTCGGCCGGGGCTGACCGGCCCGGCGCCCAACGCCTCGGGGTGCCGTCGGTGTCGTCAACTCTGGGTACAGATGCTGGTACGGCCTGTTTGTACCACGGCCGGGTCTGGTCTCGACGCATGGCTTCCGGCGCAATGAGACGTGCAATCCGCAAATGCAGATAGAACTTTGCCGATCAGTGCGGGGAGTCAGCAGTGGCGTCGAGCACGAGGTCCCACGCGGCCCGAGCGTACCCGACCCGCCGCCGCCGGTGGCGCATCGGCGGCCGGATGCGCCTCATCGTGGCCGCCCCGCTCGTCGCCGTGATGGGCTTCGCCGGCCTGGCGCTCACCGAGAGCGCCAGGCAGACCGCCCGCGCCAGCGCTCTCGGCCAACTCGCCCAGCTCGGCGCCGAGGCGGGCGGCCTGGCCCACCGCCTCCAGCACGAGCGGATCGTCGCCGCCGACCTGCTGACCCGGGGCGCTCCGGAGCAACAGGACGCGTTCGCCGCCGCCACCGCCGCCACCGACACCGCGGTCGCCGGATACCGCCGACAGCGCGCCCGGGTGCCCGCGGGGGCCGCCGCCGAACGGGCCGTCCTGCCGCGCATCGACGCGGCGCTGGCCGGCCTCGCCCCGCTGCGCGCGCAGGTACGCACCGCCGAGCGCGCCTCGGTCTCGGCGATGACCTTCAGCTACCGGATCGTCATCGCCGACCTGCTCGCCCTGCGGGAAAGCGCCACCCTCGGCGTGGTCAACCCGCGGATCGCGGACGGCATCCGGGCCTCCGCCGCGCTGTCCAAGGTGTCCGAGACGGTCGGCCAGCAACAGGTGGCAGTGCTGCGCGCGGTCACCGCCGGCCAGGTCACGCCCGCGTTGCAGCAGGACATCACCGCCGCCCGGACCGGCTTCACCGAGGCGTCGCTCGCCTTCCTGTCCCTCGCCCGGCCCGCCTGGCAGGGCTGGTGGGAGCAGGCCGGCAGCGGCGAGAGCGCCCTGCGGCTGCAACGAATCCTCGACCAGGTGGCCCGGACGGCCGCCGGTGGCCGCCTCGAACTGGACCTGGACACCTGGCTCACCGCCACCCAGCAGTGGGCGGTACGCCTGGCCGAGCTGCGCCTGCGGGTCGACGGCGCGGTGCTCGACGACATCCGCGCCGCCCACGCCGACCAACGCCGGCGCACCGTCGTGGAGGCGGCGGCGGCCGTGCTGGCCCTGCTGCTGACCGCGCTCGTCACCTGGGCGGTGGCCCGCCAGATCACCCGCCGGCTGCGGCGACTGCGGGACGCGGCGAACGCGGTCGCGTACGAGCGGCTGCCCCAGGTGGTGGCCCGGTTGCAGGAGCGGGACAGCGCCTCGGTGGACCCGGACGAGCTGGCCCGCAGGCAGGCCGTCGACACGCTCGAGGTCTCCGGCGACGACGAGATCGGCGAGGTCGGGCAGGCGTTCGACGCGGTGCACCGGGCCGCTGTGCGGACCGCGGCGGAGCAGGCCGTGATGCGGGCCAACACCCAGGAGATCTTCATCCACCTGAGCCGGCGGGAGCAGCGGCTGGTCGACGCCGTACTGGCCCAGGTGGACCTGGTCGAGCGGGACGAGACCGATCCGGACCGGCTGCACCGGCTCTACGCGCTCGACAACCTCGCCACCCGGATGGGCCGGATCAACGCCAGCCTGCTCGTGCTCGGCGGGGTGGGCGTCGGGCGGGTCCGCCACCACGACGTGCCGCTGCCGCAGGTGCTCCAGGCCGCGCAGAGCCAGATCGAGCACTACGCCCGCATCCGCCTCGGCCTGGTGGACGGCGACGTGGCGGTGGCCGCCGAGTCGGTCGACGAGGTGGTGCACCTGCTCGCCGAGCTGATGGAGAACGCCACCGGCTACTCGCCGCCGGCGACCGAGGCGTGGGTGACCGGCCGCAGCCTCGGCGACCGGGTGATCGTGCAGATCAGCGACGAGGGCGTCGGGCTGCCCCCGCACCGGCGGCAACAGCTCAACGACCTGCTCGCCCAGCCGCCCGCCATCGACGTGGCCACCGTCCGGGCGATGGGCCTGGTCGTGGTGGGGCAGCTCGCCACGCGGCTGGGCGCCGCCGTCCAGCTCCGGTCCGGGCCGCGTCGCGGCACCATCGCCGAGGTGGCGCTCCCGGCCGGGTTGATCCGGTCGTTGCCCCCCGAGGAGTTCCTGCTCACCCCCGAACGGCCATCCCGCCGGGCGGCCCGCAGCACGGTCGCCTCCCCGGCCGGGCGGGCCCCCGTCGTGTCCGCCGGCCCACGGCCCGCCCCGCAGCCGTGGGCCGGCGGACCGGCCGCCGACCGGCCGCTCCCGGTCGCCCCGGTCTTCCAGCCGGTGACGGCCGCCGCCGGCGACGCGCCCACCGAGGAGCTGGTCATCTTCCACCAGGTCAACCACTGGTTCCAGGCGGACCGGCCGGACGGCGACGGCACGTCCTGGGCCGGCCCCGCCGACGACGCCTGGCACACGGCGGCCCGCGCCGACGAGCCCCGGGCCGTCGGCACCACCACGTCCGGGCTGCCCCGGCGGCAGCCGCAGGAGCACCTGGTGCCGGGCGGCGTCCCGGCGCCCCGGCCGGCCAACGAGCACCGCGACCCGGCCCGGGTGGCCACCGCGATGGCCGCGTACGCCCGCGGTGTCGCCGGCCGCCGGCCCAACCTGATCACCCACTGACCCGACAAGGGAGCGCACGTGACCGATCACCAGGATCTCGGCTGGCTGCTGGACGCCTTCGCCGAGCGCGCCACCGAGGTCACCCACGCGATCGCCATCTCCAGCGACGGGCTGATGGTGGCCGCCACCCGTGGCCTCCCGCCCGACCGGGCCGACCAGCTCGCGGCGACCGGCAGCGGGTTGGTCAGCCTGCTGCGCGGCGCGGCTGCGTTCTTCGACGCCGGCGCGGTGATCTCCAACGTGACCCAGTTGGAGGGCGGCTTCATGTTCTCCATGGCCTTCAACGACGGCGCCTCACTGCTCGTGCTGGCCGACCCGCGGTGCGACGTCGGCAAGGTCTCCTACGAGATGACCGAGCTGGCGAACCGCATCGGTGACGCGCTCACCCCCGCGGCCCGGGCGGCCCTGAGCCGCAGCCGCTGACCGCCGGCGACCCGCCGGATCCGCACCCCTGAACACAGGAGAGACACCATGTCCCTGACCCTGCCCCGGCGCAGCCGTGCCCGCACCGCGGCGCTGCTCGCCCTCGTCCTGCTCGCGGCGTCCGCCTGCGCCGACGACGGGCCGGCCGCCGGCTCCGGCGGCCCCGTCAAGATCGGCCTGCTCGCGTCGCTCTCCGGCACCTACCAGTCGGTCGGCAAGGACATCCGCGACGGCTTCCAGCTCTACCTGTCCGGCCACGACGGCAAGCTCGGCGGCCGGAAGGTCGAGCTTGTCGTCGCGGACGAGGGCAACGGCGCGGCGACCGCCGTGCCCGCCGCCACCAAGCTGCTCAAACAGGACCGGGTGGTGGCGCTGACCGGCATCGTCGGCGGCGGCTCGGTGGCCGCGGTCTATCCGCTGCTCAACGAGACGAAGGTGCCGTTCGTCGGTTCCAACGGACGGCCGGAGATCAAGGACGTGTCCCGGGTGTGGCACACCTCCTACCTCTCCGACGAGCCCGGCCAGGCGATCGCGGGGCACGTGCGCGAGGACGTCACGGGCAGCGTCTACGCCATCGGCCCGGACTACCAGGGCGGCTGGGACGAGCTGCGCGGCTTCACCGAGGCGTTCGCCGCCGCCGGCGGCAAGCTCGCCAACCCCGACGGCAAGACCACGTTCACGCCGTTCCCGGCGACCACCAACTTCACCCCGTACTTCGCCCGGATCAAGGCGTCCGGCGCGGACGCGGTCTACACGTTCTACGCCGGCAGCGCGGCGATCGACTTCGTCAAGCAGTACGCCCAGTCGGAGATCAAGGACGTGCCGCTCTACGCCGCCGGCTTCCTGACCGAGGGCGGGGTGCTCGACGCGCAGGGCGACGCCGCGCGGGACATCTACTCGGTGTTGAACTACTCGCCCGACCTCGACAACGCGGAGAACCGGGCGTTCGTGGCCGCCTGGAAGGCCGAGCACGACGGCTCCCCGACGACCTACGCGATGGCCTCCTACGACGCGGCGGCGGTGTTGGACCGGGCGGTCGCGGCGGCCGGCGACGACGCCACCCCGGAGAAGATCAACGCCGCCATCGGGCAGCTCGGGCAGATCGCCAGCCCGCGCGGCACCTGGCAGTTCTCGCCGACCACCCACGCGCCGGTGCAGAAGTGGTATCTGCGCCAGGTCCGCCAGGACGGGCGGGCGCTGTCGAACACGGTGGTCGGCGACCTGGCCACCGTGGGGGGCTGACCGGCGTGCCGATCGACCCGTACGTCGTCCCGGCCCTGGACGGGGTCGCCTACGGGCTGCTGGTGTTCGTCGCCGCGGCCGGGCTGGTGCTCTGCTTCGGTGTGGCCGGCATCCTCAACCTCGCCCACGGCACGCTCTTCGCGATCGGCGGCTACACCGCCGCCGCGCTGCTGGACGGCGGTTGGCCCAGCCTGGCGCTGGCGCTGGCGGTCGGCGTGGCCGCCGCCACCGCCGCCGGCGCGCTCGTCGCGGTGCTGCTCACCCGGGTCGCGACGGCCGGGCACCTCACCCAGGCGCTGCTCACCTTCGGCGTCGCGCTGGCCGGCGGCAGCCTGCTCGTGGCCGCGTTCGGCCCGGACGACCCGCCGGTACGGGTACCGGCGGCGCTCGACGGGTCGGTGGCGCTCGCGGGTCACCGCTACGCGGCGTACCGGCTGGTCTTCATCGTGGTGGCCGGGTTGCTCGCCAGCCTGCTGCACCTGGCGGTGCGCCGCACCCGGGCCGGCATGCTGGTGCGCGCGGCGGTCGACGACGCCGAGATGGTCGCCACGCTCGGGGTGAGCCCGGCGGTGGTCCGGGTCGGCGTGCTGGCCGCGGCCGGCGCGCTGGCCGGGGCCGCCGGCGTGCTCGGCGCGCCGATCATCCGCCCGGGGCCCGGCACCGCCGACGCGGTGCTGCTCCTCTCCCTGGTCGTGGTGGTTCTCGGCGGCCTCGGCTCGATGACCGGCACGCTGCTTGCGGCGCTTGCGGTCGGCCAGATCCAGACGCTCGGCGTGGCGCTCGTCCCGTCGGCCGCCCCGTTCCTGCTCTTCGCCGCCATGGCGGTCGTCCTCGCGGTCCGGGCCCGCGGTCTGGTCGCCGCGCGGAGGGCGACATGAGGGAGTGGGCGCTGCGGCTTGTCGCCGGCGGGGAGCGGGCGGTGCGGGCGCTGCGGCTGGTCGTCACCGCGGCGGTGCTTGCCGGGCTGGTCGCCGCTCCCTGGGCGGTGGACGACTACACCGTGGCGCTGCTGGCCCGCACGCTGGCGTTGGGCCTGGTCGCGGTGAGCGTCGCGCTGCTTACCGGCGTCGCCGGGCTGCCCACGCTCGGGCAGACCGCGCCGTACGCGGCCGGCGCGTACGCCGGCGTGGTGGCCGGCGGCCAGTTCTCCGACGTCGGGCCGGCGCACCTGCTCGTCGCGGCGGCGGCGGGCGCGGCGCTGGCCGTGGTCGCGTTGCCGCTCGTGCTCCCGGCCCGGGGGGTGGTGCTCCTGATGATCACGCTGGCGATCGGTGAGCTGGCGGTGGTCCTCGCCGGGCGGTGGACCTCGGTGACCGGCGGCACCGACGGGCTGGCCGGCATCGCCCCGACGCGCCCGTGGTGGGGGCTGCCGGTGCTGGCCACCGACCGGGCCCGCTACCTCTACACGCTCGTGGCAGTCGCGGCGCTCGCCGGCCTGGTGCTGCTGGTGCTGCGGACCCGGGTCGGGTTGCTGCTGCGCGCCGGCCGCGACGACGAGGCGCGGCTGCGGGCCAGCGGGCACCGCGTGCCGGCGCACGTGGCGGGCGTCCACGTCGCCGCCGGCGCGATCGCCGGGGCGGCCGGCTCCCTGCTGGTCACCGCCCAGCAGTACGTCTCGCCTGCCGACTTCGGCTTCGACACCTCCGCGCTGCTGCTGCTCGGCGTGGTCGTCGGCGGCACCAGCTCGGTCGGCGGCGCGCTCGTCGGCGCGGTGCTCGTCGTCGCCGCCCGGGACTGGCTGTTCGGCGCGCTGCCCGGCCAGGGGCCGCTGGTGCTCGGGCTGGCCTTCGTCGTGGCCGCGCACCTGTTGCCCACCGCCCGGTCCGCCCGGCCGGCGGCCCGGCGCGGCCGGCCGGCCACCCCGCAGGCGCACCCCGCCGAGGCGCGTCGGCAGCCCGCCACGACCGGGGTACGCGCATGACGCCCCTGCTCACCGCCGAGGCGGTCACCGTGCGCTACGGGTCGCTCGTCGCGCTGGACGCGGTCGACCTGCGGATCCCGCCCGGCCAGCGACACGCGCTCATCGGGCCGAACGGCGCGGGCAAGACCACGCTGCTCGACGTGGTGGCCGGCGCCACCAGGCCGACCGCCGGTCGGATCCGGCTGGGCGGGCGGGACGTCACAAAGCTCGGCCCGGCCGCCCGAGCCCGGCGCGGCGTCGGCCGGATCCACCAGCGTCCCGCCGTCTGGGGTTCGCTTACCGCCCGGGAGAACGTGCTTGTCGCCGCGCTGCCCCGGGCCGAGCGGCCCGGACGGTGGCACCCGACGGCCCGGCGGCGGGCGGCCGGGCGCACCGCGGACGCGCTGCTGGACCGGGTGGGCCTCGGCGACCTCGCCGCGACGCCCGCCGGCCAGCTCGCCCACGGGCAGCGTCGGCAACTGGAGATCGCCGTGGCGCTCGCCGGCCGACCGCGGCTGCTGCTGCTCGACGAGCCGGCCGCCGGGCTGTCCACGGTGGAGGCCGGACGGTTGGTGGAGTTCCTGCGCGGGCTGCCCCGCGCGGTCGCGGTCCTGCTTGTCGAGCACCGGCTGGACCTGGTCTACGCGCTCTGCGACACGGTCACCGTGCTGCGTGACGGCCGGACGCTCGCCACCGGGTCGCCCGCCGAGATCCGCGCGTCCGGCCCGGTGCTTCAGGCGTACGCGGAGGGGGTGACGTAATGCTGCGCATCGAAGCGCTCCGCGCCGGCTACGCCGGTGGCACGGTGCTGCACGAGGTGGATCTCGACGTGCGGCCCGGCGCCGTGCAGGCGGTGGTGGGCCGCAACGGCGCCGGCAAGAGCACGCTCGTGCACTGCGTGGCTGGCCTGGTCCGGCCGCAGGCCGGGCGGATCGAGATCGGCGGCGTGCCGGTCGCCGGCCGGCAGCCGCACCGGATCGCCCGCGCCGGGGTCGGGCTGGTGCCGCAGGGCCGGCGCGTCTTCTCCCGGCTGACGGTGGCCGAGCACCTCGTCCTGGCCGCCGCGCCGTGGCGGGCGGCCACCCCGGGCGGCGAGGGCTGGACCGTCGCCCGGGTGCTGGAGCTGCTGCCCCGGCTCTCCGCACGGCTGCGGCACCGCGGCGACCAGCTCTCCGGCGGCGAGCAGCAGATGCTGGCGATCGCCCGCGCCCTGCTCGGCCAGCCCCGCGTCCTGCTGCTCGACGAGCCGTGCGAGGGGCTCGCGCCCGACCTGGCCGTCCGGGTACGCGACCTGGTCGGCTCGCTGGCCCGGGCCGGCATGACCGTGCTCCTGGTCGAGCAGCAGATCCGGTACGCGATCGAGGTCGCCGACCGGATCGCCGTGCTGGAGTACGGCCGGGTGGTCTACGACCGTCCGGCCGACGACGCCCGGGCCGACCCCGGCGCGGTGGCGGCGCTCCTGAGCGTCGCCGCGGTCGCGGAGCCACCGGCTCCCCGGCCCCGGCCCGGGCTGGCGACAGCTCCGGGCGCGCGAACCGACCGACCGCGACAGGAATGAGGAGCGATGCCCACCGATGCCCCCCAGACCGACTACGCCTTCGACACCGGCGCCGCCGACGCGGTGCCCCAACTGCACGCGCTCGAATCGTTCCTGGACCCGATCACCACCGGCCGGATCGCCGGGCCGCTGCTCGCCCCGGGCGCCCGGTGCTGGGAGGTCGGCGCCGGCGGTGGCTCGGTCGCCCGGACGATGGCCGCCGCGGTCGGCCCGGCCGGCCGGGTGCTCGCCACCGACCTCGACCTGACGCACCTGCGTCCGGCGGGCAACCTCGACGTACGGCGGCACGACGTGCGCCACGAGCCGCCGCCCGGGGGCGACTTCGACCTGATCCACGCCCGGCTGGTGCTGCTGCACCTGCCGGAGCGGCGCCGGGTCCTGCGTACCCTGGCCGGCGCGCTGGCCCCGGGCGGGTGGCTGGTCGTGGAGGAGTTCGACTGCACCGCGCCACTGCGGGTGCTGACCGCGCCGAGCGACGACGCGGCGAAGCTCTTCGCCCAGGTGACGGACGCGATGCTCGGCATCCTCCAGAGCCACGGCGCGGACCTGGCCTGGGCGCAGGACGTGCACGCTGAGCTGACCGCGGCCGGCCTGGTCGAGGTGGACAGCGTCAGCCACGCGCGGAGCTGGCCGGGCGGCTCGCTCGGCATCTCGCTCTACGGCACGAACTCCCGGCAGCTCGAACCGGAGCTGCTCGACGCCGGGCTGTCACCAGGCCAGTTGGACGCCTTCCGCCGGCTGCTGCGCGATCCGGCGTTCGCGGCGATGTCGTACCAGTTCGTGTCGACCCGGGGCCGGCGGCCGGGCCCGCAACGGCGGTGACGACCCGGCGGGCCGGCGATCAGCGCAGCGGGCCGTCGCCCGGGCCGAACGGATCGTCGACGACGTGCACCGCGGCCTCCTCGGCGCTGGCCCCGCCGCCGTCGATGCCGACGTCCCAGGCCACCGAGTCGGCCTGCTCGTCCTCGCCGAAACCCTCGTCGTCGGCGACCAGGCGGCCCGTCCGCGCCTCCCGCTCGTAGCCCCGACGAGTCAGCTCGTCCTCGTCGTCGGCCGGCTCGGCGTACGGGTCGACGTCCGGCTCCTCCTGGGCGAGCAGGTGCGCGAGCGAGTCGCCGGCCCGCTCCTCGGCGGCCGTGGTGCCGAACCGGTTCGCCGCCGTCCAGTGGTCGGCGGCGGCGATCCCGGTGTCCAGGGGATCACCGACCCGGTCGTCGTCGAGGGTGTCCGAGGCGTCAAGCACGCCGTCGTCCTCGGCGACGTTCCATTCGTCACCGATCTGCTCGGCCTGGCTCATCGTGGACCCCTTCCCGGTCATGTCCCGCTCCGCCATCTCAGCGCAGAAATCCCGTCGGCGGAAGGGCCCCGTGGCCGCCGGTGGTGCGGATGGGCAACCGGGGGTGCTTCACTGGACGCCATGCCCAACCCCGCGATCCTCACCGTCGACGACGACCCGGCCGTCTCCCGGGCGGTCGCCCGCGACATCCGGCGCCGCTACGGCGACCGCTACCGGGTGGTGCGGGCCGACTCCGCCGAGGCGGCCCTCGATGCGCTGCGCGAGCTGAAGCTGCGCGGCGAGCAGGTGGCGGTGCTGATCGCCGACTACCGGATGCCGCAGATGAACGGCATCGAGTTCCTCGAAGCGGCGATGGACCTGTTCCCCGCCGCCCGCCGGGTCCTGCTCACCGCCTACGCCGACACCGACGCCGCGATCAACGCGATAAACGTGGTCGACCTCGACCACTACCTGCTCAAGCCGTGGCACCCGCCGGAGGAGAAGCTCTACCCGGTGCTGGACCAGCTCCTGGAGGCGTGGGCCGCGGGCGGGACCACTGCCGCGCCGGAGCTGCGGGTGGTCGGGCACCGCTGGTCCGCGCCGTCGTTCACGGCGCGCGACTTCCTGGCCCGCAACCTGGTGCCGTTCCGCTGGGTGCTCGCCGACGAGCCGGAGGGCGCCGAGCTGCTCACCGCCGCGGGCGTGACCGCGAACGACGTACCACTTGTGGTGACCGCGGACGGCAAGTCGCTCGTGCAGCCGTCGCCGGCCGACCTGGCCGCGCAGGTCGGCCTCGCCACCACGCCGGCCGCCGACTTCTACGACCTGGTGGTGGTCGGCGCCGGCCCGGCCGGGCTCGGCGCGGCCGTCTACGGCGCCTCCGAGGGGCTGCGGACGGTGCTGATCGAGCGGCGGGCCACCGGCGGGCAGGCCGGGCAGAGCAGCCGGATCGAGAACTACCTCGGCTTCCCGGACGGCGTGTCCGGCGCCCAGCTCACCGACCGCGCCCGCCGGCAGGCGCTGCGCTTCGGCGCGGAACTGCTCAGCGCCCGCGAGGTGGTGTCGCTTGAGGACGCCGGCGGGGCGCGGGTGCTGCGGTTCAACGACGGCAGCAGCGTCGCCGCGCACACCGTGGTGCTCGCCACAGGCGTCTCTTACCGGATGCTGCCGGCGCCGGGGCTGGCCGAGCTGACCGGTCGTGGCTGCTTCTACGGCTCGGTGGCGAGCGAGGCGCCGAGCTGCTCCGGGGCGGACGTCTACATCGTCGGCGGGGCGAACTCCGCCGGTCAGGCCGCCGTCCACTTCTCCCGGTACGCCCGCCGGGTGCACCTGCTCATCCGCGGCGACGACCTGACCCGGTCCATGTCCAGTTACCTGATCGACCAGATCGCCCGAATCGACACCATCGAGGTCCACCCGTGCACCGAGGTGGTCGGCGGCGCCGGTGAGGAGCACCTGGAGCGGGTGACGCTGCGGGACATGCGCACCGGCGAGACCCGGGAGGTGGACACGTCGTGGCTGTTCGTGTTCATCGGCGCGGAGCCGCACACCGACTGGCTCGACGGCGCGGTGGTCCGGGACGGCCGGGGCTTCGTGCTGACCGGGCCGGACCTGACCCGCGGCGGCCACCGGCCGGCCGGCTGGTCGCTGCCGCGCGACCCCTACCACCTGGAGTCCAGCATGCCTGGCGTGTTCGCCGCCGGTGACGTGCGGGCCGAATCGGTCAAGCGCGTCGCCTCCGCCGTGGGTGAGGGCGCGATGGCGGTCTCCCTCGTGCACCGATACCTGGAGGCGCAATGACCACCGACCGGCTCACCCCGGAAGAGCTGCGGCAGCTCTTCCTGTTCGAGTCGCTCACCCCGGACCAGCTCGCCCACCTGGCCGAGCACGGCCGGGTGGAGCGGCGTCGCGCCGGTGAGGCCGTCTACGTCGAGGGCGAGCCGGCGAGCTGCTTCTACGTGCTACTCGACGGCACCGTGGCGATGCACCAGCGGGTGCAGGGCGACGAGGTGGAGGTGAGCCGCACCAGCGACCGCGGCGTCTACGGCGGCGCCATGCAGGCGTACGTGGGCGACCCGGCCGAGCAGCGCTACCGCAACAGCCTGCGCGCGGTCACCGACTGCGCGGTGTTCGCCCTGCCCGCCGTGATCATCGCGGACGCCATGCGCGGCTGGTTCCCGATGGCCACCCATCTGCTGGAAGGGCTGTTCGTCGGGATGCGCAACACGCAGACCATCGTGGGGGAGCGGGAACGGCTGCTGGCCCTGGGTGCCCTGTCGGCCGGGCTCACCCACGAGCTGAACAACCCGGCGGCGGCGGCCGTCCGGGCCACCTCGGCGCTGCGCGGCCGGGTGGCGAAGATGCGGCACAAACTCGCCATGATCGCCGACGGCCGGCTGGACGGGCGGCGCCTGCACGACCTCGTATCGTTGCAGGAGGAAGCGGTGAAGCGGGCCGCCGCCGCGCCCGCGCTGTCGCCGCTGGCCGCGAGCGACGCCGAGGACGAACTGGCCGACTGGCTCGACGACCACGGCGTACGCGGGGCGTGGGAACTGGCGCCGACGCTCGTGGCCGGCGGCCTCGACACCGGCTGGCTCGCCCAGGTCGACGCCGCGGTCGGCGGCGACGACCTGGAGTCGGCCGTGCACTGGATCACCTACACCATCGACACCGAGCTGCTGATGGGCGAGATCGACGACGCGGTCACCCGGGTCTCCGGGCTGGTCGGCGCCGCGAAACAGTATTCCCAGCTCGACCGGGCGCCCTACCAGACGGTGGACGTGCACGACCTGCTCGACGCCACGCTCGTCATGCTCCAGGCGAAGATCCCGGCCGGCGTCCGGGTGGTTCGGGAGTACGACCGGAACCTGCCCACCATCGCGGCGTACGCGGCCGAACTCAACCAGGTCTGGACCAACCTGATCGACAACGCGCTCGCCGCGATGGCCGGCGACGGCACGCTGACGGTGCGGACCGGGCGGACCGACGACCGGTTGACCGTCGAGATCCGCGACACCGGCCCGGGCATCCCGCCGGAGGTCCGGCCGCGCATCTTCGAGCCGTTCTTCACCACCAAGGCGGTCGGCGAGGGCACCGGTCTCGGGCTGGACATCTCGTACCGGATCGTGGTCAACAAGCACCACGGTGACATCCGGGTGCAGTCCGAGCCCGGCGACACCCGGTTCATGGTGCTGCTGCCGCTCGCCTCGGCTTGAACCGGCGCTGCGTGTCTGGGTCCGGCGCTGCGTGTCTGGGTCCCGCGCGGCCGGCGTCAGAAGAGTGTGGCCGGGCCGACCGGCGTCGGCTCGGGCAGCGGCGCCAGCTCGGGCAGGCGGGCGCGGACCTGGTCGTGGAACCGGCGGGCCAGGTCGGGGGCGTCCGCGTTGTCGGGCGTGTGCACGAACACGGTCGGCGAGCGGCCCTCGCGCAGCCAGCCGGTGACCACGTCCAGCCACGGCTGCCAGCCCTCGACCGTCGCGGCCGGGTCGTCCCGGCCCAGGTAGCGCACCACCGGCCGGTCGGTGAGCGCCTCGGTACGCGACGGCAGGCGGGGCTTGCGCGTCCACGCCTCCCGTTCCGCGTCGCTCGTCGGCGGCGTCCGGAAGAACGCGGTGGTGTCGAACGGGATCCACTCCGCGCCGGCCCGACGCAGCGTCTCCGTCAGCGCGCCTGCCGCGCCGGCATCGGTGAAGAAGGCGGGGTGGCGGACCTCGACCGCGTACCGGTGGGTGGCGGGCAGGGCACGCAGGAACCGGTCCAGGTCGGGCATGTCGCCGGGGCCGAACGAGCCGGGCAGTTGCACCCACAGCGTGTGTGCCCTCGGCCCGAGCGGTTCCATCGCGTCCAGGAACGCCCGCAGCTCCGCCTCGCCGCCGGTGAGCCGGCGTTCGTGGGTGACAGCCTTCGGCAGCTTCGGCAGGAAGACGAAGTCCGGGTCGGTCTGCTCGGCCCAGGACGCCACCGTCTCCCGGGCCGGCGTGGCGTAGAACGTGGTGTTGCCCTCCACCGCGTCGCACCAGCCGGCGTACACCCGAAGCCGCTCGTGGGCCGGCAGGAGCCGCCCCGGCCAGGCTCGATGTGTCCACATGGCACACCCGACGTGCAGTCGCATCCGGCTCCCTCCTGGCCGCGCCCACCGTATCGGACCCCCTCCCACCGCCGTTCGTGCCCCACCCGCCGCTTAGGCACAACGACCGGCCATCCACCACACTCCTCCGACCTGCCGGACATCCCTCTCGCACACCGTGAGCCGGTTCTTGAAGGAATGCACCCCGTCCCGAGGCCATCGCCCTCCGAGATCTCGCGCAAATAATGTCGATCTTGGACATGTGGCACCTTCGATACCCGCCCGAAACCGACATATTGTGGCACCGCAAGTCCAAGATCGACGAAGCGACCAACCCAACCCCGCCAGCCCGTCCGGCAGCCAAGCGGGTGATCATGAGGTTGGCGGCATCAGCCGAGATCAACATCGCCGTCAACCTCATGATCATGGCCTTGGGGCGGGGTGGGTGCGGGGGTGGGAGGGTGTTAGGGGTGTTCCACGCGGGTGGGGGTGCCGCGGATCAGCTCGTCGTGGATCCGCCAACGGGTTACCGCGTCGGCGCGGCGGGTCGCCTCGTCGTCCTCGGCGGCCCGCCGGCGCAGCAGCTCGACCGCGATCCGCCGGTTGAGGTGCAACTGCCGCTCGGTGTCCACCACCACGGTCCGGCCGGACGGGCGGTGGGTCGCTCGGACGGCGGTGCTGGCCTTGTTCCGGTGCTGGCCGCCCGGCCCGCCGGTGCGGCACGGCACGAACTCCACGTCGGCCTCGTGGAACGGCGTGGCCACCGGGTCGGCCCGGTGCGGCCGGGCGCTGACGTACCAGTTCTTCCGGCCGTGGCCCGGCCGGTAGGGGCTGGGCGCCTGCCAGCAGAGCGTGCCGGTCCAGCCGGCGGCGAACGCCTCCGCCCCGACGCCGGTGATCCGGAGCAGCACCGACCGCCAGGTGCCCGGCCGGTCACCGGGCACGCTCTCGACCCGGGCCGTGTCCAGGCGATGCCGCGCGGCGTCCGCCTCCAGGCGGGCCAGCAGCCGGGCCAGCGCCCAGGCGCACTCCGCCGGGCCGCGCCCGGCGGACAGGAGGAGGTCGGTCACCTCCGTCCCCGGCGGCGATCCGGCGCGACATCAGGCGTCTTGTAGGTGACAAGCGGCACCGTCGTGGTGACCGGGGTGGCCAGCTCGTGCGCCACCAGGTCGCCGATCACCTGCTCGATGCGTTTGTAGGCGGTCGGTGCCTCCTCGAACAGCAACTGGCGGTCGCCGCACACCACGAGCGAGCCGACCGGCGTACGGCGCAGCTCGTCGACGGTGTGCTTGGCCCGGCCACGGCGCAGCGCGTCGGCGCGGGACATCTTCCGGCCGGCGCCGTGCGCCACCGAGTGGTTGGCGTCCGCGCCGGCGTGCGCCGCCACCAGATAGGACGGGGTGCCCCGGGTGCCGGCGACAAGCACGTCCCGCCCGTCGCCCGGGGCCGCGCCCTTGCGGTGCAGGTAGTGCCCGTCGCGGACCTCCACCAGGTTGTGGCACTGGTCGACGACCGGTTCGGTGGGCTCGGCGCCCAGCGCGTACGCGACCCGGGCGGCCAGCAGCCGCCGGTTGAGCGAGCCCCACCGCACGGCCGCGTCGTGCCGGGCGAGGTAGGCGTCCGGGTCGGGTGCGGGGCCGGCGCCGTGCGTCTCGGTGTGCTCGCGCAGGATCCGCTCGCCCAGCCCTCGTGACCCGGAGTGCACCACCAGCACCAGGTCGCCCGTGGCCAGCCCGAGCCGGTCGGTGTGCTGCGGCGCCTCGATCGCGCCGACGCGGGCCAGCTCGACGAAGTGGTTGCCGCGCCCGACCGTGCCGAGGCCGTCGAAATGCCCGGCCGGCACGTCGCCGGTGTGCACCGACCAGGCCGGGTCGTCGGCGTCCCGCTCCGGGTGCAGGGCGCGGTCCAGGTCGGGGAAGCGGGCCGCGAGCCGTTCCGGTACGGCCCGGCGCAGCGCGATCGGGAACACCGCGATGCCGCAGCCGATGTCGGAGCCGACGAGGAACGGGTAGAGCACGGTGGACGCCATGGCGGCGCCGATCGGCGCGCCCTTGCCGGGGTGCAGGTCCGGCATGGCGGCGACGTGCGCCATGCCGTCGAGCGCGGCGACCTGGTGGCACTGGTCGAGCGCGGCGGACTCGATCCAACTGCCTGGCGAGGAGAAGACGGAGACGGTGGCGGGCACGGACGCTCGTTTCTTTCGAGAGGGGTGCGGGAAGCGGCGGGGTGCGGTCCGTCAGAACGTCATGACCGACACCTTCCCGGACGTCGCCGCGCCCGGCAACCGACTTTCGTCGACATCGGATCACCGGCTCCATAGACTCCGGTCGTTCTGGTACCACGAGTCCAGGGAGGACCCACGTGTCGATCGAAACCCGACCGTACGCCGCCTTTCCGCTGCTGGCCCGCCTCGCCGGGGTGACGGTGGCCGCCGCCGCGCTTGTGGCCGCCGGCGGTGTCGCCGCGAGCGCGGCGCCGGCCGCCGAGCCCGCGCCCACGAAGGGGCCGTGTGCGTACACGCCGACGCCGGACGAGCCGGCGACCCGGCCGGTGCCGCTGCCGCCGGACCCGCGTCGCACGCCGGACCGGGGGACGGTGCGGGTCACGCTGCGCACCAACCAGGGGCCGATCGGGCTGGTCCTCGACCGCGAGCAGGCGCCCTGCACCGTGCAGAGCTTCCTGCACCTGACCCGGCACCGGTTCTACGACCGGACGCCGTGCCACCGGCTCACCGCGTACCCGACGCTGACGGTGCTCCAGTGCGGCGACCCGTCCGGCACCGGTGAGGGCGGCCCGGGTTACCGGTACCGCGACGAGCTTCCCACCGACCTGCCGCCCGCGCCTACCGACCCGACCGGCGTGCGCCGCCTCTACGCCCGCGGCACGCTTGCCATGGCGAACGCCGGGCCGGACACCAACGGCAGTCAGTTCTTCCTGGTCCAGGCCGATTCGGCGCTGCGGCCCAACTACACCGTCTTCGGCCGGGTCGACGCGGCCGGGCTGGCCACCCTGGACCGGATCGCGGCCGGCGGCATTGCGGCCACGCCGGAGGACCCGGCGCCTGTCGACGGCGCGCCGGCCCACCCGGTGCAGATCTGCCGGGCCAGGCAGGGCCGCTGACACCGGCGGCCCGGCGGGACGGCCTCGTGGCCGCCCCGCCGGGCCGGTGGTGCGGGTCAGGCGGGCAGCCGCCATACCTGGTTGGCGCCGGCGAAGCAGTCCCAGATCTGGAGCCGGGTGCCGTCGGCGGAGCTGTTGTCGGTGGCGTCCAGGCACCGGTTCGACACCGGGTTGCGCAGGGTGCCGTTGCTCTGGGCCTGCCACACCTGGGCGCCGGTGCCGTTGCAGTCCCAGATCTGGATCTTGGTGCCGTTCGCGGTGCCGGCGCTCGTCACGTCGAGGCACTTGCCCAGCGCCCGCAGGGCGCCGTCGCTGCCGACGGTCCAACTCTGCGCGGCGGTGCCGTTGCACGCGTAGAGCTGGACCGCGGTGCCGTTGGCGCTGCTGGCGGCGGCGACGTCGACGCACTTGCCGCCGATGCCGGTGACCGGCCCGGTGCGCCCGGACGGCGGCGGGGTGGTGCCGCCACCGGTGGCCGCGTCATAGATCGCGGTGACAAGCGACGTCGCCCCGGTGGTGTCCTGGGACAGCTCCCAGTTCATCATCCCGCCGGCGTTCGCCTTGGCCCACTGCGTCTTGCGCTTGACCGTGGGCAGGCCGTTGTAGCACTGCTGGACGCCGCCGGCCGTGGTGCAGTCCCGGTTGGCGTTCGCCGGGTCCATGCCGACGAGCGCGGCGTACGTGTAGTAGCCGGGCCGGCTGTAGAAGGGCACGCCGAGCACCGCCTTGGCGGCGGGCAGGCCACGCGCCTTCCATCCGTTGACGCTGGCGATCGCCCAGTCGTAGTTGGCGTGCGGGCTGCCGCCGTCGTACGCCATGATGTTGAGCCAGTCGACGGAGCCGAAGACCGCTGTGGGCACCCCGTTGACGTAGTAGCCCTCGGCGACCACGGCGGCGGTGAGCAGTTTGCCCCGGCTGTGCAGGGCGCTGCCGAGCTGCTGCATCAGGAGCGTGTAGTTGTTCGCCGATGCGCCCGGGTCGGGATATTCCCAGTCGATGTCGACGCCGTCGAGGTTGTACTGGTTGACGAAGTTGACCACGCTGTTGACGAACGCGCCGCGGGCGCCGGAGTTGGCGGCGAGCGCCTCGAACGCGGAGTCGTCGCCGTCGTTCCAGCCGCCGATGGCGATGGCGACCTTGACGTTGTTGGCGTGGCCGAGCGACACAAGCGAGGAGAGCTTGCTCGGGTTCTCCACCGCGCGCAGGCTGCCGTCGCCGTTGGGCAGCACGAACGCGTAGTTGATGTGGGTGAGCTTGCCGTACTGGATGCTGTTGACGCTGCCGCTCCAGGACGGCATGTAGCCGACGCTCTTGAAGTTGTCGGGCAGCACCACCGCCTCGGCGGCGGACGGGGCGAAGGTGAGCGTGGCGGCGAGCGCGAGCGCACCGGCGGCGAGGCGACGCCGGAGGTGGGGTCTGGGCATCGAGGGCCTTCCCGGGGGACGGGGGTTGGATGGGGTGTTCCTCGAGGTGGCCAGAATATTAAAGAGTATTAACTAAGCCGTCAATGCATGTCGGTCGATAAAGGGGGGCGGCCCGCCGTGGCGGACCGCCCCTCGATGGTGCGTCGGTCAGGCGACCGAGGCCGGGAACCGCTCCCAGACCCGGTGTGCCGCCATCAGCCCCTGCACGGCGTCGAGCGCCTCCGCGCCGGAGCCGCCGGTGACCACGCCCGGCGAGCCGGCCACCCCGGCCTGCCGCAGCACCTCGGCGCCGGCGCCCCATGCGCCGATCGCCTTGGCGTGCCGCCACGCCTCCTCGACCAGCAGCAGAACCCGGGGGTCGACCGTGGCGGAGCCGGTCGCGCCGGCCTTGGCGTCCCGGGCCGGCAGCGCGTCCGGCGCCGGCGCCGGGGCCCCGGCCAGCAGGACCGCGTCGAACTCGACCGAGCGCGCGGTGGCGAACGTGCGCTGCACGGGCAGCCCGCCGACCGTGCCGCCGTGCGCGGCGATCAGCAGCGGCACCATGCCGGCGGCGAACACCGCCCGCTGGACCTGCCCGACGTCGTCCAGGTCGCTGTCCGCGTCGACGACAATGCCGACCGTCCGGCCGTCGGCCGGCCACTCCCGGCCGACCTGGGACAGCGCCGGGCTGGGCTGCACCTCGGCCAGCGGGACGGTGGGCTGCGGCGCGGGCAGGCCCAGGCCGGTGGCGACCTGCTCGCAGAGCACCGGGTCGATGTTGGCCAGGCACTGGAGCTGCCGCTCCTTGATCGCCTGGTGGTAGCACTTGCCCAGCTCGAACGTGTACGCCCGGATGATGTGCTCCTTCTCCACCGGCGACATGCTCGCCCAGAAGAGCCGGACCTGGCTGTAGTGGTCGTCGAAGGAGGCCGGGGCGGCCCGGACCTTAGGCGCCTCCGCCACCGTCACCGGCACGTCGACGAACGCGTGCTCCCGGTCACCGGCCGGGAACGGGTTGCCGCCGTCGAGCGAGTTCGGCCGGTAGGGGGCCACCCCGGCGTGCACCGCGTGCTGGTGGAAGCCGTCCCGCAACATGTCGTTGACGTCGGCGTGCGGCCGGTTGATCGGGATCTGGGCGAAGTTCGGCCCGCCCAACCGGGTGAGCTGCGTGTCGAGGTAGGAGAAGAGGCGGCCCTGGAACAGCGGGTCGTTCGTGACGTCGATGCCCGGCGGAAGGTGCCCGAGGTGGAACGCCACCTGCTCGGTCTCGGCGAAGAAGTTGCGCGGCGTCCGGTTGAGCGTCAGCGTGCCGATCGGCTGCACCGGCGCCAGCTCCTCCGGCACGATCTTCGTCGGGTCGAGCAGGTCGATCCCGGCGAACGTCTCCTCCGGCGTGTCCGGGAAGACCTGGATGCCCAGCTCCCACTCCGGGAACGCGCCGGCCTCGATGGCGTCGTAGAGGTCGCGGCGGTGGAAGTCCGGGTCGATGCCGTTGATCAGCTGTGCCTCCTCCCACTCCAGCGAGTGCACCCCGAGCTTCGGCTTCCAGTGGAACTTGACGAGCACCGTCGCCCCGGCCTCGTCGACCAGGCGGAAGGTGTGCACGCCGAAGCCCTCCATGGTCCGGTAGGACCGCGGGATGCCCCGGTCGGACATGTTCCAGATGGTGTGGTGCTGCGCCTCGGTGTGCAGGGAGACGAAGTCCCAGAACGTGTCGTGCGCGCTCTGCGCCTGCGGGATCTCCCGGTCCGGGTGCGGCTTCGCGGCGTGGATGATGTCCGGGAACTTGATCGCGTCCTGGATGAAGAAGACCGGCATGTTGTTGCCGACCAGGTCGAACGTGCCCTCGTCGGTGTAGAACTTGGTGGCGAAGCCCCGGGTGTCGCGGACCGTGTCCGCCGACCCGCGCGAACCGAGCACGGTGGAGAAGCGGACGAAGACCGGCGTCTCGCGTCCCTTCTTCAGGAAACCGGCGCGGGTGACCTTCTCGGCGGCGCCGTTGGCGACGAAGACGCCGTGCGCGCCGGCGCCCCGGGCGTGCACCACGCGCTCCGGGATCCGCTCGTGGTCGAAGTGCATGATCTTCTCGCGCAGGTGGTGGTCCTGGAGCAGCACCGGGCCGCGCGGGCCGGCCTTGAGCGAGTGGTCGGTGTCGCGCAGCCGCGCGCCGTTGGCGGTGGTGAGGTACGCCCCCTGCTGCCCCTTGGCGATCTTCGGCACGCCGGTCTCCGCGCCGGTCGGGGTACGGGTGTCAGGCGCGCCCTGCTCGTCGGAGGGCGGCAGCGGGCCGTGCGGCGCGGTCGGCTCCTCCCGCGAGGGTGGCGCGCTGCCCGGCGCGCCCGGCACATCCGGCGTCAGCGCGTCGCCGACCTTCTCCACGGCGGCCTCGACGACATCCTTCACGACCTGGGCGGGCTTGCTGGATTCCATCAGGCTTTTGTCCTCCCTGCGGGGATTTACCAAGCCCTCAGGGCCCTACCCGGGGCGGGGGAGGACAAACGCGGATCACCCGGACGGGTTGCCGGGGTGCGGCACGACCACGGCGGTCACCACAAGCCCGCCGGCTACCAGCCATCGACCGTCGAGCACGCGCAGCGGCGGCCCGCCGTCGGTCCGGGCGCCGTCGACAAGGATCCGGGCGGTGAACCGGCCGGCCGGGGCGATGGTCAACTCCGCGTCCTCGAATCCGAGCCAGCGGCCGGTCAACGGGTACCACGCCTTGTAGACGGACTCCTTGGCGCTGAACAGCAGCCGGTCCCAGTGCGTCGCGGGGGCGGCGGCGCGCAGCCCGGCCAGGTACGCCGGCTCCCCGGCGGTGGTGACCGCCTCGGCCACGCCGTCGGGCAGCGGCCCGTGCGGCTCGGCGTCGACGCCCAACCCGGCCAGCGCGGCGGCCGGCGCCACCACCGCCGCCCGGTAGCCGGCGCAGTGGGTGATGCTGCCCACCACCCCGGACGGCCAGATCGGCTCGCGGCGCGGGCCCGGGCGGATCGGCGCCGGCGCGTACCCGAGCCGGCCCAGCGCCTCCCGGGCGCAGCGGCGGGCGGTGACGAACTCCCGGCGGCGACCGTCGACGGCGCGGGCGACCAGGTCCTCCTCCCCGGGGTACGGCGTCTCGCCGGGCACGTCGGTGAACGCCTCGACGGCCACCGCCGCCGCCGGCAGCAGCGCCTCGATCACCCGGCACCGCCGAGGATCCGCCGCATCGGCCGGGGGGAGCCGCCCCGGCGACCCCACTCGCGCGGGTAGCCGAGCGACACCTCCTCGAACCGCACCCCGTCGTAGTGGGTGGTGCGCGGGATGTGCAGGTGCCCGTAGACCGCGACGGCGGCCCGGTGCCGCACGTGCCAGTCGGCGGTGCGGTCGGTGCCGCACCACTGGGCGAACTCCGGATACCAGAGCACGTCGGTGGGCTGGCGGACCAGCGGCCAGTGACTGACAAGCACCGTGGGCAACGCCGGGTCCGCGGCGGCCAGCCGCTGCTCGGTCGCGGCCAGCCGCGCCCAGCACCACGACTCCCGATCCTGGTACGGGTCGGGGTGCAGCAGCATCTCGTCGGTGCACACCACCCCGGAGGCGTACGCCACGCGCAGCGACTCCTCCTTCGTCGCCGTGCCGGGCGCCCGGAAGGAGTAGTCGTAGAGCAGGAACAGCGGCGCCACGGTGACCGGCCCGCCCGCGCCCCGCCACACCTGGTAGTCGTCCTCCGGGGTGAGCACGTCCAGGTCTCGGCACATGGCGACAAGCGCCTCGTAGCGCGCCACCCCCCGCAGCGTCACCGGGTCGGCCGGGTGCGTCCACAACTCGTGGTTGCCGGGCGCCCAGATCACCCGGGCGAACCTGTCGCGCAGGTCGCGCAGCGTGCGTTCGATGTCGGCGAAGGCCTCGCCGACGTCACCCGCCACGATCAGCCAGTCGTCGGCCGTCTCCGGCCGCAGCCCGTCCACCACCGCGCGGTTCTCCGCGTACGACACGTGGAGGTCGCTCACCGCGTACAGCCCAGCCGTCACCCGGCCGATCTTGCCAGTGGCGCTCCCGGAAGGCCAGGCGTGGAGCGCGGTCAACCGGTCAGATCGGCGACCCGGTCGACGGCGCGCAGCAACTCCCCGGCGATGCCCGGCTCGGCCGCCGAGTGGCCGGCGTCCGGCACGATCCGCAGCTCCGCCTCCGGCCACCGGCGGGCCAGGTCGTACGCGGACACCGGCGGGCAGCACAGGTCGTACCGGCCGTTGACGATCACGGCGGGCAGGTGCCGGATCCGGTTTACCCCGTCGAGCAGTTGGCCCTCGGTGAGGAAACCGCCGTGCACCGCGTAGTGCGACAGGATCCGGGCGATCGGCAGCGCCTGCTCGTCGCCGGTGAAGTGGGCGAGCACGTCCGGGTCGGGCCGCAGCGACGAGTTCACCGCCTCCCACCGCCCCCAGGCGCGGGCGCACGCCCGGGCCTCGTCGACGTCCGCGCCGTGCAACCGCCTGTGGTAGGCGGCCAGCACGTCACCGCGCTCGGCCGGCGGGATCGGGGCGACGAACCGCTCCCACTCGTCGGGCTGGAGGTGACGCAGGCCGCCCTGGTAGAACCAGTCCCGCTCGCTGCGCCGCAGCAGCAGCACGCCGCGCAGGACCAGGCCGGTCACCCGGTCCGGGTGGGTCTGCGCGTACGCCAGGCCGAGGGTGACCCCCCACGACCCGCCGAAGACCAGCCACGACTCGATGCCCAGGCGCTGCCGGATCGTCTCCAGGTCGGCCACCAGGTGCCAGGTGGTGTTGGCCCGTAGCTCGCCGAACGGGGTGCTGCGGCCCGCGCCGCGCTGGTCGAACAGCACCGCCCGGTAGCGCCGGGGATCGAAGAACCGCCGCGCCGCCGGCACCAGGCCGCCGCCGGGCCCGCCGTGCAGGAACACCACGGGTACGCCGTCCGGCCGCCCCACCTCCTCCACGTGCAGGACGTGACCGTCGCCGACCGGGATGCGGTGGGTGGCGTACGGCTCGACGGGCGGGTGGAGGACGGCTCCGGTCATGCCAGGTGATTCTGCCCGCCCGGCGTCCGCCGGGTGGCCCGGTCAGCAGGCGATGTTTCCGCCGAGGTTGTCGAGCAGCGCGTCGGCGACCCAACCGGACACGCCGGTCGTGGTGTCCTTCAGGTAGGTCCAGGTGTAGGTGGTGTGCCCGTTGGCGCTGACCCGGTCGCCGCTGGCGAAGCAGTGGAAGTCGACGCTGTGCGAGAGCTGGCCCTGGCCCACTGACCCGCACGTGGTGTGCGGACCGGTGCGGATGTTGACGTTCGAGGCGTTGAAGAGCTGGCCGAACTTGTTGTCCACGTTGGAGTGGGAGTGGCTGCAGCTCGCGCTCGCCGGTGCGCCCGCGCCCACCACCGCGACACCCGCCGCGGCGACGGTCAGGACGACCGCCGCGCCGATCGAGGACGCTTTGCGCATGCTCATCAACCCCCGAGTTCGTGCCGTCATTGATCCACATATTTGCATATGGCAAAGGCAGGTGGCAAGCGCGCCGGATCGGTAAGGAGGGGGTGCGGACGTCCGTGTCCTCGCCTGTGGTCTCCGCGTCGGGCACGGGGCGCGGGGCGGGTGTGCGCACCGCGAACGCGTCGAAGCTCGGCCCGTCCAGCCGCTCGATGAACGGCTCGGCGGTCGGCCGTTCGGATTCGCTCCGGTCGACTTCGCGCCGATCGGCGTCAGCCCGCTCGGATTCGGCCCGGTCGGTGTCGGTCCGTCCGGTGTCGGTCCGCTCGGCGTCGGCCCGTTCGCCGGTTGCCGGCGCGGCGGCGGCCTGGCGCGCGAACACCTGCGGGTACTCGGCGGTCTCGCCGCCGCCCGCGGCGGCTGCCATCACCGCCGCCGCGGCCAGGTCGGCCACCCGCTTGGCCTCCCGCTGCACCCGGGCCCGGGTCTCCTTGGCGTGCTGCTCCGCCAGGTCCGCCGCCCGCCGCGCCTCGTCCAACCGCCTGGTCTCGGCGACCAGATCGCGGCGTACGCCGACCAGCCGCTCCTCCAGCTCGGCGCCGGCCTGCTCGATCTCGGTGATCTCCCCGCGGGTCTCCTCCAGCTGCTGGCCGACGGTCTCCAGTTCGGCCTTGAGCTGGGCAAGCGTCTCCTGCCGCTGCTGGACCTCCCGCTGCACGACCCCGAGTTGCTCCTGGTGCGCGGCGTTCTCCTCGTCGGCCCGCTCACGCACCTCGGTCGCGTACTGCTGGGCCTCGGCGACAAGCGCGGCTATGTCCCGCTCGGCGGCGGTGGCCCGGTCGGCCAGTTCCTGCTCGGCCGCGGCCCGTCGCTCGTCCAGCTCGCGGGCCATGGTGGCCTGCCACTGGGCCAGCTCCTGCTGCGCCTTGCTCCGGTTGGCCTGCACCTCCTGCTGGATCTGGGTGCGCGCGGCCTTCACCAGCGCCTCCGACGCCGACCGGGCCTGCTCGACCTGCTGGGTGGTCTGCTCGGAGATCCGCTTGGCCTCCTGCTGGGCCCGGTCGTGTACGGCCTGACCCTCGGTGCGCAGCTTCTCCGCCAGCTCCCGCGCGGCGGTCAGCTCCGCCTGCGCGACGGCCCGCTGCTCCTCGTCCACCCGCTCCTGCTCGGCCCGGCGGGTGGACAACTCCTCGTCCAGCGCGCGCCGGTCCCGGGCGGCCTGCTCCTGGGCCGCGGCCAGCACCTTCTCCGCCTGCGCCTGGACGTCGTCGGCGCGCTTGGCCGCCATCTCGGTGATCTGGCCGGCCTGCTTCTCGGCCAGGTCGAGGATCTGGTCGACCATCGGGCCGAGGTCCCGGAAGGACGCCCGGTCGACCGCAGTCGGGCGGTCGCGCAGCTCGACCGCCTCGGCCTGCACCCGCTGCATCTGCCCGGTCAGCTCGCGGACCTGCGCGTACGCCCGGTCCCGGGCGGCGGTCAACGAGCTGACCTCGCCGTCCATCTGCTCGACGTACCTGTCGACCTGACGTTTGTCGTAGCCGCGCAGGGCCGGGTCGAACCGTGGCCGCGCGGATACGTCGTCGTGGGGTGCGAACGGTTCCTCACCGTTGGACATGCGCCATCCTCCGTCGGTTCGCCAGCGCCAGGCCGCGGGGCACGATGAGGCGCAACGGTACCGTGTCCGCGCGCGCCGTTGGCCCCGCCCCGCCCCAGGACCGCCGGTTGGTCGGTCGGTCAGACCGGGAAGTGGGCATTCCCCGCCGTCAGTCGGATGGTGAAACCGTCGGCGTCGCGGTGCGAGGTCACGTGGTCGCAACTCTGGTGGGTGATCCAGAGCCCCAGGCCGCCCTCGCTGCCGTCGCCCGCCGGCAGCAGGCCGACGTACGGGTCCTTGGGGCCGGGACCCCGGTCGTGCACGGCCACCACCATCCGGTCCGCCGCGCACCACACCCGCAGGCGCACCGGTGTGGTCCCGTGCCGCAGCGCGTTGCACACCACCTCGCTGACGGCCATCACCAGGTCGTCGACGCCGTCGGGCGGGAGCAGGCCGTGGTCGGCGGCGCGTACCGCCTCCCGGGCGCGGGACGGCGTCGGATCGGTCAGGTCGACCACAGGCGTGGTGTGCTGGAGCGGGTCGAGCGGTGCCGGCCGGTGCTCGGCCAGGTAGCTCACCGGTTCGGTGTAGACGCCTGTCGGCTCGTGGGCGCCGTCCGGCCCGGCGATCCGGGGATGGGTGCGAGCCACGTCGGCAAGCACGTGCGGCGGCGTTACCCGCCTGTCGTACGCGCACATGCTCCAGAGCGGGAAGTCGTCGTAGGCGTGGTTTATCGCCGACTCGTAGCGGGCCCACCAGTCCCAGGTCGCGCCGAACACCACAGACGGCAGCTCGCCGACGATCCGGATCTGGGTCGCGCCCGCCGCCACGTGCGCGGCGAGCAGTTCCCGGTAGGCGCGGATCGCCGCGGTGGGTCGGGCGTAGACATCCCCACCGGGCAGGAAGGTGACCCCGGCGCCGGCCGGCAACGCGCGACGCACCAGGTCGGCGTTTCGCGCGCCGAAACCCACCACCGTGGGCTCGCCGGCCTCGACGCCGCCGGTCAGGAACGGCAGCACCACAGCCAGCAGGTGCTCGTCGGAGTCGTAGAGGATCGCCTCGTGGAAGTAGCCCACCTGCCCGGCCGCCGCACCGGTCCTCATTGGAGCACCTCCACCCGCATCTCGGTCAGGCCCAGCAGCTCGACCAGCCGGGCCGGGGCCGGGCGGCGGGTGCGCAGCACCACGACGGCGCGGTGCCGGCGGGCGTGGTCGCGCAGGCGCAGAAGGGCGCGGTGGTCGACGAAGCGCAGGTCGCCAGCGTCGACCACGAGCCGCCCGGCGACCGGTCGCGGGTCGGCCCGCTCCAGCGCGGCGGCGAAGAGCGCGTCGTGGTCCAACTCGCCGCTGAGCGTCACCGCCGCGTCACCGTCGCCGGCCCGCAGGCGGAACGGCACGTCGGCGTTGCTCTCCGGATGCAGGCAGGCCAGCTCGGCGATCGCCGCGTCGCCGAGTGCCCGGCGGTCGTACGCGCACACCGCCGACATCGGCCGGTGCCGCATCCAGCGGTCGATGCGGTGCTCGTAGCGGGCGAACGCGTCGCGCTGGGCGGCGTCGCGGACCAGTGCGGTCGCGTCGGCCACCACCCGCAGGCCGGTGTGGCCGGCGGCAAGCGCCTCGGCGGTGGCCCGCGCGTACGCCCGGACCTGCCGCTGCGGGTCGACGGCCCGGTCGTGCCGGTATGCCTCGCCGGTCGCGAACAGCCGCACCGTGCCGCGACGCAGCGCGGCGTCGAACCCGGGGACGGAGCCCAGCCGTCGGGCCACGGCGCCGGGCTCCTCCGGGCCGACCAACCAGACCTGTTCGTCGGCGGCGAGCCCGATGGCGACCTGCTCGGCCGTGCGGGCGTGCAACGTGGCCGGGTCGTCATAGGCGAGGCAGGCGTGACCGTGGCCCGTCGCGGCCACGCTCGTCACCGGCTCCGCCCCATCGGGCCATCCTAAGCCCAGCCGAGCTGGAGATCGCGCCAGGCGGTCGACTCCAACGGCGGGTCGCCCAACGGCACACCAGTCGAATTGTTCCAGTACGCGATCGCGTCGACGTCGTTCTGCTGGCGCAGCCAGGTGAGGTGGTCCCGGAGCGTCTGGGCCCGGCCCGCGCCTGTGGTGTCGGCCGTGGTCCGGCCCAGCCCGTACTCGGGCACCAGCAGCCGGATGCCCGGGACGGCGGCGCGCACCTTGCCGAACGCCACCCCGAACATCCGGGCGGCGGGCCAGTACGCGGCGGTGTCCGGCGAGTAGCAGTCCACCCCGTAGTGCGTCATGCCCGGGTAGACCCAGTCGGCCGGGTTGCCGCGCCCCTCGTCCAGCCAGTAACGGGTGACGATCGGGCCGTGCCCGAGCACCCACCGCCGGTTGGGGTGCGCGGCCACGATCCGGGTCACCCGGCCGGCCGTGGCCCGGTATCTCGCCGGCGTCACGTCGCCCATCGGCTCGTGGTACCAGGTCAGGTAGATCGGCCGGCGCACGTCGTCGAGCCAGCCCGCCAGTTGCTCGACGTCGTCCTTCCAGGACACGTGCATGATCGCCGACGGGGCGTCGACGAACTTCCCGGCGTTCAGCGCGGGCAGCTCCGGCAGGGCGTCCGCATCCGGACCGTCGGTGCCGTAGTCACGCATGTAGCGGATGCCCGGGTAGTCGGCGACGATCCGCCTCGTCCGCGCCCCCTTCTCGGCGGACATGCCGACGAGCAGCGGCACGGTCTGGTCGGCGGTGTCGGAACGGGTCACGGGTGTGGCCATGGCGATCTCCTTCGGCGTGCGCCTATGCGCTCCAGCCGCACGCCTTCGGGTGACCAGATAGGCTCTGACCTGCGTTTTTACTAGCTTGCACCGATTTGGTGCGGACCGCCACGGGGGGTCGCAGATGGCGCGAAACCCGAGGCGTACCGCGTCCGGGACGGTACGAGACGGTGGGGAAGTGAGGCTCACGTGGACGTGAACGACCTGCTGACCGAGGCGTACGGGCGGCTGCCGGACCTGGTCGCCGGGGCGCTCGACGGGCTCGACCCGGAGCAGTTGCGGCAGGCCCCGGCCGACGGGGCGAACCCGGTGGGCTGGCTGGTGTGGCACCTGACCCGGATCCAGGACCATCATGTGGCGGACCTGCTCGGCGAGAAGCAGCTCTGGGCCACCGGCGACTGGGCGGCGCGGTGCGGCCTGCGCCCCGACCCGGACGACACCGGCTACGGACACGGCCCCGAACAGATCGCCGCGGTGCGGCCGGACGACGGCGGCGTGCTGCTCGACTACCACCGGGCGGTGGTGGAGCGGAGCTTGGCGTACCTGCGCGGGCTGAGTCCGGCTGATCTGGACCGGGTGGTGGACGAGAACTGGGACCCGCCGGTCACGCTCGGCGTACGGCTGGTCAGCGTGCTCGACGACGACCTTCAGCACGCCGGACAGGCGGCGTACGTGCGGGGGCTCATCCGGCGGGACTGACCGTCTCACCCGGAGCGGGTGAGTTGGACCCACCCGGGCGGCGGGAACCCAGGCCACGGGCGGAGCCGCGCGTCGGCCGCCGCCACGACGGACGAGGGAGGGACCGATGAGCGCCTCCGCCGCGGAGCACCTGGCCCGGGGAGCGGCCGGCCATCACCCCGAGCTGCCGGAAACCACATCCGGCACGATCCGCCTGGACCTGGCAGAGGGCGGCCGGACCGAACACTGGTATCTGACCATCGACCACCAGGAGGTCGCGGTGGCCCGTTCGGCCGAGGAGGCGGACCTGGTGGTTCGGGCCGACCGGGAGGTGTTCGACCGGATCGCCGCGGGCCGCCTGCACCTGGCCGCGGCGATCCTGCGCAACGACATCAGCGGTCAGGGCAACCTGCGACTGCTGACGATGTTGCGTCGTATCTTCCCCGGCCCGCCGGGTGCCCGGCACCCCCGGGACGTCGCCGGTTCCCCGCACCGGTTGGCGGCGCGATGAAACAGGAACTCGTCTCCGTCCTCGCCGGCAACGCCTTCGCCATGGGCGACGCGCAGGGCGACATGGAGGCCGAGCCGTGCGCGCCGATCGGCCTGTTCTCCTTCGACACCCGGTTTCTGTCCCGCTGGGTCCTCACGATCGACGGCGAGCGGTTGCAGGCGTTGTCCCGGGACGACCTGAGCTACTTCGAGACCCGCTTCGTGCTGGTGCCCGGCGCCGCCAGTCACTACGTGGACGCCGATGTCTCGGTGATCCGGCACCGTTCCATAGGTGAGGCGTTCCACGAGGAGCTCACGGTGCTGAACCACTCGGCCGAGCCCGCCGAGTTCACGGTGCGGATGGAGATCGGCAGCGACTTCGCCGACACCGCCGAGATCCATCACCCCGGCCCGCATCGTCCCGCCGCCACCGCCGACCCGGAGCACCGGGAGCTGCGGATCCGCCACCAGCGCGGGCGGTTCACCCGGGAGACGATGGTCTCCAGCTCCGCCCCGGTCGAGGTCGACTCCCGGGGGATGACCTTCCGGCTCCGGATCGAGCCGAACGGCGCCTGGCACACCGACCTGCACGTCACCATGGTCATTCAGGGCGCCGGCGAACGGGACCTGCGCACCGACATCGAGGCCCACCGCCGACAGGTCCGGCAGAGCATGGCCGACGAGCTGGCCCACTGGTTCGACCAGGCGCCGAAGCTGGTCGCCGACCGCGCGCCCCTGGTCGCCGCCTACCGGCAGGCACTGGCCGACCTGGCCGCGCTGCGCTACACCCCCTTGGCGTACGCCGAGCGGGTGCCGGTCGGCGGGCTGCCCTGGGCGATGACCCTGTACGGCCGGGACGCGCTTGTCACCTGCCTGGAGACGCTGCCGTTCACGCCCGAGCTGACGCCGGCGACGCTGCGCATGCTCGCGCTGGCGCAGGGCGGCCAGCTCGACGACTACCACGACGAGGAACCCGGCAAGATCCTCGGCGAGCTGCGGTACGGCGAGACGGCCGCGTTCGACGAGAAACCCACAGCCCTCTACTACGGCGCGGCGGACACCACCCCGCTCTTCGTCGTCCTGCTCGACGAGTACGAACGCTGGACCGGCGACGCCGACCTGGTCCGGCAACTGCGCCACCCGGCCCGGATGGCACTGGACTGGCTGACCGAGTACGGCGACCCGTACGGCGACGGCTACCTGCGCTACCAGCCGCGCAACACGACGAACGGGGTGGCCAACCAGACCTGGCGCAACTCGCCGGAGGCGATCGTCGATCGGCACGGCGTCGTACCGCCGTTCCCACGGGCCACCTGCGAACTCCAGGGGTACGCGTACGACGCGCGGATCCGGGGCGCCCGGCTGGCCCGGGAGTTCTGGGGCGACCCGGAGTACGCGCAGCGGTTGGAGGCCGACGCGGCGCGGCTGCGCGAGCGGTTCGACCGCGACTTCTGGCTGCCGCAACGCGGCTACTACGCGCTTGCCATCACCCCCGACGGGGAGCCGGTCGACGCGCTTACCTCCGCGCTCGGGCACCTGCTCTGGAGCGGCATCGTCGAACCCGAGCGGGCCGACTCGCTCGCCGCCCACCTGTGCGGGCCGGACCTCTTCTCCGGCTGGGGAGTGCGCACCTACGCGGAGGGGCAACGACCGTACAACCCGGTCGGCGCGCACCTCGGCGCGGTGTGGCCCTCGGACAACGCGCTCGTCGCGGCCGGCCTGCGCCGCTACGGCTACCACGACGAGGCCGCCCAGGTCGCCGCCGGCGTGCTCGCCGTGGCGGAGACGCTCGGCGGGTCGGTGCCGGAGGTGATCGCCGGTTACCAGCGTCGGCTCACCAGGTACCCGGTCCAGCTTCCGGCGGCCGGGCGACCGCAGTCGTGGGCCTCCGGCGGCCTGTTGATGTTGCTCGCCACCATGCTGGGACTGCGCCCGTGCGGGGACAACCTGCTGGTGAACCCGGCGATCCCCAGTGGCTACGGACGGATCGAGCTGCTCGACGTGCCGGGCCGGTGGGGCCGGGCCGACTCGTACGGCCGGGAACGTGAAAGTGGCCGGCGACTCCGCGCCGGCGAGGTGGGCACCCGGCGCGCCGCCTGACCGGCCCCGCTCAGCCGGAGCCGCTGGGCTCCCGGGCCGCCGGTCCGGTCGGCTCGGGTTCCGGCGCCGGGGCGGGCCGGGACGCCCGGGCGAGCAGCCTGTCGACGCCCACGAAGAGCAGGCCCAGCAGCCAGAACACGGCGGCGAACCCGAGCGCGCTGAGCCCGACACCGTGGTAGCCGAGCTGCCCGGCGTCCAGGAACGGATACGGGTAGCGGTGCACGACGAGTCCGCGTACCAGCGCGAACCCGAGGTAGGCAAGCGGGAACGCCAGCCACCAGGCGGCGTACCGGGGGCGCAGCCGGCCGCGTCTGTCGAACAGCGCCCAGTCGGCGATCGCGAGCAGCGGAACCACGGTGTGCAGGAGCTGGTTGCCCCACCACTCGCCCGGCGCACGCTGCGGCTGGACCATGGCGAACGGGCTGGCCGGGTTGGCCAGCAGCAGGTGGTAGACCGTGCCGGTGATGGTGATGTAGAGCGTCACCGCGCCCTTCAGCGCGCTCGGCGGCTCCGGCCGGTCGCGCGCCGCGCACCAGGCGGCGTAGCCGGCGAGGACACCGACCGCCACATTGCTCTGGATGGTGAAGTACGGCAGCAGGCCGGTCACGGTGGCCGGGCCGAGTGCGGTGAGCACGATGCCGGCCAGCACCGCGAGCACCACGGCCAGGCGGAGGAGGATCGCCGGTCGGCGACGCCGGGGGGTCACCGGGGCAAGTTACCAGCCGGTTCGTCCACCGGCCCGCGGCCGGTGGACCGGCCGGTCGGACCCGCACCCGACGGCGGGCCGGCCGGGCCGGACGAACCGGGGCCGTCGAGCAGACCGGCGCAGTAGCCCGGCACCCGGTCCGGGCCGCCGGCGGCGGTGACCAGACCGGCGAAGGCCGGAGTGTCCAGGGCCCGACCCCGCGCATCCTCGGCGACGGCCCGGTACGCGACGCAGAGGCCGGCCGGTGAGGACGTGCCGGTCGCTCCGGCGGAGGGGCTGGTGCCGGCGGGGTGACTCGGATACCCGGTGGGCATGATGCCGGCGGTGGGTCCGGCGCCCGCGGTGGGCGTGGCGCCGGCCGTGGACGCGGTGCCCGCGGTGGGCGCGGTGGGCGCGGCGCCTGTGCTGGGCGGCGCCGGTGGCCCGTCGACCCCGATGTCCCCGGGCAGGTTCCCGGTCACGGCGGCCAGCGCGACGCCGCCGGTGAGCGTCGCGGCCAGGACGGCGACGGCGAGTTTGACACCGAGCAGTCCGGCGGCGAACCGTCGGACCGGATGCCCGTCCGGTTTACGCCGTCGCGCCACGTGCGCCCGCCCGGCGGAGCCGCCCACCTGCGTCCGGATGGCGGAGCCGCCCACCGGCCCGGCGACGGAGGCCGGCCCGGCGGTCGGGATCGTCGCCCGCGCCGCCCGGTAGGCCGCGAGAGCGGTCGCCTCGCCGTCGAGTTCGCCGGACGCGGGTGCGGCCCGCACGGTGTCGAGGAGCCGGACGAGCGCCCGGGGCGTCGCCGACCGGGAGTCGATGGAGGCGCCGGCGAGCAACCGCTCGACGGTTTCCTGATCCAGGCGGGGTGCGTCCATCTCGTGACCCTCAGCGCCGCCACCTGCCCGGGCGTCACACGCAGGCGCTCAGCAACCGGCGTGAACCCGGTCACCGCGCTCCGGTTGCCGGTACGTCCGGTTCGGGGTGAACTGAATGACATGGGTGTCATCAAGGTGGGCACGTCCTCATGGGCCGACCAGATGCTGGTCCGCTCCGGCTGGTATCCGCGCGGGACCAACACCCCGGCCGGCCGGCTCGGCTGGTATGCCGAGCACTTCGGACTGGTCGAGGTGGACACCTCGTACTATGCCGTGCCGGCGCCGGAGACCACCGCGGGCTGGGCGGACGCGACCCCGCCGGGCTTCACCTTCGACGTCAAGGCGTTCCGGCTCTTCACCGGCCACCACACCCCGGTCGAGGCGCTGCCGAAGGACCTGCGACCGGCGGGTGGCCCGAGCAGGATCCGCTGGCGGGACCTGTCCGCCGGGGCGTACGACGAGTTGTGGGACCGGTTCCACGCGGCGCTGGCGCCGCTCGCGGCGGCCGACCGGCTCGGCGCGGTGCTGCTGCAGTTCCCGCCCTGGCTGGCCCGCGGCGACGCGGCCCGGCGGCGGATCCTGGCCGCCGCGCGGCGGTGCCGGCCCTTCCCGGTCACCGTCGAGCTTCGACACTCCTCCTGGTTCACCGAGGACGCCATGGTGGACACCGTGACGTTCCTGCGCGAGAACGGGCTCGGCTACGGCTGTGTGGACATGCCGCAGGGGCATGCCTCCTCGGTGCCGCCGATCCTGGTCGCCACCACCGACCTCGCGGTGGTCCGGTTCCACGGGCACAGCGAGGCGTGGGAGAGCGGGGACAAGCAGGAGCGGTTCCGTTACGCCTACGGCGAGCGGGAGCTGCGGCACTGGTCGGTGCTCCTGCGCGAGCTGGCCGAGAAGTGCGCCGAACTGCACGTGCTGATGAACAACTGTTGCGGCGACCAGGCCCAGCGGGACGCCGCCCGCCTCGCCGACCTGCTGGGCGTCGTACCCGCCACCGCCCGCGCCTGAGGTTCCCGGGCACCGAGCGCGGCACGGGCACCGCGTGGCCGGCGACCCACCCCGATGTGGGCCGCCGGCCACGCGGTGGTCAGCGGCCGGCCCCGGCCAGGTGACGCTTGGCCGCGCCCATCGCGGCCACCTTGCCGACCGTCTTCGGCGCGGACATCAGCCCGCCGGCGCGATCGAGCATGCCGCGGAGCACCTGGGTCGGCTTCTGCTGCTCGCTCATGTACGCCGTCACCACGACAAGCGCGCCGGTGAGCGCCGGGATCGCCCACTGGAGCAGCTTCATCTGCCGCTGGCTGGCGGCGACGGTCGCCGGGGTGTGGTGGTTCGGCTCGGTGGTCCCGTTGACGGGTGGCCCGCCCGCCCGCTCCAGGCGCATGCCGACCAACTTGCTGTACCCGGTCACCGCAAGCGCGCCGACGGTGAGCGCCGTCTTCACCGTGCTCGCCTTGCCCACGCCGGCCTGCCGGGCCATCCGCGGGCTCTCGGTGACCAGCTCGCCGACCGCGCCGGCCAGGTGCGCGCCGATGGCCGCCGCGTTCACCGGGGTCCAGCGTGACCAGCCGGCCGAGGCGACCGGCAGTCGCTGGGTCGTGTCGTCGATTCGTGCCGCTGCGCCGTTGACGCCGAGCGCTCCCATGAGCGAGCCGCCGAACCAGGCTGCCAGGCCCAGGTCGTGCATCGAGCGCAGCGTGGTGTGCCGTTCGGACATCTGATCCCCCTCCGCCGTGTTGTGGCGGTGCGGCATACCCGTCCTGGTCCGGCTCACGCCCCCGGGACGCGGGTCGGCAGCGCGCCGGCGAACGCGGCCACCCGGGCGGCGAGCGGCGCCGCCGCCCGGACCCAGGTGAAGTGGTCAAGCGGGGCGCCCGCCTCGGCGACGGTGTAGCGGTGCCGGGTGACGGGCGCGCCGGCCAGCTTGTCGCAGAGGTGGTCGAGCGTCTCGTGCGGCGTGTACTGGTCGTCGTCGACGCTGACCGCGAGCACAGGCGTGCGGATCCGCCGCACGGCGGCCTCCGCGTCGACGCCGTCGAGCGCCGGGAAGCGCCCGGTGCGGGCGGTGTACGCCCAGTCGCGGATCACGCCGCGCGCCTGCCGGCCGCCGAAGCCCCAGCCGGGCCAAACGCCGAGCAGCCGGGCCGCCGCCGCGATGCCCTGGGTGTACGGCAGCACACCCCAGCCGCGCCGCCCGGGATACCGCCGCCACCACGGCAGGCCCACCGCCACGAGCGACAGACCGTCCACCCGGCCGGCGTCGTGCAGCGCCTGGTGCAGCACGGCGACCTGCCCGCCGAGGGAGTGCCCGAGCAGCACCCGGACCCGGCCGTCCAGCCGGGGCTTGAGCGCGTCGAGCACCGCGCCGACGTCGCCGGCCAGCTCGGCGTAGCCGTACCGGCAGGTGCGGGCCGGCGTGGGGGTGCTCTCGCCGGTGCCGCGCAGGTCCGCCACGATCACCGCGAGCCCGGCCTCGCGTAGCGCGGCGGCGAAGGGCCGGTAGTAGCGGGCCCGGACGCCCATGGCCGGCCAGATCACCACCACCGGCGCGCCGGGCGGACCGTCCGGCTCCGGGTAGACCTGCACCCCGATCCGGGCGCCGTCGACGTCCACGTGCTCCTGCGCGTACTCGACACTCACCGGTCCAGCGTAGCTACCGGCGGGTAGCGCCGGCGCGGGCATGGCGTGGGTCACCGGAATCGGCCCGTGTCGCATTCGGCGTCGAGTGGCTAGGGTCGGTGCGTGAGGCTCAACAGATCGACCGACATGGCGTTGCGGATCGCCATGCTGACCGCCGCGTCCCCGGTCCGCGCCACGGTCGACGAGCTCGCCACCCGACTCGCGCTGCCCCGCAGCCACGTCGCCAAGGTGGTGCAGCGGCTCCAGCGGCTCGGCGTGCTGGTGACCATCCGCGGCCGGTCCGGCGGGGTGGCGTTCGCCGAGCACGCCGGCGAGCTGACCGTCGGGCAGGTGGTCCGGGCGTTCGAGGGCGACGACGAGGTGGTCAACTGCAACGAACCCGCCTGCCCGCTGGTCACCGGCTGCCGGCTGCGCGGCGAGCTGCGCCGCGCCCAGGCCGCCTTCCTCGCCGTGCTCGACGGGACCCGCCTCGGCGACCTGGTCGACGGCGCGTCCGGCCCGCTCCTGCTCAGCCTCGGCGCCCCACCGGCGGCCCGCTGATGGGCTTCTCCCACCCGATCTTCGCCCGGCAGTTCGCGCGCGCCAGCGTCGCCATGGACGCCGCCGGCGTCGCCGCGCACCGGCGCCGCCTGGTGGCCGGGCTGCGGGGCCGGGTGGTCGAGGTCGGCGCCGGCAACGGGCGCAACCTGTCGCACTACTCGCCGGCCGCCGTGACCCGGGTGCTCGCCGTCGAGCCGGAACCCCTGCTGCGTGCGCTCGCCCGCGCCGCCGCAGCCGCCGCCACGGCGCCGGTGACCGTCGCCGCCGGCCTGGCCCAGTCGCTGCCGGTCGCCGACGGCGCCGCCGACGCGGTGGTGTTCTCGCTCGTGCTCTGCTCCGTGCCCGACCAGGCGGTCGCGCTACGGGAGGCGCACCGGGTCCTCCGGCCCGGCGGTGAGCTGCGCTTCTACGAGCACGTGGTCGCGCCGACGCGGGGGCTGCGCCGGGCCCAGCGCCTCGCCGACGGGACGCTCTGGCCGCTGCTCTGCGCCGGCTGCCACACCGCCCGCGACACGGTGGCCGCGATCGGGGCCGCCGGCTTCACCGTGACCGAGCTGGACCGGTTCCGCTTCCCCGAGCGGGGGATCCCGACGCCCGGCTCACCGCACGTGCTCGGCACCGCGCTCCGAAGCTGACCGCCCCGGCGCGGGCCGGCGTACCCGGTGCGGGCACGCCGGCCCACGGCCTCAGCGCACCGTGATCGTGCCGTCCGCGGCGCGGACGCACGCCACGGCGCGGGCGCCCGTCGCCGCCGCCCCGGCCAGGCACCAGCCGAGCACCTGGTGGCCGGCGGCGCTCGGGTGCCACGACTCCTGGCAGGTCTGGAAGTAGGTCCCGCAGGCGTTCGCGATCCGCTGGATGTCGAGCTTGTCCTTGCCGGAGAGGCTTGTCACGAAGACCCCGCTCGGGCCGTCCATCAGCCGGATCGGGGTAGCAAGCGCGTTGGCCGGGCTGCCCGCCGACTCGCAGAGCCGGGCGCCGTCGAACGCCCGCTGCACGTTCAGGTAGACCAGGTCGTCGGCCGGGAACTCGGCGGCAAGCGTGCCGCGCACGGAGCTGACAAGCGAACCGAGCCCCTGGGAGAAGCGCTGCCCGGGCGCCAGGCTGGCCCGGTGGATCGGACAGCCGGCCGCGTACCGCTCGGCGCCGAGCGCGCGGAACTTGTCCCGGGTGTCGTCCCGGCTGTCCTCACTCCAGTAACTCTGCTCCAGCTCGGCCGGCAGCGGGTTGGTGTAGTCCTGGAACACGATCCGGTGCTGGCCGTCCGCGTCGACCTCGTCGAGTGTGGTGAGCAGCCGGCGCAGCGCCGCCGTGGTCTCCGCGGTGGCGGCGGAGAACTGCGCGGCGGTGCCCAGGTCGGCGTCGGTGCACGGCTTCTGCTCCACCGGCCCGCCCAGGTAGGCCCAGAACTCCCACCAGCCGGTCCAGGCGTCGGCGATGAACCGGTTGGCGCACTTCTCCGCCACGCTGCCGAAGGTGAACGAGCTGTTGTTCGAGCCCAGGCCGACAAGCACCAGGTCGATGTCGTGGGTGCGCGCCACCGACCGGAGCTGGTCGAGCTGGGCGGCCACCTGTCGCCCCTTGGCCCGGGTGGCCGAGGCGTTGGCGATGTCGTACGGCTGCCCGCCGGAGCAGGCCAGGTTGAAGCGCGCGGTAATCCCCGGCAGGTCGGCCTGGAACAGGGAGGCGTTCGGCGAGCGGTGGCAGAAGTAGGCGTTGGCGTTCGCCGCCGACCAGCCGGGGAAGCCCTGCGCCACGCCGTTGACGTCGACCACCGGGGCGTACGCGCCGGTGCCCTCGCCGCTGATGAAGCTGTCACCCAACGCCACCGCGGCGGTGGGCAGCGCCGCGGCGGCGGGCGCGGCGGGCGCCACGGCGGCCGGCAGCCCCACCGTGGCGAGCGCCAGCGCCGCCGCGAGCACGGAACGACGGAACACGGTCATGCCCGACCTCACCCTCACTTATCGAAACATGAAAGATTCTTCGAAGGGGCGATCAGATCACGCGCGTGTGACGAGCGTCAATGGCCGGACACGGGCCCGACCCGGCCCGGGAAGACAACCGGCGGGTCACGTCGTTGTCCCGCACGGACGCCTCCCCGCTCCGTGGGCGTCGCGGCCGGTCCGCGGGTAACCGGACACGCACCCCACCGGGTGCATCGGACCTGTCAGAGCGCCGGGCTAGGCTCGCTGCGGCGCGCCGCGCCCGGCGATCGCCGTGGGGACATCGCACGGTGAACGGCACCACACCGCCGAGACCTGGGAGTACGACCAGTTGACCGCACAGCCTGAGACGCTCTACGGAGCCGACGACCTGACCCACCTGGAGGGCCTCGACGCCGTCCGCAAGCGCCCCGGCATGTACATCGGCTCGACCGACAGCCGTGGCGTGGGTCACCTCGTCAACGAGATCCTCGACAACTCCACCGACGAGGGTGTCGCGGGCCACGCCACCAAGGTCGACGTGATCCTGCGCGCCGACGGCTCGGTGCAGGTCGACGACGACGGCCGGGGCATCCCCACCGACGTGCACGCCAAGTCCGGCATCTCCGGGGTCGAGCTGGTGCTGACCCGCCTGCACGCCGGCGGCAAGTTCGGCGGCTCGGGCTACAAGACCTCCGGCGGCCTGCACGGCGTCGGCGCCTCCGCGGTCAACGCCCTGTCCCGCCGCTTCGACGTCACGGTCCGCCGCGCCGGCAAGGTCCACGCCATGTCGTTCCGCCACGGCGTGCCCGGGATCTTCGACGGCGACGGCCCCGACGCGCCGTTCACCCCCGGCCCCGGCCTCCAGATCGTCGGCGCGATGAAGCGCGGCCAGCGCACCGGCACCTCGATCCGCTGGTGGCACGACCCCCGCTACTTCGAGACCGGCGCCGCGCTCGACGTCGACGCGGTCCGGCTCAAGCTGCGTAACACCGCCTTCCTCGTCCCCGGCGTGGCCTACCGGCTGCGCGACGAGACCGGCGAGGAGGCCGCCGAGGAACGCTTCCACTTCCCCGACGGCCTGACCGACATGGTGGAGTTCCTCGCCCCGGCCGGCGACCGCCCGGTCTCCGGCACGCTGCTGGTCACCGGCGAGGGCACCTACCGCGAGAACGCCGCCGACGCCAACGGCGTCATGCAGTCGAACGTGCAGCGCCGCGCCGAGGTGGAGATCGCGTTCCGCTGGGGCACCGGCTACGACCGCACCGTCGAGTGCTTCACCAACACCATCCGCAACGCCCACGGCGGCACCCACCGCAAGGGCTTCGAGCGGGCCCTGGCCCGCACCCTCGCCGAGGCCGCCCGCAGCGCGCGTGGCCTGCTCAAGCCCAAGGAGGACGCGCCCACCCTGGACGACGTCCTGGAGGGCATGACCGCGGTCGTGCACGTCCGTATCCCGGAGCCGCAGTTCACCTCGCAGACCAAGGACGAGCTCTCCACCGCCGGCATCACCAAGGTCCTCCAGGGCCTGGTCGAGGCGCACCTGAAGAGCTGGCTGGACGACCGCCGCACCAAGGCCGAGGCCCGCACCGTGCTCCAGAAGATCGTCGACGCGGCCCGGGTCCGGCTCACCCAGAAGCAGCAGAAGGACGCCGCCCGCCGTAAGACCGCGCTGGAGGGCGCGGCCATGCCGGCCAAGCTTGTCGACTGCCGCGCGGGCGGCATCGACAGAAGTGAGCTGTTCATCGTGGAGGGGGACAGCGCCCTCGGGACAGGGCGACTTGCCCGATCCGCCGAATATCAGGCGCTTCTTCCGATTCGCGGCAAGATCCTCAACGTGCAGAAGGCCAACCTCCAGCAGGTGCTCGACAATGCCGAGTGCGCCGCGATCGTGCAGGTGCTGGGCGCCGGCTCCGGTCGCACCTTCGACCTGTCCACCATGCGCTACGGCCGGGTGCTCATCATGGCCGACGCGGACGTCGACGGCGCGCACATCCGCACGCTGCTGATCACGCTCTTCGCCCGCTACATGCGCCCGCTGATCGAGGCCGGCCGGCTCTACGCGGCCATGCCGCCCCTGCACAAGATCACTACTAAGGGGCGCAACGCGCAGACCGTCTACACCTACACCCAGGCCGAGATGGAGGCGACGGTCCGCAGGTTCGAGAAGGCCGGCAAGCAGATCGTCACCCCGATCCCGCGGTTCAAGGGCCTGGGCGAGATGGACGCCGACGAACTGTGGGAGACCACAATGAACCCGGCCACCCGGGCGGTCCGCCGGATCACGCTCGACGACGTCGAGGCCGCCGAGCGGATCCTCGAACTGCTCATGGGGGAGAAGGTCGAGCCCCGCCGCAACTGGCTCATCGACTCCGCCGACCGCGTCGACCGCGACGCCATCGACGCCTGACCATCGCGTTCGTTTCGGAAGGAAGCTGCACCATGGCACGCCGCAAGGACGACCGCGCCAAGGCGGACCTCTCCGCCTTCGACCAGGCAGGCGCCCGGGTCTTCGACAACCCGCTTGTCACCGAGGTTTCCGACTCCTACCTGGAGTACGCGTTCTCGGTCATCCACTCCCGCGCTCTGCCGGACGCCCGGGACGGGCTCAAGCCCGTGCACCGGCGCATCCTCTGGTCGATGCACGAGTCGGGATTCCGGCCGGACCGGTCACACGTCAAGTCGGCCCGCGTGGTCGGTGACGTGATGGGTCGCTACCACCCACACGGCGACACCGCGATCTACGACGCACTGGTCCGGCTCGCCCAGGACTTCTCGCTCAACACGCCACTCATCGACGGACATGGAAACTTTGGTAGTCCAGACGATGGACCGGCGGCGGCGAGATACACCGAGTGTCGGATTTCCCGGCCCGCGATGCTGCTCGTCGGGGAGTTGGGCGAGGACACCGTCGACGTCGAGCCCAACTACGACGGCTCGCTGACCCAGCCCACCGTGCTCCCGGCCGCCTTCCCCAACCTGCTTGTCAACGGCGCGTCCGGGATCGCGGTCGGGATGGCGACGAACATGATCCCGCACAACCTCGGCGAGGTGGTCCAGGCCGCCCGCTGGCTGATCAACCACCCGGACGCCACCCTCGACCGGCTGATGGAGTTCGTGCCCGGACCCGACCTGCCCACCGGTGGGCTGCTGCTCGGCCTGGACGAGGTGCGCCGGGCCTACGAGACCGGGCGCGGCGTGGTGCGGATGCGCGGCCGGGTGGAGATCGGGCCGCTTGAGGGCAGCCGCGGCCGGCAGGCCATCACGGTCGTCGAGCTGCCGTACGGCGTCGGCGCCGAGAAGGTCATCGCGGCGATCACCAACGAGGTCAACAAGACCAAGCGGCTGACCGGCATCGCCGACGTGAAGGACCTCACCGACCGGGAGAACGGCACCCGCCTGGTGGTCGAGTGCAAGGTCGGGGTCAACCCGCAGGCGTTGCTCGCCGACCTCTACCGGCTCACCCCGCTGGAGCAGTCCTTCGGCGTGAACAACCTGGTGCTCGTGAACGGCCAGCCGCGTACGCTCGGGCTCAAGGAACTGCTCGAGGTGTTCCTGTCGCACCGCTACGAGGTGGTGACCCGGCGCAGCTCCTACCGCAGGCGCAAGCGGGAGGAGCGGCTGCACCTGGTCGACGGCCTGCTGATCGCCCTGCTCGACATCGACCGGGTGGTCAAGCTGATCCGGGCCAGCGAGGACGCCCAGGCGGCCAAGGACGGCCTGATGCAGAGGTTCAAGCTCTCCGAGATCCAGGCCACCTACATCCTGGACACTCCGCTGCGCCGGCTGACGAAGTACGACCGGCTGGAGCTGGAGGCCGAGCAGGAGAAGCTGCGCGGCGAGATCGCCGAGTTGTCGAACATCCTCGACGATCCGAAGGTGCTGCGGAAGCTGGTCTCCGACGAGCTGGCCTCGGTGGTGAAGCAGTTCGGCGCCGAGCGGCGCACCACGCTCGTCGACGGCGACCTGAAGGAGGTGCTGGCGGCCTCCGTGCCGGCCGGTCCGCTGGAGGTCGCCGACGACCCGTGCCAGGTGATCCTGTCCGCCACCGGGCTGGTCGCGCGGACCGCGGCCGAGTCGGAGGAGGCCGCCGAGGCGCGCCGGCGCAGCGGCCGGGTCAAGCACGACGCGGTACGCGCGGTGGTGCACTCCACCGCCCGGGGCCGGGTGCTGCTCGTGACGAGCGCCGGCCGGGCGTTCAAGATCGACGTGTTGCCGTTGCCGGTGCTGCCGGAGCAGTCCGGCACGGTGTCGCTGCGGGGCGGCATGTCGGCCGCGGAGTTGGCGCCGTTGGCGCCGGGGGAGACGGTGGTCGGGCTGGCGCCGCTGGGGCCGTCCGCCGAGGGGTCGCCCGGCCTGGCGCTCGGCACCCGGCACGGCGTGGTGAAGGTGTGCGCGCCCGACTGGCCGGTCCGTTCGGACGAGTTCGAGGTGATCTCGTTGCGGGACGGGGACGAGGTGGTGGGCGCAGCCTGGTTGGCCGACGGCGCCGAGGCGCTGGCGTTCGTCTCCTCGGAGGCGTCGCTGCTGCGCTTCGCGGCGTCCCTGGTCCGCCCACAGGGTCCGAAGGGCGGCGGGATGGCCGGCATCAACCTGCCGGCCGGTGCGCGGGTGGTCTTCTTCGGCGCGGTTCGCACCGACGATCCGCGGCACGGCGAGCCGATGGTGGTCACGTCGACGGGCGCCACGGTCAAGGTGACGCCGCTCAAGGCGTACCCGGCGAAGGGGCGGGCGACCGGCGGCGTGCGCGCGCAGCGGCTCCTCAAGGGTGAGCTGGACCTGTCGGTGGCCTGGATCGGCCCTCGGCCGGTGGCCGCGACGGCGAACGGCGACCCGGTGGACCTGCCGCCGGCGGATCCGCGCCGCGACGGCTCCGGTTTCGCCGTGATGCTCGGCCCCACCGTGGTGGGCCACCACATCGACCGCGACTGACCCAGCCCCTCAACCCTCAAACCCCCGCGCGCTGATTCACGGAAAGCGCGGCTGTCCCGCCCCGGACAGCCACGCTTTCCGTGAATCAGGCCCCCGGGCTGGGTGGGGGCGGGGGTGGGGTGGTGTTTCGGAGGCGGGCTGTCAGGCGCATGCCGTGGTAGATCACCAGGGCGGCGGCGGTGCCCAGGGCGATGCCGTTGAAGGACAGGTCGCCGGCCGTCAGCGTGTAGTTGGCGGCGCCCACGATCACCGCGACCGCGGCGGTGAACAGGTTGACCGGGTCGTGGAAGTCGACCCGGTTCTCGATCCAGATCCGGGCGCCCAGGACGGCGATCAGCCCGTAGAGCGCGGTGGTGGCGCCGCCGAGCACGCCTGCCGGCACGGTGAGGATCAGCGCGCCGAACTTCGGGCAGAGCCCGAGCAGGATCGCCGCGCCGCCGGCCACCCAGTACGCGGCAGTGGAATAGACGCGGGTCGCCGCCATCACGCCGATGTTCTCCGCGTACGTGGTGGTGCCGGAGCCGCCGCCGGAGCCGGCCAGCACGGTGGCGAGGCCGTCGCCGAGGAACGCCCGACCCATCTGCCGGTCGAGGTTCCGGCCGGTCATCGCGGCGACCGCCTTGACGTGCCCGGCGTTCTCCGCGATCAGCACCAGGATCACCGGGATGACGAGCACGACCGCGCGCAGGCTGAAGCTTGGCGTGTGGAACTCCGGCAGCCCGACCCAGGCGGCCCGCCGCAGCCCGGTGACCGCCTGCTGGTCGAGTTGGCCGGCCAGCGCGGCGACCAGCCAGCCGACCGCCACGCCGACCAGGATCGACAGCCGGGCCAGGAAGCCACGGAAGAGCACCGTGGTGACCAGGATCGCGACCAGGGTGATCACGGCGATGAGCGGCTGCGCCTTGACGCCGGTGCCGGCGCCGGCACCGTCCCACGCCACCGGCGCGAGATTGAGCCCGATCAGCGTCACGATCGCGCCGGTGACCACCGGGGGCATCAGGGCGTCGATCCAACGCGCGCCGGCGAGGTGCACCACGACGCCGACAAGCGCCAGCGCGGCGCCGGCGACCACGATGCCGCCGAGGGCCGCCCCGATGCCGCCGTCGGTCTTCGCGGCGATCACCGGGGCGATGAACGCGAACGACGACCCGAGGTACGACGGCAGCCGGTTGCCGGTGATCAGCAGGAACAGCAACGTGCCCAGGCCGGAGAAGAAGAGCGTGGTGGCCGGCGGGAAGCCGGTGATCAGCGGGACGGTGAAGGTGGCGCCGAACATGGCGACCACGTGCTGCACGCCCACCCCGACGGTACGCGGCCAGGAGAGCCGTTCACCGGGGTGGACCACGTCGCCGGGGCGTACCGAACGGCCGTCGCCGTGCACCGTCCACGTGGGGAACTGGGTCATCGCCTCGCCCTTCACATCTCCGGTGCGGGGTGGTTGTTTCTAGCACGGGCTCCGGGTCGGGGTCAGGCCACCCCGGCGGGGCGGAACTGGACGCTGACCCGGGGACCCACCGGTCGGGCGGTCTTCGGCACCGCGTGTTCCCAGGTGCGCTGGCAGGAGCCGCCCATCACCACCAGGTCGCCGTGACCGAGCGGGAAGCGCAGGCCGGGGCCGCCACCGCCGCGCGGGCGCAGCAGCAGTGGGCGGGGCGAGCCGAACGAGACGATGGCGACCATGGTGTCGGTGTGCGCGGAACGGCCCTGGGTGTCGCCGTGCCAGGCCACGCTGTCCCGCCCGTCGCGGTAGAGGCACAGGCCGGCGGTGACGAACGGCTCGCCCAGTTCGGGCGCGTAGTGCCGGGTGAGCGTGTCGCGGGCGGTGGTGAGCACCGGGTGCGGCAGCGGGCGGCCGGCGGCATACCAGCAGAGCAGGCGGGGCACGTCGACCTCGGTGTCGTACATGGTGCGGCGTTCGGCCCGCCACGGCACGTCGCGGCGCAGCGTGTCGAGCACCGCGTCGGACCCGCGCACCCAGCCGGGCAGATGGTCGACCCAGGCGCCCCGGCTCAACTCGTGGCGGCGCAACCGGCCGGCGAGCGGACCCAGGGTCGGGCCGTCGGCGGCGAGGTCGAGCATCGAGGGCTGGTACGCGACGTCTGACACGCCCGCGATCGTACCCCGCGATCGAACAGGCGTACGAGCGTCAGCGCCCCAGCATGCGGCGGACCGGGTCCGGGACGGCCTGCTTGATCCGCTGGCGCAACCCCTGCGCGCGGAGCCCGTCGATCGTGTCGGCGAGCGTGCGGTTCTCGTCGCGGAGCCGCTGGATGCGGGCCAGCAGCTCGGTCGGCGGGGCGGCGGCGACCGGCCCGACGGCGGGCGGGAACTCCGTCTCGCGGACCTGCTTGTCGAACCGGGCGGCGCTGTCGCCGTCGGCGAACGAGGTGCCGAGGTCGTGCCTGGCCAGGAACGCGGTGATCGTGTCGAAGCGGGCCTTGTGACCGGCGGTCAGCGCGGTGTAGTCGGCCTCGGCGTAGAGGTCCGCGGCGTCGACGTCGGCCGGCACGTCCCGCATGATCCGGTGCGGGATGTCGAAGTAGCGGACCAGTTCCAGGGTGCGCGAGTCGTGGGCGAAGAGGTAGCCGGGGGTGCCGGCGAGCAGCGCCGTGATGGTGCCGTGGATCCGCGTGCCGAAGTTGAAGTCGAAGTCGGACAGGTGCGACATCCAGGTCCACGGGTCGACGAACATCCGCACCTTGTCCTCGACGAAGAGCGGATGCGAGGTGTGCAGCGGCATCTCGCTGCGTTTGCCCCGGTGCTCGGGCGCGTCGCCGTAGAGCAGGGTGCCGAGGGTCCGCAGATCCTGCGGGACGTAGCACAGGTTCGGGTAGCGCTCCCGGTGGTGGCGGACGACCTTGGCCATGGAGGCGACGTACGGGGAGATGGTCAACGCGATCCGGTCGTCGGTGGTCAGCTCCGGGCGCTTCTTCTCCAGCGGGAACTCGTCGCCGTGCAGGAACATCGACGGACAGCCGATCTGCTCCACCGCGGAGAAACCGAGGGTACGCAGGTAGCTCTCGGTGATCTCGCCGCGCACCCCGATACGGTGCGAGCGGTCGAGCACGGCCCGGCAGAACGCGCTTACCGGTTCGTCGATCTGGCGCAGGTATTCCCGGTCCCCGTCGACGTCCGTCTGCACGCCGACGCCGAGGACCACCACCGGGATCTTCAGGCGCTCGATCAGCCGGGTGAGCGGGTTGAGGCGGTGCACGAAGCTGCGGCGGAAGGCGTTGGCGAGCGGGACCACGAAGACGTCGTACCGCTCGTTGATCTCGTCGGCGTCGCGCGGGTCGGCCGGTGCCCGGTTCGGGGTGATCTGCGCCGTGGAGGTGGCAAGCAGCTTGTGCGCGGCGTGGCTGAACACCAGGTTGCCGCTGTTGTCGCCGATCCAGTTGCCGGCGAAGGTCTCCTCCGGTGTCAGGACGTCGAACGGGCCCTTGCGGGCGCGGAGCAGGATCCGCTGGTGCATCCGGTCGCTCACCTTCCGTACGGGCCCGGCGAGGCCAGGACCGGCCCCGCACGTGCGGGAACGGAAAGCCTATCCGGCGTTCGCCGGGTTCCGGCCGGGACGCCGCCGCGCGAGGCCGGCCGGCCGCCCCGGGTAGGGTGCCCGGGATGACAAGTGCGCCGACCACCACCCGCGCTCCGCGGCTGCCGTCGCTGACCGGGCTCCGGTGGATCGCCGCCCTGCTGGTGTTCGGCTTCCACGCCGGCACCATGCGGATCATCGCCGAGCCGGACCTGAAGGCGGTGGTGGACCGCGCCTTCAGCCTCGGACTCTCCGGCGTCGAGTTCTTCTTCATCCTCAGTGGATTCGTGCTTGTCTGGTCGTATCGCGACGGCGAGCGCGGCCGGACGTTCCTGCGGCGCCGGTTCGCCAAGATCTATCCGAACCACGTGGTGACGTTCGTGGCGGCGCTGGCCGTGGCGGCCTGGTTCGCCGACCCGGTCCTGCCGTGGGCCGCGATCGGCAACCTCTTCCTGGTCCAGGCGTGGATCCCGCTCAACGGCTACTTCTACAGCGTCAACAACGTGAGCTGGTCGCTCTCCTGCGAACTGGCCTTCTACCTGTGCCTGCCGCTTGTGGTGCCGTGGCTGCGCCGGGCGCGTACCGGTGTGCTGGCGGCCGTGCTCGTCGCCGCGCCGCTGCTCATCCTGGCGCTCTGGCCGGGCCAGCACCTGGTGCCCGAGGAGCAGCGGTGGTGGTTCACCCAGATCTTCCCGGTCACCCGCTCCTTCGAGTTCTGGATGGGAGCCGCCGCCGCCGAGCTGATGCGCCGCCACCGCTGGCGCGGCCCCAATCTGACCGTGGCGAGCGCGCTCTTCGTGGCCACCTGGGTGGTCGCCGCGCTGTGGATCCGGGCCGAGTTCTGGGCGGCGCTGCTCGCCGTGGCGTACCTGCTTGTCATCACCGCCGCGGCGGACGCCGACGTGCGGGGCCGGCGGACCCCGTGGCGGTCCCGCCCGATGATCTGGCTCGGCGAGGTCTCGTTCGCGTTCTACCTCGTCCACGTGCTGGTCATGGTGACCGTCCTGCGGCTCACCGGCGACTGGGGCACCGGGCTGCCCGGCTGGCGGGGCCCGCTCGCGGTGCTCGGCTTCCTGCTGCTCACCCTGGCGCTCGCCGCCGCCCTGCACCGCTGGGTGGAGGTGCCGATGATGCGCCTCCTCGGCCCGCCGCGCCGGGCCCGCGCCGCCACCGCGCCGGCCGTGCCCGCACCCCGGCCGGCCGCCGACGACGCCGACCGCCCGATCGAGTACGCCGAGTCGCGCCGGCCGGACTGACCCGTCCACCCTGGTCGGTGGCGTTGCGACACGCCGGGTGACGGTGCGTCGCGGTGGGATCGCGGGTAGTTTGTACCCGTGCTTCCGATCGCGCTCACCTGTCCCGTGTGGTGGGTGGCGCGCTGGGCCGCACGCATGCTCGCCAGCCTGGCCGTGGTCGTCGCCTTCTCGTTCGGCGCCGCCTCGTTGCCGGCTGCCGCCTCGTCGCCGGCGCCGGTCGGCTTGGTCGGCCCGGTCGCCGGGTCGACGTTCCGCGCCGATGCCGGATCGACGTTCCGCGCCGATGCCGGCTCGCGGGCGGAGCACGACGCCGCCACCGAGCGGCGGACCGCCTCCACCGGCGTCCCGGAGCCCGAGCCGGAGGGCGCCGTCGTACGCCCAACCGGCCGGCACCCGGTCCCGGCCGGTCAACCGACGGCGCCGGCCGGCCCGCGGGCCCCGCCCGGCCGCTGACCCGCCACGGGTCCGTCCCGTCGCCCATCCGAACCTCACCCGCACCCGCCCCCTCGGCGGCCCGGCGGCGCCCGGATCCCGGTAGCGCCCCGCCCCCGACCGGCCGTGCGGAACTACCCGTCACCGTCTCCCGTGAGGTGCCCGCCCATGTCGCAGACCGTTCTCCTCAACTTCCTCACCGCGGTCCCCGAGGCCGCCGCCATCTGGTCGGCCCTCACCGTGCTCGCCCTCGTCCTGCTCACCGTGCTTGTCGCCCGCCCCGAACGCGACGGCGTGACCGAGGCCGAACCCGACCCGGCCGACGTCGAGGCGCTGCACCGGGCCGACCTGACCCGGTACGCCGACGAGGTGGCGGTGGCCGCCGCCGGAGCCGCCCAGACCGCCCGGCGTCGCCGCGAGCGGTGGCTGGCCGCCCAGGGCGAGGCGGAGCGCGCCTGGGCGGCGTACGACGAGGCGGACTCGGCCGCCCGCCGCCTGACCGGCGCCGCCGCACTGCCCGAACCGCACACACCCCGCACCCCGGCCGAGTACGCGGCGCGCGAGCGCTGGCTGCGTCACGCCGCGATGACGGCGCACTGGCGGGGCGACCTGACCGCCCGCCAGCTCGCCGACGTGCTGGCCGGCCGGAACGGGTGGGACCCCTGCCGTCACCCGGCGGCGCAGGAGATCGTGCTGGCCCGGACGGTTCGGGACGGACGCCGAGCCGTCTGGGAGGCGGTCGACGAGCGGGAGCGGCTGGCGTGGCGGGACGCCGAACTGGCCGCCGAGTCCGCCCGGACGCTCGCCGCCGAGGCGTACGCCGCCGCGACGGCGCTGTGGCCCGCGCCGGCGTTCCGGGCCCCGGCCGCGACTCGCGTACCGGTGCCGGCTCCTGTGCGCAACGCCCTCTGGCGGCCGGCCCGCGTCGGCTGAGCGGCGGCCTCGGCCGAATCGTTACCGAACGCGGTGAGCCGGGTCACCGGCCCGGTTCGCCGTCGAGGCCGGTGTCCCCTGCCGCTCCGGGCGTCCGGTTCTCCACCCGCCGGACGTCCTGTTTCCGCCAGCCGGCGCCGTCGAGGACCCGTGTCCCATTGAGTCACGTCGGTGACCGACTGTGCCGAATCCGTAGTCGCCGGGCACGTTTCCGCAGGTAGGAGCGCTTGGCATGCGCCGTACCCATCGGTAGTGTCGGCGCGTCCGGTGCGGTTGTCGATCGCCGATGGCGTCGCCGCGCCGACCCGCCTAATCGTGCACACACGAACCGGGGACCCACAGCAACACCGGGGTGAATCCGCGGAGCCCACGGCCCGCGGTAGGGCGTACTTCCCGCCCGAATCCGTCAGCTAACCCGGTCGGCGGCCACGGAAGGAGTTACCTCCTCGTGCCAACCACCCCCCGATCGTCCCCCCGCCTCCACGGCCTACGGGGGCCGGCGCGCGCCTGAGGCGACGCGTAGCCGACCCCCCGATCCGCCCGTCATATCGGGCCACCACCCGCGGACGCCCAGCCCGCCAGCGCGCTTGACCACCTCCGCGTGCCGGGCCGGCGTGTGCCGCCCACCCCCGTGGAGGAATCCGTGAAGCACCACCTGAAGCGTCAGCTGCGGCGGCTCGCGACCGAGCGCCCGTACCAGATCATCGCCGGTTCGGCGGCGGCCCTCGTGCTGGCCGGCGGTGCCGGCGCCGCCCTGACCACCACCGCCGAGGCCCCGGCTCAGCGGAACAACACCACCGCCGTGGCGGAACTCGGCTCCCGCCTCGGCGACACCGCCAGCCGGAGCGAGGCGCGGGGCGCCGTCCCGTCGCCGAGCGCCTCACCCAGCGCCTCGCCGAGCGCGTCGCCCAGTGCCTCTCCCACGGCCTCGCCCGCGGCGAAGGTCGCGGCGAAGGTCGCGGCGAAGGTCGCGGCCAAGGCCGCCGACCCGGACACCACGCCGAAGGCCAAGCCGAAGCCACCGTCGAGCAAGGTGCTCGACTACGACTACCAGGCGCAGACCACCTACTACTACTGCGGTCCGGCCGCCGTGCGGAACGCGCTCAGCGCCACCGGCATCGAGCGCAGCCAGGACACGCTGGCCGCCGCCCTCGGCACCACCGAGATGGGCACCAACTCGGCCGAGGACACCACCCGGGTGCTCAACCAGCAGGTCAAGGGCACCCCGTACCGGACCCGCATGATCCCCGGCGCGGCCACCCCGGGTCAGGTCGACCGGCTCCAGGCCGACGTCGTCAACGCGGTCAGCAACGGCCGGGCCGTAGTCTCGAACATCGTCGGCGACGCCACCGACACCAACGGCGGCTGGCACTCGTTCCCGGGCGGCCACTACGTCGCCGTGATCGGCTACAAAAACGACGGCCGGACGGTACGGATCGCCGACTCGGCCGACCCGTCGCTGCCGTCGTACTGGGTCGCCACGGTAGACCTGGCGAACTGGATGGCCACGCGCGGTTACTCCGCCTGACCATTGCGGGTACACGCGTGAAGGCCGGCATCCCGTTGTTGCGGGGTGCCGGCCTTCTGCGTGTCTGTTACTTGGTCCAGTGCGTGGTGACGAGGTCGGTGGCCTGGTTCTCCCACTGGGCGTAGGCGTCCGGGTAGGCCGACACCTGGACGGTCTGGGCGGCCTTGGTCAGCGGCATGTCCTGCCAGCCGTCGACCTGCTTCAAACCCTTCAGGAACGCCAGGGTCGAGTACTCGGGGTCGGTGATCTGTTCCGGGCTGCCCCAGCCGGAGGAGGGGCGCTGCTGGAACAGGCCCAGCGAGTCGTGGTCGTTGGTGTCGCCGAGGTGGCCCAGGTTCTCCAGTTTCGACTCCTGGAGGCTGGTGGCGATGGAGATGACCGCGGCCCGTTCGGGCAGGCCGGCCTTCTTCGTCGCCGCGATGATCGCCTTGGCGTTGGCGGTCTGCTCGTCGTTGAGGGTGATGGTGGACTGCTTGCCCTCGGCCTGCACGGCCGCGACCGGCTTGGTGGTGTGGGTGGGGGTGTCGGCGTGGGCGGCGATCGGACCGGCGAACACACCACCGGTAAACGCGAGACCAGCAACACCCAGAACGCTCTTACGCAGGATCGTGTTCATGGTGGGGGCTCCATTCGGGGGTCGACGACGCGCACCGCACGGGGGATGTTCGGCACGCGCGCAAGCACCGTCAGGCACTCAGGATTTGCGGGGGATGCCGGCTGCTCCGCGGGGCAGGGCCACACCACGGGGCCGGGAGACTGTGTAACGACCGGCTGCCCACCGCCATTCCCGGGGGCACGTGCTCGGCCGCGCAGTGAACGGCGCTGGCCTTCCTCGGTCGTTCACCCGGTTACAACGCCCCCACCCCCGGGCCGATTCCACCGTCAGAGTGCCGCCCACCACCATCGAACCGGACACCCCACCCACCCGGAACACACGGCGGCACACGGCGACCGGGATTCCGCACGCCGGTCAGACACCCCTCACATTCCACCCGCGCTCCCCTGAAGCTCACGACTGGAACACCATGGGTGCATCAACGCGCCCCAGACACCCATGACGTTCCACTCGTGCTTCGGCCGGCCATGGCTGGAACGGTATGGGTGTGTCAGGTCGTCGGAGACACCCGTGGCGTTCCACTCGTGCTCCGCCCGGGCCGTGACTGGAACGGTATGGGTGCATCAACGCGCCGAAGACACCCATGACGTTCCACTCGTGCTAGGCACGGGCGACGACTGGAACGGTATGGGTGTGTCAGGGGCGTCGGAGAGGTGTCCGCTCTCGCGCAGCGTGTCCGTCCGGTGGCAGACTGCGCCGTATGGGCGATGCGAGGGGGACCCGTCACCTGGTGCTCCTACACGGCATGGGGGCCACCGGCGAGGTGTGGTTGCCGTGGGCGCCGCTGCTGGAACGCCGCTGGCCAGGACGCTGGCTCGCCCCCGACCTGGCTGGCCACGGCTGGTCGCCGCCACTGCCCCCGAGGGCCGCCGCAGACGGAGCCGCCGCCGCGCCAGGGGCTGTCACTGCGCCTGGTGCCGACGCCGCGCCAGAGGCTGCCACCGCGTCAGAGGCTGCCATTGCGTCAGAGGCCGACGCCGTGCCGGGAGACGCCGGCGAGGGTGCTACCGCGACCGGGTACTCCTTCGCGGCCCTGGCTCAGCGCGTCGTGGACGGGCTCGGCGCGGTCCGGCTCGGCCCGGACGACCGGCTGGTGCTGCTCGGGCACTCGCTCGGTGGCGTGGTGGCGCTGGCGCTTGCCGCGCGGCAGTGGGGCCTGCCGGTGGACGCGGTGGTCGGGCTCGGCATCAAGGTGGCCTGGTCGCCGGCCGAGCTGGCGAAGGCGGAGGAGTTGGCCGCCCGGCCGGTGACCTGGTTCGCCACCCGTGACGAGGCGGCCCGTCGTTACCTGCGGGTGTCCGGACTCGCCGGGCTGTTCGCGCCGGACCATCCGGTGGTCGACGCGGGACTACGCCGGGGCGACGGCCGCTGGCGGTTGGCCATGGATCCGGCCGCGTTCGCGGTGGGGGCGCCCCGGCTGCCGGCCCTGCTCGCCGCCGTCGACGTGCCGGTGCTGCTGGCCTGTGGCGAGTTGGACCCGATGGTGACCGACGCGCAGCTCAAGGAACTGGGTGTTCCGGTGGCCACGCTGCCGGGGCTGGGCCACAACGCGCACGTCGAGGATCCCGCGGCGGTGCTCGCGCTGCTCGACCCGTACCTCTAGGGCCGGTTTCGCAGGGCTGGCCGGCCGCCTCGGCTCGACCGCCCTTGGGGAACCGGCCCTACGGCGTGCGCGGCGCCGGAACGGCGAAGTCCGGCTCCAACTCGCGGCGGGCGGCGCCGAGGAACGCCTCGGCGTAGCCGTCGGTGGGGAAGTCGCCCAGGTAGCGGGTCCGGGCGGCCCATCGGTCGGCCGCCTTCGGGTCGGTGTCAAGCAGCGCGGTGAGTACGTCGTCGACGTTGGACATGTCGCGGCGCAGCACGTAGCCGGTGCCGGCCAGGGGAAACCGCTCGACGAAGTGTGCGCCGTCCGCGCCGGTGTCGGTGACCGCGTACGGCTTGCCGGAGTAGAGCCAGTCGGAGATGACCCCGGAGACGTCGGAGACAAGCGCGTCGGCGCGGTTGACGCACTCGGTGAGCGTCAGCTCCCGGGCCGCTGCGGCACCCCACAGGTGTGGCCGGCCGGTCTTCGCCCGGTCGGCGGCGAGCAGTTCGGTGAGTCGGGCGAGCTGCCGGGCCGAGGCCGGGTTCCGGTCGGTGTACGGGTGGGCGCGCAGGATCACCGCCGCCCCGCGGTCCAGCAGCCGGCGGATAAGCGTTTCGGCGACCGGAAGCGAGCAGTAGTTGGCGTCGGCGTGGTGGCCGGTCCAGGTCGGGGTGTAGAGGACGGTCGGGTGTGCCGACGCGGGCGCGTGCTCCCGGCGTACCTCGATGTCCTCGACTTGGGGGCGGCCGACCACGACGAACTTCTCGGCGGGGATCTCCACGCCGGCCCGGGCGTACCTGTCGATGGCCGCCTGCCCGGCCACGAAGATCCTGTCGAAGATCGCGGAGACCGGGTTGGCACTCGGTGCCTTGTCGCTGTCGCCGTGGTGCAGTTGCACGTGGGTGAGCTGGTGGAACCGGATGCAGTGGGCGTTCTTCGCGCCGTGGTTGACGTAGAACGCCGCCCGCAGGCTGGGCACCAGGGCCTCGTCCAGCGCCTTCAGCGTGGGGCAGAGGACCACCGGGGCGCGGGTCGCGGCGGCCACGGTCGGCAGGAACTCCGGCTCGCGCAGTACCACCAGGAACGGCCGGCCGATCCGTTCCAGGTACGGCAGCCACATGGTCACCTGGTATTCGGAGCCGGGCGGGGCGGAGAAGTGCAGCAGGAACTCCGGCTGGTGCCGGCGCAGCGCCCGGCCGATCGGGCCACCGCCGGCCGGCGGCCGGAACCGGCGCCGGGCCAGGTCGAGCGCGACCACGGCGCAGCCGGCGCCGACGAGCAGCGTGGCGACGAGCGGGAGCCAGGCCGGCAGGGCGAGCGCGGCGGCGAGCGCCACAAGCGCGAGCAGCACCAGCAGGGCGTCGCCGAGCCGGGCGGCGACAGGTGGTGCCCAGGAGCGGACCGGCAGGTTGGCCGCCCGGATCTCCAGCGCGGCGGCCTGGCGCAGCGGGCCGACGAGCAGCACCAGGCCGAGCAGGACCAGCGCGGTCACGGCAAGCGCCGGGTCGAATCCGTCGTCGGCCCGGCGGGCATAGCCGACCAGGATGCCGGCGGCCACCAGCACCGTCTCGACGAGGCCGTCGGCGCTGGGCCGGACCCGCCGTTCCCAGGCGGTGGCGGCCAGCGCGGCGACCGCCACGGCCAGCCCGGCGGCGGTGGCACCGGTGAGCGCCAGCAGGAGGAACGCCAGCACCGCCAGCCCGCTGGTAAGCACCCGGGCGAGCAGTTTCCGGACCAGGTCCCCACGCATCTGGTTCGTCCCGTCGGTCTCAGGCGCCGGTGGTCAGCTCGGACCGGTGCGGGCCGGGTTGGGTGGGCACCGCGGCCACCGGCTCGCCGGGGGCCCGCCGCACGTCGACCACCTGGCCGGTCAGCTCGGAGATCAGCACGTCCAGGGACGCCTGGGCGACCGCCTCGGAGGCGAGCAGCGTGTGCTCCGGCTCCTCGCCGAACGCCCTGCTGCGCATCGGGGTGGCCGTGCGTTCCGGGTTGACGCAGTTGACCCGTACGCCGAACTCCGCCCACTCGTCGGCGAGCGCCTGGGTCAGGTTGACGAGCGCGGCCTTGGTGGCCGAGTAGAGCGCGTAGCGTGCCCGGCCCCGGGTGTAGGAGCTGGACGTGTAGAGCAGCAGCTGCCCCTTGGTCTGCTGAAGGTAGGGCAGCGACTGCCGGGCGATGGTGACCGGCCCGACGAAGTTGACGTGCAGGAGACGGTCCATCGTCTCGTCGTCCATCTCGGCGAGCGCGCCCTTCTCCAGGATCCCGGCGGTGACGACCACGTGGTCGATCCGGCCGGTGGCCTCGAACGCGGTCGTCAGCGCGGCGGCCACGTCCTCGGCGCGTTCGACGTGGGTGCCGGTGGTGGAGCGGCTGAACGGGAAGACCTGGGCGCCGTAGCGGCGGGCCAGTTCGGTGAGGTCGTGGCCGATGCCGTAGCTGCCGCCGAACACGACGATGGTCCGGCCGGTCAGTTCCTCGGCGTAGCTGCGGTGGTCGGTCAGCCGGGGCGCCTGGGCGGCGGCGAGCTGGAAGAGCTTGTCGGCGAGGTGCACGTCGACCGGGTGGGTGACCTTGATGTTCTCGTCCGAGCCGTCGATCACCTTGATCGGCGTGCCGGGCAGGTAGCGCAGCACCACGCCGCAGTCGTCGGTGGCGGCGAAGTCGGGGTCGCCCTCGGCCCGCCGGTACGCCTCCCGGATGGTGCCGGAGCGGAACGCCTGCGGGGTCTGCCCGCGGCGCAGGCGGGACCGGACCGGGATGTCGGTGATGCACTCGTCCGCGTCGACCTGGATGATCGTGTCGGCGGAGGGGATGGCCACGTCGACCGCCGAGTAGCTCCAGAGCGCGTTCACGCACTCGCGCACGATCCGGGCGCTGACGAGCGGGCGGACCGCGTCGTGGAAGAGGATGTTGACGTCGCCCTCGCCGACCGCGTCGAGCGCGATCCGGGTGGTGTCGTTGCGGGTGTCGCCGCCCTCGATCACCTTGGTGACCTTGCGGAAGCCGGCGTCGGCGACGATCCGCTCCGCGTCGGGCACGTGGCCGGTGGCCATCAGCACGACGATCTCGTCGATCTCCGGCGCGGCCTCGAAGACGGCCAGTGTGTGCTCGATGATCGGCTTGCCGGCGATCTTCAGCAGTTGCTTCGGGATGCCCAGGCCGAGGCGGGTCCCGGTGCCTCCGGCGAGGATCACGGCCACCGTACGCGCGGGTCGCCAGGGTGCCGGGTTCGCCGGCGCGGCGTCCGGTGCGGTGGTGTGGTCCTGCGTCATTGCCGTACCTCACTCTGGTGGAAGGGTGACCGGTTGGTGAACTTTGACCGACGGCCCAGCAAACCTTAACGCGAACGACGGAGCGCACCGTCCGGGCGGAACCCGGCCGGTGCGCTCCGGTGGGCTACTTCTGGTTCTCGTACGCGTCGCAGACCTCTTTGGTGGGGCCGTCCATCTTCAGCACGCCGCTCTCCAGCCAGATGGTCCGCTCGCAGGTGTCGCGGATCGAGCCGATCGAGTGGCTGACCAGGAAGACCGTGCCGGCGCTCGCGCGCAGTTCGCGGACCCGCTGCTCGCTGCGGGCCCGGAACTTCCGGTCGCCGGTGGCGAGCGCCTCGTCGATCAGGAGCACGTCGTGCTTCTTGGCCGCGGCGATGGCGAAGCGCAGCCGGGCGCCCATGCCGGAGGAGTAGGTGCGCATCGGCAGCGAGGCGAAGTCGCCGCGCTCGTTGATGCCGGAGAACTCGATGATCTCCGGGGTGAGCCGTTTGACCTCGTCCGGCGCCATGCCCATGGCCAGGCAGCCGAGCACCACGTTGCGCTCGCCGGAGAGGTCGTTGAGCAGCGCGGCGTTCACGCCGAGCAGGGACGGCTGGCCGTGGGTGTAGACCGCGCCGCGGGCGGGTGGGAGCAGGCCGGCGATGGCCCGGAGCAGCGTCGACTTGCCGGAGCCGTTGCTGCCGATCAGGCCGATCGCCTCGCCCTCGTAGGCGGTGAAGCTCACACCCTTGACCGCGTGCACCTCGCGGATGTTGGGCGCCTTGGTGCGGGAGGCGAGGCGCTTCAGCGCGGAGACCGGGGTGGTGCCGCTGGACGCGCCCTTGTGGATCCGGTAGATCACGTGCACGTCGTCCACCACGACGGTGGGGATCCGGCCCGAGTCGGTCACGGTGCCGGCGCCCGCCGGCAGGGTCTGCTCAGCCACGGCCGTACTCCTTCTCTCCGCGCCAGAAGTAGACGAATCCGCCGACACCCATCACGACGGCCCAGAACAGGCCGAGCGACCACAGTTTCAGCGGTGAACTCACCAGGTTGGGCTGGTGCGAGTCGAGCAGCGCGTAGCGGGCCAACTCGATGAAGACAAGCGGCGGGTTCCATTCCAGGATGTTCGCCGCCCACCCGGGCAGGTGCTCGCGGATGAGCGACACCGGGTAGAGCACGCCGGAGGCGTACAGCCAGGTGCGCATCACGAACGGCATGATCTGCTTGAGGTCGGTGGCCTTGGAGCCGAGCCGGGCCGTGACCATGGTCAGCCCTATGTTGAAGATGGTCTGGAGCAGCAGCATCGGGGCGAGCAGCACCCACCGCCAGGTGATCGGCTCGCCGGTGAGCAGCACGATGGCGGCGAGCACCACCATCGACATGAGCAGTTGCTGGAGCTGCACCAGGGTGACCGTGATCGGCAGCGCGGCGCGGGGGAACTGGAGCGCCCGGATCATGCCCAGGTTGCCGTTGATCGCGTTGGTGCCGTTGGACGCCGCGGTCTGGGTGAAGATGAAGATGAACACACCTGTGCAGAGGTACGCGATGAAGTTCGGCACGTTCCGGTGCTGCGCCAGGATCAGGCCGAAGATCAGGTAGTAGACCGCCGCGTTGGTGAGCGGGGTCAGCACCTGCCAGAGCTGGCCGAGCTGGGTGTTGCTCAGCGAGGACGCGACCTTCGCCCGCGAGTACGCGGTCATGAAGTGCCGGTACGCCCACAACCGGCGGGCGTACTCGGCCAGGGGCGGTCGTTCCCCGGCCACCCGAAGCCCGTACCGCCGGGCCAGTTGGGCCCGGGTCAGTCCGGATTCGGGGTCGGCCACCGCGGTGTCGGCCATGATCAGGCGCTCCGATCTTTCGTGCTGATGGGGAGCAGTGCGGTGAAGTCGTCCAGCGTGGCCGGGCGGGGAGGAGCCGCCTCGCTGCTGCATGGAAAGTAGTCCACCGAACGTCGGGACGCAACCGTACCGTCGTTGCGCTACATTGTTACACGTGACGACCGAGAAGAGGCGCCCCCCGGCCGGCGCGGCGGTGCTGCGTGGGGAGATCACCAGCGCCATCCGCGCCGCCGTGATGCAGGAGTTGGCCGAGGTCGGCTACGGACGCCTGTCGATCGAGGCGGTGGCCCGGCGGGCCGGGGTGAGCAAGACCGCGATCTACCGTCGGTGGCGCTCCAAGCTCGATCTGGTGCTGGACATGGTATCCGCGGTGGCCGGACGCAACCTGCCCCTGTTGGACACCGGGAGCCTGCTCGGCGACCTGGAGATCCTGCTGCACGTGATGGCGCGTGCGTTACGTCACCGGCTGGCCGCCCAGATCATTCCGGACCTGCTCGCCGAGGCGGCCCGCAACCCCCAGATCGGGGAGAAGCTCCAGGCCGCCCTGGACGACTACCAGCAGGCCGTCGGCCGGATCCTGATCGGCCGGGCGGTCGAGCGCGGCGAACTCTCGCCGGACACCGACAGGCGTGCGGCGGTCGACCTGATCGTCGGCCCGATCTACTGGCGGATGGCCATCTCCCGGGCCCCGCTGAAGACCGCCGAGGTGCCGCGGATGGCCACCGCGATCGTCGCGGCGCTGCGGGTAGCATGCGTGAGGCCCGTTCGCGACGAGGTGGAGATCTGAGCCCCGCCCCCGCGCCGGCCGACGCGATCATGAACAGTGGGCGGACAATCATCGCGACCGCCTGGTTTTCGTCACAAACCGCTACCATCCCCAGACGTCCCCCGTGCACCACGTGTCGACAGGAGGAAGCCCCATGGTCGGGCCGCATCCAGAGTTCATTCCCCCAGCACGACCGATCATCGGCGAGGCCGAGATCGAGGCGGCTGTCCGGGTGCTGCGGAGCGGCCGGGTCGTGCAGGGCCCGGAGGTCGCGGCGTTCGAGGAGGAGTTCGGTGACCTGGTCGCCGGCCGGCACTGCGTCGCCGTCAACTCCGGCACCTCGGCGTTGCAGCTCAGCCTGATGGCGCTCGGGTTCGGCCCCGGCGACGAGATCATCGTGCCGTCGTTCTCGTTCGCCGCCAGCGGCAACGCGGTCCGGCTGGTCGGCGCCGAGCCGGTGTTCGTGGACATCGAACCGGGCAGCTTCTGCGTCGACCCCGAGGCGGTCGCCGCCGCGATCACGCCGAAGACCGTCGCCATCATGCCGGTGCACCTCTACGGCCACCCGGCCGCGATGGACCGGATCATGGCGATCGCGCAGCAGCACGGCCTGGCCGTGATCGAGGACGCCGCCCAGGCGCACGGCGCCGAGCTGAACGGCACCCCGGTCGGCGCCTTCGGCACCGCCGGCTGCTTCAGCTTCTATCCGACCAAGAACATGCACGCGCTCGAAGGCGGCATGATCACCACCGCCGACGCCGGGCTGGCCCGCACGCTGCGGCTGCTGCGCAACCAGGGCATGGAGCAGCGGTACGCCAACGAGATCGTCGGCGCCAACATGCGGATGACCGACGTGGCCGCCGCCATCGGCCGGGTGCAGCTCGGCCAGCTCGACGGATGGACCGAGCAGCGCCGGGCCAACGCCAAGGTCCTCGACTCCGCGATCACCGGCATGGTCACCCCGCCGGTCGCCGACGGCGCCAAGCACGTCTACCACCAGTACACGGTGCGGGTGCGGGGCGACCGTGACGCCGCCCAGGCCCGCCTCACCGAGCTGGGCATCGGCAACGCGGTCTACTACCCGACGCCGATCCACCGGCTCAAGCCCTACCTGACCGAGGCCGGCACGCCCGGCCCGTGGGACCTGCCGGAGACCGAGCGGGCCGCCGCCGAGGTGCTCTCGCTGCCGGTGCACCCGTCGCTGAGCGCTGCCGAGCTGGAGCGGATCGCCGACGGCGCGAACTCGCCCGCCGGGGGTGCCGCATGACGGGGGCGCGCAAGCTGCGGGCCGGGCTCATCGGCCTCGGCGCCATGGGACGCAACCACGCCCGGGTGCTGTCCAGCCTGGACGGCGTCGAGCTGGTCGGCGTGGTCGACCCGGCCGGCGACACCACCGGCACGCTGCGTGCGCCGGTCGTGCCCGAGGTGAGCGACCTGCTCGCCCTGGGTGTGGACTACGCGGTGATCGCCTGCCCGACCGCGCTGCACGAGTCGATCGGCCTGGAGCTGGCCGCCAACGGTGTCAGCGCGCTCATCGAGAAGCCGCTTGCCCAGTCGGTCGAGGCCGCCACCAAGCTGGTCGAGGCGTTCGAGGCCGCCGGCCTGGTCGCCGGCGTCGGTCACATCGAGCGCTACAACCCGGCGTTGCAGAGCCTGCGCACCCGCCTGGAGGCCGGCGAGCTGGGTGAGGTGTTCCAGGTCGTCACCCGCCGCCAGGGCCCGTTCCCGCACCGGATCGCCGACGTCGGCGTGGTGATGGACCTGGCCACCCACGACATCGACCTGACCGCCTGGGTGACCGGCGAGGAATACACCTCGGTGGCCGCCCGCACGATCTCCCGCAGCGGCCGGCTGCACGAGGACATGGTCGCGGTCGTCGGGCAGCTCTCCGACGGGACGATGGTCAACCACCTGGTCAACTGGCTGAGCCCGCTCAAGGAGCGGTCCACGGTGGTCACCGGCGACAAGGGCTGCTTCGTGGCCGACACGCTCACCGCCGACCTCACCTTCTACGCCAACGCCGCCATCGACACCGAGTGGGAGGCGCTGCGCGCCTTCCGTGGCGTGGCCGAGGGCGACATGGTCCGCTACGCCATCCCGAAGCGGGAGCCGCTGCTCGTCGAGCACGAGCGGTTCCGGGACGCGGTGGAGGGCAAGCAGAGCGACATCGTGACGCTGCGGCAGGGCCTGCGTACCGTGCAGGTCGCCGCCGGGCTGCTGGAGTCCGCCGCGGACGGCAAGGTCGTCTCGGTCTCCTCGACCGCGCTCGGGTCACCCGCGGCCGCTCGCTGACCCGATCGGCGACCGCGCGACGACGAAAGCGCCGGCACCCCGACAGGGTGCCGGCGCTTCGCCGTCCGGTGGGGTCGGTCAGGTCTGCGCGGGCGGCACCGGATCGGCCCCGCTTGTCACGTCGTCACTCACCTCGGGTGACAGCTGATCCGCCACGTTGCCCTCGACCGGTTCCGACTCGGCCAGCGGCACGAGCAGCTTCGCCTTCAGCGCCGGGTCGGCGAGTTTCGTGCTGGCGGCGCCGACCACCCGGTCCGCGCTCTCCGGATATCCCACCCGGTGCATGCTTGTCTGCACCCGGCGGGCCACCTCGGCGCGGTACCGCTCCGGCAGGCCCGGCGCCGCGACGGCCCGCTCCCAGAACCAGCGCACCGCGCCGCTGCGCATCGCCCGTTTCCCGCTGACCGTCTGGAGCAACGCCTTGGCCGCGTCGCGCGCCTGACCCCGCGCGGTCGCGGCCACCAGCACCGGGGACGGCCCGGTGGTGGCCAGGCTCCGACGCCGGTAGGCGGCCGGGTCGGCCGTCCGCTTCTCGACCGCGCGCAGCCCCGGGGCGATGCCGTAGACCGCGTCGGCCGTCCGGTGCCGGTGCGCGAGCTGCCACACCGTGTGCAGGGCGCGGCCGTCCAGGGCGACCAGGACGTCGGCGTGCCGGGCGTGCCGGCGGACCCACGGGTCGTGCTGGGCGCGCAGCCAGGGCCGGCGGGAGGGGCTGGTCCGCGCGAACTTGCGCCGCAGCCGCGGCGTCATCTCGGCGCTGCGCGGCAACATGTGCAGCTCGGCGAGATCCCCGATGTCGGGGAGCAGTTCGGTCTCGAACGTGCTGGCGATGCGCACCCGGGCTCCGGCGGCCCGGAACTTCTCCAGCGCGTCGATCAGGACCGCCGCCCGCCCGGGGACGTTCCCGGTGATCATCAGGACCTCGATCGTCATCGGTCGCCCCCGGCGGGTACGCGGCTGCTGCGGGTCTGGGCCGGCACCACCGCCGCCGGCTGGGGCCGGATCATCGCGGTGATCTCCTGGACCGCGGGGTCGAGCTGGGCCCGGCGGGCGTACCGGCGGGCCTGCTCCCGGGCGGTCTCCCGGTCCGTGCGCGTGGTGTGGGCGGCCAGGTCGGCGGCGTGCCGGAACGCACCGGCTAGGTCGGCCGGCGCCAGCCCCACCGCCCCGGTCCAGAGCGGGTACGACGACAGCACCGTCGACGCGTCGTGCGCGGCCTCGTGGGCGGAGACGACGGGCAGGCCGGTGGCCATGTATTCGTAGACCTTGCCGGAAGTCATGTACTTACCGCCGGTGACCATCAGCACGAGTGCGTCCCAGCGCTGGTAGAGGCCGGGCACCTCGGCGCGCGGCACGGAGCCGCCCACCACGACGCCGTCCTCGGCCGCGGCCCGGAGCAGTTCGGCGTGGGCGTTGTCGCCGCGGGCCCAGGCCGCGCCGATGTGCCCGCGCACCTCGAACGTGGCGTCGGCCAGCAGCGGGTCCGCCCGGCGTGCCGTCCGCCAGCCCTGGAGCACCGCGTCGAGCAGTCGCACCGGCAGGTTGAGCGCGCCGAGGTAGCCGAAGACGAGCGGGCGGCCCTGGGCCGGCCCGGACAGCGGTGGCACGGCCGCGTCGTCGTACCCGTTGCGCACGACCCGCATCCGGTCGGCCAGCTCGGGGTAGCGCTCGCGGTAGAAGCGGGAGATCGGCTCGTTGACGTTCCAGACCGCGAGCGCCTGGGACAGCACCTTCTGCTCCCACCGCCCGGCGACCGAGTCGCGGGAGAACGCCTCGCCGCCGTTGACCACGTCGACCGACCAGCCGTCGCGGAAGTCGATCACGTACGGGACCTGGTGGGTCTCCCACAGCTTCCAGGTGGCGGCCAGGTTCACGTAGGGGGAGCAGGTCGTCACGAGCAGGTCGGCGGGGTGCTCCCGGTGCAGCCGCACCAGCGCCCGCTCCAGCTCCGGCCGCCAGCCCCCGAAGATCGGCTCGGGGAAGACGGACAGGGTCCGGCGACGCAGGTCGGACAGCCAACGGCGGTGGGCGAGGGTGCGCGACTCGGAGAAGGTGCGGATGTCGGTTTCCAGGTCGTCCCGGAACAACGGCAGCTTGACCACGCGCAGCGACGGGTCCAGGCCCTCGGTCAGGGTGTGGTCCAGGCCGTACTCCCGTTCCCACGCCTCGTCGGCGATGGTGACCACGGTCACGTCCCAGCCGGCCGCCGCGAACTCGTTGGCGGTCTCCCGCATCCGGTACGCGCAGCTCTTCGCCGCCGGCGGGAACCCGATCGCCAGGTAGATCACGTGCGGTCGGTCGCCCCCGGGGGAGGGTTGCCGGGGTACCCCGAGTGTTCTTCCGTTGTTCATCGCTTCCGATCCTCAGAGGGTGGGCAGACGCGGCCCCGGACGCCGACTCGACGTGACGGCGGAGCGCGAGTTCGCCGAGCCGATCCGCCGCCGGGACGTCGCCGCCGCCGTCCTCCGCCCGCGCGGGACCAGGCGCCGCGCGGCCGATCGACCCGCGGGCCGCGTGGTCGCGCCCGGAGCGTTACCCACAATAGCGCCGGCCCGGTGGCCGGGCGGACCACGCACACGGCGCGTTGCCGCTCGGGACGCCCGGCGGCCACGCCGTAAGCGTCGTCCGGGTGGCCGGAGCCGGGCCGCGAACGGACCGGCCGGATGCCCGGTTCGGGCGTTTGCCGGACGCTCCGGCGCTATGGCAAACTCGGTCCGGTTCGCGCCCAGCAACGGTGTGGCGCCATCGCTTCGGCAGCAGGGGGCACTCGCCCGATGTTTCTCGATCTTCCCCGTGACCGCGGGCACCAGTCGCGGGTCACGCGATGAGCCCCGCACGTCCGGCCACCCGGCGGGTGCTGGACCGGGCGCTGCGGGCCGGCACTTCCCCGCGTGCCCTTCGGTTCGGCCCGGTCGCCGGCCTCTGGAACGCTGTGCTCGCCGCGCCGGCCATCCCCGACCGCGCCCGGGTGCGGCTCGCCGACGCGGTGCACGCCGGCCTCCTGCGCGCCGGTCGTCCCGAGCGGGCCACCGCGACGGTACGGGCGGCGGCGAGCCGGCTCGCCGATCCCCGTCCGCTGGCCACCGCGCTGGGTCGCCGGGCCGCCGCGGAGCTGGACCGGGACACCCCGGCGAGCCTCGACGCCGCGGTCGCCGCCGAGCTGACCCTTGCCGACCGGGCGCTCGCCCGGGGCGACGTCCGGGCCGCGGCGGCCTCCGTGCGCGCGGCCCAGCAGCGGGTCTTCGACCGCCGGCTGCACTTCGACCGGATGACCTCCCCGCTCGCCCAGGACCCGGCCGGGTTCCTGGCGCAGTGGCACGCCTCGGCCGCCGTGCGCGCCTGCTCGGCGCCACACGGTCGCCGGTCGCCGGCCGTCGCGCCCCCGGCCGACCGGCCGCTGCGGCTGCTCCTGGTGACGTACGGCAACCACGGCTTCATCGAGCCCGTCCGCCGCCACTTCGACGAACGCCCGGACGTGGAGTTGCGGTTCCTCGACCCGGGCGACACGGGCGAGCACGTCCCGCTGCTTGGCGACCAACGTTCGATGGTCGAGCATCTGCTGGCCGGCAGTTCCGCGTTCGGCGACTCGGTGGCCGAGTGGCTGGCGCCCGAGGTCGAGTGGGCCGACGTGGTCTTCGTCGACTGGTGTGCCGCGCTGGCCGTGCTGTTCACCATGGTCGACCCCGGCACGACCCGGGTGATCGTCCGGTTGCACAGCTTCGAGGCGTTCGCCGCGTGGCCGCACCTGGTCGACTACAGCCGGGTCGACGACATGGTCTTCGTCTCCGACCACCTGCGTGACCTCACCGTCGCCGCGGTCCCGGCGCTGGCGGCGGCCGACACCCGCCGGCACGTCATCAGCAACGCGATGGACCTGCGCGCCTACCGCCGGCCCAAGACCGACGACGCCCGCTTCACCCTCGGGCTGGTCGGCATCAAGGCGGTCGCCAAGGATCCGCGCTGGGCGGTGAACGTGCTGCGCGAGTTGCGCGCCCGGGACGAGCGGTACCGTCTCGTGCTGATCGGGCGGGACCTGGACAATCCCGACGCCAGCCCGGACAGCCGCCGCTACTGGGACGCGTTCCTCGCCGACGTCGCCGAGCTGGAGGCCACCGGTGCCGTGGTCCGCCTCGGGCAGACCGACGACGTGCCCGGCGCGCTGGCGCAGGTCGGGGTCATCCTGAGCAGCTCGGTGCGGGAGAGCTTCCACTGCGGCCTGGTCGAGGGCGTGGCGAGCGGCGCGGTGCCGGTGGTCCGGGACTGGCCGTTCTTCGCCGGAAAGCCGGCCTCGGCCCGCACGCTGTTCCCAGCGGACTGGGTGGTCGACACGCCGGCGCAGGCGGCCGAGCGGATCCTGTCGGTCACCGCGACGGAGGACGCCTGGCGCAAGACCGCCGAGGAGGCGGCCGAACACGCGGTCGAGACCTGGGACTGGCAGCGCGTCCGGCATGATTTCGACCGGCTCGTCGCGGGTGACCGGGGCTGACCCGACAGCCGGTCCGTGGGCTGAGAACATTCCTCCCGTGCTCGACGTGCGGGTGGTCCTTGCAGAGGAGAGTGCGATGGTGGCGACGGGGGACAGCGCGTCGACGGCGCCGGCCCGGATCGTGATCCTGGTCGACAACGGGGTGAACGGCGACTCGCGGGTGCAGAAGACCGCGATGTCGGCCGCCGACGCCGGCTGGGACGTGATCCTGCTCGGCCGCTCCCCGAACGGCCAGCCGCAGACCTGGCAGCTCGGCGCCGCGCAGGTGCGGTTGCTGCCGATGCCGACCCCGCTGCTCAAGCGGCGGCACGAGTTCCGGCGGCGGTGGCTGACCGGGCCGCTTGCGTACCCGCCGACGGGTGTGGCGGCGTTGCGCCAGCAGGAGGTCCGGGCGTGGCTGACCGACCTGCGGGTACGCCGGGCGCAGCTCGTCTCGACCGGCGGCTCCCCGCTGGCGCGCCGTGCCGTACGGGTGCAGGAACTCGCCGCCAAGGCGACCCGGAAGTGGGTGTCGTTCCGCCACTGGCAGCTCACCCGGGCGCAGAAGCAGCGCAAGCCGCTGCGCACCCCGTCGGACCGCTTCTACACCTGGTCGCAGTTGCGGCTGCACGGCGACCGGGCGTGGCGGAAGCTGGAGCCGGCGCTGTGGGACTACGAGCTGGCCTACGGCCGCACCGTGGACGAGCTCAAGCCGGACATCATCTACGCCAACGACTTCCGGATGGTCGGGGTGGGCGCCCGGGCGAAGCTGCGGGCCGCCGCGAAGGGCCACCCGATCAAGCTGATCTGGGACGTCCACGAGTATCTGCCCGGGGTGAAGCCGCGCGCGGACAACGCCAGGTGGATGGTGGCCAACCGCGCCCACGAGCACGAGTACGCCAGGCACGCCGACGCCGTCATCACGGTGTCCGAGCGGCTCGCCGAGTTCCTCCGGCGTGACCACGACCTGCCCGAGCTGCCCTCGGTCGTGCTGAACACCCCGCACGCGGCCGACGCGCTCGGCGCCGCCGGCGCCGGCCCGGACATCCGCAGCGCCTGCGGTCTCGGCCCGGACGTGCCGCTCGTGGTCTACAGCGGCGCCGCGGCGGCGCACCGTGGCATGGGCGTGATGGTGGAGGCTCTGCCCCGGCTGCCCGGGACGCACCTGGCGTTCGTGGTGAACGCGCCGGACGGCCCCTACCTGACCAGCCTGAAGAAGCGGGCCGAGGAGTTGGGGGCGGCCGACCGGCTGCACGTGTTGCCGTACGTGTCGCCGGCCGAGGTGGTCGGCTTCCTCTCCACCGCCACCGTCGGGGTCATCCCGATCCACCACTGGCTCAACCACGAGATCCAGTTGATCACCAAGTTCTTCGAGTACTCGCACGCGCGGCTGCCGATCGTGGTCAGCGACGTCGAGACGATGGCCGAGACGGTGCGGCAGACCGGGCAGGGCGAGGTCTTCCGGGTCGACGACACCGACGAGTACGTCCGGGCGATCGAGGCGGTGGTTGCCGATCCGCAGCGCTACCGCGCGGCGTACGCGTCGATGGATCTCGCGGCGTGGACCTGGGAGGAGCAGGCCAAGGTGCAGAACGGCCTCTACCACCGGCTGGCTCCGGCGGGCCGGCGCCCGGCGCTGCCGACGTCGGACGGGCGGCCCGCCACCGACGAGCTGACCCGGGTGTGAGGGCGGCAGCGGGTAGCATGCCCACGGCTCGCTCGACCACCTCTCCTCCGCCGGACCAGCGACGCGCAAGGGACATGAAATGACAGATGTGGTGATTCTCGGCCTGGGCTACGTCGGGCTCCCGCTGGCCCGGGAGGCCGTCCGCGCCGGTGCCTCGGTGCTCGGGTTCGACGTCAAGGGCAGCGTGGTCGACGCCCTCAACGCCGGCCGGTCCCACGTCGACGACCTCGCCGACGCCGACATCGCCGAGATGCTTGCCGCCGGTTTCCGGGCGACGAGCGACGAGGCGGAGATCGCCACCGCGGACACGGCGGTGATCTGCGTGCCGACGCCGCTGTCCGACGACGGCGGGCCGGACCTCGCCGCCGTCGAGTCGGCCACCCGTGCGGTGGCCCGCAACCTGCGCGCCGGCATGCTCGTGGTGCTGGAGTCGACCACCTACCCGGGGACGACCGACGAGATCGTCCGGCCCATCCTGGAGGAGTCCGGCCTGCGCGCCGGGACCGACTTCCACCTGGCGTTCTCGCCGGAGCGGATCGACCCGGGCAACGAGCGCTTCGGCCCCCGCAACACCCCCAAGGTGGTCGGCGGCCACACCCCGGCCTGCGGCGACCGGGCGGCGGCGTTCTACGGGCGGTTCGTCGACACGGTGGTGCGCACCAAGGGCACCCGCGAGGCGGAGACGGCCAAGCTGCTGGAGAACACCTACCGGCACGTCAACATCGCACTCGTCAACGAGATGGCGCGGTTCTGCCACCAGCTCGGCATCGACCTGTGGGACGTGATCAACGCGGCGAGCAGCAAGCCGTTCGGGTTCCAGGCGTTCTATCCCGGTCCGGGCGTCGGCGGGCACTGCATCCCGATCGACCCCAACTACCTCAGCCACAACGTGCGGGCCCGGTTGGGCTACCCGTTCCGGTTCGTGGAGCTGGCCCAGGAGATCAACGCGACCATGCCGTCGTACGTGGTCCGCCGCGCGCAGGACATCCTCAACGACGCCGGCCTGGCCGCCAACGGCTCCTCGGTGCTGCTGCTCGGCGTGACCTACAAGCCGGACATCGCCGACCAGCGCGAGTCCCCGGCCGTGCCGCTGGCCCGCCTGCTGCACGGCCTCGGCGCCAAGCTCAGCTATCACGACCCGCACGTGGAGCACTGGCAGGCCCTCGGCGGCAGCGTGCCCCGCGCCGAGGACCTGGAGGCCGCCGTCGCCGCGGCGGACCTGGTCATCCTGGTGCAGAACCACCGCTCGTACGACGTGGACGCGCTCGTCGGGCGGGCCAAGCGGTTCTTCGACACCCGTGGCGTGACGACAGGCGACGCCGCGCACCGGCTCTGACCCGCAGGTGCCGCGACACTCCGTGATTGCCCGGTTACGGTAACGGCATCACTGTCGCTCGTAGCATCGGGCGTCATGACTGATTTCCGGTCCGACGCCCGAGGTCCGCACGGCCCCGCCCTCGCCGGCCCGGCCGGCGACCGGGTCGCCGCCGTCCAGGACCGCCCGGGCCCGGCCGACCGGTCCGAGGACGCCCCGACCGGCGGGCCGGAGCGGCGGTACGACCTGGCGGCGGCCCTGGTCTACCTGGCCGGCGCGGTGCTTGTCACCGGTCGGGGCTGGCTTGACGTGCACGGCCGGCTGCTCGGCAGCCGGCCGTCCGACCAGGGCTTCAACGAGTGGATGCTGGCGTACGCGGCGCACGCCGTCACGCACCTGCAGAACCCGTTCTTCACCACGCTCCAGAACGCCCCGGACGGGGTGAACCTGATGAGTAACGTCGGGATGCAGCTTCCCGGCCTGGTGCTCACCCCGGTGACGGTGCTCGTCGGCGCGCCCGCGGCGTACCTGCTATTCGTCACGCTCAACCTGGCCGGCACCGCCTACGCCTGGTACCACGTGCTCTCCCGGCACCTGGTCCGCCGCCACCTCGCCGCCGGGGTCGGCGGGCTGTTCTGCGGCTTCGCCCCGGCGCTCGTGTCGCACAGCAACGGCCACCCGCACATCACCGCCCAGTGGCTGGTGCCGTTCCTCATCTGGCGGGTGGTGTGCCTGGCCCGCGGTGGCCGGGTGCTCCGCGACGGGCTGGTGCTCGGCGCGCTCGTCACGGCGCAGCTCCTCATCGGCCTGGAGGTTCTCTTCCTGACCGCGCTTGCCTGCCTGGCCGGGCTGCTGGGCTGGCTGCTGGTCCGGCCCCGGCGGGTGGTGGCCGCCGCCCGGCCGCTGGCCGGGGGGATCGCGGTAGCCGGGCTGCTGGTGCTGCTGGCCGGCGCGTACCCGCTGTGGATGCAGTTCGCCGGCCCGCAGCACCGGGTGGGTCACCCGGGCTCGCCGGACCAGTTCGTCCTGGCGCTGAAGTCGTACGTCACCTACGCCACCGAGTCGGTGGGCGGCGGTCCGGACAGCGTGCGGGGCCTGGTCGCCAACACCACCGAGGAGGCGAGCAGCTTCGGCTGGCCGTTGGTGATCCTGCTGGTCGCGGCCGTGCTCTGGCAGCGCCGGGAGCCGCTGGTCCGGGTGCTCGCCCTGGTCGCGGTGGGGGCCGCGATCCTCTCCATGGGCACCAGGTGGACCTGGGGGCCCCGGCACTCCTCGGTGCCCGCGCCCTTCGCCCTGGTCCAGAACCTGCCGGTGGTCGACTCGCTCGTGGTCGCCCGGTTCGGGTTGATCACCACGGCGGCCGTCGGGGTGCTGCTGGCGCTCACCGTCGACCGGCTGGCGGGGCTCGCCCGGCGGCCCGCGCCGGCGGACCGGCTGGTCGCCGCGCTCGGTGGCGTCGCGCTGCTGGCGGCGCTGGTGCCGGTGGCCCCGACGCCGCTGCCGGTGCAGCGGCGGGCGCCGGTGCCGGCGTTCGTCACCTCGGGCGCGTGGCGGGACCACGTCACCCCGGGACGGACCCTGGTGCCCGTCCCGGTGGACAACATGACGTCGGTGTGGTGGAGTTCCGCCGCGCGCACCGATTTCGCCGTGCCGCAGGGCTATTTCCTGGGCCCGGTGTCGGGGACCGACCCGACCGGCCGGTGGGGGGTCCGGCCGCGGCCGACCGCCGCGCTGCTCACCGCCGTCGACAAGGGGACGCGGTCCCCGGACCCTGGCCCGGTGGACCGGGACCGGGCGCTCGCCGACGCGCGCTACTGGCGGGCCGACGCGCTGGCGCTGCCGGCGGCGCACCCCCACGCGACGCCGCTGCGGGCCGTGCTCGACGCGCTCTACGGACCCGGGGCCCGGGTGGACGACGTGTGGCTCTGGGACGTCCGCCGACACACCCGCTGAGCCCGCCGCCGGATCACGGCGAGAAACGCCAGATCAGCAGCAGGTAGCCGCCGAAGTAGGCGGACACCAGCGCGAGGGTGGTAAGCACTGTCACCGCCCGGGCCCGGCCGGCGCGCGCCAGGGCCACCGCGGCGGGCAGCAGCAGCGGGAACGCGGGAAGCAGGAACCGGGCCTTCGAGTGGTAGAAGCCGGCGGCGCCGAGCGTGGTCAGCAACAGCAGCCCGCTGTAGAGCAGCAACTGCCACGGCTGCCGGTCGAGCAGGCTGAGCACGAAGAGCATGATCGCCAGCACCGCCACCAGCGTCACCACGTAGAACTCCAGCTCCGATGGCTTGCTGAGCACCTCACGGGCGCGCTGGACGGTGTTCACGCCGAGGTCGAATGAGGAACCCCAACCCTCGCCCTGGATCCGGAACCAGCCGTCCGGCCGGCCGGTGCGCCAGCCGACCCACGCCAGGTAGCCCAGCCAGCCGGCGGGCGCGAGCAGCATCGCCGCCCACGGTCGCCACCCGTCCCGACGCCTGATCACCGCGATCAGCGCGGCCAGGCCGACCACCCCGATGAGCGAGGAGCCGGTCGGCCGGGTGAGGCCGGCGAACAGGCAGAGCACGCCGGCGGTCAGCCAGTGCCGGCGCAGCAGCGCGTACAGCGACCACGCCGCAAGCGCCGTGAACAACCCCTCGCTGTACGACATGAGCTGCACCGCGGCGTGCGGCAGCACGCCCCAGAGCACGGCGAGGACCACCCCGACGCGGCGGTCGTACACGTGGGCGCCGACGGCGAACAGACCCCAGGCGGCGGCGAACCCGCCCACCCACGACACCAGCAGGGCGGTGTGCCGCAGGTCGAACGGCGTGACCGTGTCCAGCGCGGCGGTCAGGCCCGGATACAGCGGGAAGAAGGCCATGTTGCTGTGCAACTGCTCGGCGCCGTCGTACCCGTTGCGCGCGATGCCCAGATACCAACTGCCGTCGGCGCGGGTCAGCTCGCCGACGGCGCCGCGCCCCGTGCTCCGGGCCCAGAGCCAGATGCTCACCAGGCCGAGCAGGCGTACCGCGGTCCACGCGGCGAGCGCGGGCAGGGCGTACCGGACGGCGGCGCGGAGCCGCGCGGCGGGCCCCGCCGGCGCCGGCGGGTCGGCCGGCTCCGGTGCGGCCGGCGGGCGCTCGTCTGTCGTCACCATGTCCATTTTCGTCCTGTTCGCAGCGAGGTCGGGCCGGCCCGGGATGGAGGTTAGCAATCGGGCCCATCGGTACCGGGGACACGGCGGCGGCGGGCCCGATGCCCGCCACGCATTGTCGTAGACTCGCCGGGGTCCTCGGGCCGCGGGGCCGAGGGGACGGAGACGGGCGGTAATGGGAGCTGACGGCGCAGACATGACGGAGCGCACCCGGGGACGGGTCGTCATGCTGGTGGACAACGGTGTGAACGGCGACTCGCGGGTGCAGAAGGCCGCCCGCTCCGCGGCCGACGCCGGCTGGGAGGTCATCCTGCTCGGCCGGGCTCCCGGCGGCACGCCGGAGACCTGGAAGCTGGGCGCGGCCGAGGTCCGCCTGCTCAAGGTCCCCCTGCCGATGTCCAAGCGGCCGCACGAATACCGCCGCTCGTGGCTGCGCGCGCCGCTTGCGTACCCGCCGACCGGGATCGCCGCGCACCGCGCGCAGGCGGTCCGCGCCTGGCGTGCCGACCTGCGGGTCCGCCGCGCCGAGCTGACCGTCGCCGACCGGCCGCCCGCGCTGCGCTGGCAGTTGCTGCGCGCCGAGGAGCGCTTCTCCGGCCTGACCCGCCGGTGGGTGTCGCTGCGCCAGCGGCAACTCGGCCGGGCCAAGGCGCGCAAGCTCGACGGGCCGTGGGACCGCGCCTTCGCGCTGTTCTGGCAGAGGGTGCAGGGCGGCGGGGCGTGGCGACGGCTGGAGCCGGGCCTGTGGGACTACGAGCTCGGCTACGGCCCGGTCATCGACAAGCTCCAGCCCGACCTCATCCACGCGAACGACTTCCGCATGCTCGGCGTCGGTGCCCGCGCCAAGATCCGCGCCGCCGCGAAGGGGCGGCGCGTCGCCCTGGTCTGGGACGCCCACGAATACCTGCCCGGCGTGCAGCCGTGGCGCGACAACGCCCGCTGGCTGCCCGGCAACATGGCCCACGAACGCGAGTTCGTGCCGTACGCGGACGCGACGATGACCGTCTCCGGCGGGCTGGCCGACCTGCTCCAGGCCGAGCACGGCCTGGCCGAGCGGCCGGCGGTGGTGCTCAACGCCCCGGCGGTGGACGAGCTGACCGGCGGCCGGGCCGAGGCGCCGGACATCCGGGTCCGGTGCGGCGGCCTCGCGCCGGACGTGCCGCTGCTTGTCTACAGCGGCGTCGCCGCGCCCAAGCGCGGTCTCGCGGTGATGATCGAGGCGCTGCCGGAGCTGGCCGGGGCGCACGTCGCCCTGGTGGTCAACAAGCCCGACTCCGAATACGTGCGCGGGCTTGTCGCCCGGGCCCGGGAGCTGGACGCCGGCGACCGGGTGCACGTGCTGCCCTACGTGCCGCACGACCAGGTGGTGCCCTTCCTCTCCGGCGCCCAGGTCGGCGTGATCCCGATCCAGCACTGGCCCAACCACGAGATCGCGCTGATCACCAAGTTCTTCGAGTACTCGCACGCCCGGCTGCCGCTCGTGGTCTCCGACGTCCGCACCATGGCGGAGACCGTCCGCTCGACCGGTCAGGGTGAGGTGTTCACCGCCGAGGACGTCACCGACTACGTGCGCGCGGTGCGGGCGGTGCTGGCGGACCGGGAGCGGTACCGCGCCGCGTACGACCAGCCGGGGCTGCTCGCGAACTGGACCTGGGCGGCGCAGGCGGAGATCCTCGACGGCGTCTACTCCCGGCTGCTGCCGGATCATCCGCCGCGTGCCGCCGGCGGCACCCCATCGGCACCGGTGCTCGCCGCCGGGGCCGGGAGGTGACCCAGCCGGACGTCACAGTGGTGACCGCCGTCTACAACACCATGCCGGACCTGACCATCTGCCTCACCTCGCTCGTCGAGCAGACCATCGGGCTGGACCGGCTGGAGGTCGTGGCGGTGGACGACGGCTCGACCGACGGCAGCGCCGAGGAGTTGGACCGCTTCGCCGCGCGCTACCCCGGCACGGTGAAGGTGCTGCACCAGCCCAACTCGGGCGGGCCGGCCGCGCCGAGCAACCGCGGTCTGGAGCAGGCCACCGGCCGGTACGTCTTCTTCATCGGCTCCGACGACCACCTGGGTCCGGAGGCGCTGGAGCGGATGGTGGCCGCGGCCGACAGGTGGGGGTCCGACGTGCTGCTCGGGCGGCTCGTCGGGGTGAACAAGCGCTACGTGCACCAGGCGGTCTTCGCCAGCACCCAGCCGGACGTGGACCTGTTCACCTCGGCCCTGCCGTTCGCGCTGTCCAACACCAAGCTCTTCCGCCGGGAGCTGGTGGAGAAGTACGGTCTGCGTTTCCCGGAGGACATGCCGGTCGGCAGCGACCAGCCGTTCACGCTTGAGGCGTGCCTGCGGGCCGGGCGGATCTCGGTGCTCGCCGACTACGACTACTACTACGCGGTGAAGCGCGCCAATTCGAGCAACATCACCTACCGCAGCACGCACGTGGCACGACTCGGCTGCGCGGAGCGGATCGTCGCGTTCGTCGCCGAGCACATCGAGCCGGGCGAACGGCGTGACGCGGTCCTGCTCCGTCACTTCACCTGGGAGATCGCCAAGCTGGTCCAGGCCGACTTCCTGAAACTGGACCGCAAGACGCAGGAGCGGGTGCGCGCGGGGGTCGGGCGGCTCGTCACCGAACACCTCACCGAGCGGATCCGGCGCGCGCTGCCGGTGACCACCCGGGTCCGGCTCGGCGTGGCCGCGTACGGCATCCTGGCCGACCTGGTGGCCGTGATCCGCCAGGACGTCCGGCACGGGCTGCCGCAGCCGGTGCTCCGCGACGACGGCTGGTTCGCCCGCTACCCTGGTTTCGGTGACGGTCGGTGCGGGCTCTCCGACGACTGGTACGAGATCACCGTGTCGATGTCGAAGTGGCTGGCCCGGCTGGAGACGATGGCCGTACGCTGGACCGTCGACGGTGCGGGGGAGCGGGTGGTCCGGATCACCGCGCGTGGCCCGCACCCGGACCTGGCCGCGATGGCCGACGGCGGGATCACCGTCTCGGCCGGGCGGACGGCCGGCACGGTCGAGTCGATCGAGGCCGACCCGCTGGGCGCGACGGTGACCATGTCGTTCCGCGCCCAGGACCTGCTCGCCGGGGTGAAACCCGGTGGGGAGCGTCGGGTCGTCAGCGTGACTGTCACCCGCGACGGCGACGTCGCCTCGACGCCGGTGCGCGGCCCGTACCCGTCGATGGTGCAGCGGTCGGTGCACCGGGAGGACGGCCGGCTGCACGTGATCACCAGCAGCACGAACCGCAAGGGCGACCTGGTGCTTGTCGTCTTCCCGGTGACGCTGCGCCGCATGATGACCGGCCTGCGACGCAGGCTCCCCATTGGAGGAAAGAAGCAGTCATGAACATCTGCGTCGTCGCGCTCGGCAAGATCGGCCTGCCGCTCGCCGTGCAGTTCGCCTCGAAGGGGCACCGGGTGCTCGGGGCCGACGTTTCCGAGCGGGTCGTCCAGCTGGTCAACGACGGTGCCGTGCCCTTCCCGGGCGAGGCCGACCTGGACGTCAAGCTGAAGGAGGCGGTGGCCGCCGGGCTGCTGTCGGCCACCACCGACACCGCCGCCGCGGTCGCCGAGTCGAAGGCGGTCGTGGTGGTGGTGCCGTTGTTCGTGGACGCCGAGGGCGTGCCGGACTTCGGCTGGATGGACGACGCCACCCGGGCCATCGCCCGTGGCCTGAAGCCGGGCACCCTGGTCAGCTACGAGACCACGCTGCCGGTCGGCACCACCCGCGAGCGCTGGGCGCCGATGCTCGAAGAGGGCTCCGGTCTCACCGCGGGCACCGACTTCCACCTGGTGTTCAGCCCGGAGCGGGTGCTCACCGGCCGGGTCTTCGCCGACCTGCGGCGCTACCCGAAGCTTGTCGGCGGCATCGACGAGGGCTCCGCCGCGCACGGCGTGCGGTTCTACGAGGCGGTGCTCGACTTCGACGAGCGGGCCGACCTGAAGCAGCCCAACGGCGTGTGGGACCTGGGCTCGGCCGAGGCGTCCGAGCTGGCCAAGCTCGCCGAGACGACCTACCGGGACGTGAACATCGGCCTGGCGAACCAGTTCGCCCGCTTCGCCGACACGGTGGGCGTGGACGTCACGAAGGTCATCGAAGCCTGCAACACTCAGCCGTACAGCCACATCCACTCGCCGGGCATCGCGGTCGGCGGTCACTGCATCCCGATCTACCCGCGGATGTACCTGTGGAACGACCCGGCGGCCACTGTGGTCCGCTCGGCGCGGGAGGCGAACGCCGCCATGCCGGACTACGCCGTGGACCTGCTCGCCGCCGCGTACGGCGACCTGACCGGCGTGGGCGTGCTGGTGCTGGGCGCCGCCTACCGGGGCGGGGTGAAGGAGACCGCCTTCTCCGGTGTCTTCCCGACCGTGGAGGCGCTGCGCCGGCGGGGCGCGACGCCCTACGTCTCCGACCCGATGTACTCGAACGAGGAGCTGGTCGCGCACGGCCTGCCCGGCTACGACGGTGAGCCGGTCGGCGCCGCGGTGATCCAGGCCGACCACGCCGAATACCGCAACCTCGCCCCGGCGGACCTGCCGGGCGTGACGGTGCTCGTCGACGGGCGGCGGGTCACCGACCCGGCCCGCTGGACCGGCGTTCGCCGGGTGGTCATCGGCGGCTGACCCACTGATGCGCGGTGGGCCCCGGGTCGGGAACGACCGGGGCCTGCCGTGTGGTGTGTCCGATCCGGCATCGGGGGAAGAAGCAGTCGTCCGCCGTTCACCTGCCGGACACCCCGGCAATACTTGCGTCATCTGACCCGTTTAGGGTCGCAGCCGTCGGTATCGGGCCTCGCCGACATTGCCGGGCAGACAGGGAGCATGTAGTTGTTCAGCAGAGTACGCAGCCAGCAGGGCCTGGCCACGGTGGGCGCGACGCTCCTCGGGTACGGCGTCATGATCCTCGCCGGTGTCCTCGGCCTGGTGTTCCCGTACGCGGTGGCCGCGGCGGTCGCCCTCGGCGGTGAGCTGGCGCTCGCGACCCGGTACGGCGAGACCGCCCAACTGCTGGCCAAGGCCGGTGTCGGGTGGACGTTCCGGCGGCTGGTGCGGGACCTGTCGGTGGCCCTGCTGGTGATCGCCACGGTCCGTCCCGGGGTGGCCGGCACGATCGCGGTGCTGCTGCTGCCCGCCGCGCTCTGGACCCTGGCGGTGGGCACCACCGCGGTCACCAAGTCGGTCGAGGGGCGGGTCGACCCGCCGGCGTTCACCCGCAACATCGACCTCGGCGCGCTGCGCCGCGTCCCGGTTCCGCCGGCCTGGGCGCGGCACCTCGCCGGGCTGCGGATGCCGCTGCTCAACGTGCTGCTGGTGCCGGCCGCCGTGGTGGCCGCCGCGGCGGACCGGGTCACCCCGGTGGTGGTCACCGGTCTGGTCACCCTGGCCGTCGGTCTGGTCGCCGCCGCGGTGCTGGCGCTGACCGTGCTGCGGGGCCGGGGCACGAGCCCGGGCGTGCTGCCCGCCGTGCACGACTGGCTGGCCCGGGAGAAGCCCGAGGTGGCGCTCTACTTCGCCGGCCCGGCCAAGGACGTCTACCAGGCCAACATGTGGCTCGCGCCGCTGGCGGCGACAGGCCGGCGGGCGGTGGTGCTGCTGCGGGCCGCGGACGCGTTCCACCAACTGGCCGACACCCGACTGCCGGTGATCTGTGTGCCGGCCGGGGTCGACTTCATGAACCTCGACCTGGGCTCGCTCCGGGTCGCGCTGTACGCGGCGAACGTCGGCGCGAACATCCACCTGCTGCGTGAGCCGGGCGTGACGCACGTCTTCGTCGGGCACGGCGACAGCGACAAGGCGGCAAGCGTCAACCCCTACAGCAAGGTGTACGACGAGGTGTGGGTGGCCGGTCCGGCCGGCCGGGAGCGGTACGCCCGGGCCGACGTCGGCGTGTTGGACCGCGACATCGTGGAGGTGGGCCGCCCGCAGCTCGCCGGCGTGCACACGTTCGGCTCCGGCGCCGCCGACCACCTGTTCACCGTGCTCTACGCCCCCACCTGGGAGGGCTGGCTGGACGACGACCCGTTCCACACCTCGCTGGTGCTGATGGGGGAGCGGATCGTGTCCGGGCTGCTGTCCGCCGGGAACCTGCGGGTGGTCTACAAGCCGCACCCGCTGACCGGCAGCCGCGCGCCGAAGGCGAAGGCGGCGCACGAGCGGATCGTCGCCCGGATCCGCGCGGCCGGGGGCGAGATCGATCCCGATTCGCTCGACGGCGCCGCGCACCTGGTGGTGACCGGCCGCACGCCGTCGCTGTTCGACTGCTTCAACGTCACCGACCTGCTGGTAAGCGACGTCTCAAGTGTGGTCTCCGACTTCGTGCAGAGCGAGCGGCCGTACGTGGTGGCCAACCCGGCCGGCCTGCCCGAGGACGAGTTCCGGCGGCAGTTCCCGACCGCGCGGGCGGCGTACCTGCTCTCCGCGGACGGCGGCGAGCTGGCCAAGATCCTCGACGTGACCCGGGGCGGGGACGACCCGATGGCCGAGGCGCGGCGGGAGTTGAAGGAATACCTGCTCGGCCCGGCCGGGTCCAACCCGATGGACCGGTTCCGGGACGAGATCGGCCGGCTCTGCGGCTGACCGGCGCACCGACGCGCGGGGGCGACGACCGGACCGGTCGTCGCCCCCGTCGCGTGTTCAGCCCTGGTGCGGCGGGTTGTCGACGTCCCGGGACACGACCTCGCCCTTGGCGTCCACCCAGCCCTTCGGCCGGGCCGGGTTGCCGGCCACCAACTGGTACGGCTTGACGTCGCGGGTCACCACGGAGCCGGCGGCGATCATCGCGTACTCGCCGACCTCGATGCCGCACACGAGCGTGGCGTTGGCGCCGATCGAGGCGCCCCGGCGGACGAGCGTCGGGGTGATCGTCCAGTCCGGATTCTGGGCGCGCGGCCGGAAGTCGTTTGTGAACACCGCGCACGGGCCGACGAAGACCTCGTCCTCGATGGTCACGCCCTGGTAGACCGAGACGTTGTTCTGGATCTTCACCCGGTCGCCGACGGTGACGCTCGCGTCGACGTACACGTTGCGGCCGATCACGCAGCCGGCGCCGACCTGGGCGCTGGACCGGATGTGCGCCAGGTGCCACACCTTGGTGCCGTCGCCGACCCGGGCGCCGGACTCCACGTCGGCCGTCGGGTGGACGAAGACGGAGGCGGACGGGTCGTTGCTGTCAGTCATCTCAACTCGCATCGTGGCGGGGCGCGTCGCGCCGTCGGGCGGGGCTCGACGCAGCATAGCGAGCACCCCCGGGTGAGCAGTTCGGCCACCGTGGCGCAGGTAGCCTCGCGTCCCGGCGGCGCGTCTGCCACCATTCCCTGGGCAACACCGCGAGCGGACGGAGGCACGGGTGCGGATCCTCCTGGTCGAGGACGACCGTCGGGTCGCCGCGGCGCTGTCGTCCGCGCTGACCCGGCGCGGCTACCAGGTCGAACACGCCGCCACCGTCGCCGCCGCGCTCTCCGCCGCCCCCTGCGACCTGGTGCTTCTCGACCTGACCCTGCCCGACGGCGACGGCACCGACCTGTGCCGCGAGCTGCGCCGCCGCAGCAGCCAGCTCGGCATCATCGCGGTGACCGCCCGGGGCGAGGAACGCGACCGGGTGCTGGGCCTGCGGCTGGGCGCCGACGACTACGTGGTCAAGCCGTTCTCGATGGTGGAGTTGCAGGCCCGGATCGAGGCGGTGCTGCGCCGGGCGTCGCACACCGTCCCGGAGCGCAACCTGATCGAGGCGGGCGCGGTCCACATCGACGTGGGCGGCCGGACGGTGCGCGTCGCCGGCCGGTCGGTGACCCTGACCCGCAAGGAGTTCGACATCCTGCTCTCGCTGGCCCGCCAGCCCGGGGTGGCCGTCCCACGGGACCGGATCCTGCTCGACGTCTGGGGCACCACCTGGGCCGACCGGCACACCGTCGAGGTGCACGTCGGGTCGCTGCGCGGCAAGCTCGGCGACCCGACCCTGGTGGAGACCGTACGCGGGGTCGGCTACCGGCTCCGCGGCGCGTGAGGGGGCCCGGGTGCGCCGCCGGCTGGTGATCAGCTACCTGCTGCTGATGGTGCTTGTGCTGTTCGCGTTGGAAACCCCGCTGGCGGTCACGCTCGCCTCCCGGGAGACCGATCGGGTACGCGCCGACCGGCTCGCCGACGCCACCCGGTTCGCCTCGCTCGCCGGCCCGGCGCTGCGCGGCGGCAGCCCCGGCCCGCTGGGTGGGGAGCTGGCCGCCTACGACGACCTCTACCGCATCGGCGCGGCAGTGGTGGACCGGGACCGCCGGACCGTGGCCGCCTCGACCCGCTGGGAGCCGGGCGTGGGCACCGGCCCGGCGCTCGACACGGCGTTGTCCGGGCAGCAGTTCAGCGGACCGGAGTCGGTGTGGCCCTGGGTGGACGGGCCGGTGGTGACGGCGGTGCCGATCAACGACGGGGGTGAGGTGCTCGGCGCGGTGGTCACCACCACCCCGGCGGACCGGGTGCGCCGGGCCGTCACCCTGTGGTGGGTGACGCTTGCCGGCATCGGCCTGTTCGCGGTGCTGGCCTGCGTCTCCACCGCGTTCGGGCTGGCCGGTTGGGTGCTGCGCCCGGTCACCGAGCTGGACACCGCGACCCACGAGATCGCCGAGGGGCGCCGCACCGCCCGGGTCCGGCCCCGGCTCGGCCCGCCCGAGCTGCGCCGGCTGGCGACAAGTTTCAACGACATGGTCGACGCGGTCTCCGACGTGATGGACCGGCAGCGGGCCTTCGTCGCGCACGCCAGCCACCAGTTGCGTAACCCGTTGACCGCGCTGCGGCTGCGGGTGGAGGAGCTGGGGCCGAGCCTCACCGACCCGGACGGCCGGGCCGAGCACCGGCTGGCGCTTGAGGAGACCGACCGGCTGGCCACCGTGCTCGACGCGCTGCTCACCCTGGCCCGGGCGGAGCGGGAGGAGAACCAGCGGGTCACCGTGGATGCCGCCGCGACGGCCGCGTCCCGGGTCACGGCGTGGCTGCCGCTGGCCCGGCACCGGTCGGTCACGCTCCGGCTCGACGCGGGCGACGCGCCGGCGTACGCCCGGACCGTGCCGACCGCGATCGGCCAGGCGCTCGACGCCCTGATCGACAACGCGGTGAAGTTCAGCGGCGCCGGGGGAGAGGTGACGGTGACCGTACGCCCCGGCGACGGCGGGACCACGCTCACCGTGCGGGACACCGGCCCCGGCATGACGGCCAGCCAGCTCGGCCAGGCCACCGAGCGGTTCTGGCGGGCGCCGGACGCGCAGAACGTGGACGGCGCGGGCCTGGGGCTGACCATCGCCGCGGTGCTCGTCGACGCGTCGGACGGCCGGCTCAGCATGCGTCAGGGCGACCCCCGGGGGCTGGTCGCCGAGCTGTGGTTCCCGGCGCCGCCCGACGACCCGGGCGCCCCTGACGTCTCCGACGCCCCCGACGCGTCGGACCGGCCGGCCCCGCCGGAGCGCCACGGCGAACCCGTCGGCGGCTGACCCCGGTCAGGGTTTGGTGTCGCGATACCACTGCGCCGCGCCCGGGTGCAGCGGCAGCGGGGTGGTGACGATCGCCGACCGGGGGCTCATCCGGCCGGCCGCCGGGTGCGCCGCGGCCAACTCCTCCCGGCGATCCATCAGCAGCCGGGTCACCTCGCGCACCAGCTCGGCGGGGAGGTTGGCGTTGACGATCAGGTAGTTCGGGTTCGCCACGGTGCTGACCGGGTCCGTCCGGTAGACCGAGCGGGGGATGTCCCGGGTCACGTAGACCTGTCCGTACGCGCGTCGCAGCGGCTCCGTCCAGTCACCCAGGTCGACCATCCGCAGTGACGTCCCCTGGGCCAGGTCGGCGACGCCGCGCACCGGCAGACCACCGGAGAAGAAGAACGCGTCGATCCGGCCCTCCCGCAGGGCGGCCACCGAGTCGTCGAGTCCCAGGTGCTCCTGGCGTACCCGGTCGCCACCGAGCTGCGCCACCGCGAGCAGCCGGGTGGCGGTGATCTCGGTGCCGGAACCGTCGGCGCCCACCGAGACCGGACGGCCGCGCAGGTCGGCGAGCGTGCGGACCGGGCCGCCGGCGGTGGTGACCAGGTGCAGCAGGTCGTCGTAGACCCGGGCGACGGCGAGCACCGCCGGGTGCTCCGGCTCGCGGGCCGGCAGCACGTCGGCCTGGGTGAAGCCCAGCTCCGCGTCACCGGCGGCGACCAGCCGGACGTTCTGCGCGGAGGCGGCGGTGACCATCACCTCGGCCCGCACCCCGGGCAGTTCCCGGTTGAGCAGGGCGGCAAGCGACTTGCCGAAGGCGTGGTAGACGGCGGTGGGGCTGCCGGTGGCGATCCGGATCGGCACCGGGCTCGCGGGTTCGTCCCGGCAACCGGCCATGCCGGCGGTGACGAGCAGCAGCAGCGCCAGCGGGGCCGCGGTCCGGCGCCGGCCGCGCACAGACCAGTGTCGGCTCACGGGCTGCACTCTGCGCCGTGCACCCGCCGCCGCGCAACCCCGCGCGTACCGGGGTCAGCCCAGCGTGGCGCTCTCGGTGATGCGGACCCGGTGCTCGCCGTTGGAGACGCTCACCAGGAAGCAGCCCGAACCCGGCCGCAGCACCGCCGGCACCTCCAGCAGCGCCGCGCCGCGCACAAGCACCGCGGCCAGGTCCCGGTCGGCAAGCCGGATGCCGAGGCAGTGCCGGCGTACGTGCCGGCCGCCGGCGAGCAGCGCCGCCCGCCAGGCCGCCGCCGCCAGCCGGGGCCGCCAGAGCCGGCGCGCGGTCGAGGCGCCGGGGACCGGACCGCCGAGCAACTCCCGGCGGCCCTGCCGCCAGCCGGCCGCCAGCAGGTTCGCGTACGCCGACCGGTGCTCCGGGGCCACCGACAGCCGGTGCAGTTCGTAGCGGCGACGCAGGCCACCCGTGGTCAGCTCGTGCCCCACCGGCACGTCGAGCCGGCGCAGCAGTTGCCGCATCCGGCGCGCCGCGTCCTCCCGGTTGAACTCGGCGGTCCCGCCCCGGTACGGATCGGGGTCGAGCCGGCGGACGTCGGCGGCCGGGGGTGGGGTGCAGCGCACCAGGCAGGCGACCTCGAAGGCGTCGGCCAGGGTCAGCCAGTCAAGCGGCGGGGGCGGCGACGACGGGCGGGGCCGGTCGAGCAGCGTGGTGGGCTCGGAGAGCATCGGCACAGCTCCTTGTCGGCGTCGTGGTGCCTCTACCGTGGCCCCCGACAGCCGGCCGGGGAACCGCTGCGTCCGAGCCTTGAGCAAAACTTGCGCTCAGAGGTCGGCCACCACCACGTCGACCTGCCGGGGCCGGCCGGTCGCCCGGGGCGCCTCCTCGACCGTGTACTTCAGCTCCCGCAACGCCCCCACGAGCGCGTCCGCGCCGCGCGGCCGGGCGCCGGCCAGGAGCAGGTCCCGGACCAGCCGGCCCTTCGTCGCCTTGTTGAAGTGGCTCACCACCGACCGGGTCGGCGTCCCGTCCACGACCCGCTCGTGCAGCACCCGCACCGTCACGGTGCGCTCGGCGACCGCCCCGCGCGGCGCCCAGGTGGCCGCGTACGCGCCGGAGCGCAGGTCCAGCACCGGGCCGTTGCCCGCCGCCGCCGTGACAGCGGGTCCCAGCACCGAGCGCCAGTACGCCGACAGCGCCCCGACGCCCGGCAGCCGCGCCCCGATCGGGCAGCGGTACGGCGGGATCCGGTCGGTCAGCCGGACCGCGCCCCACAGGCCGGAGCTGATCAGCACCGACCGGCGGGCCGCCCGCTGCGCCGCCGCCGGCAGCGTGGGCAGGTCCAGCGCCTCGTAGAGCACCCCGGTGTAGAGCCGCCCGGCCGGCGCGGTGGCCGCCGCCCGCAGCCGGGCGTTGCGCCGCAGTTCGCCGCGCTGCCCCTCGCTCAGGCCCAGCGCGTCGCGGGCCGCCGCCTCGTCCGGCCCCGCGCACAGGTCGACGAGCGCGGCCAGCACCGCCTCCCGGGCCGGGTTCAGCTCGGTCAGGGACAGCCGCGACAGGTCCAGCCGCCGACCGGTGCCGGCCTCGGCCTTTCCCTCGGACGGGGGGAGCAGGATGAGCATCGGCACAGCGTACGGGCCGGCTCAGCGCCACGGCCGCACCGCGTGCTCCGGGTGGTACACGCGAGCGCCGCCGACCTCGGCCACCATCGCCGCGTCCGCCCGCCCGCCGAGCAGCCGCCGCAACGCGCGTTCGGCGGGTGAGCCGGCCGCCACCACGTACCCGGGTCGCGCCGCCAGGCCCACCCGCCGCCAGTACGCCGGGTAGCGGTTCTGCCCCGGCCTCAGGTCGCCGTCGAGCACCCCGCAGGCCACCGCCTCCCCGGTGTTGAAGATCAGCCGGCCACAGGTCCAGTAGTCCCCGTACACCTCACGCAGGCCGGCGCGCAGCACCGCGTCGGCGAGCCGGCGGGCGGAGCGCTCCTCGGCCCGTACCCCCGGCACGCCGGCCAGGAACGCAAGCGTGCCGGCGAGCGTGGCGACGGTCAGCCCGGCCAGCACCCCGGTGGCCGCGACACCCCGCAGCCGGGCCGCGACGGACGCGGTGGCCCGCGGCGCGTGCGCGGCGGCCGACCAGAGCGGCCACAGCACCGCCGGCAGCGAGATCTGGAGCACCGACAGGTAGCGGGCGTTCGCCAGCGGATCGGTCGCGGCGAGCGGGCTGCGCACGTACGCCAGCAGCGTCAACGCCGCGCCGACGACCAGGGCGAGGATCGCCACCGCCCGCACCCGGGCGGCCGGGTCGACGGCCCGGCGGTACGCGACCACGCCGAGCCCGGCGGCGGCCACCAGCAGCACCGGGTAGAGCACGCCGAACCACTGCGCCCCGCGCGCGCAGCCGTCCATCGGGCACAGCCCGGACGCCAGCGGCACCCCCTCCAGCAGCCCGCCGTGCAGCCGCTCCGCGAGCGACGGCGCGACTCCCTCCTTCGTGCTGATCTCCCGGAACACCGACAGCGAGTCCTGCCCGGCCGGTGCCACGATGTTGTCCTTCACCACCGGGGCGATCCCCACCGCGAAACCGGCGACAAGCAGCACACCCGGCCAGCCGACCAGGTCCCGGGGGACGGCCAGGACCAGCGCCACCACGGCCACCAGCAGGTAGGGCGCGATCAGCCAGTCCGACCACAGCGCCAGGCCGGCGAGCAGCCCGAACGCCCCGGTGGCGAGCCAGCGGTGCCGCACCCGCCGCTCCCCGAGCGCGACCGCGATCAGCAGCAACGCCAGCACCGCCGGCTTCACCTCGGGCCGGCCGCCGACGGCGGTGAGCTGGTCGCGCACCACCCGCTCCGAGCCGAGCGCCAGCAGGCCCACCACGACCACGGCCAGCCAGGGGGAGAAGAGCCGGCGGGTCAACCGGTACGCCAACCACAGGAAGATCGCGTAGAGCGCGAGCAACGGCAGTCGCAGCAGCGGCCAGCTCGGCCCGGCCCAGCCCAGCAGCGGCGCGGCCAGATACGACTCCAGCACGCCCATGTACCGCTGGCCGTAGAGGAAGACCGGCCGCTCGTGGCCGCCGGCGATGTGCAGGGCGGCCAGGCCGAACGTCGCCTCGTCGCTGTTCGAGGCCGGCACCGTGAGCAGGGTCAGCACCAGCCGGTAGCCGACCCCGGCCGCGCCGAGCAGCAGCGCCACGAGCGCCGGCACGTCCGGGCTGCGCTTCGCTGTCGACACGACCCCGCCCCCGTCGTCGCCCCGACCGCAGTCTGACACGCCGGCCGGCGCGTTCCCGGACGGATCGGTCCAGATCACTCGCGTGGCCGGCCCCCGCCGGGTGTGGCAGGGTTGCTACGTGCCACCCACACCACCGGACCAGCTCGCCGTGCCGCAACTGCACCGCGCCGCGCGCATCGAGGACGCGCTGCACGGGTTCGTGGAGCGCCGGCTGCGGCGCACCGGGTGGCAGCCCAACATCATCGCGTACGCCGGGTACGGCGCCCCGGGCTGGGCGCGGGTGCTCTGCCGGGTGCTGCTGGGCCGCCCGGACACCCGTCGCGGCCGGCTGGAGAAGGTGCGCGGCTGGCGCAGCTTCGCCACCCTTCCGGCCAAGCACGCCCGGGTGACGATCGAGGTCAACGGCGTACGCCACGAGGTCACCGCGGACCGCAGCGGCTTCGTCGACACCGTCGTCGAGGGCGACTTCACCCCCGGCTGGAGCTGCGTACGCCTGCGCGTGGCCGACGCCGAACCGGTGGAGGCGCTGGTCCGCATCCTCGACCCGAACGTCCGGTTCGGCATCCTCTCCGACATCGACGACACGGTCATGGTGACCGCGCTGCCCCGGCCGATGCTCGCCGCGTGGAACACGTTCGTCCTCGACGAGCACGCCCGCACTGCCGTGCCCGGCATGGCGGTGCTCTACGAGCGCCTGGCCACCGCCCACCCCGGCGCACCGGTCTTCTATCTCTCCACCGGCGCGTGGAATGTCGCGCCGACGCTCACCCGGTTCCTGTCCCGCCACCTCTACCCGGCCGGGCCGCTGCTGCTCACCGACTGGGGGCCGACCGCCGACCGCTGGTTCCGCAGCGGGCGGGAACACAAGCGGGCCACGCTGGCCCGGCTGTCCCGCGAGTTCCCCGAGGTGCGGTGGCTGCTGATCGGCGACGACGGGCAGCACGACCAGGAGATCTACCGGGAGTTCGCCGCCGCCCACCCGGACAACGTGGCGGGCGTGGCGATCCGGCGGCTGTCGCCGACCCAGGCGGTGCTGGCCGGCAGCCTGCCTGCCCCCGCCGGCCGCGCCTCATCGGGCCCGGTGGGCCAGAAGTGGCTGAGCGCCCCCGACGGCGCCGGCCTCTGGAAACTCCTCCGAGAAGCCGACCTCGTCTAACGCCGCTCCCGGACGACCTCGGTGATCATGAAGTCGGCGGCGACGAAGCGGGCGCCCTGTGCTGCCGCCACCGTCGTGAACGCCGAGAGATCTTGGAAGGAAAGTGCCCCTCCAGGGGCCAATTCCTTCCACGATCTCGGCCGCCATTCCGGTCTGGGCTGGGGCGATCATGGAGTTGGCGGCACCCATGTTCGTGGACCCGGACCGGTTCTCCGAGAGTTCGCTGTGCGCCTTCGACTACGTTTGGCGCGCGGTCAGCGGCAGGTGCAGACGTGCGAGCGATGGGCCCACTCGGTAGGGGAACGAGGACCAGTATTGGGGACCCTTGTCAGTCCTGGCGGAGCCAGAGCACGGCCAGTGGGGGGACGCGCAGGGAGACCGACGCGGGCAGGCCGTGCCACGGGACGTTCTCGGCGTGCACCTCGCCCAGGTTGCCCACCCCCGACCCGCCGTAGTGGTGGGCGTCGGTGTTCAACGCCTCGGTCCACGTCCCGCCGGCCGGCAGGCCGATCCGGTAGTCCTCAAGTGGCGTGGCGGAGAAGTTCGCCACGCACACGAGCGTCTGCCCGTCCGGGGCGATCCGGATGAACGACACCGCGTTGTGGGCGACGTCGTCGCCGGCGATCCAGCGGAAGCCGGCCGGGTCGGTGTCCTGCGCCCACAGTGCCGGCGTGGCCCGGTAGGCGCGGTTCAGGTCGGCGACCAGCCGTTGCACGCCGGCCCGGGCCGGGTCGTGCAGCAGATACCAGTCGAGGCCGCGTTCCTCGCTCCACTCCCGGTCGTCGGCGAGTTCGCAGCCCATGAAGAGCAGTTGCTTGCCGGGGTGCGCCCACATGTACGCCAGCAGCGCCCGCACGTTCGCCAGCCGCTGCCAGGTGTCGCCGGGCATCTTGCCGGTCAGCGAGCCCTTGCCGTGCACCACCTCGTCGTGGCTGATCGGCAGCACGTAGTTCTCACTCCACGCGTACGCCAGGGAGAACGTGAGCTGATGGTGGTGGTGCTGGCGGTAGATCGGGTCCTTCGAGGTGTAGAGCAGGCTGTCGTGCATCCAGCCCATGTTCCACTTGAACCCGAAGCCGAGCCCGCCGTCGGAGGTCGGCCGCGTCACGCCCGGCCAGGCGGTGGACTCCTCGGCGATCATCAGGACGCCCGGGTGGCGCCGGTAGACGGTGGCGTTCACCTCCTGGAGGAACGCGATGGCTTCCAGGTTCTCCCGGCCGCCGTGCACGTTGGGGGCCCACTGTCCCTCCTGGCGGGAGTAGTCGAGGTAGAGCATCGAGGCGACCGCGTCGACCCGCAGCCCGTCGACGTGGAACTCGTCGAGCCAGTAGAGCGCGTTGGCGACCAGGAAGTTGCGTACCTCGTTGCGGCCGAAGTCGAAGACGTACGTGCCCCAGTCGGGGTGTTCGCCGCGGCGCGGGTCGGGGTGTTCGTAGAGCGGGGTGCCGTCGAAGCGGGCCAGGGCCCACTCGTCCTTGGGGAAGTGCGCCGGCACCCAGTCGAGGATCACGCCGATGCCTGCGGCGTGCAGCCGGTCGACGAGGTGGCGGAAGTCGTCCGGGTCGCCGAAGCGGGCGGTGGGCGCGTAGTAGCCGGTGACCTGGTAGCCCCACGAGCCGCCGAAGGGGTGCTCCATCACCGGCAGGAACTCCACGTGGGTGAAGCCCGTGTCGAGCACGTACGCGGTGAGCTGCTCGGCCAGCTCGCGGTAGCTCAGGCCGGGCCGCCAGGAACCCAGGTGCACCTCGTAGACGCTCATCGGCTCCTGGTGCGGCTGCCGCGCCGCCCGGCGTTCCATCCAGTCGGCGTCGCCCCACTCGTACCGGGAATCGTGCACGACCGACGCGGTGGCCGGCGGCACCTCGGCGCGGGCGGCGAGGGGGTCGGCCTTGTCCCGCCACTGCCCGTCGGCGCCGAGGATGCGGTACTTGTAGCGGCTGCCGGCCGGCAGGCCCGGTACGAAGATCTCCCACACGCCGCTGGATCCGAGCGAGCGCATCGGCCAGCCGTCGTCCGGCCCCCAGCCGGTCACGTCGCCGACCAGCCGCACGCCGCGGGCGTTGGGCGCCCACACGGTGAACGCCACGCCCTCGTCGAAGACCCGGGCGCCGAGTGCCGCCCAGAGCCGTTCGTGTCGCCCCTCGCCGATCAGGTGCAGGTCCAGCTCGCCGAGCGTGGGGGGATAACGGTACGGGTCGTCGAGCGCCGCACCGTCCACCTCGACCCGGTAGTCGAGCACCTCGCCGGGGACGACCGCCTCGAACACGCCCACATCGTGCACCCGTTTCATCGAGTGCCGGTCGGCGTCGACGAGCAGCGTCACCTCGCCCGCGCCCCGGCGCAGCGTGCGGATGGTGGTGCTCCCGTCGGCCGGGTGCGCGCCGAGCACGGCGTGCGGGTCGTGCGCCTCACCGGCGATCAGCTGGTCCATCGTGGGTCGCCCTTCTCGGCCGGTGCGGTGGGTGCGGCGCCGCCGGAGAGGTCGGCGGGTACGTCTTCGACGGTCAGGTCGGGCGCGGCCGGGTGCTCCGGCCCGGTGGCGGGCGGGGGTGTGGGGCGGCGCACCGTGAGCACGTGCGCCGGTTGCAGGTAGGGATCCAGGCGCACCGCGTTGCGCTGCCCCCAGTCGTATTCCGCGCCGGTCAGCTCGTCGCGCACGGTGAACCGTTCGTGCCAGTCGAAGCCGAGCGCCGGCATGTCGAGGGTGGTGTTGCCCCACTGCACGGCGCGCGAGTCGAACGAGCAGACCACGATGACCGCGTTGCCGGTGTCCGGGTCGTGCTTCGACCAGCACAGCAGCGCCGGGTTGTCGATGTCGTGGAAACGCAGGTTGCGGAGCTGGTGCAGGGCCGGGTTGTCGCGGCGGACCCGGTTCAGCGTGGTGATGAACGGCGCCAGCGACCGCCCCCGCGCCAACGCGCCGTCCCAGTCCCGGGGGCGCAGCTCGTACTTCTCGTTGTCGAGGTATTCCTCCGCGCCGGGGCGGGCGGTGTGCTCGAACAGCTCGAACCCCGCGTACATGCCCCAGGAGGGGGAGAGCAGCGCGGCAAGCACCGCCCGGATCTTGAACATCGGCGGGCCGCCGTGCTGCAACGACTCGTGCAGGATGTCGGGGGTGTTGGGCCAGAAGTTCGGCCGCATCCAGTCGGCCGAGGCGACCAGTTCCTCGCAGTATTCCCGCATCTCGGCGGCCGTCGTGCGCCAGGTGAAATAGGTGTACGACTGGGTGAAGCCGATCTTGCCGAGCCCGTGCATGATCGCCGGGCGGGTGAACGCCTCGGCCAGGAACAGCACATCCGGGTCGACGCGCTTGACCTCGGCGATCAGCCAGTGCCAGAAGTCGAACGGCTTGGTGTGCGGGTTGTCGACCCGGAAGATCTTCACGCCCTCGCCGACCCAGTGCCGCACCACCCGCAGCACCTCGGCCCGGATGCCCTCCGGATCGTTGTCGAAGTTCACCGGGTAGATGTCCTGGTATTTCTTCGGCGGGTTCTCCGCGTACGCGATGCTGCCGTCGGCCCGGGTGGTGAACCACTCCGGGTGCTCGGTCACCCAGGGGTGGTCCGGCGCGCACTGCAACGCCAGGTCCATCGCCACCTCCAGGCCCTGCTCGGCGGCGGCGGTGACGAAGTCGCGGAAGTCCTCCGGCGTACCCAGGTCGGGGTGGATGGCGTCGTGGCCGCCCTCGGCCGCGCCGATCGCCCACGGCGAGCCGACGTCGTCCGGCCCGGCGGTGAGCGCGTTGTTGCGGCCCTTGCGGTTGACCCGGCCGATCGGGTGGATCGGCGGCAGGTAGAGCACGTCGAAGCCCATCGCGGCCACCCCGGGCAGGCGGTCGAGCGCGGTGGTGAACGTGCCCGAGCGGGCCGGCGCGTCGACGGTGGCCGCGACCGCGCCCTCGGAGCGGGGGAAGAACTCGTACCAGGCGGAGAAGAGCGCCCGCGGCCGGTCCACCCAGAGCGTGCGCTCGTCGCCCGTGGTGACCAGCTCGCGCACCGGGTGCTCCCAGAGCAGGTCGGCCAGGTCGAGCGCCGCGCCGACCCGGCGCGGCAGGTCCGCCTTGCCGTCGCGCAGCGCCTTCGCGGCTGCCCGTACGCGCTTCCGGTCGGCCTTCGGCACCAGGTCGAGCGCGGCGGTCAACACGCGGGCGCCCTCGGCCAGGTCGTTCGCCAGCTCGGCCGCGCCCTGACCGGCGGCCAGCTTCTTCGTCACCGCGTTCTGCCAGGTCAGGTAGGGATCTCCGAACGCCTCGACGGTGAACCGCCACTCGCCGACCGCGTCCGGGCGGATGGTGGCGTGCCAGCGGTCCTGCCCCGGCTCGCCGGGGCGCATCCGGGTGAACGGGCGGGCCGCGCCGTCCGGGCCGAGCCATACCACGTTGCAGCCGAGCGCGTCGTGGCCCTCACGGTAGGCCCGGGCCGACACCGGTACGACCTCGCCGACCACCGCCTTGGCCGGGTAGCGACCGCAGGCGACGACGGGGGAGACGTCTTCGATCGGGAACCGTCCAGTCACCCGCCCAACCTACTGCGCGAGATCGTCTCGCGCTCGGCCGCGCCGCCGAAGCACCGGATCCGGGTCGGCGGCCGGCGCGCGCCGCCGGTCAGCTCCCGATCCCCTGCGGATAGGTGAAGTAGTCGGTCGGGTCGTATCTCCGCTTCACCCGTACGAGGCGGGGATAGTTCGTGCCGTAGTAGGCCCGCCGCCAGTCCCGCAGCGTCGGGTCGGGGAAGTTCTGATAGGCGTGCCGGGGCGGCGTGGCACCGAAGATGTCGTGGTAGAACTCGTCGAGCCAGCGCAGGTTGGCGGCGGCGACGCGACGCGAGTCGTAGTCCGCCCAGGAGGTCTCGGCGGCGAGGATGAACACGCCGTCGCGGTGCACGAACGCCGTGGCGCCCGGTGGCACTTGGTTGATCTCGCCGCCGAGGGCGAACATCGCGAACCCGGCCCCGTCCGGGTTGCCACTGCCCGGCCAGTCCAACAGCCGCTCGGCGGCGGCGGCTACCTGGTCGTCGGTGAGCAGGGTCGCCAGGTGCAGCACCGCCGACTTGGCGGCGAACTTCTCCACAGGCGTGGTGGCGCTCAGCAACGCGCTCGCCTCGGCGGGGGTGACCTCGCGCACCGTCGCGCTGTTGCGGGCGCGCTCCTCGGCGGTGCCGATGTCGAGCAGCGGGGCCAGGATGGCGCGCAGTTCCTCGACCGGGCCGTAGAACTGGCCGATGGCGTTGACGTTGGCGTTGGCGCGGATCTGCTCCCGGGTGAACCCGTTCGTCCCGATGCCGACGCGCATGTGGAACCGCCTGTCGTGCAGGGTGTCCACGGCGGCCCGTTGCGCGGCGGCGAGCACCGGCAGCACCGAGTCCAGGCTCCAGCGCAACCGGTAGACGCCGACGTTCCCCTCGAACCGCTCGTACTGGAACGTGAAGGAGGTGTTCACCCCGAAGTTGTTCCCCGCCCCGCCCCGGCAGGCCCAGAACAGGTCGGGGTGCGATTCCTGACTGGCCTCCACGACGCTGCCGTCGGCGAGCACCACTGTCGTCGAGACCAGCCGGTCGCAGGTCAGGCCGAACATCTTGTCGCTGAACCCGATGCCGCCGCCGAGCACCAGCCCGGCCACGCCGACGCTCGGGCAGCGGCCCGTCGGGACGAACATGCCCCGGTCCTCAAGCAGCGGGTGCAGGTCGGCGTTGATGACCCCGGCCCCCACGGTGAGGGTGCCCGCGCCGTGGGTGACCTTGATCGGCCCGTAGGTCCGGGCCGGCGGGGCGGCCGGCAGCGGGTTGGTGACGATCCCCTTCATCCGGGCCATGTTGAGCAGCAGGCCGGGGGTCACCGAGTAGCCGGCGTAGTTGTGGCCCAGCCCGGAGCGCGGCACCGTGGGCAGCCCCACCGCGCGGGCCCAGCGGATCGCGGTCTGGGCGTCCCGGGTGTTGGCGCAGGTCACGATGCCCGCCGGGTGGGTGCCGGCGTACCTGTGGTTGAACGGGAGCGCCAGCGGCGGATAGCTGGCGTCCGGCGGCCGGTAGAGAGTGGACGCCGGCGACAGCGCACGCGCCAGCCGCTCCCAGTCCCGCCGGCTGACCCGCTCCGCCGCCTCCGGGTCCGGGGTGGCGGCGGTGGCCGGTGACAGCACACCCACCAGACCGGTCCCCAACGCGCCCGCCGCGCCTGCCCGCAGCACATCCCGCCTGTTGATCATTCCGCTGCCCTCACACCGTGCTCCGGGAGGCGATCGCCTCTCCGCTCATACTTCGGCGTGAATGGTGACTTCTCGTGCGGGTTGAGAAGGTTTCACCTGTTGTGGCGACCCGTGCGGACGCTCTGGGACGTGCGACTTAGGGCGGCGTTCTCGCGGTGCTGCTCACCGCTTGCGTCGGGGTGGCCCCTTCTCGTGGATGACGAAGAAGCCGGTGCGCCGGTCAAGCACCGTCTGGTGAATGGCTCCACGTTGGGCGTCGAAACGATCAGCCCGCACCTGCACCGGTAGCTCGGAGCTGTCCAGGCAGTGAATGCACGCTTTGAACCGGCGGAGCAGAGCATGCACCTCGACCTGGGTGGAGATGCGCAGATCCTGGGTGAGGAGCGCCCAGCCTCGACTCAGGCCGTACTCGATCCAGTCCGGGTCGCTGACGTGCTGCGCATCGTCCTGGAAGTGGTCGCCGACGACGTGGATGAGCCAACCCCTGCTGATCAGGAGGCGCGGCGCGCCCTTGCCCAGACAACGATCGGCAAAGAACTCAGGCGGCGACCCGGACGAGCGCTTCGACCTGGTCAACGGTCAGACCGTACTCGTCGGCGACGACATCCAGTGGTTCTCCAGCTCTCCACATGCCCAGCACGGCGGAAACGGGGACCTTTGCGGTTTCGATGATCGGTGCGCCCCAGGCGAAGCGCGGATCGATCACCACCTCCGCGATCGCGGGATCGTATCGACGAAGGGTGAGTCTGGTGGGAAACTCGTCGTCGTCGGTCCAGGCGATGTAGCGGAGGTAGTCGTTGATGACCTGGCGCAGGGGCATCTGCCGGTCACCGGCGCGGGCCAGCTCGTCGGTGTCCAGGTAGTGGATGAAGACGTCGACGCCGTCCGTCGCGATGCGCCGGCTTGCCAACCCGTACTCGGTGTCGAACTGCCGTCGGATGTCGGTCGCGGCTGCGCGGATCTTGTCCGTGGGGAGGCCGAGCTTGCGCAGTGAGCGCAGCACGTAGGCCTCGACCAGCGCCACGAACGGCACCGAGGGGTAGCCTCGGCGTTGCGGCTTGATGCTGTGCACCAGGGGATGCCCGGCGGCGTTCTCGCTCAGCCAGCGGTGCATGGTGCGCTCCGGCACCTGGAGGTGCTCGGACGCCTCCAGCGGAGTCAGCAGCGGCACGGTGAATCGGTCGATCATGCCCTCACCTCCTCCTCGTCGAGGATCCCACACCGAGCACAGGATCTGCGGCCCCGTCAGGCTAAACCGCGCCGCCGCTCGGCGTGGGTGCTCGACACCGAAGTGGCGGACGCGGTGCTGCCGGAGTCACCGGGCAGCTAGGCGGGTGGCTTCGGCGCGACGAACGAGCCCTTGCCCTGGTGGGTGATGATCCAGCCCCGCTCGTCCAGGATCCGCAGGGCGAACCTGATCGGCGTGGCGCTGGCGCTGTACTGCACGCAGAGTTCCGCGATGGAGGGCAGTTTGTCCCCGGGCTTCAACGCGCCCGACTGGATCGACGCGATGACGTCGGAAATGACCTGCTCGTACACCGGTTGTCTGGGCATGGCAGTGGGCCACCTCTCGTCAGCCCTTCGAGCATGCCACCCGACACGCCATGCTCTGCATTCAGTGTTGACTGTGTACTCACTGCACTATAAGTTGCGCGTTGAGGTCCTCTCGTCAGCAGCGGAGCGCCTCACCCGGGCGGGGTGGCCTCCGATGGCATCCCGCCCGCCGTACCCACAGATCCGAGGAGGCGTGGATGCGTGAGCGACCGTATGAGGGGCGGATACCGGACGGTGACCGGGTGCCCGGGCCGCGCCGGCCCGAGCGCCCGGCGCTCACCCGGCGGCAGTACGCCTACGGCGCGACGGTGGCGTTGCTCGTACTCGCTCTGCTTGTGCTGGGGTTGTGCCGGTGAACGAGCTGCCGGTGGGCCGGCGGGTCGCTCAGTGGCGGGTGCGCCGCAACCTGACGCAGCAGCAGTTCGCCGACCGCCTCGGCAAGTCGAAGAGCTGGGTGGACAAGGTCGAACGCGGGGTACGCCGGCTGGAACGGGTATCAAACCTCCGCGAGATCGCCGACGCGCTCCGGATCGACCTGGACGTCCTGCTGCCGGAGCAGCCGCGCCGGTCGGCCTCGGCCCGCACCGACGTGGAGCGCCTGCGCGCCGCCCTCGCCCGCTACCACCTCCCGGCCGCCGCCGCGCCGACCGACCCCGCGCGGTTGCGCGCCCGACTGGAGTACGCGGAGCAGAGCTACCGGCACGCCCGCTACGCGCCGTTGCTCGCGCTCCTGCCCGACCTGCTCGACGACGCCCGCGCCGCCGACCCGGCCCCGGCGGCCGACGAGATGCTGGTTCCGGTGTACGGGCTGGTCGCCCTGGCTCTGGTGAAGCTCGGCCGGGTGGAACTCGCCTGGCTGGCCGCCGACCGGTCGATCGCCGTCGCCCGCTCCGCCTCCGACGCGCGGCTCGTCGCCGTCGCCTCCGTACCGCTGGTCCAGGCCCTGCGATCGGTCGGCCGATGGCGGTCCGCGCTGGACGCCGCGCTCGTCGCCGCCGGCCGCGTCGGCGACCCCGGCCTGCGCGGTGCGCTGCTCGCGCAGGACGCGCTCGCCGCCGCCGGCCGTGGGGACGGGCCCGCCGCCCGCAAGCTGCTCGCCGGGCGGCGCAGGCCGACGACAGGGCCGGGGCGGCGGTCGAGGCCGCGGGGGTGGTCGCCGAGGCGGCCCTCGGCGACGTCAGGGCCGCGACGGTACGCCAAAAGCGGCTGACCACCGGCGACGAGTGGCGGTGGTTGCCGGCCGAGCACCGCGCCGCGTACCTGCTCGACGTGGCCCGCATGCACGCCCGCGCCGGGGACGGACTCCGCGCGGGACGGGCGCTGCTGGAGGCCGTGCGGACCGCGCGCGGCGAGGTGCACGACCGGCCGGCGGCGCGGGAGCTGGTCGCGGTGGTGGCTCGGTCGCCGGCCGCCCCGCCCGGCCTGACCAGCCTGGCCGCAGCGCTCCGCGTCTAGCCTGCCCGCCGCGCGCATCCGGGAACCCTATCTCCGCTTGTGACACGTATCATCTGTATTACGTGACGGGAGGACCGCGATGAGGTTGAACAGCAAGGGGCAGGTGACCATTCCGGCCGAGCTTCGCGCCCGGCTCAACCTGCATGAGGGTGACGAGGTGGACGTGGTCGAGGAGGGCGGCGCGCTTCGCATCGTGCGCGTCGACGACGCGGAAACCCGTGGGCGACGCCTGGTCCGACGTATGCGTGGGCGCGGCGCTGCGCGAGAGGTCGAGGGCATGTCGACGGATGAGCTGATGGAACTGCTCCGTGAGTGAGCGGATCCGGGCCGTGGCGGGCCGAGCGAACGATACCGTCGCCACCCTGGTGGATACGAACGTCCTGCTGGACATCTTCACCGACGACCCGAAGTGGGCCGACTGGTCAAGTGAGGCACTGGCGGCTGCTCGTGACGCCGGCCTTCTGGTGATCAATCCGATCGTCTACGCGGAGGTGTCCGTGCGGTTCGCGCGTGTAGAGGACCTTGATGACGCGCTGCCGGCCACCGACTTCCTCCGCGAGGAACTGCCCTACCCGGCCGGTTTCCTGGCGGGAAAGGCGTACGCGCGGTACCGGTCACGTGGGGGTGCCAAGCGTTCGCCGATCGCCGACTTTTACATCGGCGCACACGCGGCGGTCTGCTACTACCGTCTGCTGACCCGGGACAGCAGCCGCTACCGTGGTTACTTCCCCGGGCTGACCCTGGTCGCGCCCGACGACTGATCTCCGGCCGCGGCTGTCAGCCGAGGTCGTACTCGGCCGGGTCGGTCTTGAGAACCCAGGCGAGCGGCATGGTCGCCCGCACGTCGTCGCGCTCGCCGTCCAGGCGGTGCATGGCGACCTGTTAAAAGGGGGCCCCGCCTCTACCAAAAGCGTTAAGCGGGGGCCCCTCCTTGCACCGAGTCGTAGAGGGTGAGCGTCTGCTCGGCGATGGCGGACCACGAGAAGTGCTCCACCGCGCGTCGCCGGCCCGCCGCGCCGAACGCCGCGATCCGCTGCGGATCGGCCAGCAGCTCGTTCATGGAGGCGGCCAGGTCGGCCACGAAGCGCTCCGGGTCCAGCGGGGTGCCGGAGCCGTCGCCGGCCTGCTCGATCGGCACCAGCAGCCCGGTCTCGCCGTCGGCGACCACCTCGGGGATGCCGCCGGTGGCGGTGGCGACCACTGCCGTCTCGCAGGCCATCGCCTCCAGGTTGACGATGCCCATCGGCTCGTAGACGGACGGGCAGACGAAGATCGTGGCGTGGGTGAGCACCTGGATCACCTCGTGCTTGGGCAGCATCGTCGGCACCCAGACCACGCCGGAGCGCTTCGCCCGCAGCTCGGCGGCCAGCTCCTCGACCTCGGCGGCGAGGTCCGGGGTGTCCGGCGCGCCGGCGAGCAGCACGAGCTGGGTGTCGGCGGGCAGCTCCCGGGCCGCCCGCAGCAGGTAGGGCAGCCCCTTCTGCCTGGTGATCCGCCCGACGTAGACGACGCTGGGCCGGGCCGGGTCGATGCCGAGCCGGTCGAGCACGTCGGTGCCCGGGTCGGGGGCGTACTGCGCGGTGTCGATGCCGTTGTAGACCACCCGGACCCGGTCCGGGTTCACGCCCGGGTAGGCGGTGAGCACGTCCCGCCGCATTCCCTCGCTCACCGCGATGATCGCGTCGGCGGCCTCGAACGCGGTCCACTCGCACCAGGAGGAGAGCGCGTAACCGCCGCCGAGCTGCTCGGCCTTCCACGGGCGCAGCGGCTCCAGGCTGTGCGCGGTCACCACGTGCGGCACCCCGTGCAGCAGCTTCGCGGTGTGCCCGGCCAGGTTCGCGTACCAGGTGTGGCTGTGCACCACGTCGGTGCCGGCGGTGCCGGCGGCCATCTCCAGGTCGACGCCCATGACGCGCAGCGCGGCGTTCGCGCCGGCAAGCGCGGCCGGTTCGGCGTACGCGGTCACGCCGGGGGAGTCACGTGGCCCGCCGAAGCAGTGCACCCGCACCTCGGCGAGGCGGCGCAGCTCCCGGGCCAGGTATTCCACGTGCACCCCGGCGCCGCCGTAGACCTCCGGCGGGTATTCACGGGTGAGCAGGTCGACGCGCAACGGTGCCATGCCCGCACCCTAGTGCAGAGGATCGGATCTCACCGGGTGCGCAAGTGCGCTGTCCGAGTGGTGAAGTCGCGTCGGGGTGGATAGCGTCTGACCATGGCTGCCAAGGTGCTCGCGATCGTCCTGGCCGGCGGGGAGGGCAAGCGCCTCATGCCCCTGACCACCGACCGGGCGAAGCCGGCCGTCCCCTTCGGCGGGATGTACCGCATGGTCGACTTCGTCCTCTCCAACCTGGCGAACGCCGGCTTTCTCAAGATCGTCGTGCTGACCCAGTACAAGTCCCACTCCCTGGACCGTCACATCACCAAGACCTGGCGGATGTCGACGCTGCTCGGCAACTACGTCACGCCGGTGCCGGCGCAGCAGCGCCGCGGCCCGTGGTGGTTCGCCGGCTCGGCCGACGCGATCTACCAGAGTTTCAACCTGATCAACGACGAGCAGCCCGACCACGTGATCGTCTTCGGCGCCGACCACATCTACCGGATGGACCCCCGGCAGATGGTGGAGGACCACATCGCCTCCGGCGCCGGGGTGACAGTGGCCGGGATCCGCCAGCCGCTGGCCATGGCCGACCAGTTCGGCGTGATCGAGGTCGGCGAGGACGGCAAGCGGATCCGGGCGTTCCGGGAGAAGCCCACCGACGCGGTGGGGTTGCCCGACGCGCCGGAGGAGATCTACGCCTCGATGGGCAACTACGTCTTCTCCACCAAGGCGCTCTGCGAGGCGGTCGAGCGCGACGCCGAGGACCGCACCAGCAAGCACGACATGGGCGGCAGCATCATCCCGATGCTCGTCGAGCGCGGCGAGGCCAACGTCTACGACTTCAAGGACAACGACGTGCCGGGCAGCACCGACCGGGACCGCGGCTACTGGCGCGACGTGGGGACGCTCGACTCGTTCTACGACGCCCACATGGATCTGATCAACGTGCACCCGGTGTTCAACCTCTACAACTTCGACTGGCCGATCTACACCGACCAGCCGCCGTACCCGCCGGCCAAGTTCGTCCACCAGTGGGGCGAGCGGGTGGGGCGGGCGGTCGGCTCGATGGTCTCACCCGGGGCGGTGATCTCCGGCTCGCTCGTGGAGAACTCGATCGTCTCGCCCAAGGTCAAGGTGCACTCCTGGGCGCACGTCGACGGCGCCGTCCTGATGGAAGGTGTCGAGATCGGCCGGCACGCGGTGGTCCGGCGGGCGATCCTGGACAAGAACGTCTACGTTCCGGAGGGCGCCGAGATCGGCGTCGACCTGGAGAAGGACCGCCAGCGCTACACCGTCTCCGACAACGGCATCGTCGTCATCGGCAAGGGTCAGCGCGTCGAGCCCTGACCGGCCCCATCGTCTCCTAGGAGGATCCCGCAGTGGCCCACCCCCGTGCCGGGCAGCCCGCCGAGCCCACCGACCTGGTCGACGTGCCCCGGCTGGTCACCGCCTACTACGCCGAGCACCCGGACCCGAGCGACCCGGCGCAGCAGGTCTCCTTCGGCACCTCCGGGCACCGCGGGTCGAGCCTGCGCAACGCGTTCAACTCCGATCACATCCTGGCCGTGACCCAGGCGCTCTGCGACTACCGGCGGGAGCAGGGCCTCGACGGCCCGCTGTTCCTCGCCCGGGACACCCACGCGCTCTCCGCGCCGGCCGAGGTCAGCGCGCTGGAGGTGCTGGCCGCCAACGACGTCACAGTGCTGCGCGACAGCCGCGACGGTTACACCCCGACCCCGGCGCTGTCGCACGCGATCCTCACCCACAACCGGGGCCGCACCTCGGGGCTCGCCGACGGCATCGTGATCACCCCGTCGCACAACCCGCCGTCCGACGGCGGGTTCAAGTACAACCCCACCAACGGCGGCCCCGCCGACACCGACGTCACGAAGTGGATCCAGGACCGCGCGAACGCGATCCTCGCCGCCGGGCTCAAGGAGGTGAAGCGCATCCCGTACGCGCGGGCCCGCGCCGCCGACACCACAGGCACGTACGACTTCCTCGCCCACTACGTCGACGACCTGCCCGCCGCGCTCGACATCGACGCGATCCGGGACGCCGGGGTGCGCATCGGCGCGGACCCGATGGGCGGGGCGAGCGTGGCGTACTGGGGGGAGATCGCCGAGCGGCACCGCCTCGACCTCACGGTCATCAACCCGGAGGTGGACCCGACCTGGCGGTTCATGACCCTGGACGGCGACGGCAAGATCCGGATGGACTGCTCCTCGCCGAACGCGATGGCCTCGCTGATCGCCGCCCGCGACAAGTACCAGGTCTCCACCGGCAACGACGCCGACGCCGACCGGCACGGCATCGTCACCCCGGACGGCGGGCTGATGAACCCCAACCACTACCTGGCGGTGGCGATCGGCCACCTGTTCCGTACCCGGGACCGGTGGGGCCCGACCGCGGCGGTGGGCAAGACGCTCGTCTCCTCCTCGATGATCGACCGGGTCGCGGCCGACCTGGGCCGGACGCTGCTTGAGGTGCCGGTCGGCTTCAAATGGTTCGTGCCCGGCCTGCTCGACGGCTCGGTCGGCTTCGGCGGCGAGGAGAGCGCCGGCGCGTCCTTCCTGCGCCGCGACGGCAGCACCTGGACCACCGACAAGGACGGCGTCCTGCTCTGCCTGCTCGCCGCGGAGATCATCGCGGTGACCGGGCGCACCCCCAGCGAGCACTGGGCCGAGCTGGCCGACCGGTTCGGCGCGCCGGCCTACGCGCGGATCGACGCCCCGGCCGGGCGGGCGGAGAAGGCGGTCCTGGCGAAGCTGTCGCCGGAGCAGGTCACCGCGACCGAGCTGGCCGGCGAACCGATCACCGCAATCCTGACCACCGCGCCTGGCAACGGCGCCGCGATCGGCGGGCTGAAGGTGACCACCGGGTCGGGCTGGTTCGCGGCCCGCCCGTCCGGCACCGAGGACGTCTACAAGATCTACGCCGAGTCGTTCCAGGGCCCGGAGCACCTGGCCCGGATCCAGGAGGAGGCCAAGTCCCTGGTCGACGACGTGCTGTCGTAGCCCTCCGCGCCGCCCGTCGTGCCCCCGTCCGCCCGCCGGACGGGGGCACGACGGCGTTCCGCCACGTTTCCCCCTCGGGAGCGTGTCGCGGCATCGGCTGGCTCGTTGCCCATGAGGCGACGGAAAACAGTGAGGGGCGCATCTGATGAACCAGTCCAGGGCGGCCCTCGACCCTGGACCGGAGATTGACGTCGTCGACACCTGGGCGGCGGCACGCGGAGCCGGGTCGGGACGCCAGCGGGACCTGGTCGGCGGGCTGCTGCGCTGTTATCCGGTCAGTTTCCTGGTGCTCGCCCCATACGCGTTGCTCATCCTTCCGACGGCGGTGCTCAACGAGAATCCGCACACCGGTTTCATCGTGCTCCTGGTGGGCCTGGCGTTGCTGGGTAGCGTCTCGGTGGAGACGGTCGGCCTGTTGTTCGGCCGTCCCGATCCGCAGTGGCGGCAGGGTATGCGACAGGCGACCGCCCGCTATCCCCGGATCTACCAGGTGGCCCGGCTGGTGACCCTGACCGGCATCACGGCCGACCTGCTGGGCGCCCACCTCGGCCGGGGGAGCATCGTCGCGCAGATCTCCGGGCAACTGTCCGACTCGCCGTCGGTGGCGCTCACCAAACTGTTCTCCGGCTGGGGCGCGCTCGGCTTCGCGCTGCTTGTGGCCAGCCACCTGGGCGGCCGGCTGTCCCGGGCGAAGCTGTACGGCTGGCTCGCCGCGCTCGTCGCCACCCAGGTGCTCGTCACCCTGATGACCGCCCTCACCGCCCCACTGATCGCCTTCGTCTTCTTCGCGGTCTCCGCCGGCACGGTCTGCGGCGTGTTCCGGCTGCGGGCGCTGCTGTTCGGCACGGTGGTGTTGCTCCTGCTCTGGCCGGCGATCTTCGCGCACCGCAACGAGATCCGGCAGGATCAGGGCATCGAGGTGAGCGGCGACGTGACGGCGGCGGACCGGCTACGTCTGGACCGACAGCTCACGGCCGTGGCGGGTTACGACGTGCCGGTCGAGATCGGTCAGCCCGGGGTCGCCGACTATGTCAGGTACGGGTTGGTGCCCCGGGTGCTCGATCCGGACCGGCCGCCGCTGTTGACCGGGCAGCGGATCAACCAGTTCCTCGGTGGTGGGCCGACGTCGTCCTACACGTTCCTGTTGCTCGGCAACATCTGGTTCTTCGACGGGCCGGTGGGTGTGGTGGCCGTGCACGCGTTCTGGGCGGGCTTCGCGGCGTTGTTGCTGCGGTGGCGGGGCCGGCCCGGCCCGGCCCGGTTGAGCCTGTTCTGCCTGGTCTTCTCCGATGTGCTGCTCTGGTCCGGCACCTATCCCGACTCCACGATCGGGTTCCTGCAACACGCGGTATCGGCCATGACTGTCTTCTTCCTGATGTGGCTGGCCCGCGGCATCCCCCGGCTCGTTACGCACGGTGAGAGGAAGGTCTGATGACCGGGTCCAGGGTGGTCGTCCGCCGGGAGCTGGTCGGCGGGCTGCTGCGTTGTTATCCGGTCAGTTTCCTGGTGCTCGCGCCGTACGCGTTGCTCATCCTTCCGATGGCGGTGCTCAACGAGAATCCGCACACCGGTTTCATCGTGCTCCTGGTGGGCCTGGCGTTGCTGGGTAGCGTCTCGGTGGAGACGGTCGGCCTGTTGTTCGGCCGTCCCGATCCGCAGTGGCGGCAGGGTATGCGACAGGCGACCGCCCGCTATCCCCGGATCTACCAGGTGGCCCGGCTGGTGACCCTGACCGGCATCGTGGCGAACGTCGTCGGGGCCCACCTCGGCCGGGGGACCATCGTCAGCCAGGTGTCCGGCGAACTGTCCGACACCCCCCTCGCGATGGTGTGCGCGCTCTTCTCGGGCTGGGGCACCCTGGGTTTCGCCCTGTTGGTGGGCAGCCATCTCGGCGGTCGGCTCGCCTCGCGAAAGCTGTACTGCTGGGTGGCCGTGCTCGTCGGCGTGGAGGCGTACGTCACGGTGCTCACCGCCCGGTCCGCGCCCCTGATCGCCCTGGTGTTCTTCGTGGCCGCCGCCGGGGCGGTCGGCGGCGTCTTCCGGCTGCGTCACCTCCTGCTCTGGACGGTGGTGCTCCTCCTCGCCTGGCCCGCCATGTTCGCGCAGCGCAACACCATCCGGGACGCGCAGGGGGTGGCGGTGGACACCGGGGTCACCGCCGCCGACCGGCTCCGTCTGGACAGTCAGCTCACCGCCGTGGCGGGCTACGACGTGCCGGTCGAGATCGGCCAGCCCGGGGTCGCCGAGTACGTCAGGTACGGGATTGTGCCGCGGGTGCTCGATCCGGACCGGCCGGCGCTGTCCACCGGGCAGCGGATCAACCAGTTCCTCGGTGGTGGGCCGACGTCGTCCTACACGTTCCTGTTGCTCGGCAACATCTGGTTCTTCGACGGGCCGGTGGGTGTGGTGGCCGTGCACGCGTTCTGGGCGGGCTTCGCGGCGTTGTTGCTGCGGTGGCGGGGTCGGCCCGGCCCGGCCCGGTTGAGCCTGTTCTGCCTGGTCTTCTCCGATGTGCTGCTCTGGTCCGGTACCTATCCCGACTCGACGATCGGGTTCCTGCAACACGTGGTGTCGGCCGCACCGGTCCTCCTGCTGCTGGGGCTGACCCGCAGCGTCCCGGCCTGGCGCGACCACGAGGTGTCGCTGCCGGTGGGTGCCGTCCGGTGACCGTCCGGGTCCGCTCCCGGGTCGGCCGCGGAGACGTCCCAGGTGTCCCCCGACGCGGCCGTCGGGCCGTGCTCGCCCTGCTCGTCGGGGGGCTGTCAAGCGGCGGCAACCTGCTGGTGGCGATCACCGTCACCCGGCTGGAGTCGATCGGCGGGGTGGGCGAGTTCGCCCTCGCCTTCACGTTCTACGTCCTCGGCTCCGGGCTGGTCCGCAGCATGGTGACCGAGGCCGTGCTGGCGGCGGGGACTGGCGTCCCGTCCGCCGCCCGGCGGGTCACCCTGCTCGGCGCGGCCTGCGGCGCCGTGCTCGGCGCCGCGGGTGCGGCGTACGGCTCGCCCTACCTGGTGCTCGTCGGCCTCGCCCTGCCGGGGCTGGTGCTCTACGACTACACGAAGGCGATCGCCGTCGGCGTCGGCGCCCCGTCCGGGGCGCTGTTCCAGGAGGCCACCTGGGCGGCGGTCACCGGCTGCGCCGCGCTTGCCGGCCTGTTCCGGTTGGTCGACGCGCCGTCCGTGGTCGCCGGCTGGGCGCTCGGCGGCGCGTTGATCGGCGTGGTGGTCGGGGTCCGCCGCGGCTACGCCCTGTGGCCGGGCTGGCGTGCCGGCCGGGCGGAGAGCCGCGTCGCGGTGGGGTTCGGCACGCAGTTCCTGCTGACCACCGGATCGGCGCAGTTGTCGCTGAGCGCGGTGGCCGCCTTCGCGGGCACCTCGGTGGTCGGCGCGTTGAGCGCCGGCCGGACCCTGCTGGGGCCGGTGAACCTGGTGCTGTCCACCGCCGCCACACTGACCCTGCCGTACCTGGCCCGCAGCCGCACCGGGTCGCGGGCGGTGCGGGCCCGGGCGGCCGTCCGGGTGACGCTGCTCGTGACCGCCGGCGTTCTGCCGATGACGGTCGCGGTCGCCCTCCTGCCCGACGCGGTCGGCCGGACGCTGCTCGGCGCCAACTGGGGCCTGGCCCGCAGCCTGCTGGTGCTGCTGGCGCTGGAGAGCCTGTTCGCGGTGCCGGCCGCCGTCGGCTTCGCCGGGCTGCGGGTCGAGCAGGCGAGCCGGCGGGCGATCCTGCTCGGCGTCCTGCTGGGCGGGCTGCGGGTGCCGGTGGTCGTCGTCGCGGCGGTGTTGTTCGGGGCGACCGGCGCGGCCGGCGCGCTCGCCTTCCTCGCGCTTGTCAGCGCGGTCGCCTGGGCCGGCAGCTACCTGCTGCTGCTGCGCCGCCGCGCGCCGCTCACCCGCCGGCTCGACCCGGTCCCGCCCGGCGGGCTCGACCCGGTCCCGCCCGGCGGGCTCGACCCGGTCCCGCCCGGCGGGCTCGACCCGGTCCCGCCCGGCGGGTGAGCCGACGGGTCAGGCGATTGTCGACAGGGCCGCGCGGACGCGCTCCACCACCGTCTTGAGCCCCGCCTCGGTCAGCTCCGGATACGTGGGCAGGTTGATGCCGCGCCGGCTCAGGTCGGCGGTCACCGGGCAGCGCGCCTCCGGATCGCGGTGCGCGGGCAGGTCGGGGATCGGCACGAAGAAGGGCCGGGTCTCCACGCCGAGCCGATCGAGCGCCAGGGCCAGCGTGTCGCGGGAGGTGGCGTCCCCTTCCGGTCCGACCAGGAAGGCGGCCATCCACGGGGCCCGGCGGACGCCGGCGACCACCGGCTGCGCCGACAGCGCCGGCTCGTCGGCGAGCTGCGCCTCGTAGCCGGCGATCACCTCGTCCCGCCGGGCGATGATCTCGTCGGCCCGGTCGAGCTGGGCGCAGAGCAGGGCGGCGCCCAGATTGGTCATCCGGTAGTTGTAGCCCAGAACCGGGAAGTGGTACCGCCGGTGCGGGTCCATGCCCTGGTTGCGCAGCAGGCGCATCCGGGCGGCAAGCGCCTCGTCGGAGGTGGTCACACAGCCGCCCTCACCCGCGGTGATCACCTTGTTGCCGAAGAAGGAGAAGGTGGTCGCGTCGGCGAGCGAACCGGTGGGGCGTCCGTCGACGGTGGCGCCGAAGGACTCCGCCGCGTCGGCCACCAGGAGCAGGCCGTGCCGCTGGCACAGCGCGCGGAGGGCGGGATAGTCGGCGGGGTGCCCGTACAGGTCGACGGCGATGACCGCCCGGGTCCGCGGACCGATCGCGGCCCGGACCGCGGCGGGGTCGACGCACCAGCTCTGCGGCAGCACGTCCACGCAGACGGCCCGCGCCCCGCAGTAGGCGACGGCGTTCGCGGTCGCCACGTAGGTGAGCGCGGGCACGATGACCTCGTCACCCGGGCCGATCCCGGCGGCGGCGAGGACCAGGTGCAGGGCGACCGTGCCGTTGGCGGTGGTCACCGCCGTGCCGGCGGCGCACCGCCTGGCGAAGCGGTCCTCGAAGTCGTGGAGATAGGGCCCCTGGGAGGAGACCCAGCCGCTGCGCAGGGCATCGACCACGTACCGTTCCTCCAGGTCGGAGAGGCTCGGTCGGGCCACCGGATACCTGTCGTCCGCCGTGCTCATGACGCTTCCTCCCCGCTGAGTTCGGCGGCGAACGCGGATCTCGGCATCGGTCCCGGTCGTCCCTCCGCCACCCACCGCAGCACGTCGAGGTAGTCGCCACCGGTCGCCGCCCAGGTGCGGGCGGCCAACCGGCCGTTGGCGTGCCGGGCGGCGGCGGCGTAGCGTGCCCGGTCGGCCAGCAGCCGCTGGACCGACTCGGCCAGGGAGGCCGGGTCCGTGGCCCGGAAGACCGCCGCTTCCGCGCCGGTGAACTCCAGTTGCGCCAGCAACGGCTCGGCGTCGGCGCAGGCGACGGGAAGCCCCCAGCTGAACGCCTCAAGCATCGCGCCGCTCGCCGCCTCCCAGAGCGACGGGATCACCACGGCGTCGGTCCGGGCGTAGAGGGCGTTCAGCTCGTCGAGGGTGACGAAGCCGGGGAAGGACACCCGGCCCGCGAGGTCGGGTTGCGCGGCGCGGGCGAGCAGGCGACTGGCCTCGGGCTCGACGAGCGGGCCGGGGCAGACCAGCCGGCACTCCGGGAGCAGCGCCATCGCCTCCAGCAGCGTCGCGTGGTTCTTGTGGCTCGCGGTGGAGGACGGGTAGACGAGCAGACCCGGCTCCGGTCGGGTGGCGGCGCGTTCGGGCGCGGGCTGGAACGTCGGGGTCGGGATGAGCGCGGTCCGCTCCGCCGCCTCGGGAAACAGCCGCAGGGTCTCCCGGTACGGGTGGGGCCAGGTGACCACGATGGCGGACGCGCGGGCCACGTTCTCCCGGACCACGGCGGCGAAGCCGGGGGCGTGGAAGGCGGCCCGCAGGTGCCGCAGGTCGTGCACGACGACGACCGAGGGGCCGGCGCCGATCGGGTTGCTGTGGAACGGGTACAACGTGACGTCCACCCCCCGCTGGCGGGGGACCGAACGCTGCCGGACCGCGTTGACCGCCCGGCGGACGGCGAGGGAGTCGCGGACCCGCGTCGGTGTCCAGCGGCGCAGCAACTGACCCGGGGCGGTGTCGGAGCGTAACGGCTGGGCGACCTCGGCCCAGCCCACCCGGGGGGCGGGCACGTGGCCGCGCCACTGCGGCAGGGTGCCACGCAGGACGTTCACCCGCAGCTCGCAGGAGGTGTCGGCGGCCATGCCGGACAGCAGACCGTAGGTGAATGCCTCGACCCCGGCGGCGTGGCCCGGACGGATCGGAGTGGCGTCGACGGTGATCCTCATCGGTCCACCCGCACCAGGCGTCCCATCCGCTCGTCTTCGAGGAGTTGCCGGTCGGCGTCCACCATCACCCGCACCAGGTCGCTGAAGAGGGTCTTCGGCGCCCAGCCCAGCCGACGCCGGGCCTTGGTGGAGTCTCCGATGAGGGCGTCGACCTCGGCCGGACGGAAGTAGGCGGGGTCGATCTCCACGTACCGCTCCCAGTCCAGCCCGACCCGGTCGAAGGCGGCCTCGACGAACTCGCGTACCGAGTGGCCCTCGCCGGTGGCCACCACGTAGTCGTCCGGGGTGTCCTGCTGGAGGGCCAGCCACATCGCCTCGACGTACTCCGGGGCGTAGCCCCAGTCCCGCACCGCGTCGAGGTTGCCCAGGTAGAGCTTGTCCTGGATGCCGGCCTCGATCCGGGCCACCGCACGGGTGACCTTGCGGGTGACGAAGTTCTCGCCCCGCCGGGGGCTCTCGTGGTTGAACAGGATGCCGTTGGCGCAGAACATGTCCCACGACTCGCGGTAGTTGACCGCCGACCAGTAGGCGTAGACCTTGGCGCACGCGTACGGGCTGCGGGGGTGGAACGGCGTCTCCTCACGCTGCGGGGGCGGGGTGGAGCCGAACATCTCCGAGGAGGACGCCTGGTAGAAGCGGCAGCCGACGTCGGCCGCCCGCGCGGCCTCAAGCATCCGCAGGGCGCCGAGCCCGGTCACGTCAGCGGTGTAGCCCGGGATGTCGAAGGAGACCCGGACGTGGCTCTGCGCGCCGAGGTTGTAGATCTCGTCCGGCCGGATGTCGCGGATCAGCGAGGTCAACGAGGCCGGGTCGGAGAGGTCGCTGTAGTGGAGGAACAGACGCGCCTCGTCCTCGCGAGGATGGACGTCGAGGCGGTCGATCCGCTCGGTGTTGAACGAGGAGGACCTTCGCTTGATCCCGTGCACCGTGTAGCCCTTGTTGAGCAGGAACTCCGAAAGGTAGCTACCGTCCTGCCCGGTCGTGCCGGATATGAGTGCCACTCGCGACATGGAGTTCCTCTCGTGCCGTGTGTTCGGAGTTTTTCGCGCGACTTCCTTATACCGGGTTCCGTGCTGCTGATCATGTATTTCCGGGTAATGTTCTACGAATTCGCCTAAATTGCGAAGCGGAGTCACTGAATTGGCCGCCGCTCGTTATCCCACTCAGTTTCGTGTCTGAAGCGAGGAGCGAGGATGGCCGGCGACACCAGCCCCGCGACCGAAGGCGACAAGCGGTTGACGGGCACTGACGGAAGCAATTTTCGGGTTCTTGTCACGGCCGGCTACTTCAGCCCCGGCTGGCGTGCCGGCGGGCCCGTCCGATCCATTTCCGACGTGCTCGAAACGGCCAGCGCCCACGTTTCCACCACCCTGTTGACCCGCGACCGGGATCTCGGTGACCGCGCCGCCTACCCCGGGCTGTCCGGCACCTGGGTGCGACGCGGCCGGACGAATGTCTTCTATCTCGGGACGCGGCGTCCGGCGCACTGGTGGAGGCTCTGGCGGGCGCTGCGGTCGACGCGGTTCGACCTGCTCTACGTGAACAGCGTCTGGTCGGTCTTCTCGATCCTGCCCATCGTCGCGGCCCGGCTCGGTCTGCTGCGGGTGGACCGCATCCTGGTGGCCCCCCGGGGCGAGTTCGGCGCCGCCGCCCTTGGCCTGCACCGGGCCCGCAAGCGGGTGTTCCTGGCCGGCTGGCGATGGATGCTGCGGGGACCCCGGGTGTGGTGGCACGCCACCGGTCCGCAGGAGGCCAGTGACATCCGGCGGATGCTGCCCGGGGCGCGGATCGCCGTCGAGGCGGCCGGCGTCGGCCCCGAACCGCGCCACGCTCCGGCCGAACCGCCGGCCGGCGACGACACGCGCCTCGTCTTCATCGGTCGGATCTCACCGATGAAGAACCTCGACTTGGTGCTCGCCGCGCTCGCCCATGTCCGGGCGGGGGTCCGGCTCGACATCTACGGCCCGGTGGAGGACCCGAGATACTGGCAGCGGTGTCTGGACCTGCGGGCGGTCCTGCCGGACCCCTCCGTGGTCACCTACCGGGGTGAGTTGCGCCCCGGGGAGGTCGGCGAGACCTTCTCCCGGTACGACGCGTCCGTCCAGCCGACCCGGGGTGAGAACCTCGGCCACGCGATCGCGGAGAGCCTGGCGGCGTACTGCCCGGTGATCTGTTCGGACCGGACACCGTGGACGTCAGTGCTGCGCGACGGCGGCGGGCAGGTCCTCACCGAGCTGACCCCGGAGGCGTTGGGCGCGCTCGTCACCCGCGTCGCCGCCGCCCCGCCCGCACAGCGGTGGGCGGCCCGGGTGGCGGCCGGGGAGGCCTATCGCCGGTGGCGGCTCGGCCGACCCCGGGTCAGCGCCCTCGACGAGGCGTGGCAGGCGATCACCATCCCCGGGCGCCGGATGCCCCCACAGGGCCGGACCCCGGGGGACGCCGGCCGAGCCGTCCACCGGGCGGTGTCCGAAGAACCCCGAGCAACCACGAGGAGGCGTACGTGACCCGGGTGATGACAGTCGTCGGGACCAGGCCGGAGATCATCCGCCTGGCCCGGGTGATCGACATGCTGGACCGGACCGTGGAGCACACGCTTGTGCACACGGGACAGAACTGGGACCCCGCGCTGTCCGACATCTTCTTCACCGAGTTGGGCGTACGGGCACCCGACCGTTTCCTGCGGGCCGACACCCGATCGCTCGGCAGCCTGCTCGGCGCGGTCCTGGTCGGCACCGAGAAGGCCATCGGCGAGCTGCGGCCGGACGCGCTGCTGGTGCTCGGCGACACCAACAGCGCCATCTCGGCGTTGATGGCGCGGCGGATGAAGGTTCCCGTGTACCACATGGAGGCGGGCAACCGCTGCTTCGACCTCAACGTCCCGGAGGAGACCAACCGGCGGCTTGTCGACCACGTCGCCGACTTCAACCTGGTCTACTCCGAGCACGCCCGGCGCAACCTGCTCGCCGAGGGTCTGCACCCCCGCCGGATCCTGCACACCGGCTCACCCATGCGGGAGGTGCTCGACCACTACCGGCCACAGGTCGACAGGTCCACCATCCTGGCGCAGCTCGCCCTCGAACCGGGCGGCTACTTCGTCGTCAGCGCGCACCGGGAGGAGAACGTCGACCACCCGGACCGGCTCCGCCGCCTTCTCGACTGCCTCTGCGCCGTACGGGACGAGTGGCGACTGCCGCTGCTGGTCTCCACCCACCCGCGTACCCGCAAGCGGCTGGAGTCGCTCGCCGTCGACGGCACGCTCCTGGACGGGATCACCTTCCACGAGCCGTTCGGCTTCTTCGACTATGTGACCCTGCAACGGCACGCCCGGTGCACGCTGTCCGACAGTGGCACCGTCAGCGAGGAGGCGGCGATCCTCGGATTTCCGGCGGTGACCCTCCGGGAGTCCATCGAGCGCCCGGAGGCGTTGGACTGCGGTGCGATCGTGATGACGGGGCTGGACCCGGTCGGGGTGGTGGAGGCCGTCCGGGTCGTGCTGGCCCAGACGGCGGCCGGCCCGGTCACCTGCCCGCGCGACTACCAGGTGCCGGACACGTCACGCCGGGTGGTCGACTTCATCCTCTCGACCGTACGCCGGCATCACGACTGGGCCGGCATCCGCCGCTGACCGGCGCATCGGCCGGGCGGGCACGCCCGTCACCACAGTGCCCGCCGGGACGTCCCGGGTCACGCACGCGCCCGCGCCCACGACGGCGTCCCGGCCGACCCGCAGTCCCGGCAGGACGGCGGCGGTGGTGCCGACCATCACGCCGTCGTCAAGCCGGCAGTAGCCGGAAACCGCGGCGAGCGGGTTCACCGAGACATGGTCACCGAGGACGGTGTCGTGCCCCACGGTGCAGTTCTGGTTGAGGTGCACCTGGCGGCCCAGCACCACGTTCGTCGTCACCCGCGCGCCACCGGCGGCGAACAGACCCTCCTGGAAGACGCAGTCCGGGCCGATCTCCGCCGCCGGGTGCACCACTGTGGCGGCGGGGAGGCCGTACCCGGCGAGGACGTGGTCCGTCTCGCGGCGCCGCCGCGGATCCCCCACGGCAAGCGCCACCCGGGTACTGGCCGGCCGCCCGGCCAGCCAGCGGGTCGGGCCGAGGAAGGGCACACCGAGCCGCCGCACCCGCGCCACATTGGAGTCGGTGGGATAGTCGTCGACGAAGCCGAGGACACGCCACCGCGCCCCGTCGACCGCCTGGGCGTTCAGCAGCCGAATTACCCCGAAAACCTCACGGCCCATTCCACCCGCGCCTACGATCACCACGTCGGTGGTCACCCGGTTCTCCCTCGACCATGGTGAACGCCGCTCGCCCCCATCGCTGTCCATACGTTCCAGACATTCCTGTGGGGTGCCGGCCTCCGAGCGGCACGGCGGAGGTGGGCCGGTAGTGCGCAAGCTGACAAGGACGCCCTCCCTGGACGACGCCGCGACGCCGCGACCGTCCGCCGGCGCGGTGGGCGCCTACCGGGTGATCGCCACCGCGGGGGTGTTCGAGCCGGGCTTCCGGGGCGGTGGCCCGATCCGCTCCCTGCGGTTCATCCTGGACACCCTCCCGGGGGACCTCGACGTCACCCTGGTCACCCGGGACCGGGACCTCGGCTCGTCTGCACCGTACCCCGGTCTGTCCGGACGGCTGCTGCGGCGCGACGAGCGTTCCGCCGTCTTCTACCTGAATCCGGGTGCGCCGCGGCACTGGGCCCGACTGATCCGGCACGTCCGCGCCCGCCCGGTCGACCTGCTCTACGTCAACAGCGTCTGGTCGCTGTTCTCGGTGCTGTCCATCCTGGCGGTGGCGCTGCGGCTGGTGCGCGTCGGGGCCATCCTGGTCGCCCCGCGCGGTGAGCTGTCGCCCGGCGCCCTCGCCATCAGGGCCGCCAAGAAGCGGCTCTTCCTCGCGCTGTGGGCGCCGATGCTGCGCCGGCTCGGGGTGCGCTGGCAGGCGTGCAGCCGGCTGGAGGAACAACAGATCCGCGCCAACGTGCCGTGGGCGCGGGTGATGGTGAACGGCAACGAGAGCCCGATCCCGGCGCAACCGGCCCCGCCTGTCGTCGCGCACGACGGGCCGTTGCGGTTGGTCTTCGTCGGTCGGATCTCGCCGATGAAGAACCTGTCCGGGGCGCTGGAAGCAGTGGCCGGCACCACCCGGCCGGTGGAGTTCGACATCTTCGGCCCACCGGAGGACGCGCACTACTGGTCACGCTGCCAGCGGATCATCGCGGCCATGCCGGGTCACGTCCGGGTCCGCTACCTGGGCGAACTCGCGGCGGCGGAGGTCATCCCGACGTTCAGCCGGTACGACGCCTTCCTCTTCCCCACCCTCGGGGAGAACTTCGGCCACGTGATCCTGGAGAGCCTGGCGTCCGGCTGCCCGGTCGTCTGTTCGGACAACACGCCGTTCAGCGAGCTGATCCTCGACACCGGCGGGACGGTGGTCCGGCCGGCGACCGCGGCCGGCCTCAGCCGGGTGCTCGACCTGCTTGCCGACCGGACGCCCGAGGAGCGGGCCGAGGCGAAGGAGACCGCCGGGCGGCGGTACCGGCGCTGGCGGCAGGGCCGCCGGGAACCCAACGTGCTGGAGCACGCCCGCCGCTTCTGCCGTTGATCCCCGCGCCCGGCGGTGACGCCGTCACCGTGGCCGGAGCCGACTCGTTTTCCCGGTGACCGGACCCACCGGCCCGGTCCGGTTCTCCACAGCCGACCCTGCGATCGAGGACAGTCAGTGCCCAGTCGTGTTCGTACGATGGCCCGCCGCGTACGGGACCATCTGGCCGCGTCGCGTGACCCCGAGGCGTTCGTCAGGTCCCTGGGGGTCAACCTGACCGGTCGGGTCAGGTTCTACGGGGTCAACCGGGCGATGTTCGGCTCGGAACCGTGGCTCATCACCATCGGCGACAACGTCTACATCACCTCCGAGGTGCAGTTCGTCACCCACGACGGTGGCACGTTGATCCTGCGGAAGGACCATCCCGACCTCGACTGGACCGCGCCGATCACGATCGGCGACGACGTCTACATCGGCATGCGCGCGATGATCCTGGCGGGCGTCACCATCGGCAACAGGTGCGTCATCGGGGCGGGCGCGATCGTCACCCGCGACATCCCGGACAACACCGTGGCGGTCGGGGTGCCGGCGCGGCCGGTGCGCAGCACGGACGAATATCTCGAACGGCTCAAGGCCAAGTCGCTCGGCATCGGGCACCTGCCCGTCCCGGCCAAACACGAGGCGATGAAGCGGATCTACGGCGTGCCCACCGGTTGAGGGCCACGACGGGCGTCTCGGGTCAGCCCCCGGGTACGGGATCCGCGCGCCACATCCCGTACCCGGGGGAGACCGGCAAGCTGTACGGGATGCCCTCGAGGGTGACCCGGGCCGGCACGGTGAGGTTCGTCGGCCCGACCCGGACCAGCAGCCGGCCGTACAGTTGCGGCGCCGGCATCGTGGCCTGGGCGACCGGGTCGACCCGTTCGATCATCACGAAGTCGCGACCGCCGTCGGAGACGATGATCTGGGTGGCGGTCGAGGGCGGCGCCAGATAGCGGCGGTAGGCGGTGCCGGTCACCGACTCCCCGGGTGCCATGACGCGACCCCACACCAACTGCGGATAGTTCTTCTTGAGGCTGGAGCTGATGAACCAGCCCTTGGCGGTGGTGTAGCGGACCCGGACCGCGGGCGCGCCGTCCGCGACCGGTAGCAGTCCGACGGCGAGCCCCCACTGCTGGATGAGTCCGCCGCTGACCACCCACTGGGTCATGCTTGTCGCCGGCCACGTCTTGTTGACGAGGGTCGCCGGGGTGAAGTCGGTGAGGGCGGCCAGGTTGTCGATTTTCGCCCAGGTGGACCAGTTCAGCCCGCCGGCCACGCCCACGTTCGGCATGAACTGCCGGCGGCTGCCGCCCGCCACCGGGGTCAGCGGCGCGCACTGGGTGACGCCCGCGTTCAGGGCGAACCGCGACAGTGCGGCGACCGTCTGCGTGACGATCAGACTGCCGCCGGGCGACCAGCGGTAGACGTTCGAGATCCGGCACAGGGACGGGATCCTCGGCATGATCGTGGCGATCGGGGTGCCGACGTTCGCCCGGGCGGTATCGATCATCCCCTGGTAGGTGGGGATGAGGTAGGACTCGTGGATCACCAGATCCAGGCCGGTCGACCGGCCGTCCGGCACCGGCCGGCCGTCGAGTTCGACGGTCACCGTGTGGGAGTGGGTGGCCGGGCGGATCTGCGCGTCCGGGGTGACGTTGGTGATCGGCACGGTGGTCCGGTGGGTCCCACCCGAGACGTGGGTGAGCGGCGCGGCCGGCCGGACCCGGGCGCCCTGGGCGATGCCGTTGACGATCGTGTACGGGTTGCCGAACAGCAGGCTGCTGGCGTTGGTGATGGCGAGCAGGGTGAAGATCCGGGTGCCGTCGCTCCACTGCGAACCCACGTCGGCTGTCGTCTTGCCGTGGTTGGCCACGACGATCTGGGTGCCGACGTTGTAGCCGTGGTTGCCGCCGACGTACGACCAACCGGTGTTGATCGGGCAGTTGTCGTCCGAGGTGTCGTGGATTTTGGTGCCGACGGCGGACATGACCGGCCACACCTGGGCGTCGGTCGCGGTCGAGGGCACGAGACTCACCTGGGGAAGGCCGGAGTGCCACATGCCGACCATGCTCTCGGCGTAGGCCAGGTTGACGGGCATGACCACATCCCGGGTGGCGTCGAAGCGTGACCTCACGGACATCAGGGCGTTGGACCGGTAGACGATCAGCTCGGGCATTCCACACCTCCACCGCGAACGCACGAAGATGCTGTCACTGTGCGCTTTTCCGCAGCTCGCGGCGGTTTTCGGTCGGTTCTCGGACAGAATCATCGGCCGTTCGGTGGACGTCTGCCGACCGTCCCGCAGGGAAACCGCCGACTGCCTCCTGAACAGGTGAAATTCCACCGCCGCCGTAACGCGCCGAGTACTAGCTCGATGTACAGGTGACGTGCGTAACCGGGGGGTTTTCATGCGCATTCTGATCACTGGTGGGGCCGGTTTCATCGGCGCCAACCTGGCCCGCGCCGCGCTGGCCGAGCCGGCCGTCAAGGAAGTGAGCGTCCTCGACGACTTCTCGGTCGGGCTGCGGGGCAACCTCGACGGGCTGGACGTCGACCTCGTCGAGGGGTCGATCCTGGACCGGGCCGCCCTGGACACCGCGATGGCGGGCCGGGAGGCAGTGGTCCATCTGGCCGCGCTGCCAAGCGTGCCCCGGTCGCTGCGCGACCCACTCGCCTCCCACCACGCGAACGCCACCGGCACGCTGATGGTGCTGGAGGCGGCCCGTCGGCACGACGTCGCACACGTGCTCGTCGCGTCCTCCTCGTCGGTGTACGGCATGAACCCGGCGCTGCCCAAGGCGGAGCTGACCTGGACCCGCCCGATGAGCCCCTACGCGGCGAGCAAGCTCGCCACCGAGGCGTACGCCCTGGCGCACCAGGCGTCGTTCGGGCTGCCCACGCTGGCCTTCCGGTTCTTCAACGTCTTCGGTCCCGGGCAGCGGCACGACCACGCGTACGCGGCAGTCATCCCCCGGTTCACGTACGCCGCCCTGCGCGGCGAGCCGGTCGTGGTGCACGGCGACGGCACCCAGTCCCGCGACTTCACCTATGTCGGCACGGTCTGCGACGTCATTCTCGACGCGCTCCGTCGCCGGGTGCACCACCCGCATCCGGTCAACCTCGCCTTCGGGGCGCGGGCCAGTCTGCTCCGGGTGCTCGACGAGCTGGAGGACCTGCTCGGGCGGCCGATCACCCGGGAGCACGCGCCGCCGCGCGTCGGTGACGTCCCCCATTCGCTCGCGGACAACACCACCCTGCGACACCTCTTCCCGGACGTCACGCCCGTCGCCCGGCCCGAGGGGCTGCGGGCGACCGGCGAGTGGATGGCCGAGCGGCTGGGCGTCGCCCCTGCCACACTCCGGTGACCCGGGCCGCGGGCCCGGCCGGGCCGGCGGCGGTGACCGCGGGGACGGCTGTCGTCACCGCGCCGCCGAGCGGCGCCCCGGTCGCGTCCCCCGTTCCCGCGTCGGCTCCGCTGTCGGCGACGAACCGGGACCGCACCGTCACGGTGGGCATCGCCACCGCGATGGTGGCGAAGGGGATCGGCCTGGCCGCGCCGCTCGTCATCACGCCTGCCTGTTTCCGGTATCTCGGCGACCAGCGGTACGGCCTGTGGATGGCGATCACCGCGCTCACCGGGATGGCCTGGTTCGCCGATCTGGGGCTGGGCAACGGGTTGCTCACCCGGCTCGGTCAGCTCGCCGACGATCCCCGACAGCAGGCCAGGGAGATCTCCGGCGCCTTCGCCACCCTCGGCGTGGTCGGGGTGCTGCTGCTGGCGGCGCTCGTGGTGGTCACCCCGATGGTGCCCTGGGTGGACCTGTTCGCCGTCCGCGACCCGACCGTCGCCGCGCAGACCGCCACCCTGGTCCTGATCTGCTTCGGCGCCTTCGCGGTCAACATTCCCCTCTCGCTGATCCAGCGGATCCAGTACGCCCGCGGTCAGATGGTGCAGAGCAACATCTGGCAGGCGGCCGGAGCCCTGGCCGCGATGGCCGTCGTGCTTGTCGCCATCGCCGCCGACTGGGGACCGCTCGTGGTCGTCGCCGGCGCGGTGCTGGCGGTGCCCGCGACCAACCTGCTCAACACGCTCACCTACTTCTGGTCCGCCGAGCCCGCCGGCCGGCCGGCGCCGCGACTCGTGCACCGCGACACCGTCGTCGGGCTGCTCCGGCTGGGCCTGCGGTTCTTCGCGCTCACGACGATGTCGTCGATCGCGCTGAACGTGGACAACCCGCTTGTCGCGAACGTCCTGGGGTTGTCGGTGGCGGCGCACTACGCCGTCGTGGGCAAGCTGTTCGGCGTCCTCTGGATCTTCGTCGGTCTGGTCGGCATGACGATCTGGCCGGTCAACGGCGCTGCCCTGGCGCGGGGCGAGGTGGCCTGGGTACGCCGCAACACCCGACGGATGGTGGCGCTCTACGGCGTGATCGTGGGGGCGGTCGGGCTGCTGCTTGTCGGCTACGGCCATCGGCTGATCGAACTCTGGGTCGGCACCGTCGACCTGTCGACGATCCGGCTCCCGGTCCTCGCCGGGCTGGCGGGCTGGTCCCTGCTTGTCGCGGTCACCTCCCCGCTGATCATGGTGCAGAACAGCATCGGCCTGCTCCGGCCGCAGTTCGTCGGCTGGGCGTCGTTCCTGGTGCTGGCGACCGTGCTCAAGGTCTGGTGGCTGCGACAGTTCGGCCTGCCCGGCCTCCCCGGGGCGGCATGCGTCGCGTACCTGCTCACCATGGTGCCGGCGGCGCTTGTGGGATACCGGCGTGCCCTCGCCCGGTGCGGGCCGTCGTGACCGGCCGGATCCGGGTGCTGCGGGTCGTCGGCGAGCTGAACTTCGGCGGCACCGAGACGCGCACCGCCGAACTGCTGCCCCGGCTCGCCGCCGCCGGCGTCGAACTGCACCTGGTGACCCTCAGCGACGTGGTCGGGCCGGGACCGATGGCCGGCATGGTCACCGGCCACGGCGGCACCGTCACCGCGATGCCCCTCGACGTGCGCTTCCCCGCCCGCTTCCTGCGCCTGCTCGGGCAGTTGCGCCCGGACGTGGTGCACGCCGACTGCGCCAACTTCTCCGGTGTGCTGCTCGCGCTCGGCGCGCTGCGCGGCGTGCCCGGACGGGTCGCGCACTTCCGGGGGGACGACAACAGGCGCCGGAACCTCCGCCGACGGGTCTACCGGTCGGTCTGCGAACGGCTGCTGCGGATATTCGCCACCGACATCCTCGGCGTCTCGCCCAGCTCGCTGACGTTCGGCTACCACCCGGCCTGGCGCGACGACCCCCGCTGCCAGGTGGTGCTCAACGGGCTCGACCTCGACCGGCTCCGCCGGCCCAGCCCCGACGACCTGCGGGCGTTGATCGGCGCGGCGCCGGCGGACCTGGTGTGCCTGACCGTCGGGCGGGCCTCGCCGGAGAAGCGCCGCTGGCTCCTGCCGCCGATCCTGGCCGCGCTCCGTGACCGGGGGGTGTCGGCGCACGCCGTGCTCGTCGGGCCGGGCGACCCAGCGGACGACGAGCGCGTCCGGGCCGCGGCGGCTGCCGCAGGTGTCGGCGACCGGGTGCACCTGCTGGGCCCCCGCGAGGACGTGGGCGGGCTGTTGCGGCAGGCCGACGTCGTCGTCCACCCGTCGTGCCTGGAAGGGCTGCCCGGGGGAGTGCTGGAACCGGTCGCGTTGGGTGTCGGCACGGTGGCCGCCGACCTGCCGGGCGTGCGCTTCATCGGCGAGCGGCTTCCCGGCGTGACAATCGTCGGTGTCGACGCGGTGCCCCAGGCGTGGGCGCGGGCGGTGGACGAGGCGGCGGCCCACACCGCGTCGACCACCGTCGGGGCGGCTGCGGCGCGCTTCGCGGGCAGCGTCTTCGCCCTCGACCGGGCCACCGCCATCCACCTGGAGATCTACCGACGGTGGGCGGCGGCCCGCCCGGGGTGGGGCCGGGTGCCCCGAGAGAGCAGCCGGCCAACTGTCGGCTCGGAACGGTGAGTGAGATGACCGATCACCAGAGCGTTGTCGTCGGCCGGGAGTTCGGCCGGGAACTCGGCCGGGAGCCACGGCCGGACGGCGAATCGACCGGGCGGGCCGACCGACCCCGTCCGCTGCTTGTCGGCGCGTACGCCTTCCCGCACGGGGACGCCACCTCCAACCGCCTGCTGCAACTGGCCCGGTCCGCCGCCACCGGGGGCAGCCGCACGCTCGTCGTCAACGACTGGCCCTGCGAGGTCGACTTCCCGACCCCGCCGCCCGGCGCGGCCGGCATCGACCTCGTCACCCTGCGGATCCGCGGCCGGCACCGGTTCACCCGGATGTCGGCCCGGCTGGCCCGCCCGGTCCGGGTGCTGCGGGCCGTCCGCCGGCGGGGGCTACGCCGTGGCGACGTGAGCGTGGTGCTGCTGCCGATGGCGCTGATGACCCTCGGCAACTGGACGGTGCTGCGCCTCGCGCTGCGCTGCCCGGTCGTGGTGGACGCCAGCGAACGCCACGACCGGCGGCAGTTCCGGCGCGGCTGGCTCACCCCGTACTTCGTCCGGCACCGCTGGTCGACGTTCCTGGCCACCCGGCTCGTCGGTCGCGCCACGGCGGTCTCCACCACACTAGCCGGCTATTTCGCGGCGCACGGGTTGGACGTGCTCGTGGTGCCGCCGCAGGTGGACTGTGACGACTTCCGGGCCGCGCAGCCGCCCGCGCTCTCCACCGGCCTGCGCCTGCTGTACGCCGGCACCCCCGGCCGCAAGGACATGCTTGACGTGATCGTGCGCGGGATCAGCCGGCTCACCCCGGACCAGCAGCGACGGGTCAGCCTCACCATCGCCGGGGTCACCCGCGAGGACGCCGCCGCCCACTCGGACCTGGACGTCTCGGTGCTCGACGGGCTCTCCGCCGACGTGCGGTTCCTCGGTCGGGTCCCCCGCGCCACCGTGCTGACGCTGCTCTCGGAGTCGCACTTCTCGATGCTGGTCCGCCCCACCGGCGGGTACGCGGCGAACGGCTTCCCGTCCAAGGTGCCGGAGAGCCTCGCCGCCGGCTGCCCGGTGCTGCTCAACCACACAAGCGACCTGGCCGCCTACGTGCGCGACGGCGTCGAGGGGCTGGTGCTCGACGGTAACGGGCCGGACGACGTGCGGCTGGCGGTCGAGCGTGCGCTGCGGCTGCGCGACGAGGACTGGACGGCGATGAGCCGGGCCGCCCGGTCGAGGGCCCGCGAGTCGTTCGACCACCGGGCCTGGCGGGATCGGGTGAGCGCCTTCGTGGCGGCCGGTGACCGGGGCTGAGCCCGGCGACGACCAGGCGGTGGGCGTCCCGACCGGGACGCCCACCGTGGGATGACCTCAGGGCAGAACCGGCGCCGGCCGGCGCGGCACGGCGCCCACCGGGCCGTGCGCCCGTCGGGGGTGCGCGGCTGAGGGGGACGGCGCGGCGCTGTCCGCGTCGGCCCGGTCGCCGGGCAGGTGCCGCAGCACACCGGCGGCCACGAGCCAGAACACGTACGGGTAGGTCTGCCCGGTGCCGAAGATGGCCGACTCGGTGATCTGGATCAGCAGGCCGGTGACGACGAGCCACACCAGACCCGAATCGGCCCGGCGCACCGGTGCCCGCAGCGCGACCCGCCCGACGGCCAGCAGCAGCAGCGCCAGCGGCGCCACGGCGGCGAGCCCCAACTCCAGCAGCAGTTGCAGATAGCTGTTGTGCACCACACTCACCCGGGTCCCCAGGGACTCGTCGATGCTGGCGAGTGTGATCAAGTGGGTCCGGGACGCGTACCCGAAGCCCAGGGCGGGGCGGTTCTGCCACCACAGGTCGATCGTCGCCTGCCACATCTCGGTGCGGCCGTTGGACAGGTCACCGCCGGTGGGGTCGGTGAAGCGCAGTTCGAGCTGCCGCATCCAGGGGTTCGCGAAGAGGATCGGCAGCAGGTTGACCAGGTACGCCACCAGGAGCCCGGCGGCCAGCCCGGCGGTGAGGCGGACCATCCGGCTCAGCCCCTGACGCAGGACGACCCAGAGGCCGCCGACGAGCACGGCGATCAGCCCGGTGCGGGACTGGGAGAGCAGCAGGCAGGCGGCAGCCGGCACCATGCCGAGCAGTTCCACCCGCCGCCGGGACTGCCGGTAGAACACCCAGCCCAGCGGGATGGTCAGGGCGCAGACGATGCTGAGCATGTTGGGGTTGTTGTAGAGGCCCTCGAACCGGGCGTACGACAGCGCGGCGACGAGCGTGCCGTCGGCGAGCCCGAAGCCGAGACCGAGCAGGATGGAGCCGCTGAGAACCAGGTAGACCACGCGCAGGTCGGCCAGCATGGCGGCCCGGTCCGACCACCGGAATCGGATCACGGCGTGCACCAGCGCGGCCAGCAGGAGCAGCGCGACACCGCGCTGGAGGGTCTCCAGCGGCACCACCGACCAGGCGAAGCTCAGCGTGGCGAGACCCGCCATCGCCCAGAGCGCGCCGAGGAGCAGGCGGGTCCACGGGTCGATCCGGGACACCGCCCGGCCCGGCGTGTGCAGTGCCCAGACGACCAGGGCGGCGACTGCCACGTACCGGGGATAGAAGCTGGCATCCGCCAGGGCCGGCACCTTGGACGAGGCGCCGATCAGGAGCGCCATGGTCAGGCCCAGCAGCCACCGCCAGCCGTCCATCTGCTGCGCGAACAGCGCGAGCAGCAGCAACGCCACCGCCCCGACCGCGACCAGCGGGACGGAGATGCTGGCGACGGTGGTGGCCACGACGGCAACGACCGCGCCGACGATCAGGCACAGTTGACCCACTCGGTTCCCCACGTGATGTCCTTTGACTCCGGCAGGCCGGCGGTACCGGCGGTGGTCGTTTGGTCCGTCAGAGCGGCACGCGCGCCAGGCCCGGCCGGGGCTGGTCGAGCGCCCAGCGGGCCCGGGCGGCGTGCATCGCCGCGATCATGTCCGGCCAGCTCGGCGGACGGTAGCCGGTGGCCCGGGCGAGGGCGTCCGCGCGCATCGACCGGTCGCAGGCGAACTCGTCGTCCGGAACCAGTTCACCGGACCAGCCGTACACCTCGGCGACCAGTCGGAGCAGGTCGTACTTCGAGATCGGCGCGGCGGCGACGTGGTACAGGCCGGTCAGCTCCGCCCGGGGCAGGACGATCGTGCGCAACAGCCGGGCGAACTCCACGGTCGTCACCCCGCTGTAGACGGCCCTGGTGAAGCCCGGTACCCGACCCCGGCGGGAGAGGAACCAGTCCACCAGGGAACGGTTCGTGGTCAGCTCGTGCCCGACGATCGAGGTACGCAGGGTGAGCGCCGAGCCCGTCGTCGCCTCGCCCAGCAGCTTCGACCGACCGTAGAGGTCGGGCGGGTCGGGCAGGTCGTCCTCGCGGTAGTCGCCCCGGCGGCCGGAGAACACGCAGTCGGTGCTGACGTGGACGAGCCGGCTGCCGACCTGCGCGCAGGCGTCGGCCAGCAGGTGGGGGAAGAGGGCGTTGAGGGTGACCGTGAGCACCGCGTCCTGCACGTCCGGCCGCTGCTTGATGACGCCGACACAGTTGATGACGACGTCGGGTCGCAGTTCTTCCACGAGTTGCCGGACGTGACCGAACCGGGTCACGTCGACGGCCGGGACGATGCGGGCGAGCAGGTGCGGTGGGAACAGCGCCGCCCGGTCGTCGATGCCGCGGGCCAGGCCGTGGACGTCGAGATCCGGATCGTGGCCGAGTTCGCGCAGCACGGCGTGGCCGAGCATGCCGGTGACGCCGACGACGAGGACCCGTCGTGCCGGGCGTTGGTCGGCCCGTTGGTCGGCCTGGTGGTCGCTGCGCCGCCGGGGCACCCGGTCGGGTCGGTCGAAGTCCGCGGCCGTGCTCATGCCGTGCTGGCTGGGCATGCGCTCACGGCCCTCGCTTCGCTCGGTGCGTTCGCTCATGCCGTCTCCACGGCCGCCGCGGCGGCCCGGACCTGCGCGCGCACCTCGGGCAGCGTCATCAACAACGATTCGATCTCCGGTACGGACAGCCGGCGGGCGTTGTGCGAGTGGAAGTCGGCGAGGCCCCCGTGCTCGACGTCGCCCTCCTCGAAGTAGAGGGAGTAGTTCAGGTCACGGCTGTCCACCGGCACCCGGAGGAAATCGCCGAGGTCCTCGGCGAACGCGAGCTCCTCGCGGCTGGCCAGGGTCTCGTAGAGCTTCTCCCCGTGCCGGATGCCGAGGACGTTGAACTTCGCCGGCACCCCGAACAGGTTGCACAGCGCCGTGGCCAGGTCGCCGATGGTGCAGGCGTCGGCCTTGCGGATGAAGACGTCCCCCGGCTGGCCGAACGCGAACGCGTGTTCCACCAGTTCGACCGACTCGGGCAGCGACATCAGGAAACGGGTCATCGTCGGATCGGTGACCGTCGGCAGACCGCCGCGGAGAATCTGGTCGATGAAAAGTGGAATGACCGAACCGCGCGAGTACATCACATTGCCGTAGCGCACACAGCAGACCCGGGTCCGGGCCGCCGGGTTGTTTCGGGAGTGCGCCTGCGCCACCTTTTCCATGAGCGCCTTGGTCATGCCCATCGCGTTGACCGGATAGACGGCCTTGTCGGTGCTCAGCAATACGAGCGTCTCCACGCCGACCCGCTCGCAGACGTCCACCACGTTGGCGCTGCCGAGCACATTGGTGCGGACCGCCTCGAGCGGGAAGAACTCGCAGGAGGGCACCTGCTTGAGGGCGGCGGCGTGGAAGACGAACTCCATGCCCCGGGCGGCCTTGAGCACGCTGTCGTAGTCCCGGACATCGCCGACGTAGTAGCGGACCCGGTCATTGCCGAGGCGGTGCCGCATCGCGTCCTGTTTCGACTCGTCCCGGCTGAGGACCCGCACCTCGGCGGCACCGGCTTCGAGCAGTCGGGAGACCATTGTCTGTCCGAACGACCCGGTGCCGCCGGTGATGAGAAAACGTCTGTCCGAAAGCGAGGAAAGCATATCTCCTCCTGCCTGTTTCCCGGCGGACCATCCTCGGGAATAGCGATCTCGTCAAAGGCGACCATACTGTCGCGATAACACGACCGGGCGCGCTTCCGGAAAAGGGAGGAACGCTCATCTCTCACGTTCACCTTCCACGAGTTGCGCCGGCGAATGTGAAAGCGCGGAACGACCGCCGCAAAGGTGGTAGGTCTGTTTCATGCCCAAAGTTGCTGTCCACTCGGCGCAGCCGCGCGGCGGCGCCTCCGGCCGGGCGGCCGGACGGGGAGCCGCCCCGACGACCCGGCGACCCTACGACCGCTGGAAACGGCTTCTCGACGTGCTCGGCGCACTCGTCGTCCTGACCGTCGGCGCGCCCCTGCTGGCCCTCGTCGCCCTGGTGGTGCTTGTGACGCACGGGCGGCCGGTGCTGTTCCGCCACACCCGGCCCGGCCGGCACGGCGAGTTGTTCGAGGTGGTGAAGTTCCGCACCATGCGCCACCCCGATCCGGAGCGGGGGCTGGTGACCGACGCCCAACGCCTCACCCGGGCGGGACGCTGGCTGCGGGCGAGCAGCCTCGACGAGCTGCCGGAGTTCTGGAACGTGCTGCGCGGCGAGATGAGCGTGGTAGGTCCCCGTCCGCACCTGGTGCGCTACCTCGACCTCTACAACGCCGAGCAGGCCCGGCGGCACGAGGTGCGGCCGGGCATCACCGGGCTCGCCCAGGTGCGCGGCCGGAACGAGTTGAGCTGGGAGGCGAAGTTCAGCTACGACGTGGACTACGTCGACAGGCGGTCCTTCCTGCTGGACCTGAGGATCCTCCTGGACACCGTCCGGGTGGTGCTCAGCCGGCAGGGCATCTCCGCACCCGGCGCGGCCACGTGGCACGAGTTCACCGGCAACGACGAGCCGCCCGCGCCGTCGCCGGCCGGCGACCAGGGCGCCGCGTGCCGCCGATGAACCGGGTGCTGCTGCTGGGCGCCGGCGGCTTCCTGGGCCGCCACATCGGCGCCGCGCTGGCCGGGCACACCGCCCTGCGGTGCCCCACCCGCGCGCAGTGCGACCTGGTCCGGATCGGGTTGCCCGAGTTGACCGCGCTTGTCGCCCGGGAACGACCGGACGTGGTGGTGAGCGCGGCGGGCCGGATCGTCGGTTCCGGGTACGACTTCGTGCGGGCGCACGTCGTCACCACCGCGAAGCTGATCGAGGCGATGGCCGTCGCCGCGCCCGGGGCGCGGTTGATCCGGATCGGCTCGGCGGCCGAGTACGGCGTCGTGCCGTACGGCCTCGCCGTCGCCGAGGACCACCCGGGCACGCCCGTCAGCGAGTACGGGCTCAGCCACCTGGCCGCGACCCGCCTGGCGGAGCTGGCGGGCGACGCCGGCCGGCTCGACACGATCGTGTTGCGGGTCTTCAACCCGGTCGGCCCGGGGATGCCTGCGGGCAACATGCTGTCCCGGGTGACCGCGATGGTCGGCTCGGCCCTCGCCGGCGGGGCCTGTGACATCGCCCTCGGTCTGCACGACACCTACCGGGATCTCGTCGACGTGCGGGACGTGGCGTCGGCGGTGCTTGCCGCGACGCGCTGCGCGCCGGGCGCGGAGCGCGTCGTCAACGTGGGCAGCGGGCGCGCGGTGGCGACCCGGGACGTCGTCCGGCTGCTCGCCGACGTGGCCGGCTTCCGCGGCGAGATCCGCCACGGCAGCTTCCCGGCCGACGCCACCCGCTCGGCCGCGGTGCCCTGGATGTGCGCCGACATCGACCGTGCCCGTCGGGTGCTCGGCTGGGCTCCGGCGCACGACCTGAGCGACTCGCTCCGCGACCTGTGGCGGGCCGACGGCACGCGGCCCGCCCACCCGGTGGCCGGCGTGGCGGCGGGGTGAGGGCGATGCGGATCGGCCTGCTCACCCAGTGGTTCGACCCGGAGCCGGGTCCGGCGGCCCTGCCCGGGATGCTGGCCCGGGCCCTGGCCGACCGGGGACACGAGGTCCAGGTGCTCACCGGCTTCCCGAACTATCCGACCGGCCGGCTCGCGCCCGGCTACCGGCTGGCCCGCCGCGTCGACGAGACCGACGGACCGGTCCGGATCCGCCGGGTGGCCCTCTATCCCAGCCACGACCGCTCCGCGCCGCGTCGGCTGGCGAACTACGGGTCCTTCGCCGTCTCCGCGCTGGTCTCCGGCACCCCGGCGCTGCGGGGCCTGGACGCCCTCTGGGTCGGCAACTCGCCGATCAGCGTCGCCCTGCCGATGTGGTTCACCAGGTACGTGCACCGGGTTCCGGTGCTGCTGCACGTGCTGGATCTGTGGCCGGACAGCGTGCTGGCGAGCGGCTTCCTCGGCGCCGGCCGGATGTCGCGGACGGTCGAGCGGGGGATGGCCGCCTGGTGCGGCGCGATGTACCGCAGCGCGGCCCGGATCGCCCACGTCTCACCCGGCGCCGCGGACCTGCTCGCCGACCGTGGGGTGCCCCGGGAGAAGCTCGTGCACATCCCGGTGTGGGCGGACGAGAGGCTTGGCGCCCGCGCCGCCGACCTGCGCGCCGAACTCGGTCTCCGGACGGACCAGGTCGTGCTCGTCTACGCCGGCGCGCTCGGCGAGGCACAGGCGCTCGACTCGCTCATCGACGCCTGCGCCCGTGCCGGTGACCCCCGGTTGGTCTGCCTGATCGCCGGCTCCGGCACCACCGAGGAGCGGCTGCGCCGCCGGGCCGGGGCGGTGCGAGCGACGAACGTGCGCTTCCTCGGGCAGGTGCCCCGGGACCGGATGCCCGCGCTGATGGCCACCGGGGACGCGCACTACGTCAGCCTGCGCCGGGGCGGCATGTCCGCGTACACCATGCCCAGCAAGGTGCAGGCGACCCTGGCCGCCGGGCGCGCGTTGCTCGTCGCCGCGGAGGGGGACGCCGCCGCCGTGGCGCGGGACAGCGGCGCGGGGATCACCGCCCGACCCGGTGACCCCGACTCGATCGCGGACGCCCTGCGGGAGATCTGCGACCTGGGCCGGGAGAAGCTGGAACTGCTCGGTCGGGCTGGCCGGGCGCACTACGACCGGGTCTTCTCCGTCGCCGCCGGCGCCGACCGGGTCGAGCGGACCCTGCACGAGATGGTGGACGGTGGCCGGGTCAGGGCCAGTCGTCGCCCGCGCTGAGCCGGCGACGCAGCAGCGCCTCCAGCGGTAGCGACTCGCCGTCGCGGCCACCACGGCCGATCACAAGCGGTGGCGGGGACGGCTCGGGCGTGGCCCCGAACAGCAGCGCGCGCAGGCTGGCCGGCACGGTCAGCAGGTGGAACCGGCCCGCCACGTCGACGGCCCGGTGCCGGGACCGGTCGACGTACCAACCGTGCAGCCCGGTCCGGTAGCGGTGCCGCCCGTCGTAGGACACGGCGACGAGGCGGGTGGTGGCGAGCCCCCGCTGTCGCGCCTCGGCGACGAACGCGCCGACAAGCTCCGCCGCCTCCGCCTGTTCCGCCGCACGCCGCCGCTCGTCGGCGGCGGCGTGCGCCCGCACCGCGTGCCGTCGCGTCTCACGCCAGTCCGCGCCCGCGCCGTCGTCCGTGACCATCACCCGACCGTACGCCGGTCGCCACCGCCGCCGCCGGTCCGGTCCACGGCGGGCCGGGTCAGAGCAGGCCGGCCCGACGGAGGGCGTCGGCCATCGCGCTGTCGGCGGGCGGCCCGCCGCCGTCGCGCCCCTGGCGTCCCTGCCCGCCGCGTCCCTGCCCACCCTGGCCCTGTCCGCCGCGACCGGCTTGGCCCTGCCCGCCCCGACCGCCCTGGCCCTGCCCGCTCCGAGCGCGGTCGCCGCGGTCTGGGCCGGTCCGGCCCTGGTCGCCGCGGTGCTGCCGGCCGCCGTCGGCCCGGCCGCCGCCCCGCCCGGCCCCCGGCTCCGCCTCGTCGTCCAACCGCAGGGTCAACGAGATCCGCTTGCGCGGCACGTCCACGTCGAGCACCCGCACCTTCACCACGTCGCCGGACTTCACCACGTCGCGCGGGTCCTTGACGAACGTGTGCGACATCGCCGAGACGTGCACCAGCCCGTCCTGGTGCACGCCGACGTCGACGAACGCGCCGAACGCGGCCACGTTTGTGACCACGCCCTCCAGCACCATTCCCGGCGTCAGGTCACCGATCTTCTCGACGCCCTCGACGAAGGTGGCGGTGCGGAACTCCGGTCGCGGGTCCCGGCCGGGCTTCTCCAGCTCGGCGAGGATGTCGGTGACCGTGGGCAGGCCGAAGGCGCCGTCGACGAAGTCGGTGGCCCGCAGGCCACGCAGGATCGCGGACTTCCCGATCAGCGCGCGCAGGTCCTGCCCGGTGGTGGCGAGGATGCGGCGCACCACCGGGTACGCCTCGGGGTGCACGCTCGACGAGTCGAGCGGGTCGTCGCCGCCGGGGATGCGCAGGAAGCCGGCGCACTGCTCGAACGCCTTCGGCCCGAGCCGTGCGACCTTCTTCAGCTCGCCCCGGGTGCGGAACGGCCCGTTGGCGTCCCGGTGCAGCACGATGTTCTCCGCCAGGCCGGCGCCGATGCCGGAGACCCGGGTCAGCAGGGGAGCGGAGGCGGTGTTGACGTCGACGCCGACGGCGTTCACGCAGTCCTCGACCACGGCGTCGAGGGAGCGGGACAGCTTCACCTCGGACAGGTCGTGCTGGTACTGCCCGACGCCTATCGACCGCGGGTCGATCTTCACCAGCTCGGCGAGGGGGTCCTGGAGGCGACGGGCGATCGAGACCGCGCCGCGCAGCGACACGTCCATCGTGGGCAGCTCCTGCGAGGCGTACGCGGAGGCCGAGTAGACCGACGCGCCGGCCTCGGAGACCATCACCTTGGTCAGGCCGAGCTGCGGATGCCGCGTGATCAGCTCACCGGCGAGCTTGTCGGTCTCCCGGCTGGCGGTGCCGTTGCCGATCGCCACCAGTTCGACGCCGTGCGCCCCGGCCAGCTTCGCCAGCGTGTCGATCGAGGCGTCCCACTGCCGGCGCGGCTCGTGCGGGTAGATCGTGTCGGTGGCGACCACCTTGCCGGTGGCGTCCACCACCGCCACCTTCACCCCGGTCCGCAGGCCCGGGTCGAGACCCATGGTGGCGCGGCTGCCGGCGGGGGCGGCGAGCAGCAGGTCGCGCAGGTTCGTGGCGAAGACCCGGACGGCCTCCTCCTCGGCCGCCTGCCACAGCCGCATCCGCAGGTCCGCGCCGAGGTGGATGAGGATCCGGGTACGCCAGGCCCAGCGCACCGTGTCGGCAAGCCACCGGTCGGCGGGCCGCCCCCGGTCGGTGATGCCGAACCGGCCGGCCACGGCGGCCTCGTACCGGCTGGGCCCGGTGGCCGCGTCGGCGTCACCGTCGGCCTCCGGGGACATGGTCAGCTCCAGCACGTTTTCCTTCTCGCCCCGGAACATGGCGAGGATCCGGTGCGAGGGGAGCTTCGGGTACGGCTCGGCGAAGTCGAAGTAGTCGGCGAACTTCGCGCCGGCGGACTCCTGGCCCTCGCGTACCCGGGAGACCAGGCGGCCCCGCGACCACATCTGCTCGCGCAGCGTGCCGATCAGGTCGGCGTCCTCGGCGAAGCGCTCGATCAGGATGGCCCGTGCGCCGTCCAGCGCGGCGGTCGCGTCCGCCACGCCCCGGTCCGCGTCGACGAAGGTGGCCGCGAGCGTCTTCGGGTCCTGCGTCGGGTCGCCGAGCAGCGTGTCGGCGAGCGGCTCCAGCCCGGCCTCGCGGGCGATCTGCGCCCGGGTCCGCCGCTTCGGCTTGTAGGGCAGGTAGATGTCCTCCAGCCGCGACTTCGAGTCCGCGGCGAGGATCTGCGCCTCCAGCGCCTCGTCCAGCTTGCCCTGGCCGCGGATCGACTCCAGCACCGCGGCCCGGCGCTCGTCCAGCTCGCGCAGGTAGCGCAGCCGCTCCTCAAGCGTGCGCAGTTGCGCGTCGTCGAGCAGGCCGGTGGCCTCCTTGCGGTAGCGGGCGATGAACGGCACGGTGGCGCCGCCGTCGAGCAGTTCGACGGCCGCCCGCACCTGGCGCTCGGCGACGCCGAGTTCCTCGGCGATCCGCTTGTGCACAGACTGAGTCACGATCCTGATCCGCCTTCTCGGGTGGGTTCGTCGTGCATTCTGCCCGCTCGGGTCGGACGCCGCGCACCGCGGCGCTCCGCCCCGGCCGCCGGCCGGACCCGATATCCCGAAAACGGACTTCCGGCCTCAGAAACCCCTCTAGCCTCCAACCAGGTGATTTCCTACGTGTCGGGAGTCCGGGTGAGCGCTGAGAAGGTAGTCGTCATCGGCCAGGGGTACGTGGGTCTTCCGCTGGCCATGCGGGCCGTCGAGGCCGGCTTCGAGGTGGTGGGCCTGGACGTCGACGCCGACCGGATCAAGCGGCTCGCCTCCGGCGAGTCGTTCGTGGAGGACATCCCCACCGACCGCCTCGGCCGCGCGCTCAGCAGCGGTCGCTACCGTCCGACCACCGAGTACGCCGACGCCGAGGGCTTCGACGTCTGTGTCATCACGGTGCCGACGCCGCTGCGCGACGGCACCCCGGACCTGAGCTACGTGGAGCAGGCCGGCATCCACGTCGGCCCGTACGTGCGGCCGGGCGCCACTGTGGTGCTGGAGTCGACGACGTACCCGGGCACGACCGAGGAACTGCTCCGCCCGCTTCTGGAGACGGCCAGCGGGCTGCGTGCCCCGGGCGACTTCCACCTCGGCTACAGCCCCGAACGCATCGACCCCGGCAACCCGACCTGGCGGCTGGAGAACACGCCGAAGGTGGTCTCCGGCGTGGACGCCGCCGCCCGGGACCGGGTGGACGGGTTCTACCGCCGGATCGTGGCGCGGACCGTGCCGGTGTCCTCCCCCCGGGTCGCGGAGCTGACCAAGCTGATCGAGAACACGTTCCGCCAGGTGAACCTCGGCCTGATCAACGAGCTCACCATGCTCTCCCACGGCCTGGGCATCGACGTGTGGCAGGCGATCGACGCGGCCGAGACGAAACCGTTCGGGTTCATGTCGTTCCGGCCCGGCCCCGGCGTCGGGGGCCACTGCCTGCCGATCGACCCGTGCTATCTGTCCTGGCAGGTCAAGCGCCGACTGGGCCGGCAGTTCCGCTTCATCGAGCTGGCGAACGACGTCAACCACGAGATGCCCGAACACGTGGCGCAACGGGTCATGGCCGGGCTGAACCGCACCGGCCGTGCCGTCAACGGCGCCCGGCTGCTCATGCTCGGCCTCGCGTACAAGAAGAACACCGGCGACATGCGCGACTCGCCCGCCGCGGACGTCGCCCAGCGGCTGTGCGCCCTCGGCGCCGACGTCCGGGCCGTCGAGCCGTACGCGGAGGAGCACCAGATCCCGGCCGGCGTGCTCGTGGTGCCGCTCACCGAACGGGAGGTCGACGCCGCCGACGCGGTGATCGTCACGACCGACCACGACGTCTTCGACTACGACATGGTGTCCCGCCGGGCCCGCTACGTCTTCGACGCCCGGAACCGGTGCGCCGGGCCGGCCGTGGAGCGTCTCTAGGAGCACCCTGCCCCGACCGTCGCCACCTGCGCTAGCGTGGCGATCATGGAGGCACCTGCGGACCCCCGGGCCCGGCGGCTCTTCGGGGGCAGCGCCCGGGCGCTCGGCGACCTGGCCGCCAGCCCCTTCCGGGCCGACCGGGACCGGATCGTCTCGTCACCGTTCTTCGCCCGGCTGAACGGCGTCACCCAGGTGATCAGTCCCGGCGGCTCCGGGTTGCTCGTGCACAACCGGCTCACCCACAGCCTGAAGGTGGCCCAGGTGGCCCGCGCGATCGCCGAGCGACTGACCGCCGACCCGGCCCACCGGGACCTGCTGGAGAAACTGGGCGGGTGCGACCCGGAGGTGGTGGAGGCCGCCGCGCTCGCCCACGACCTCGGGCACCCGCCGTTCGGGCACCTGGGCGAGCGGGTCCTGGACCGGCTGGCCCGGCAGCGGCTCGGGTTGACCGACGGATTCGAGGGCAACGCCCAGTCGTACCGCATCGTCACCAGCACCGAGATCCGCGGCGCGGCGACCACCGGGCTGGACCTCACCGCCGCGGTCCGGGCGGCGATGCTGAAATATCCGTGGACCCGGCTGGACCACCCCGACCCGCACCCGCGGCACCTCGACCCGGCGCCCCGGGGCGCCGCGCCGCCCCCGGACGACCCGGAGAGCGGGTCGCTGAAGTTCGGCGCGTACCGGACCGAGCTGGACGACCTGCGGGCGGCCCGGGAGCCGTTCGCCGGGCGCATTCCGGACTGGCAGCAGACCCCGGAGGCGTCCGTGATGGACACCGCCGACGACATCGCGTACGCCATCCACGACGTGGAGGACTTCTATCGCGTCGGGGTGCTCCAGCAGGGCGCGGTGGCCGCCGAGCTGATGGCCTGGCAGCGCGAGCACGGGCACCTGCGGTCGATCACCACCTCGGCGCTCGACACCGCCGGCCGGCGGCCCGGAGCGGCGATCGAGCGACTCCGTCGCCAGTTGCACCGCAAGGACGGCTGGATCGCCGACGACGAGGCGTTCGCCGCCGCGGTCGAACACGTGCGGGAGGAACTGGTGGAGGGGTTGCTGGCGCTGCCCTTCGACGGCTCGATCGAGGCGGAGCAGTACGTCGCCCGGTTCTCCGCCCGCTGGTCCACCCGTTTCGTGGACGCCATCACGGTGACCCCGGAGCCGGACGTCCGGTCCGGGTACGTGCTGCTCGGCAAGGCGCAGTGGCACGAGGTGCAGGTGCTCAAGTTCGTCCACCACCGGTTCGTGCTGGCCCGGCCGGACCTGGCCCTGCACCAGCGCGGCCAGGCGCGGCTGCTGGACACGCTCGTGGAGGCGCTCTGGGAGTGGCTGCTGGACCCGGAGGAGGAGTCCCGGCTGCCCCGCCGGCTGCACGACCTGGTGGAGCTGGCCGAGGCGGAGCTGCATCCGCGTACCCCGGACCGGATCGGCCGGGCCCGGGGCCGGGCCATCGTCGACTTCGTCGCGCAGCTCACCGACGGCCAGGCGGTGGCGATGCTCGATGCCCTGTCCGGGCGTTCCGGCGCGTTGTGGACCGACGCCTTCGTGCTCTGACCCGCCTCGGGCGACCACGCCCGGTCAGGCGACGGCCTGCCACCAGCCGTCCACGGCCGGCGGCTCGTCGACCACCACCCGCTCGCCGGGGCGCGGCACGGCCAGCCGGACGTCCCGCGCCTTCGCCTCGGCCCAGAGCCGGTCCACCGGCTCGGACCAGTCGTGCAGGGCCAGGTTGAACGTGCCCCAGTGCACCGGCACCAGCAGCTCGCCGCGCACGTCCAGGTGGGCGGCGACCGCCTCCTCCGGGAACATGTGGATGTTCGGCCAGGCCCGGTCGTACGCGCCGATCTGCATCAGCGTCACGTCGAACGGCCCGTGCTCGGCGCCGATGTCGGCGTAGCCGTCGAAGTAGCCGGAGTCGCCGGTGTAGAAGACCTTCCGCCGCGCGCCGGCCACCACCCAGGAACTCCAGAGCGTGCCGTCGCGGCGCAGCCCGCGACCGGAGAAGTGCTGCGCGGCGGTGGCGGTGAGGGTCAGCCCACCGGCCCGGTGGCTCTCCGACCAGTCCAGCTCGACGATGCGGTCCGCCGGCACCCCCCAGCGGTCCAGGTGCGCGCCGACACCGAGCGGCACCACGAACGGCGCGGACTGGTGGGCGAGGAGCCCCCGGACCGTCGCCATGTCCAGGTGGTCGTAGTGGTCGTGCGAGATGAGGATGGCGTCGAGGCGGGGCAGCTCGTCCAGGCGGACCGGCGGCTCGTGGATGCGTCGCGGGCCGACGAGCGCCGACGGCGAGCACCTGTCGCTCCACACCGGGTCGAGCAGCACCCGGTGCCCCTCGATCTCGACGAGCGTGGAGGCGTGGCCGTACCAGACCACGTTCAGCTCGCGGTCCCGGTCGGCCGGCGCGGCGTCGGCGGGGCGCAGCAACGGTACGGCGCTGCCGGGCCGACGCTTCTGCTTGCCGAAGATCAGTTCTCGGACCAGGTTGCGCCCCGGGTCGGCGACCATGGCGGCGTTCCGGCCGCTCGGGTTGTGGAACGTGCCGTCGCGGAACCGCGGTGATCGGGCCGCCCGATCGGCCCGCGCGCCGCTGAGCCGGCCGCCGAGCTGGGCCGGCACGTCCCGCGCCGCCCACGCCAGCCCGGCGACCACGGCCAGCCCGGCGATCCGCCACCCCCGCCCGCCGCGCGCGACGTCCGTCTCCTGCTCCCGTGGTGCCCGCATGCTCGTCCCCTCCGCCGTGTCCCGCAGTACACGGTAGCCACCTCCGCGCCGGTCCGTGCGAGCGCCGGGCGCCGGCGCGCTCAGCGCAGCCGCCGCCGGACCGCCGAGCCGACCGCCGCGGTCGCCCCGCCCACCGCGCGCACCACGGCGGACAGGTCGGGCAACCACCCGCCCCGCACCGCCTCGCCGCCCGGGTTCGGGGTGAACACGACGCCCGGGTTGGGGGGCGTCGGCCGGTTCGTCAACCCGCCGACGCGCATCAGCGGCCCGACAAGCACGTCGTAGACGGCCGGCAGCGCGGTGAAACCGACCCGCATGAACAGGTTCACCCGGCCCACCGAGATCTCCCGGCGCGGCCTGTCGGCGCAGTGCGCGATGGCCCGGGCCACCCGCTCCGGTGTGGTGATCGGCAGCGGGGGCCGCCCGATCCGCCCCACGTAGTTCGCCGCCTGCTGGTAGACCGGGGTGTCCACGCTGCCCGGGGTGACCAGGCAGACGTGCACCCCGGCCAGGTCCCGCGACTCCTGCTGCAACGCCCGCGCCAGGCCGTGCAGCCCCCACTTGCTCGTCACGTATCCGCTCATGTAGGGCGCGGTGACGTGGCCCAGCACCGACCCGGTGAGGATCAAGGTGCCCCCACCGGCCCGCTTGAAGTGCCGCAGCGCCACCCGCGCCACCCCGGCGGCGGCCAGCAGGTCGGTCCGGACCACCTGCTCGAAGACGTCCGCCGGGATCTCCTCGAAGCGCCCGTACGCCATCACGGCCGCGGTGTGCACCCACACGTCGATCCGACCGGACCCGGCGACCGCGGTGGCCGCCAGCGCGTCGAGCGCGTCCGGACCGGTGACGTCGGTGGGCACGGCGCGCACGTCCGCCGCGCCGGCGTCGACGCACTCCCGGCGTACCTGCTCCAGGGTTTCGGGGGAGCGGGCCGCGAGGACCAGACGGTCCCCGCGGCCCGCGAACTCCCGGGCCGCCGCCCGGCCGATCCCGCTCGTCGCGCCGGTGACGACCACCGTCCGGGTCACGGTGCGAGCACGACCTTGACGCAGCCGTCGGACTTCTGCTGGAACATCTCGTACGCCTGCGGCGCCTGCGCCAGCGGCAGCCGGTGGGTCCGCAGGTCCTCCACGCCCAGCGGGTCGTCGTCGCGCTCCAGCAGCGGGATGATGTCGTCCACCCAGCGCCGCACGTGGCACTGCCCCATGCGTAGCTGGATGCCCCGGTCGAACATCTCCATCAGCGGCATCGGGTCCTGCTCGCCGCCGTACACCCCGGAGATCGAGACGGTGCCGCCGCGCCGGACCGCCTTCAGCGCGGCGTGCAGCACCACGAGCCGGTCGACGCCGGCCGCGTCGATCATCGGCTGGGCCAGCTTGTCCGGAAGCAGACCGGCGGCGGCCTGGGCGATCTTGCCGACCGGCGCGCCGTGCGCCTCCATGCCTACGGCGTCGACGACCGCGTCCGGCCCGCGCCCGTCGACCAGGTCGATGAGCGCGCCGGGCACGTCGTCGAGCTGGCTGACGTCGAGCACCTCGATGCCGTGCCGGCGGGCCATCGCCAGCCGCTCCGGCACCAGGTCCAGGCCGATCACCCGGCCGGCGCCCAGGTGGCGGCCGATCCGGGCGCAGAACTGCCCGACCGGGCCGAGGCCGAACACGGCAAGCGTGCCGCCCGGCGGGGTGTCCGCGTACTTCACCGCCTGCCAGGCGGTCGGCAGGATGTCGGAGAGGTAGAGCCACCGCTCGTCCGGCCCGGTGTCGGGGATCGTGATCGGGCCGAACTGGGCCTGCGGCACCCGCAGGTACTCGGCCTGTCCGCCGGGGACCGAGCCGTAGAGCGAGGTGTAGCCGAACAGCGACGCGCCCTTGCCCTCGGCGGTGACCTGGGTGGTCTCGCACTGCGCGTAGAGCTGCCGCTCGCACATCCAGCAGTGCCCGCAGGAGATGTTGAACGGGACGACCACCCGGTCGCCCTTCTTCAGCCGGGTCACTCCGGACCCGACCTCCTCGACGATGCCCATCGGCTCGTGCCCGAGCACGTCGCCGGGCTTGAGGTACGGGCCGAGCACCTCGTACAGGTGCAGGTCGGAACCGCAGATGGCGGTCGAGGTGATCCGGACGATCGCGTCTGTCGGCTCCTCGATCCGGGGGTCCGGGACGTCCTCGACCCGGACGTCACGCTTGCCTTGCCAGGTCAGTGCCTTCATGCCTGAATGTCCCCTCCTCGGTGCCGTCCATCGGACTGCTACCCGCGAGGAGTGACTTGAACCGGAGCCGTCGCCGCGAGACGCCGCGGGTCGGCGCGGGTGCCGGCGGTGTGCGCGGTCCTGGCGGTGTGCGCGGTCCCGGTGCACCGCGAGTGCCGTCGGTGCTGGCGGGAGCCCCGTGGTTCCGCACCGTGTCGGTGTGTGCCAGCGGCAGCCTAGGAACTTGATGACGCAGGTGGTTCATCGCGCCACTCCGCCGCCTCCGCCGTGGACTACGCCTTGCGTCGCCCTGGCTTTCGGTCACTCTGAGGCGGCCTTGCGCTGCGCGTCAGCCGGTTCGGCGTCGTGCCCCGCATGGTCACCCCGGGCGCACCGGCGGACCTCCGATGATCCACACCAGTCCGGTGAGGTGGCGGTATCCCCGCCTGTCCGATACCCCCACTCCGCCGGAGTGGTGTGGATCAAGCCTGGCAGTCCACCACTTCGCCGAGCTGGTGTACACCCTGCTGCTCCCGGTCCCCCGCCGCCGGTGTCCCGGACCTTTGCGCCGCCCGCCTGATGCATCTGCGTCATCAAGTTCGTAGCGGCCGGGGAGCTTACTTCCCGGACAGCACCACGCGCGCTCTCCGCGCCGGACCGCGCCGCGCCGGGTTGGCCCAGGTGGGATGACTGCCGGGGTGGCGTACCCCGGGAAACGGCGACCGCCGCTCCTCCGTGGTGCGGGGCGCGGCGGTCGCGTGGGTTTCGACGACGGGGGGTCAGGAGCCGGGGGTGCCGGCGCGCTTGGTGGTGGCCTTGAGGTAGTCCCGGTTGAGCCGGCCGATGGTGTTCAGCGGGATGCCCTTCGGGCAGGCCGAGGCGCACTCGCCGATGTTTGTGCAGCCGCCGAAACCGGCCTCGTCGTGCGCGTCGACCATGCCGATCACCCGGGTGTAGCGCTCCGGCTGGCCCTGGGGCAGCAGCGAGAGCTGGGTGACCTTGGCGGCGGTGAACAGCATGCCGGAGCCGTTCGGGCAGGCCGCCACGCAGGCGCCGCAGCCGATGCAGGCGGCCGAGGAGAACGCGGCGTCCGCGTCGTCCTTGGCCACCGGGGTGGAGTGCGCCTCCGGGGCGCTGCCGGTCGGCGCGGTGATGTAGCCGCCGGCGGCGATGATCTTGTCGAAGGCGTTCCGGTTCACCACCAGGTCCTTGACGACCGGGAAGGCGCGGGCCCGCCAGGGCTCGATGTCGATCGTCTCGCCGTCGGAGAACTGCCGCATGTGTAGCTGGCAGGCGGTGGTGCCGCGCTGCGGGCCGTGCGCCTCACCGTTGATCATGAGGCTGCACGTGCCGCAGATGCCCTCGCGGCAGTCGTGGTCGAAGGCGACCGGCTCCTCGCCGTCGAGGATCAGCCGCTCGTTGAGGACGTCGAGCATTTCCAGGAAGGACATGTCCGGGGACACGTCCGGCACCGGGTAGGTCACCATCCGACCCTTGTCCTCGGGGCCGGACTGGCGCCAGATGCGCAGGGTCAGGTTCACTTGTAGCTCCGCTGCGAGGGGTGGACGTATTCGAAGGTCAGGTCTTCCTTGTGCAGCACCGGCTCGCCGGTGCCGGCGTACTCCCAGGCGGCCACGTACGCGAACCGGTCGTCGTCGCGCTGCGCCTCGCCGTCCGGGGTCTGGTACTCGGCCCGGAAGTGCCCGCCGCAGGACTCCTCCCGGTGCAGGGCGTCGACGCACATCAGCTCGGCCAGCTCGAAGAAGTCGGCCACCCGGCCGGCCTTCTCCAGCGACTGGTTCAGCCCCTCGCCGTCGCCGGGGACGCGGACCCGCTGCCAGAACTGCTCGCGCAGGGCACGGATCTCGTCGATCGCCTTGCGCAGCCCGGCCTCGGAGCGCTCCATGCCGCAGTGCTCCCACATGATCTGGCCCAGCTCCCGGTGGAACGAGTCCACCGTGCGGTCGCCGTCGACCGCGAGCAGCCGCCTGATCCGGTCCTCGACGTCGGTACGCGCCGCGACCGCCTCCGGGTGGCTGGCGTCGATCTTCTCCAGCGGGCCGGACGCCAGGTAGTTCGCGAGCGTGCTCGGCAGCACGAAGTAGCCGTCGGCCAGGCCCTGCATCAGCGCCGAGGCGCCGAGCCGGTTCGCGCCGTGGTCGGAGAAGTTGGCCTCCCCGATCACGAACAGGCCCGGGATGGTCGACTGGAGGTCGTAGTCGACCCAGAGGCCGCCCATCGTGTAGTGCACGGCCGGGTAGATCCGCATCGGCACCGTGTACGGGTCCTCGCCGGTGATCCGCTCGTACATCTCGAAGAGGTTGCCGTACTTGGCCTCGATGGCCTTGCGTCCGAGCCGGTCGATGGCGTCGGCGAAGTCGAGGTAGACGCCGAGGCCGGTCGGGCCGACGCCACGACCCTCGTCGCAGACGTTCTTCGCGGCGCGGGAGGCGATGTCGCGGGGGACCAGGTTGCCGAAGGACGGGTAGATCCGCTCCAGGTAGTAGTCCCGCTCGTCCTCGGGGATGTCCCGCGGGCCGCGGTCGTCGCCCTTGGCCTTCGGCACCCACACCCGGCCGTCGTTGCGCAGCGACTCGCTCATCAGGGTCAGCTTCGACTGGTGGTCGCCGGAGACCGGGATGCAGGTCGGGTGGATCTGGGTGTAGCAGGGGTTGGCGAAGTACGCGCCCTTACGGTGCGCCCGCCAGGAGGCGGTGACGTTGCAGCCCTTGGCGTTCGTGGACAGGTAGAAGACGTTGCCGTAGCCGCCGGAGGCGAGCACCACCGCGTCCGCCATCTCGGTGCTGATCTCGCCGGTGACCATGTCGCGGACCACGATGCCGCGGGCCCGGCCTTCGACGGTCACCAGTTCGAGCATCTCGTGGCGGGCGTTCATCTCCACGTTGCCCAGGCCGATCTGCCGCTCCAGGGCCTGGTACGCGCCGAGCAGCAACTGCTGGCCCGTCTGCCCCCGGGCGTAGAAGGTGCGCTGCACCTGCGCGCCGCCGAAGGAGCGGGTGTCGAGCAGGCCGCCGTACTCGCGGGCGAACGGGACGCCCTGGGCGACGCACTGGTCGATGATGTTGACCGAGACCTCGGCGAGCCGGTGCACGTTCGACTCCCGGGACCGGAAGTCGCCGCCCTTGACCGTGTCGTAGAAGAGGCGGTGCACCGAGTCGCCGTCGTTGCGGTAGTTCTTGGCGGCGTTGATGCCGCCCTGGGCCGCGATCGAGTGGGCCCGGCGCGGGCTGTCCTGGTAGCAGTAGGACTTCACGTGGTAGCCCTGCTCGGCGAGCGTCGCCGCGGCGGAGCCGCCGGCCAGGCCGGTGCCGACCACGATCACCGTCATCTTGCGGCGGTTGGCCGGGTTGACGAGCTTCATCTCGAAGCGGTGCCGGTCCCACCGGGTCTCGACCGGGCCGTCCGGGGCCCGGGTGTCGGCGATCGGGTCGCCCTCGGTGTAGAGATCCATGTCAGGCCACCAATCCGGTGAGTACGGCGAACGGGACCACCAGGTAGCCGGCGCAGAGCACGACGGCGAAGACGAGCGCGGCGGCGCGGGCCCGGCGCTCACCCTTCGGCGTCTGCTGGCCGAGGCTGCGGAACGCGCTGAACGCGCCGTGCCGCAGGTGGAAGCCGAGGGTCACGATGGCGAGCGCGTAGAAGAGCGTGACGTACCAGCGTTCCGGGGCGAAGTCGGCGACCACGTTGCCGTACGGGTTGGCCGGGTCGCCCTGCGGGTTCAGGTGACCTGTGGTCAGGTCCAGGATGTGGTAGATCACGAAGAGCAGGATGATCACGCCACCCCAGCGCATGGTGCGGGCCGCGTAGTTCACGTGGATCTTCCGGCGGTGCGCGTACGCCACCGGGCGGGCGGCCCGGGCCCGCATGGCGAGCACGACGGCCGCGCCGATGTGGGCCAGCACCGCCACGGTGAGGACCGTGCGCTGGATCCACAGGTACCAGGTGGCCGGCAGCAGCGGCGTGCCGATGTCCCGCAGCCAGTGCGCGTAGTGGTCGAACGAGGTCTCGCCAGTGAAGACCTTGAGGTTGCCGAGCATGTGCGCGATCAGGAACAGCACCAGGACGATGCCCGTCACCGCCATGACGACCTTCAGGCCGACGTTCGAGCGGATGGGCGACCGAGTTTTCGTGATTACCACATGACCGACGCTAGGAGCCGTACGATCAGGCGTCCAATGCATCGAAATCGCAGTGTTGATAGCCGTAAGCTATGTAGATGCAGCTCCATCAGCTCCGGTACTTCGTCGCGGTCGCAGAAGTACGACATTTCACCCAAGCTGCCGATGTCGTCGGCATAACCCAGCCGTCGTTGAGTAAGCAAATTCACGCGCTGGAGGCCGACCTGGGGGCCCCGCTCTTCGAGCGGATAAGGGGCAACATCACGCTCACCACAGCCGGCGAGGTGCTGCTGCCGCTCGCCAAGCGGATCCTCGCCGACGTGGACACCGCCACCCGCGAGGTGCAGGAGCTGGTCGGGCTGCGCCGCGGTCGGGTCCGGCTCGGCGCCACGCCCAGCCTGGCCACCTCACTGGCGCCTCCGGTGCTGCGCCGGTTCCGCGACGCGCACCCCACCGTCGACCTCCGGGTCGAGGAGGGCGGCTCCCAGGACCTCGTCCGCGACCTGCTCCGCGGCGACCTCGACCTGGCGCTCGTCATCATGCCGTCCGCCGGTGCCGACCCCGGGCTGCGCGTCGATCCGATCCTGGCCGAGAGCCTGGTGGTCGCCTCGGTGGACCCGCTGCCGGGCGTCTCGGCCGACGGCGAGCTGCGCATCACCGACCTGCGCGACCAGCCGCTCGTCATGTTCCGCGAGGGCTACGACCTGCGCGACGCCACTCTCCAGGCGTGCCGGGCGGCCGGCTTCGAGCCGACCCTGTCGGTGGACGGCGGCGAGATGGACGCCGTGCTCAGCTTCGTCGAGGCCGGGCTCGGCGTCGCGCTGGTCCCCGGCATCGTGGTGGCCCGCCGGCCGGGCATCCGGGTCACCCGGCTCGTCCCGCCCGGCGTCCGCCGGACCATCGCGGTGGCCCGCCGCCGCGACGTGGTGCCCACCCACGCCGGCCGCGAGCTGCGCCGCATCCTGCTGGACTACGTGCATGACGCCACCGCCACCCACCAGCTCCCGCCCGGCGTGGAACCGCTCTAGCGCCCCTCGGCGTCGTCCATGGCGCGGTAGATGCGCTGTTCCGACACCGGGTAGGGAGTGCCGAGCGCCTGGGCGAACACGTTCACCCGCAGCTCCTCGATCATCCAGCGGATCTGCCGGGCCGCCGTCGAGCCCCGCCGGGCCGGCGGCAACGCGGCAAGCATGTCCTGGTATTCCTTCTGCACCACGGCGACGCGGTCCTGTTGAGACTTGTCGCGTTGCGGGTTGCCGGGCAGCCGGTCCAGCCGGCGCTCGATCGCGGTCAGGTAGCGCAACAGGTCGGGCAGGCGGGCGTACCCGGCCTCGGTGACGAAGCCGGCGTGCACCAGCCCGCCGAGCTGCGCGCGGACGTCGGCGAGCGCGGCCACCACGGCCAGGTTCCGGGTCGCGCCCAGCCGCTGCTCCACCGCGTACGCGGCGGCAAGCACCTGCCGGACCCGGCCCATCACCTCGACCACGGTGTCGACCAGGTCGGCGCGGACCCGCTCGCGCAGCGCGGCGAAGCCCTCGGCGTCCCAGGCCGGACCGCCCGCGTCCGCCATGAGCTTGTCGATGGCGGCCCCGGTGGCGTCCTCGATAAGCGCCGGCACCCCGCCGTGCGGGTTGCGGGACAGCGCCAGCTTCGCCTCGTTGCTCAGCCGCCCCTGAAGGAACCGCGCCGGCGACGGCAGCGTCAGCCGGAGCAGCCGCCGGGAGCCCGCCCAGTGCGCGGCCTCCTGCTCACCGGCGGAGTCGAACACCTTCACCCCGACGGTGGCGCCCTCGTCCACGAGCGCCGGGTACGCGGTCACCGCGAAGCCGGCGCGGACCTGCTCGATGGTGCGCGGCAGCGTGCCGATCGACCACTCGGTCAGCCCGCCGCGGGCCACGTCCGGCGCGGCGGCGGCGACGACCTGGCGTACCTCCTGACGCAGTTCGCGTTGCAGCGCCGGCAGGTCCTTGCCCTCGGCGACCGGCTTGTCGTCGTCGCCGAGCACCCGGAAGGTGACCCGCAGGTGCGGCGGGAGTCGGCCCAGGTCCCACGCGTCCGGCGGCACGGTCACCCCGGTCATCCGGCGCAGTTGCCGGGTCAGCGCGGTCAGCAGCGGCTCCTCGCCGGGCGTGATGGCGGCAAGCGCCGCCCGCGCGTAGTCGGGCACCGGGACGAAGTTGCGCCGCACCGGTTTGGGCAGCGTCCGGATCAGCGCGATCACCAGGTCCTCCCGCAGCCCCGGCACCTGCCAGTCGAAGCTCTCCGCCGGCACCTGGTTGAGCAGCGGCAGCGGGATGTCGACGGTGACGCCGTCGGTGGGCGCGGTCGGGTCGAACGTGTAGGTGAGCGGCAGCGTGACGCCGTCGGCCCGCCACTCGTCCGGGTAGTCCTCCTCGTCCAGCCCGCCCCGGCCGGCGTTGACAAGCAGCTCGCGGGTGAACGTGAGCAGGTCCGGCCGCTCCCGGCGGGTCTTCTTCCACCAGGTGTCGAAGTGCCGGCCGGAGACCACGTCGGCGGGGATCCGCGTGTCGTAGAAGGCGAAGATGGTCTCGTCGTCGACCAGGATGTCCCGCCGCCGGGCCCGGTTCTCCAGCTCCTCGATCTCGGTCAGGAGCTTCTGGTTGTCCCGCCAGAACTGGTGGTGGGTCTGCCAGTCGCCCTCGACCAGGGCGTGCCTGATGAACAGCTCCCGACTCAGCGCCGGGTCGATCCGCCCGAAGGTGACCTTGCGGGAGGTGACGATCGGCATGCCGTACAGCGTGACCTTCTCGTAGGCCACCACCGCCGCCTGCTTCTTCTCCCAGTGCGGCTCGCTGTAGCTGCGCTTGACCAGGTGCTGGGCCAGCGGCTCGACCCACTCCGGCTCGACCCGCCCGGCCACCCGGCCCCAGAGCCGGGACGTCTCCACCAGCTCGGCGGCCATCACCCAACGCGGCGGCTTCCTGAACAACGCCGAGCCGGGGAAGATCGCGAACTTCGCGCCACGCGCGCCCAGGTATTCGTGCTTCTGCGCGTCCTTGAGGCCGAGGTGCGACAGCAGGCCGGGCAGCAGCGACTGGTGCACCTTCGGGGTGTCGATCTCCTCCGGCAGGTCGGCGCCGGCGCCGCGCCGGCCCTCACCCTTGTCGGCGGTACGCAGGACCTGGCGCAACTGGCCGACGATGTCCTGCCACTCGCGTACCCGCAGGTAGTTGAGGTGTTCGGCCTTGCACATCCGGCGGAACGCGCTTGAGGACAGCTCCCGCTGCCGCTCCCGCAGGTAGCGCCAGAGGTTCAGGTACGCGACGAAGTCGGACTCCTTGTCGGCGAACCGGGCGTGCGCCTGGTCGGCCTGGGCCTGCCGGTCGGCCGGGCGTTCGCGCGGGTCCTGGATGGAGAGCGCGGCGGCGATCACCACCACCTCGGTGGCGCAGCCGTTGCGCTCACCTTCGAGGACCATCCGGGCCAGCCGCGGGTCGACCGGGAGTTGGGCCAGCCGCCGGCCCAGCGGGGTGAGCCGCTTCGCCGGGTCGGTCTCGGCCGGGTCGAGCGCGCCCAGCTCGTGCAAAAGGTTGACGCCGTCGGCGACGTTGCGCCGGTCCGGCGGGTCGATGAACGGGAACGCGGCGACGTCACCGAGCCCGATCGAGGTCATCTGGAGGATGACCGAGGCCAGGTTGGTGCGCAGGATCTCCGGGTCGGTGAACTCCGGGCGGGAGTCGAAGTCCGCCTCGTCGTAGAGGCGGACGCAGATGCCGTCCGAGGTGCGCCCGCAGCGGCCCTTGCGCTGGTTGGCGCTGGCCTGGGAGACCGGCTCGATCGGCAGCCGCTGCACCTTGAGCCGGCTGGAGTAGCGGGAGATCCGGGCGGTGCCCGGGTCCACCACGTACTTGATGCCGGGCACCGTCAGCGAGGTCTCCGCGACGTTCGTGGCGAGCACCACCCGGCGGTTGCTGTGCGCCGCGAAGACCCGGTGCTGCTCGGCGGTGGAGAGCCGGGCGTAGAGCGGCAGGATCTCGGTGCCGAGCAGGCTGCGCTTGTTCTGCACCAGCTTGCCGAGCGCGTCGGCGGTGTCCCGGATCTCCCGCTCGCCACTGAGGAAGACCAGGATGTCGCCGGGCCCCTCGGCGGCCAGCTCCTCGACCGCGTCGCCGATGGCCTGGATCTGGTCCCGGACGTTCTCCTCGTCGGCCTCGTCCTCCTCCTCGCCCTCGGTGACCTCGACAAGCGGCCGGTAGCGGACCTCCACCGGGTAGGTGCGCCCGGTGACCTCGACCACCGGCGCCGGGTTGCCCTGCGCGTCGGCGAAGTGCTTCGCGAACCGGTCGGTCTCGATCGTCGCCGAGGTGATGACCACCTTGAGGTCGGGCCGGCGGGGGAGTAGCTGCCGCAGGTAGCCGAGGATGAAGTCGATGTTCAGGCTGCGTTCGTGCGCCTCGTCGATGATCAACGTGTCGTACTGCCGCAGCATCCGGTCGGTCTGCAACTCGGCCAGCAGGATGCCGTCGGTCATCAGCTTGACCAGGCTGGTGTCGCTCACCTGGTCGGCGAAGCGCACCTTGAAGCCGACCACGCCGCCCAGCTCGGTGCCGAGCTCCTCGGCGATCCGGTCGGCGACCGTCCGGGCGGCCAGCCGCCGGGGCTGGGTGTGCCCGATCAGGCCGGTGACGCCACGGCCCAGCTCCAGGCAGATCTTGGGTAGCTGGGTGGTCTTGCCGGAGCCGGTCTCGCCGGCCACGATCACCACCTGGTGGTCGCGGATCGCGGCGGCGATGTCGTCCTTGCGCTCGCTGACCGGGAGCTGCGCCGGGTAGGTGATCGCCGGCACCGCGGCCCGCCGGGCCGTCAGCCGCGCCTCGGCCCGGGCCACGTCCGCCGCGATCTCGGCAAGCGCCGCGTCCCGCCGCTGCGGGTCCCGCGTCTTCCGCACGCCGTCGAGCCGCCGCTGCAGCCGGCGCTGGTCGCGGAACATCAGGGGGGCGAGGCGGCGGTGCAGGTCGCGGGCGGTCTCGGGAGCGGCGGGTACGGCTGGATTCTGCATGTCGTCGCCAAGGATAGGCAGCCGCGCGGCGTACCGCCCCCGGGTTACCGGCGGTGGGCGTGCCGTCCCTGGTCGGGGCGTCCGGCCCGGATAAAGTTGCCGCCGACGAGGTCGACGAGGACGGGGATGATCATGCGGGACACCGATCGGGCGCTCGTGCAGGCCGCCACCGCCGTCGCCAAGCTCCGCTGCCGCAGTGACAACCACACCGTGGCCGCCGCCGTGCGCAGCGCCGACGGCCGGGTGTTCAGCGGGGTGAACGTCTACCACTTCACCGGCGGGCCGTGCGCCGAGGTGGTGGCCCTGGGCGCCGCCGCCACCCAGGGCGCCGGTGAGCTGGAGACGATCGTCGCGGTGGGGGACCGCGGTCGGGGCGTCCTCCCGCCGTGCGGACGCTGCCGGCAGGTGCTGCTCGACTACTTTCCGGCGATCCGGGTGATCGTCGGGCCGCCGGACGGGCTGCGCGCGCTGCCGGTTGCCGACCTGCTGCCCGAGACGTACGTCTGGTCGGACCACCAGGTCGAGGTGCCGGCCGCCCCGCGCACCGGGGTGTGGCCGCTGCCCGTGGTGCCGGTGAGCCGCCAGGCCGCGGAGGACTGACGCCGGGCGTCCGCAAGCCCATCGACAACGCCGAGTTAGGTGTGCCTTACCTGGTCAGTTACGGTTAGGCGTACCTGATCGGAAGGCGTACACCCCTCGTGACCACCGTCGCCGTCCGGCCTAACTCCCTAACACTCCAACGTCACTTGGCTTCGGCGTTGGGCGTTGCGCGGGGCATGAGGACGACCACCGCGTTGATCATCGATGGTTTGTGAGGACAGCCGAAGATCGTGCGGTGGCCGTGTGCCACAGCGATCCCACTACCAGCGCAGACTCGGCCACTTAGCTTGAGACTTACTCGTCTAGGGCTCGAGCGTGGCGGGCATGCTGAAGGCGGCGACGTGACGGGCACCGATGAAGGCGTTGCTCTCTACGATCTTCCCGTTCTCGATCCGGAGTACGTCGACGACCAACGCCTCGTAGAGCGGGCTGCCGGGCCGGCGGAGATAGTTGATCAGTGCCGGGCGCCCGTTGGCCGAGGTGGGAAACGTACGCCAGTCGAGCGGTCGGCCGAGGAACTCCGCGGCCGCGTCGATCCCGACGACTGGCGGCTCGGGCGGCATCGTGATCCGTACGTCCTCGGCGAGCAGTGCCCGGATCGTCTCCGGGTCTTTCGCGTTGGCGTAGCGGCGCAGGATCTCTTCGTCCTCACTTGTGAGCTGCGGGCGGCGCCAGTCCTTCGGGTCCGACGGTGCTTGCCGTCGGAGGGTGTGGCGGGCCCGCTGGAGAAGGCTGTTGACGGCCGCTACGGCGGTGTCGAGCGCGGCGGCGATCTCCTGCGGCGTCCAGCCGTAGATGTCGCGCAGCACGAAGGCCGCCCGCTGCCGCGGCGGCAGGTACATGAGCGCTGCGATCACGGCCAGCTCGACGGTCTCCCGGGCGGCGAGACCGGTCTGCGGATCGTCGGCCAGCAGGGCGTCGGGATAAGGACCGAGTTCGGTGGACCACTCCAGCGGGTCACCGTACGGTACCGTCCGGTGACCGGCCGCCTTGCGGCTGTCGAGGAAGACGTTCGTGGCGATCCGGTAGAACCAGGTGCGCGCCGACGCCCGACCCTCGAAGCGGTCGCGAGCCCGCCAGGCACGCAGGAAGGTCTCCTGCACCAGGTCATCCGCGTCGGTGACGTTCCCGGCGAGGCGGTAGCAGTGGACGTGTAGCTCACGCCGGTGCTCGTCGAAGGCGCGCTGTAGCCATACCGCCTGCTCATCAGACGAGTCGGACATGTGGTTTCCCCGGGGCTGAGTGGTCCTCACAACCGTACTGACGACCGCGGACCGATCCGTCATCGGTCACCGATGACGATCGCCGACTCGGTCGTCTGTACCTGTGACCGACGCCCACTCCACGAAGGAAATAGCCATGACGGCAACCCCCACGTCCAGCGCCGCCGCGCCCCCGGTCGTCGACCGGGAGACCTGGCTGCGCGAGCGCGACGAACTGCTGGTCCGGGAGAAGGCCCATACCCGCGAAGGAGACGCGATCGCAGCCGCTCGTCGTCAGCTGCCGATGACCTTGATGCCAACGGTGACGGTCCAGGGCCCTGGCGGGGACACCCCGCTGGTGGAGGTGTTCGAGGGCCGCCGGATGCTCATCGCCTACTTCCACATGTGGCACGACGGCAAGCCGTACGAGCATCAGTGTGAGGGGTGCACCTTCTCGACCTGTCACATGCAGATACTGGACTACTTGCACGCTCGGGACGTCACCTACGCCGTGTTCTGCCAGGGTCCCTACGAGGAAAGTGCCCCGTTCGCGGAGTTCATGGGCTACAGGTTCCCCTGGTATTCGGCGAAAGACTCCGACCCGGCTCTGGCCGACGGTCGTGACTTCGGGTTCATCGCGTGCTACCTGCGCGACGGCGACAAGGTCTACGAGACCTACTGGACCACCGGGCGGGGCGTGGAGGCCTTGATGACCACCTACCACGCCCTGGACCTCACGGTGTACGGCCGGCAGGAGAGCTGGGAAAACTCACCCCAAGGCTGGCCGCGGGTCAGTGGTCACCCGTGGCGGCTCAACGGCCGCCCCACCGCCCAATGGTCACGCCCCGGCGTTACGCCGGCGGTGACGTCCTGACGCTCGGGCCCCGGATGGACCACGGCACCGTCACCGGCCATCACGCGGCGCTCGTGTTGCTACGCGCCGTCACGGCGGCTTACCTCTGCTGGATGACTGCCGCACTCGTCCGGCTGCGCAATCGACCGATCACGGACCTGCTCCGTTGGGAGCACCTGGCCATGGGGGCAAGCCTCGCGGCCATGATCTTCTTCATGAGCTAGCCGAGTAAGCCAGCCGGCAGATCAAGTGACGTTGGAGTACTAACCCCCCTTTTTTTGGGCGCGCTGATTCACGGAAAGGGTGGCTATCCGGCGCCGGATAGCCACCCTTTCCGTGAATCAGCGCGCGTCAGGCGGCGGTGGACCAGATGGCGCGGAACGCGGCGGCCTCGCCGGCCAGCCACTGCTCGATCTGCGCGGGCTTGGCGTCGGGGGGCATTCGGTGCGTTTGGCCGCGGCGCACGTCGACAAGCACCGGCTCGGCGTGCGGCAGCACGGCGTCCATGTGCCGGGCCATCAGGTGCAGGGTGGCAAGCGTGGCCTCCTCGCTCGGCGGCGCCTCGTCGAAGTGCAGCCGGATCGCCTCGGCCCGGCCGTCGGCGAAGCGTACGCCGAACTGCGGGTTGATCTTCACGGGTAGGTCGCCGAGCATCGCGAGCGCCTCACGGGCCTGTGCCAGGTCGACGCCGGCCGGTTCACCGAGCGAGTGCAGCCATCGGGTCGCGCCGGGCGTGAGCGCCTCGTAGAGCGGGCGCCAGCGCGGCTTGACCAGGTCGGCCACCTGGGCCAGATGGGTGCCGCCGGTGTGGAACGCGACGTCGGCCTTGAGCGCCTTGACGAACTGGCCGTGCGGGTTGAAGCCGTGCCGGCTGGCCCGCTGCCGGCGCAGGCCGCCGACGAACGTGGCCTTGGTGGGGCCGGTGCGGTCCACGTAGCGGGTGAACCCGAGAAGGGTGGCGTAGGGGGTGACAGGGGCAGCGGAGGTGGGCGCAGTCACGAGCATCCTCCCAGGTCAACAGCTCGTTTAGTACATACATTCTAATCGACGGGTCTGACATCGCCCAGGGTATGAAAAGGGCCGCCCGGACATCCCGGGCGGCCCTTTTTCGCATAGTCCTAGAGCTGGCCGACGTCGGTGACCCGGATGACCGCCGCGCCCACCTCGTCCGAGGCGGCGAGGTCCACCTCGGCGCTGATGCCCCAGTCGTGGTCGCCCTCCGGGTCGTCCAGGATCTGGCGTACGGTCCACCGTTCGCGGCCCTGCTCGATCATCAGCAGCGCCGGCCCGCGCGCGTCCGGCCCCACCCCGATCGAGTCGTACGCGTCGAAGTACGGCTCCAGCGCGTCCGCCCACGCGTCCGCGTGCCAGCCGTCGGCGGCGTCCATCTCGCCGAGGAGGTCCCAGCGGCGCAGGGCGGCCAGCTCGACCCGGCGGAACAGCGCGTTGCGCACCAGCACCCGGAACGCCCGCGCGTTGCGGGTCACCGCCGGCGGCCGGTCCTCAAGCGAGGCGGCCACCTCGGGCACGTCCGACGGGTTGCGCAGCCGCTCCCACTCGTCGATCAGGCTGGAGTCGACCTGGCGGACCAGCTCGCCCAGCCACTCGATGAGGTCGACGAGCTCCTCGGTCTTGGCGTCCTCCGGCACGGTCTGCCGCAGCGTCTTGTAGGCGTCCGCGAGGTAGCGCAGGACCAGGCCCTCGGAGCGGGACAGGCCGTAGAACTGGACGTACTCCGGGAAGGTCATGGCCCGCTCGTACATGTCCCGGACCACGGACTTCGGGGCCAACTCGTGGTCGGCGACCCACGGGTGGCCCTGCCGGTACATCTCGTACGCGCCGGTCAGCAGCTCGGCCAGCGGCTTCGGCCAGGTCACCTCGTCGAGCAGCTCCAGGCGCGCTTCGTACTCGATGCCCTCGGCCTTCATCGCGGCGACCGCCTCGCCGCGGGCCTTGAACTGCTGCGCGGACAGGATCTGCCGCGGGTTGTCGAGGATCGCCTCGATCACGCTCAGCACGTCGAGCGCGTACGACGGGGACTCCCGGTCGAGCAGTTCGATGGCGGCCAGCGCGAGTGGCGACAGCGGCTGGTTGAGCGCGAAGTCGAGCTGGAGGTCGACGGTGAGGCGGACCCGCCGGCCGGTCTCGTCCGGCTCGGGCAGCTCCTCGACCACGCCGCCGGCCCGCAGCGCCCGGTAGATGGCGATGGCCCGGCGGATGTGCCGGCGCTGGGCGGCCGGGTCCTCGTGGTTGTCGGTGAGCAGGTGCCGCATCGAGGCGAACGCGTCGCCGGGCCGGCCGATCACGTTGAGCAGCATCGAGTGGCTGACCTGGAAGCTTGAGGTGAGCGGCTCCGGCTCCGCCTCGACCAGCCGCTGGAACGTCGGCTCGCCCCAGCCGATGGAGCCCTCCGGCGGCTTCTTCTTCACCACCTTGCGGCGCTTCTTCGGGTCGTCGCCCGCCTTCGCGAGCGCCTTCTCGTTCTCGATCACGTGCTCGGGGGCCTGCACCACCACCCGGCCGATGGTGTCGAAGCCGGCCCGCCCCGCCCGGCCGGCGATCTGGTGGAACTCGCGGGCCTTGAGCAGGCGCGTCCGCACCCCGTCGTACTTCGAGAGGCCGGTGAAGAGCACCGTGCGGATGGGCACGTTGATGCCGACGCCGAGCGTGTCCGTGCCGCAGATGACCTTGAGTAGGCCGGCCTGGGCGAGCGTCTCCACCAGGCGGCGGTATTTCGGGAGCATGCCGGCGTGGTGCACGCCGATGCCGTGCCGGACCAGCCGGGACAGCGTCTTGCCGAAGCCCGAGGTGAACCGGAAGTTGCCGATCGCGGTGGCGATCATGTCCTTCTCGGCCCGGGTGCAGACGTTGACGCTCGTCAGCGCCTGCGCCCGTTCCAGCGCGGCGGCCTGGGTGAAGTGCACCACGTACACCGGGGCCTGCTTCGTCTCCAGCAGTTCCTCGAGCGTCTCGTGCAGCGGCGTGGTCGCGTACGAGAAGAGGAGCGGGACCGGCCGCTCGGCCGAGCGGACGACGGCGGTCGGCCGCCCGGTGCGCCGGGTCAGGTCGTCGACGAAGCGGGTGGTGTCGCCGAGCGTGGCGGACATCAGCACGAACTGCGCCTGCGGCAGCTCGATGATCGGCACCTGCCAGGCCCAGCCGCGGTCCGGCTCGGCGTAGAAGTGGAACTCGTCCATGACCACCTGGCCGACGTCGGCCCGGCGGCCCTCCCGCAGCGCCAGATTGGCCAGGATCTCGGCGGTGCAGCAGATGATCGGGGCGTCCGCGTTGACGCTCGCGTCACCGGTCAGCATGCCGACGTTCTCCGCGCCGAAGACCTCGCAGAGCGCGAAGAACTTCTCCGACACCAGCGCCTTGATCGGCGCGGTGTAGAAGGTCGTCCGGTCGTCGGCGAGCGCGGCGAAGTGCGCCGCGATCGCCACCAGGCTCTTGCCCGAGCCGGTCGGGGTATTCATGATCACGTTCGCGCCGGAGACGATCTCGATGACCGCCTCCTCCTGGTGGGGATAGAGGTCGAGGCCGCGCTCGGACGCCCAGGAGGCGAACGCGTCGTAGAGGGTGTCCGGGTCGGCGGTCTTCGGCAGCGCGGCGGTGAGAGTCATGGCGGCTCCCATCGTGCCTGGGCGGTGCCCCGCCGCGCCAACCGGGTTCAGCGTCTCCTGTGCATCAGGTCGAATACCTCCCGGCCGGCGGCCAACGCACGACGCTCGAACTTCGTCACCGGCCGGTGCGCCGGCCGGGGCGCGTACCCGCCGTGCACGTCGACAAGCTCCGGGTCGGCGGTAAGCGTCGCCCGCATCGACTCCGCGTACTCCGCCCAGTCGGTGGCGCAGTGCACCGTGCCGCCCGACGCCAGCCGGGATCGCAGCAGCGCCACGTGCGCCGGCGCGATGATCCGCCGCTTGTGGTGGCGGGTCTTCGGCCACGGGTCGGGAAAGTAGACGTGCACCGCGTCCAGGCAGCCCTCCGGCATGGCCCGGACCAGGTCCAACGCGTCCCCCTCGGCCACCCGGACGTTGCCCAGCCGGTGCCGTTCCACAAGCTCCAGCAGGTTGGCGATTCCCGGCGTGTGCACCTCGACCGCCAGATAGTGTCGGCTCGGGTCGGCCGCCGCCATGGCGGCGGTGGCGTCGCCCATGCCGGAGCCGATCTCCAGCACCAGTGGCGCCCGCCTGTCGAACAGCGCCGTCGGATCGCACGGCCCGTCGAGGGCGGCGATCCGGAGGCCGTACGCGGGCCAGAGCCGCGCCAGCGCGTCGCGCTGTCGGTCGCTCATCCGCCCGCGACGCGGATGGAAGGTGCGGATGCGGGCGGCGGGGGCGTCGGTGGTGGTCACAGCGACCCGAGCCTACGCGACTGCCGCGCCGATCGGATGTGAGGTGCGGCCGGGGGTGAGAGGATTCATCCCGTACGCCGGGAGGGGTCATGGGTTCAGTCAGGGGACGGGTGGCGCTGCTGGTCGCGGCCGTCGCGTGCGCCGTCCCGCTGCTCGGCGCGACGCCCACCCAGGCCGCGCCGCGCGTCGCCGAGCCGATGCCGGAGCAGCCGGGCGCGGGTGATGTGATCTTCGTGGAGGTCACCCCGGGCACGGTGGAACCGGGCTACCTGGTCGGCATCCGGGCCAGCTGCCGGGACAACTCGGTGCCGGCGATCGTCGTCTCCGACGCCTTCGGCCGGATCCAGGTGCAGCCGCAACGCGGCCTGCTCACCGCGTCGCCGATGGTCAACGAGCGCACCCGGCCCGGCAACTACCGGGTCAAGCTCGAATGTCCGGGCGGGGAAACCGCGTCCACCATGCTCCAGGTGGTCAAGCGGGCGCAGCCGACCCGGCCGCCGAGTCACCCGCCCAGCCACTTCCCGAGCCGCGGCCCGGCCACCGGCTTCGGCGGCACCGCCGGCACCGGCCTCGGCGGCCTGCTGGTGCCGTTCGGGTTGGCGCTGACCATGGTCGGCGCCGGGCTCGGGGTGGCCGCCTCCCGCCGTCACGCCGCGCGGCGCTGAGCCCCGCCATGGCCGACCACACCGCCCCGCCGCCCGCCGGTTCCCGGCGCTCCGGTTGGCCGTTCGTCGCCCTGCCCCCGCCCGCCGCCCCGCCCGCCGGTCCTCGTGCCGCCGGCCGGCCGCCCGTTGGTTCTCGTGCCGCCGCTGTCCCGCCCGTTGCTCCTGCTGCCGACGCCGCGGCGGGATCCGGTTCACGCTCCGGTTCTCGGCCCTGGAGTCCGCCGCCGGCCGATCCGCCACCTGCTGGCGTGCCGCCCGCCGCGGCCCGGACGGCGCACGTCCCGCCGTCCGCATCGCGGCCCTGGATGCCGCCGCCTGCCGCATCCCGTCCATGGACACCGCCCTCGGCCGGTCCGCTGCCCGTGCGATCCGGATCCGGATCCGGGTCCGCCGGTCCGCCGCCAGCCTTTCTGTCGTCCGCCGGTCCGCCGCCCGCCGGTCCGCCGCCCGCTGGGTCGTCGCCTGCTGGGTCGCCGGTGGAGCGGGATCGGAGGCGGAGCTCCTGGTCGAAACCGTTTGCCGTCGTGCTGGTGCTGCTCGGCGTATTCGCCGTCGGGGCGGGGCTCGGCCGTACCGCCGGGCCGTTCGACTGGGCCGAGGCGTCGGCCGGGTCGAGTGCGGCGGTAGCGTCCGGGCCGGCCCCGGCGCCGGCCCGGAAACCGGCCAGCCTTCCGGTCCGCCTGTCCGTGCCGGCCATCAAGGTCACCGCGCCGGTCACCCCGGTCGGTCAGGCGCGGGACGGGTCGGTGGACGTGCCGCCGCTTACCGAGACCGACCAGACCGGCTGGTACGACCGGGGCGCGGTGCCGGGCGAACCCGGCCGGGCGATCATCGTCGGTCACGTCGACACCAAGAGCGGGCCGGCCGTGTTCTACCGCCTGCGCCAACTCAAGCCGGGCGCCCGGATCCAGGTGACCCGCGCCGACCGCAGCGTGGTGACGTTCAAGGTCGACAGCGTGGAGAACTTCGACAAGGCGAGACTGCCCGCCGCCCGGGTCTACGGCGACTCCGGCCCGGCGGAGCTGCGCCTGATCACCTGCGGCGGCACGTGGCTGGGCGGTCGCACCGGCTACGAGGACAACGTGATCGTCTTCGCCTCTCTGCTCACCACACGTCCGCGCTGACCAGTCCCGCAGAGATCTTGGAAGCGGAAGGCCCCTCCGGGGGCCATTTCCTTCCAAGATCCGGCGTGGTCTCCGATAGTGGGTGGTGGGAAGTGGTTGATCTCAGCCCCGAAGCTCCTCAGCAACCCACAGGCCGCGACCCTGTAGACCGACCACAAGGCCGCGATCCTGAAGGATGATGATTGCCCTCTGCACGGTCGTGACGCTGACGCTGTACAGGTCGGCAAGCTCCTTGTAAGTCGGCAATCGCTCACCTGGTGGGTGCTCGCCACTCTTGATGCGGGTAGCCAGATCTTCGGCCACCTCCCGGTAGCCGCCAGTCGGTATGGGCATGTCGAGGTTCCTTCGTTCGGCACCTCTGATCGGATCACGAGAAGTGTGCACCTTCAAGACCAGCATTGCCTTAGGTACGAAAGGTCTCTAAGCTGTTGGTCGCGGCTAGGTCTCTTCGTTCGGCAACGACGGCCCGCGCCATGAAACCGCCCGGGGGAGCACGACGCATGGACTCTGCCCCCCCTGGGCGGGCCCCAACCATGCTCGCTCGGGAGGGTGTTCTCGCCGTGCCGATGGATGACCCCTCCGAAGACTCTGCCTTCCGCAGACTCTTCGAAGTCAAGCGGACTCTCCACAACCACTTCCTCGCGGCCAGCGTCACTCCGCGACGACTGGGGTGCCTGAGCTGCGTCGACTGGCATACCTGCAACCAACTGGACTGGGCGATAACCGAGTTCGTGGAAGTCTTTACCGCCATGGAATCAAAGCGCCGCTGACCGTGATCATGAAGTTGACGTCGAGGAAACGGACAGGAAGGGCCGCCAACTTCATGATCACCGAAGCCGTGGCCGGGTGCTCAGGGAGTGGGGAGCTGGAGGGCTACCTCGAACTCCAGGAGGGTGGCGCCGGTGGCCACCGGCTTGCGGGGCTCGCCGCCGGCGCCGACGTGCGCCGCCCGGGACGGGCCCTGCGCCCACGCCTGGTATGCCTCTTCCGTCTCCCACCTGGTGTAGACGAAATAGCGGGTCTCGCCGGCGACCGGGCGGAGCAGCTCGAAGCCGAGGAAGCCGGGGGAGTTCTCCACCGCGCCGGCCCGGGCCGCGAACCGCTTCTCCAACTCCTCGCCGGCGTCGGGCGGGACGTCGATCGCATTGATTTTCACGACTGCCATGCGTCCACCCTAACCAGCGCCGCCCGCGTCGGCGCCCGCCGCCCGCGTCGGCGCCCGCCGCCCGCGTCGGCGGCCGGTCAGAGCGCCTCGACGGCGGGCACCAGGTCGGCGTCGACCACGATCGGGGCGTGGTCGGAAGGGCCCTTGCCCTTGCGGGCCTCCCGATCCACGTACGCGGAGCGGACCGCGTCCGTGAACGGCGCGGTGGCGTACACCAGGTCGATCCGCATGCCCTTGTTCTGGTGGAACATGCCGGCGCGGTAGTCCCAGTAGGTGTACGGGTGCGGTCCCTTCATCGGGGTGGGCACCACGTCGGCCAGGCCCAGGTCGCGCAGCGCGGCCAGGGCGGCCCGTTCGGCAGGCGTCACGTGGGTGGAGGTGGCGAACAGCGCCGGGTCCCAGACGTCGGCGTCGGTGGGCGCGACGTTGAAGTCGCCGCAGACGGCGAGCGGGAGGGCGGCGGCCACCTCCGGCTCCAGCGCGTCGCGCAGCGCCGCGAACCAGGCCAGCTTGTACGTGTAGTGCGGGTCGTCCGGGGCGCGGCCGTTCGGCACGTACACCGACCAGACCCGCAGGCCGGCGCAGGTGGCCGCGATGGCGCGGGCCTCGGGTTCGGGGAACCCGGGCTCGCCGGGGAACCCGACCGTGACGTCGGCCAGCCCGACCCGGGACAGCACGGCCACGCCGTTCCACCGCCCGTCGCTGTGGCTGGCCACCTCGTAGCCCAGCTCGCCGACCTCGGCGACGGGGAACGCCCCGTCCGGGCACTTCGTCTCCTGGAGACAGACGACGTCGGGTTTCGTGGTGCCCAGCCAGTCGAGCAGCCGGGGGAGACGGGCCTTCACCGAGTTGACGTTCCAGGTCGCCAGGCGCATGCCCCCAGCCTGCCGCATCCCGGCCCGGCTCGCCCGGCCCGCCCGGCGTCAGCGTTCCGGGGTGTCGCCCGGGCGGGTCTGCTCGGCGAGGAAGCGTTCCAGCTCGGCGCCGAGCTCGTCGGCGGAGGGCAGTGGGCCGGTCTCGGTGGCGAGCAGGCTCTTCTCACCGCGACCCCGGGCGAACGTGTCGTACTGCTCCTCGAGCGCCGCGACAAGCGTGGCCGCCTCCTCGGTCTGGGCCACCTGGCGGTCGATCTCCACCCGGATCGCCTCGGCCGCGGTGCGCAGGCCGTCGCTCGGCAGCAGCAGCCCGGTGCTCCGGGACACGGCGGCGAGCAGCGCCTCCGCGGCGGCCGGGTATTCGGTCTGGGCGACGTAGTGCGGCACGTGGGCGGCGAAGCCGAGCGCGTCGCGCCCCTGCTCGCCGAGCCGGTATTCCAGCAGGTGCCCGACGCTGGCCGGCACCTGCACCTTCTGGAGCCACGGCTCGTGGCCGGCGATCAGCTCCGGCCGGGTGGCGTGCGCGGTGACGCCGCTGGGTCGGGTGTGCGGCACCGCCATCGGGATCGAGTTGAGCCCGACCGTGAGCCGGACGTCGAGACGGGCCGACAGCCCGGCGACGGAGGCCACGAACCGCTCCCACTGCACGTCCGGCTCGGGGCCGGTGAGCAGGAGGAACGGGGTCTCGTCGTCGTCGTGCAGCAGGTGCAGTTCGAGCGTCGGGGTGTCGTAGTCGGCCCAGTGGTCCTCGACGAAGGTCATCACCGGCCGGCGGGAGCGGTAGTCGTAGATCTGGTCGATGTCGAAGCGGGCGATCATCCGGGCGTCCAGCGCGGTGAGGAGCTGCTCCCGGGCCAGTCGGGTGGCGCTGCCGGCGTCGACGAAGCCGGTGAGCGCCTGGATCAGCACCGGTTGGCCGACGTCGGGCAGCTCGTCGGTGAGTTCGTAGAGCTCGTGTGGGTCGAGCACCGGTGGGTCCTCCCTGTCGACGCGTACGGGAGCGCCGCGCGCGAACGGCGTCCCCGATTCGGCAAACGTACCGGGGTACGTGGTCCATTCCGTTACGGACCCGTCCGGAGCCCGGATGGTGATCACAATTCGGCTACGCCCCGGTCCGGCGGCCCATCCCGGATCGGCCGAAAGGACGAGTTTGTCGATCATCCGTGGGGCGGGGAGCGGCTGCGACGTTCCTGCCCCGGCGGGCAAGCTTCGCGGCGGATCGGAGGTTCGACCGTTCGGTGAGGTTGACGGCGCGCCGGGCAGGGTCCCGCATCGATGTCCGAATGATCATGGAGATAGTGTGACGGGGGTCACCTTATGGGTCTGGGTGATCCCGGTTTGCCCTGTCTAGCCTCGTCGGATGCGTGACAACGGCACCCCTGAACACCCGAACGGCCCCGGCCGCCCGGCTGACCGTTTGGACGATACCCCCTCGACCTACCGGACAACCGCTTCCTCGTCGCAGGACGACGGCACTCGGCGTACCCGCCTGCGGGGGGTGATGAACCACCGCGCCAAGCTGGTGGTCGCCGCCGGCGCGGCCTGCTGCCTCGGCCTGGTTGGCGTCAGCCAGTTCGGCTTCGCGGCCGACCGGACGACGACGAAGCCGGCCCCCGCCGCGGAGATCGCCGAGCGGGCCGCGCTCGGCGCCGCCTCGCGTGGCCTGGCCCGCCCGAGCGCCGCCCCGAGCACGACCGCCCCGAGCACCGCCCCGGCCACCCCCAGCGCAAGCCCCTCGGCGACCGCCAAGCCGAAGCCGAAGGTCACGGTCAAGCGCAAGCCGGAACCGCGCCGGATCGTCCCGGTCGCCGGGCTGAACCGCATCCAGATGGACAACGCCACGAAGATCGTCCGGGCCGGCCGGGAGATGGGCGTACCGCGCCGCGGCCTGGTCATCGCGGTGGCCACCGCGATGCAGGAGAGCACCCTGCTCAACTACGCCAGCGGCGTGCTGCCCGAGTCCCAGAACTACCCGCACCAGGCCATCGGCTGGGACCACGACTCGGTCGGGCTGTTCCAGCAGCGCCCCAGCAGCGGCTGGGGCACCGTCGCCGAGCTGATGGACCCCAGGTACGCGACCAGGGCGTTCCTGTTCGCGCTGCAGGAGATCCCCGGCTGGCAGGACCTGCCGCTGTCCGTCGCCGCCCAGGCGGTGCAGATCTCGGCCTTCCCCGACGCGTACGCGCAGCACGAGTGGAACGCGGGCACGGTGGTGGCGGAGATCCTCGGCTGACCGGAGTGGACGGTTGCCGGAGCGCCGGTCCGGGTATCAGGGGCTTGCGGGTTCCCGGTACACATGAAGGGGACCGCGGACTGGAGGACGCCATGACGCTTATGCAACGGATCACCACCTTCCTGCGGTCCCCGCGCGGGCAGCAGTTGGTCGACCGGGGGTGGCGCGAGATGGCCAAGCCGCAGAACCAGGAGCGGCTGCGGCAGATCGCCACCCGCCTCTCCTCGACGCGCCGCCGCTGACCGGCCCGCCCCCGTACGACGAGCCCCGGAGCGTCCCGTGACCGACCCCGCCCCCGTCGACGGGGAGCCGAACGCCGTCCCCGCCGTCCCGGTCCCGCCGGTGGAGGTGCCCGACGGGCCCCCGGCCACCCTCTGGGACCGGATGCGCGAGGACCCGCAGTACGCGCCGGAGCACCTGGCCCTGGAGGCGGTGCGTCGACTGGGTCCGGAGGCCGCGCAGTGGGCCGCCCGGGAACGGGCGCAGCGGCCGGACGCGCCCCCCGAGCAGTTGGCCGACCTGGCGGTCCGCAAGTTCGTCAACCACGCCCGGCTCTCCGGCGCGGTCTCCGGCGCCGCCGGGCTGCCCGGCGCGGTGATCGACGTCGGTGTGCTGGCCTGGACCCAGGCCCGGCTGGTGCTGCACGTGGCCGCCGCCTACGGCGCCGACCCGACGAACCCCGACCGGGCCACCGACCTGCTGGTGCTCCAGCGGGTGCACAAGGCCGCCGAGGCCGCCCGGCTGGCGCTCGGCGTGGCCGCCGGCCGGGAACGGGCCGGCGCGTTGTTCGGCTCGTCCGGCGACCGGGCGCTGGGCCGGGTGATGCTGCAACTCGGTGTCCGGCTGGCCCGGATGGCCGGGGTACGCGCCGCCAAGCGGATGTTCGCCAAGGTCATCCCCGGCGCCGCGATCATCCTCGGCACCTGGGCCAACTCCTCGGCCACCAAGGAACTCGCCGACCGGGCCCGCGCGCTCTACCGCGGCACCGGCCGTCAGATCCCCGGCCCGCGCCAGCCCTGACCGGCCCGCGCCAGCCCTGACCGGCCCGCGCCGGGCCCGGCCGCGCCGGGGAGAGGCGGCCCGGCCTCAGTCGCGGGCCCAGCCGGAAGCGTTCCAGGCCACCTCGGCCAGCCGGCCCTGACCGGCGGCGTTCGGGTGGAACCAGTCGAGCGAGTTCACCTGGTCCAGGCTGAACCGGAGGCGGTGCGCCGCGCCGCCGTCCCACCGGCAGCGCGATCCGTAGGCCCGGCAGGCGCCGCGGAGCTGCTCGTCGTACGCGTCGATCTGGTCCCGGACGCGGGCCCGGCGGGCCTTCGCGGCGGCCGTGGTGGACGTGGCGTCGGCCAGCAGCGCCGGGCAGACGCCGTGCGACCAGGCCCGGACGGCCCGTTTCTCGGTATGCCCGATCACCCAGAGTCGGTACAGGTCCGGGATGCTCACCACAAGCACCCGGGCCTTCGGCCGGCCCTTACGCAGCACGGCCAGCGCCGCGTCGACCTGCTCCCGGAACGTGGCGGTCGGCGTCATCGCGTCGACGTCGTCGCGGCAGGCGTCGTTCGCCCCGATCAGTATGGTGACCAGGTCGGCCTTGTCGCGTACGGCGGATCGGGCCTGGTCGGCGAGCCCGGCCGCGCGGGCGCCGGGCACCGCCCGGTTGTCCCCGCGCAACGCCGGCACGTCCGCGCGCAGCCGCCGGAAGAGGCTCTCCACCCGCAGGCTGTCCCCGGTCGACCAGGAGTTGCGTTCGCAGCTCACCAGCACCAGGCAGGAGCCGAAGCCGGTGGTGACCGAGTCGCCGAGCGCGGTCAGCACCCGGGGGTCGCCGGGTCGGGCCGATCCGGACGGGCGGGGCGACGCCGAGCCGGAGCCGTCACAGGCCAGCGCCACAAGCGCCGCGAGGCAGGCGAGCGCGGCGATCCAACGTCGAGGCATCCGGTCCTCCGTCCGGCGGCACGGAGCAGCATGTCGACCCTATGCCCCTGGACCGTCCGTACGGGAGGTCTGTCGCCTTTCTTGCATCGACCCCCGTCGTTCACGTGAGCGTGCTGCGCCAGGGCGCGGGCTTTCCGTGCAGCCACCAGTGCAGCGCGCGGGTGATCCGCGGCAGCACCAGGTAGGTCATCAGCGGGGTGAGACAGAGCGTCATCAGCAGCGTCCGCGCCGCCAGCGGCACGTCGGCGAGGAACCGGGAGGTCAGCAGCGTGGCGGTGAGGCTGAGCGGGAAGAACGCCAGCCAGATGGTGACCGCCTGTTTCCAGCGCGGCGGCGCGGCCGGCTCCGCCTTCCCGAACGTCTCCACCACGTGGTCCACCGGCGGGTCGAACCAGCCCTCGATGCCGGTGCGGCGCTCCACCCGGGTGTGCTCGACGATGCCCTGCGCCGAACTCAGCCACCAGTGCCGCTGCGACGAATCCTCCCAGCCGCGCAGCGTGTCCGCATCGGCGAACCGGTACATCACGTGCCAGTCGGCGGAACCGGGCGCGCTGCGGACGAAGCCGGCGCCGAGGAACCCGGGGAAACTCTCCGCGAGCGCCGTGCCGGCCCGCATCCACGCCACCATCTCGCCGGTACGGGCCGGGTCGGCGCGCCGGGACACGGCGACGGTCACGGGTCCGGCCTGCATCGTGGTCATGCCATCCTCTCCACCGCGGCGGGATCTCCGCCGGAGCCGGCAGCACGATCCAACGCGTCCCCCCGGTGGTCGCGTCCGCCGGCCGCCCGCGCCGTGTCCGGGATCACCGGCGCGGCGGGTCCCGCCGGTTAACCCCGGCCGTGTCGGGGTAGCCGGGAAGAATGACCCGAGCACAGCCCCGCCGCGCCCGTGGCACGGTCGGCCACGCGAACAGCGCGCTGAACCTGCGCCTCGTGCTGGCGCTGTTCGGTTTGGTCGTGATGACCGTCCTCGCGGTGCTCGCGTTCGTCGCCGGCCTGGCCTGGCTGGGCGTCGTCTGCGCGATCCTCGCCGTGGTGGCCGTGGTCGATATGGTCGTCATCCAGCGCCGTCGCGCCGCTCGCCGCCGGGAGGAGCCGGGCGTGCGGCACTCGCTGTTCGAGTGACAGGAGTACGAGATGCCCATCGCCACCACCAATCCCGCCACCGGACAGGTGCTCAAGACGTACGACGCGATGTCGGAGGAGCAGATCGACGCCGCGATCGAGCGGGCCGACCTCGCCTTCCGGCAGTTGCGCGACACAGGCGTCGACCAGCGGGCCGGGTGGCTCGTCGCCGCCGCCGACCTGCTCGACGCCGAGCGGGACGAGACCGCCCGGCTGATGACCACCGAGATGGGCAAGACGTTCGCGGCGGCCAAGGCGGAAGTCACCAAGTGCGCCACCGCCTGCCGCTTCTACGCCGGGAACGCGCCGCGGATGCTCGCCGACGTGCCCGCCGACGCCGCCGCGGTCAAGGCGAAGCGGGCGTACGTCCGCTACCAGCCGATCGGCCCGGTGCTCGCGGTGATGCCGTGGAACTTCCCGCTCTGGCAGGTGATGCGCTTCGCCGCGCCGGCCCTGATGGCCGGCAACACCGGCCTGCTCAAGCATGCCTCGAACGTCCCGCAGACCGCGCTCTACCTGGAGGACGTGTTCCGCCGCGCCGGCTTCCCCGAAGGCGCGTTCACCACGCTGCTCGTCGGCTCCGGCGCGGTCGACCGGATCCTGAGCGACCCTCGGGTGCGGGCCGCCACCCTCACCGGCAGCGAACCGGCGGGGCGCTCCATCGCCCAGATCGCCGGCCGGGAGATCAAGAAGACCGTGCTGGAACTGGGCGGCAGCGACCCGTTCGTGGTGATGCCCTCGGCCGACCTGGACAAGGCCGCCGAGGTCGCCACCACGGCCCGCTGCCAGAACAACGGCCAGTCCTGCATCGCGGCCAAACGGTTCATCGTGCACACAGACGTCTTCGACGCGTTCGCCGAGAAGTTCGCCGCCCGGATGTCGGCGCTGCGCGTCGGCGACCCGATGGACGACGCCACAGACGTCGGGCCGCTCGCGAGCGAGCGCGGCCGGGACGAGGTGCACGACCAGGTGCGCGACGCCGTCGACAAGGGCGCCACCGTGCTCTGCGGGGGCGAGAAGCCGTCCGGGGACGGCTGGTACTACCCGCCGACAGTGGTCACCGACCTGCGGCCGGAGATGCGGATGTGGGGCGAGGAGGTGTTCGGGCCGGTCGCCGGTCTCTACCGGGTCGGCTCGTACGACGAGGCGATCGAGGTGGCCAACGGCACCACGTTCGGCCTGGGCTCGAACGCCTGGACCACCGACCCGGCCGAGCAGGAGCGCTTCGCCACCGACCTGGACGCCGGCAACGTGTTCATCAACGGCATGACCACGTCCTATCCGGAGCTGCCGTTCGGTGGCGTGAAGAACTCCGGGTACGGCCGCGAGCTGTCCGCCGTCGGCATGCGCGAGTTCTGCAACACCAAGACGGTGTGGATCGGCGCGGGCGAGTCCGGCGCGGGCGCCGGGGCGCACGCCGAGTGAGGTGAGGTGTTAAGCGGGGGCCCCGCCTCTACCGGAGGCGTTAAGCGGGGGCCCCTGCTTACATCCCCGGCGGGGTGGGTAGGAGTGCTGCCCATGACGGCGTTCGGCTTTCACGCATCCCATGAGCAGATCCACCCGGCCCGGCTACTGGAGGCGGTGATCCACGCCGAACGCGCGGGCTTCGACGCCGCCATGTGTTCCGACCACTTCTCGCCGTGGAGCGAGCGGCAGGGGCAGTCCGGCTTCGCCTGGTCCTGGCTCGGCGCCGCCCTCCAGGCCACCAACCTGTCGTTCGGCGTGGTCAACGCGCCCGGCCAGCGCTACCACCCGGCGATCATCGCGCAGGCCATCGGCACGCTCGGCGCCATGTACCCGGGACGGTTCTGGGCGGCGCTGGGCACCGGCGAGGCGAGCAACGAGCACATCACCGGCGACCGCTGGCCCCGCAAGGACATCCGCAGCGCCCGGCTGCGCGAGTGCGTCGACGTGATCCGGGCGCTGCTGGCCGGGGAGGAGGTCAGCCACGACGGGCTGGTCACCGTGGACCGGGCGAAGCTGTGGACCCGCCCCGAGGAGCCGCCCGCGCTCGTCGGCGCCGCGGTGAGCGTCGCCACCGCCCGCTGGTGCGCCGAGTGGGCCGACGGGCTGATCACGGTCAACGCGCCGGTCGACCACCTCCGGCAGATGATCGACGCCTACCGGGACGCGGGCGGGCGCGGGCCGCTGCACCTCCAGGTGCACGTGAGCTGGGCGCCGGAACAGGCCGAGGCCGAGGCGATCGCGTACGAGCAGTGGCGCAGCAACGTCTTCGCCCCGCCGGTCTGCTGGGACCTGGAGACCGCCGCGCACTTCGACGAGGCAAGCGCCGACCTGCCGATGTCGAGGGTCACCGACTCGGTGAACGTCTCCGCCGACCTGGGCCGGCACGTCGGCTGGCTGGAGGAGTACGTCGAGCTGGGCTTCGACCAGATCGCCCTGCACCACGTCGGGCAGGAGCAGCGGGCGTTCCTGGACGCGTTCGGCGCCGAGGTGCTGCCGAAGGTGCGGCCGACCGCGTGAACATGCGCCACACCGGCGCCGCCTAGGCTCGTACCCCATGGACGCTCTGTTCGAGGTCGTGGTGTTCCTGGCGATCGCCACGTTCGGCGCGGCGCTGGCCCGCCGGCTCGGCCTGCTCGCGCCGATCCTGCTTGTCGTGCTCGGCCTCGCGCTGTCCTACCTGCCGTTCTTCCCGCACGTGCGGTTGGAACCGGATCTGGTGCTCATCGGCATCCTGCCGCCGCTGCTCTACGTGGCGGCGGTGAACACGTCGGTGCCGGCGTTCCGGCTCAACCTGCGGCCGATCCTGCTGCTCGCCGTCGGGCTGGTGATCTTCACCGCGTTCGTGGTGGGCACCGTCGTGCACCTGTTCCTGCCCGACCTGCCGTACGCCATCTGCCTGGCGCTCGGCGCGGTGGTGGCGCCGCCGGACGCGGTCGCCGCCACCGCGGTGGCCCGTCGGGTCGGCCTGCCCCGGCGGATCGTCACCATCCTGGAGGGCGAGAGCCTGGTCAACGACGCCACCGCGCTTGTGCTGCTGCGGGTGGCGATCGTCGCCGCCACCGCCAGCGCAGGTGGGGTCAGCTTCGGCTACGTGGCCCGGGAGGTGCTCGTCGCCACCGGTGGCGGCATCGTGGTCGGGCTGCTCGGCGTGGTGGTCTTCGGCTACCTGCACAAACTCGTCACCGACCCGATGCTGGACAACGCGTTGTCGCTGATCGTGCCGTTCGCGGTGGTGTTCGCCGCCGAGCAGATCCATGCCTCCGGGGTGGTCGCGGTGGTGGTGACCGGGCTCGGCATCGGGCACAAGCTGCCCCTGCTGATGTCGGCCGCCTCCCGGTTGCAGGTGACCGCGTTCTGGCGGCTGATCCAGTTCCTACTCGAAGGGCTGGTGTTCCTGCTGGTCGGCCTGCAACTGCCGGAGGTGCTACGCGACCTCGACGAGCCGGTCGGCTCGCTCGTCGGGATCACCGTCGGGGTGCTGGCCGCCGTCTTCCTGGCCCGGTTCGTCTGGGTCTTCCCGGCCACCTACGTGGCCCGGCTGGTGCCCCGGGTGCGACAGCGCGACCCCGCGCCGCCGGTGCAGATCCCCATCGTCATCGGCTGGGCCGGCATGCGCGGCGTGGTGACGCTCGCCGCCGCGCTGGGCCTGCCGCTCACCCTCGCCGGCGACCGGCCGTACCCCCGGGCGCTGTTGATCTGGCTGGCCTTCGCGGTGATCGTGGCCACCCTGGTCGGGCAGGGCGCCACGTTGCCCTGGGTGGCCCGGAAGCTGCGGCTGCCCCCGGACGACCCGGTGCAGGACGCGCTCTCCGCCGCCGGGGTGCAGCAGCGGGCCAGCCGGGCGGCCCTGGAACGGCTCGACGCGATGGCCGACGACGCCCCGCCGGCGGTGGTGGACCGGCTACGCGGGCTGACCACGTCCCGGTCCAATCTGGCGTGGGAACGGCTCGGCGGCACCGAACGGGAAACCCCCTCCCAGGCGTACGCGCGACTGCGGCAGGAGATGATCGACGCCGAGCGGGAGGTGTTCCGGGCCGCCCGCGACTCCGGCCAGATCCCGGAGGAGGTGCTCACCCGCGCCTATCGTGATCTGGACCTGGAGGAGTCCCTGCTACGACAGGAGGTTGTCGAATGAGCTGCCAGCACCTGGCCGAGGCGGGCGACGTCGAGCCCGCCACCACCACCGAGTGCCCCGACTGCGTGGCGGTCGGCAACCGGGACTGGGTGCACCTGCGTTCCTGCCTGAGCTGCGGGCACGTGGGCTGCTGCGATTCCTCGGTCTACCAGCACGCCACGAAGCACTTCGAGTCGAGCGGGCATCCGGTGATGCGCTCCATCGAGCCGGGGGAGTCGTGGCGCTGGTGCTATGTGGACGAGGAGATCGGCTGACGTCGGCGGCGCTCAGTCGAGCCGGCGGGCCAGCACCTGCCCCGGCCACGGCGCCCGGCCCGGCCGCTCGACCGTGAACGGGTCGGTGGCGGTGAAGCCGCACCCCTCGTAGAACCGCGCCAGCGCCCGGTCCGGGCTCCGGTAGCAGTCCACCCGCAGCAGGCCCAGCCCACGCTCGCGGGCCAGGTCCGCCGCGTGCGCCAGCAGCCGCGCGCCGATCCCGAGGCCCGCGTACGCCCGGTCCGTGACCAGCAGGTTGACGTACAGCTCCGGCTCGGTGGCCGGCGGCACGTACTCCGTCGCCGCGCCGACCACGAGCGCGCCGACCTCGGTGCCGTCGATCTCGGCGAACCACAGGCCGTCGCCGGCGGCGTAGGCGTCGGCCTGGGCGATGCGCCGCGGGTCGGTCGAGGCCGGGTCGACGCCCCACTGGCCGGTCCGGCCCTGTTCGGCAAGCCACGCGATGGCGCTGTCGAACAGCCGCAGCACGGCGGGCGCGTCCCCCGGCCCGCCCGACCGGATGGTGATGCCTCGTTCGTCGGTCATCCCGCGATCCTGCCCCGTTCGTCGATCTTCGAGTTGTGGCGGTTGACAAAGCCCGCATTCAACACTTCCTGGGCGCCACAAGTCCAAGATCGACGGGATGCCGCGGTGCGGGGGAGCCGGTCGGGGTCAGGCCGGGTCGGTGGGGGCGCGGTCGTGGGGGTGCGGCACCCGGACCGACGCCATGCCCGCCGCCGTCGCCGCCGCCACGCCCAGGTCGGTGTCCTCGAACACGAGGCAGCCGGCCGGGTCGACGCCCAGCCGACGAGCGGCCAGCAGGTAGCCCTCCGGGTCGGGCTTGGGCCGCGCGCAGTCCTCGGCGCAGACAAGCGTCTCGAAGCGGTCCAGCAGACCCAGCGCGGTCAGCGAGGCGGTCACCGACTCCCGGGTGCTGCCGGAGACGACCGCGAACGGCACCCGCCCGTGCGCGTCCTCGATGTGCGCCAGCACCTCCGGCACGGCGGTCACCCCGGGCAGCAGCCGCTGGAACAGCTCCTCCCGGCGGCGGGCCACCGCCTCGACCGGCATGGCCAGGCCGTGCCGCTCGTTGAGGTCGACGACGATGTCGGCGACCGGCCGGCCACCCCAGGCGTATAACAGGTCCTCCGGCAGCTCGCAGTCCCACTCGGCAAGCGCCGCGCTCCACGCCCGGTGGTGCACCGGCATCGAGTCGACGACAGTGCCGTCGCAGTCGAACAGGTACGCGCGGAAGTCGCCGGCCGGCAGGGGAAGCGTCACCGGTGCAGGGTACGCCGAAATCCGCTCGCCCCGTCCCGTCCGCTCTGCCAGGGTCGGCGCTGTGGAGCGCAGCAGAACGGGCCGGGCCGACGAGCTGACCGAGGTGCAACGGATCGAGGTGGCCTCCGGCGCGCCGTTCCGGGAGATCGGCATGCGCCTGGTGGCGGACATGCCACCGCCGCCCCTGGACGCGCTCGCCGCCGCGCAGCGCGCCGGCCGGCTGCGGGTCGCGGTCGACGCGGCCGACCGCCCGGTCGCGTTCGCGCTCGTCGACCTCGTCGACGGCGCCGCGCACGTGCAGCAGCTCAGCGTCGACCCGGCGTACGCCCGGCGCGGCATCGGTCGGGGCCTGCTCGACGACGTGGCGGGGTGGGCAGCGGCGCAGGGGCTGCCGGCGTTGACGCTGACCACGTTCCGGTCGGTGCCGTGGAACGCGCCCTACTACGCGCGTTGCGGCTTCCGCGAGCTGTCCGGGGCGGAGCTGACGCCGGGGCTGGTCAGGTTGCTCGTGGCCGAGGCGGCGCTCGGACTCGACCCGGCCGACCGGGTCGCGATGCGCCGACCGGTTCACTGAGCCGTCCGGCCGCTGTGGGTAAATCGGTCGATCGGTGGGGCCCGCCGTGCCATTCTTGCCGGATGCCCATCACCGCTCCCGCCCTGCTGCGCTGGCAGTTCGACCTGACCTGGTCGTTGTTCGCGTATCACCTCGACCGGCTGGAACCGGACGACTTCCTCCGGGAGCCGGCCGCGCTCTGCTGGACTATGCGCCGCGACGCGGACGGTGCCTGGCGTCCCGACTGGGCCGACACCGAGCCGGATCCGGTCCCGGTGCCCACGATCGCGTGGCTCACCTGGCATCTCGGCTGGTGGTGGTCGGTCGCCGGTGACCACCTCGTCGGGCGGCCCGCACGACGGCGTGCGGACGTGGTGTGGCCGGGGCCGGGGGAGGAAACCATCACCTGGCTGCGTGGCCTGCGGACGACATGGACGGACGAACTCGACCGCCTGACCGTCGACGACCTGGCGCGGCCCGCCGCCTTCCCGTGGTCGGCGGACGCCGGACTCACGGTCGCGCACATGGTCGGCTGGGTCAACGCCGAGTTGATGAAGAACGCGGCCGAGATCGGTCAGCTCCGGCTGCTGCGCGCGGCGCGGGACCAACCCGGACCGTCCGTCCCGCCCGGCCTCAGTGCGTGCCACCCAGGTTGAGCACCACCACGCCGGCGATGACCAGGCCCGCCCCGACCACTTTCGCCACGCTCAGCGGCTCGCCCAGGAACGCCGCCCCGACCGCCATGATCGCGGCGGTGCCCAGCCCGGACCAGATCGCGTACGCGACGCCGACCGGGACGTCCCGGACCACGAGGGCGAGCAGCCCGAACGCGGACAGGTAACACACCACCAGGCCGACCGTGGGCCAGAGCCGGGTGAAGCCGTCGCTCGTCTTGAGCAGGCTGGTGCCGATCACCTCGGCCGCGATCGCGAGGGCCAGGAACAGGTACGCCATCCCGGGACCGTACCCGTGCGGGATCAGCAACGGGCGGGCTCCCAAAGGGCGCCGAGCGGGAGATCGCCGTGATCATGAAGTTGGCGGCATCAATGTAGATCAACACCGCCGCCAACTTCATGATCACTGCATTAGCCCGGGCGCCACAACTCCATGATCTGCGGTCGAGGGAGAACCCGGTCAGGAGAGGGTGCAGGCCTTTCCGTTCAGGGTCACCAGGGTGGGGTCGGGGTTCGGGCCGCCGGCGCTTGTGCCGTTCAGACCGAACGTGGTGGACGTGCCGGGGGACAGTTTCGCGTTCCACGGCAGGTTCTTCGCCGTCACCGTGGCGCCGGCCTGGTCGACCTGCGCCGACCAGGCGTGGCTGACCTTCTGGTCGCCGAGGAAGGCCCACCGCAGGCTCCACCCGTCGATCGCCTTCTTACCGGTGTTGCGCAGCGTCACCTGGGTGGTGAAGCCGGCCGGCCAGCTCCCGTGGGTGCTGTAGGTGACCGCACAGGTGGGCGCCGGCACCGCCGCCGCGTCACCCTGGTCGGCCAGGAACGAGGCGAGCCAGGCCAGCGCCGAGTTCCAGTTGATCGCCACCTCGTTCGTCGCGTACGAGTTGATGTTGTCGACGTAGCAGAACATCGGCGCGCAACCGGCGAGCAGGTTCGCCGCGTACGGGTCCTGGAGGGCGGCGTTCGGGCCACCGGCGAGCGAGCCGTCCGGCGGGTTCGGCAGGTCCGGGTTCAACTGGTTGCCGAAGATGCGGCTGTGCTGGTTGTGGGCGTTCTGCTCGCCCCAACCGGTCACGTAGGACATGTTCAGGGCGTTGCGGCCGAACAGGTAGTCGGCGGCCTGCACCGCCCCGTCCCGGTACTTCGCGTTCCGGCTCAGGTCGAACGCGGTGGCAAGCACGATCGTGTTGTTCACCATGTTGCTGTTGCTGCCCCAGACGTACGCGTCGGCGGTGCCGGGCATCGGCAGCCCGTACGCCTGGTCGCGGGCCGCGGCCAGGTAGTGGTCCGCGGCGGCGGTGACCGAGGCGCGGATCCGGGTCTTCTCCGCCGCCGGCAGCGTGTTCGGCACGGTGGCCAGGTCGAGCCGGCCCAGCGCGGCCACGCTCTGCCAGCCGAACGCGCCGTTGGGCGTGAACACGTCCGCGGTGTGCAGCGGCGAGCCGGTGACGTCGGCCAGGTAGGTCTTGTCGCCGGTGGTCAGCCACAGCTCGGCGGCAGCCCAGTAGAACTCGTCGGTGACGTTGTTGTCCTCGTACGCGCCACCGCCGGTGCCGTCGCTGGCCGAGGCGTAGATCGCCGGGTGCGCCTTCGCCGCCGCGTACGCGGTCTTCGCGGCCTCGCCGCAGCGGGCGGCGAAGGCGGCGTCGTACGGGGCGAAGAGCCGGGCGCACTGGGCGGCGACGGCGGCCAGGTTGAGCGTGGCGGCGGTGGACGGCGGGTGCAGCTCGCGCAGTTCCGGGTCGTCCTGCGGGGCCAGCGGCAGGCCGGTCCAGTTCTTGTCATGGATCTTGTGGTGGACCATCCCGGCCAGCGGCTTGCCGGCCGGCACCTGCATGCGCAGCAGGAAGTCCAGCTCCCAGCGGGCCTCGTCGAGGACGTCCGGCACGTCGTTGCCGCGCTCGGGCACCCGCAGCGTGCTGTCGCCGAGCGCCGCGCCGCCGTCGGCGGTCTCCGCGGTCTTGGTCCGCTCGAACGAGTTCAGCAGCTGGTAGGTGGCGATGCCGCCGTTGACCACGTACTTGCCGTGGTCGCCGGCGTCGTACCAGCCGCCGCGCACGTCCAGCTTGTAGTCGCAGACGCCGGGCTGGCAGGGCACGTTGGTGTCGCCCTTGTTGGGGTCGACGTCGAGGTGCCCGGCGGGGCGGGCGTACTCGTCGCCGATCAGGTCGCCGTCGATCGCGATGCCGCTGCGCTGGGCGTAGAAGAACTGCATCGAGTCGGCGCGCAGCCGGTCGTAGAGGGTGCCGGAGATGTCGAACGGGTGGCTGGTCTCGCCGTCCACGGTGAGCGTGTAGCCGGTGCCGGGCTTGCGGTACGCGGAGAAGTCGACGGTCTGCACGTTCTGCGCGGACGCCTCGTCCTCCCCGCGCGGGCTGGTCTTGCCGCTGGCGACCACGGCCCCGGCGGCCGACGTGAGCTGCCAGGGCAGCGGGTCGGTGGCGTCGGTGACGACTGTGGCGTGCTTCGGCCCGCCGGGCAGGTAGCCGACCTGGTTGACGCGGACCCGGGGCCCGGTGTCCGGCTCGTACGGCGGGGCCGCCTCGCCGCCGCGCAGCGACACGTTGTCGAGGCAGAACGTCTGCGCCTGGGCGCTGCCGCCGATCTGGAAGATCAGTTGGGCGCCGGCGTTGTCGGCGGGCGCGGTGAAGGTGGTGGTGACGTGCGTCGCGGTGGTGGTGGCGGTGGCGTCCACGCTGGCGTACGAGGTGTAGGGGGCGCTGCCGAGCTGGAGCACCGCCTTGAGGGCCGCGCCGGGGGTGGCGGAGACGTCGAAGGACAGTTCGTATTCGGCGCCCTGGATCAGCGGCACCGCGTCCTGGCCGATGCCGGCGTCCCAGGGGTTCGCCGTGCCGGCGGCGACGGTGGTGCAGAGCCGGCCGTCGGTGACCGCCAACTCGCCGGTGCTGTAGGAGAACCAGGGGGAGACGCCGGCGCTGAAGTCGCCGTTGCGCAGTTGTTCGGGGGCGTCCGGTGGCACTTCGGCCAGGGCCGGGCCGGCGGTGAGGCCGGTGAGCGCCAGGGTGGTGGTCGCGGCGAGCGCGACCAGCCGACGACGGGATCGGGTCACGGAGGTTCCTTCCGTGCTCGGGGGTGGTGGGGGAGAACGGAAGCTGGGAGCGCTCCCAATATCAGGCCGATGTTTCCATCGCGTTCCCGCGCTGTCAATCGATCCGTCCCGATGGCGGGCCGTGCGCCCGTGCGCGGGGGGATTCCGCGCGCCACGTACGATGATGGTGATCTCCTAGAGACAACCGAGCCCTCAACCTGGCAGGCTGCGTCCCATGACCCTGAAGCTTCGTTCCGCCGGAGCGAGCGACCGTGGGCTCATCCGCAGCGGCAACCAGGACGCGCAGCACGCGGGCCCCTGGCTGGTCGCGGTCGCCGACGGCATGGGCGGCATGGCGGCCGGCGACCTGGCCAGCCGCATCGCGATCGACGCGATCGCCCCGCTGGACGTGGAGACGCCGGAGGACGCGCTCGTCGCCGCGCTCCAGGGCGCCATCGAACGGGCCACCGTGGGAATCCGCCAGGCCGTCGAGGAGGACCCCGAGCGCCAGGGCATGGGCACCACGCTCACCGCGCTGCTGTTCGCCCGCACCGGCAGTTGCCTGGCGCTGGCACACGTGGGCGACTCCCGGGCCTACCTGTTCCGCGAGGGCGTGCTCAAGCAGGTCACCCGCGACGACACCTTCGTGCAGATGCTCGTCGACCAGGGTCTGATCACCCCCGACCAGGCGAGCAGCCACCCCCGCCGCGCCGTCGTCACCCAGGCGTTGCAGGGCGACCAGGTCTCCCCGGCGTACGCGACCATGGTGCCCCGGCCCGGTGACCGCTGGCTGCTGTGCAGCGACGGCCTCTCCAACGTGGTCCGCGCCGACACCCTCACCGAGGTGCTGGGCGAGCATCTGGAGCGGGACGCCTGCGCGGCCCGGCTCATCGACCTCGCGTTGCGGGCCGGCGGCCCGGACAACGTCACCGTGGTGATCGCGGACGTCGTCGAGGAGTGACGCCGGCTCAACGCCGGCGTGGGCTGGCCCGCCGGGTCGGCTCGGCCGTGGTCGGATCCTCCGGCCAGGGGTGACGCGGGTATCGCCCCCGCAGCTCCGCCCGCACCTGCGGATAGCCGCTGCGCCAGAACGACTCCAGATCCGCGGTGACCGCCACCGGCCGCCCGGCGGGGGACAGCAGGTGCAGCAGCACCGGCACCCGCCCGTCGGCGACGCGCGGCACGTCCCGCCAGCCGAACGTCTCCTGCAGTTTCACGGCGAGCACCGGTGCCGCCGGATCGGCATAGTCCACACGTACCCGCGAGCCACTCGGCACCGCCAGCCGCTCCGGCGCCAGCTCGTCGAGCCGGGCCGCCTGTCGCCAGTCGAGCAGCCGGCGCAACGCCGAGGCGACATCGACCCGGGCCAGGTCGCCACGGCGGCGCGCCCGGCCCAGCTCCGGCCCGAGCCAGGCGGGCGCGGCGGCGAGCAGCGCGGCGTCGGACACGTCCGGCCAGTCGTCGCCGAGCGCCTGCCGGCAGAAGGCCAGCCGGCGTCGCAGCGCGGTCGCCTCCGGCGTCCAGCGGAGCAACCCCGGCCCCTCCTGCCGCAACCCGTCCAGCACCGCCGCGGCGACCAGCTCCGGGTCGGGCGCGGCGAGCGGCCGGTCGACAAGCTCGATCGCGCCGAGGCGGACCACCTCCCGGGCCACCACGTCCCCGCCGGACCAGGCGACCTCCCGCCCGGCGCGCAGCAACGCCGTACCGGCCTCCCGCGCGGTCACCTCGTCGATCGGCGCGGCCAGCCGCACCCGGGCGGCCGGCGCGCCGGGGGAGCGGTCGGCCGCCGCGACGGCCAGCCACGTCGACCCGGCCAGCCCCGACCCGGCCGCCAGCTCCGCGGCCGTCCCGCCGGCCATCAGGTACGCGGAACCGCCGGCCCGCCGCACCCGGGCCAACCGCTCCGGGTACGCCAGCCCGGCCAGGAGCCCCGCGGCCAGATCGTCGGGCAGGCGTTCCGGTCGGCCGCCGGCCTCCTCCGCACGTCGCCCCGGCCGATTGCCGGTTCCCATGGCGGGTGGCTCCGGTCGGTGGCCGGTTCCCCCGGCGGATGGCTCCGGTCGGTGGCCGGTTCTCCCGGTGGGCGGCTGCGACCGGTTGTCGGCGGGCAGGGCGGACCGCAGGCGGCGTACCTCGGTCCGCCAGCGGGCGGTGGCGGCCGGGTCGGCGGCGGCGCGTAGTCGGCGCCACCGGGCCGGCAGGTCGTCCCCGGCGCCGCCAAGCGTCTCCTCGGCCAGCACCGCCACCACCTCGGCGGCCCGGTCGGCGCCCACCCTCGGTGCGCCGTCGAGCAGCGCCCGGGCCAGCCGGGGATGGGCGCCGACCGACGCGATCGCCCGTCCCCGGGCGGTGATCCGGCCGTCCGGGTCGACCGCGCCGAGCGTGGCGAGGGTCTCCCGGGCGACGGTGAGCGCGGCCGGCGGCGGCGGGTCGGGCAGCGCCAGGCCGGTGCCGTCCGGCGCGCCCCAGGCGGCCAGCTCCAGCGCGAACCCGGTCAGGTCGGCGGTGGCGATCTCCGGTTCGGGCTGCGGGGCGAGCCGGGCGTGCGCCGCCTCCGACCAGCAGCGGTAGACCGTGCCCGGCGCCTCCCGCCCGGCCCGGCCGGCCCGCTGCGTGGCCGCCGCCCGGGACACCGGCACGGTGACAAGCGCGCCCAGGCCACGGGCCAGGTCGGTGCGTGGCACCCGGCTCAGCCCGGCGTCCACCACCACCCGTACCCCGGGCACGGTCAGGCTGCTCTCCGCCACCGCCGTGGCCAGCACGACCCGCCGTCCGCCGGCGCCCGTCGGGGCGCCGCCCGCGCCCGCGCCTGCGCCACCCGCGCCGCCCGCGCCTGCGCCACCCGCGCCGCCCGCGCCTGCGCCGCCTGCGCCGTCCGCGCCGTCCGCGCCGTCCGCGCCGTCCGCGCCGCCCGCGCCGACGTCGCTCACGTGGGCGAGGCCCGTGGCGGCGGCTCTCGCGTGGGCAGCGCCCGCGGCGGCCGGGTCGGCGTCGGCGGCTCTCGCGTGGGCGGCTCTCGTCCGGGCGGCCGGGTTCAGCACCGCGTCCTGGGCGGGGCCGGGCAGCCGACCGTGCAGGGGCAGCACGGCGACCGTGCCGCGCAGGTCGGCCAGCCGTGCGGCGACGGAGCCGATCTCGCCCGCCCCGGGCAGGAAAACGAGCACGTCACCGGCGCGTTCACGCAGCGCCCGGCGGATCGTGGCGGCCACGTGGTCCAGCAGCGCCGGGTCCACCCGGCCGGCGCCCGGCGGGACGACCGGACGCGGCGGCGGCGCCCACACCCGCTCGACCGGATGCAGGGCGGCCTCGGCCCGCACGACTGGCGCGGGCGTGTCCCCGCCGAGCAGCGCGGCGAACCGGTCCGCCTGCGGGGTAGCCGACATCGCGAGCAGCCAGAGGTCCGGGCGCAGGGTGGCTCGGGCCTCCACGCTGAACGCCAGGGCCAGGTCGGCGTCGAGCTGCCGTTCGTGGCACTCGTCGAGCAGGACCGCGTCGACCCCGGGCAGGTCCGGGTCGTGGTGCAGCCGGCGAACGAGCAGGCCGGTGGTGACCACCTCGACCCGGGTACGCGGTCCGCCCCGGCGCTCACCGCGTACCGCGTAGCCGATCCGGTCGCCGACCCGCTCGCCGAGCAGTGCGGCCATCCGGTGCGCGGCGGCCCGGGCGGCGACCCGGCGAGGTTGGGCGATCACCACGCGCCCGGCGACCGCGTCGGCGACCGCGAGCGGCGCGGTGGTGGTCTTGCCGGTGCCCGGCGGGGCCACCAGCACCCCGGCTCCCCGCTCACGCAGGGCCGCGACGAGTGCCGGCAGCACCGGCCGGACCGGCAGGTCGAGGGAGACATCGGCGAGCACGCCCCCACTCTCGCACCCACCCCGCGATGTAAGGAGGGGCCCCCTTTTAACGCCTCCGGTATAGGCGGGGCCCCTTCTTAACACCTCCGTGAACCGCGACGATCGCCCGCGACTCCGACGAGGAAGTCCGCGCCGGATGCGGGATGTTAATAGGGGGCCCCGCCTCTACCGCAGGCGTTAATAGGGGCCCCTTCCTTGCACTTACATGCTCAGTAGGTGCCGTCCAGGTGGCCGCGCAGCTTCGTCAGGGCCCGGGCCAGCAGCCGGGACACGTGCATCTGCGAGACGCCGATCTGCTCGGCGATCTGCGACTGGGTCAGGTTGCCGTAGAAGCGGAGCGTGAGGATCTTCTGCTCGCGCTTGTCGAGCGTGGCAAGCGCCGGGCCGAGCGCGACCCGCATCTCGGCCAGTTCGAACTCGCCGTCCTCGCCGCCGAGCATGTCGCCCAGCTCGGTGGCGCGCTCGCCGTCGCCGGTCGGGGTGGACAGCGACACCGCGTTGTAGGCGCGGGCGCCCTCTAGGCCCTCCAGCACCTCTTCCTCGGTGAGCTTGAGGTGGGCGGCGATGTCGGCGACCGTCGGCGACCGGCCGAGGCTCTGGAGCAGCGTGCTGTTGGCGTCGGAGATCGCCAGGCGCAGTTCCTGGAGCCGGCGCGGCACCCGGATGTCCCAGGTGCGGTCGCGGAAGTGGCGCTTGAGCTCGCCGATGATGGTCGGGATGGCGTAGCCGGCGAAGTCGACGCCGCGGGACGGGTCGAACTTGTCGATCGCCTTGATCAGGCCGATCGCGGCGGTCTGCGCCAGGTCGTCGTTGGGCTCGCCCCGGCCGCTGTAACGGTGGGCCAGGTGGTTCGCCAGCGGAAGCCAGGCTTCGATGGCGCGGTCGCGCAGGGCGGCCCGGGACGGGTGGTCGGTGGGCAGCGCGGCCATCGCGTCGAGCAGGTTGGCGGCGCTGTCGGTGAGCGGGCGGGGGTCGAGCTTCGCGGGGGCATTGATCGTCTGGGCGGTCATGGTGGTCCTCCCTGCACCTCGTCCGCGGAGAGAAAAGAGGAGACGCTGAGTTTTAGGTTTAAGTGGTCCGTTCGGGAGTAACCGTAACCTGATCGGCTAACAGAAATCCAGCCGAAAGTACGATGTACTTATGGCGCAGATGGGTAGGAAGGGTCCGGATCGGGGCATAGTCGACCAGGGTCGTCGACTGATCGGTCAAGGAAGAACCCGACAGTCGGAGCACACTGTCGACTTTCCGTCGTTGTCCCGCCAACGGGACCGCCCGTAGCGTCCGTAGGGAACACGTCTACGGAGGCACCGTGCTCGATCCCGCCGCGCCGCAACTCGTCATCAACGCCCGGACGCTGCTGTTCAGCTGGCTTCCGGCCGATCCCGGCGCGGCCGAGGCGCTGGTCCCGGCCGGCCTCCGGCCGCACCCGGAGCGGCAGGTCTTCCTCAGCCAGTACGTCGTCGACGACGGGACGCAGACCTCCGGCTTCGGCGCCTACTCGCTCACCTACCTCGGCGTCTCCCTGTCGGGCATGGAGCCGCCGGACGGGGCGACCCCGGGTGGTTGGTGGACGCACTATCTCGCCTCGAGCAGCCGGGTGCGGCAGTACGCCGTCGCGCGTGGCGCACCGGCGGCGGAGGGAGTGACCCAGATCGAGCTGCGGGGCGGGCGACTCACCGCCGAGACGTGGGCCGACGGCCGGCCGCTGATCCGGGTCGTCGCCGCGGTCGGGCACACCGGCACCGAGGCGCACAGCGGCCACCACCGCTACCTCACCCGCCGCGACGGCGAACTGCACGTCACCGACTATCCGTACGTGGCCGAGCCGGTGTCGCCGTTCGAGGTCGAGTCGGTGGAGTTCCTCGCCCCCGAACACCCGGTCCACGCGCTACGCCCGGCCAACCCGCTGCACGTCTGCTGGGGGTTCTACTCGCCCCGGGTGTCCTTCGCCTACCCGGCCTGCCCGGGCCTGCGGGACGAGGCGGCGCCGGTTCACCAGGTGCCGGCGCGTCGAGCCCGCAGCGGCCTGCCGTCCGGGTCGTAGACCAGCCGGTACGCCGGCAGCGCCCAGACCCGCGTACGCCAGGGCAGCCGTTCGGCGCGGTGCGGGCGCAACCGGCCCGGCGGGCGGGGGCCGACCCGCCCGTCGGCGTGCCAGCGATCGAGCGCCTCCGCCGCCGCGGTGATCGTCGCCACCGCGTCCGCCGGGTCCAGCAGGTCGTCGTCCTGCGCCCCGTCGGGATCGCGGTCCAGGTGCTCGCGCCACAGCCGCAGCCGCAGGTCCCGGGCGAAGACGCGGGCCCCGTCGCCAAGCCCGGCCGGGTCGGTGGGCGCCCGTTCGTCGCGGGTGTCGTCGAGCACGGCGCAGGACAGCTCGCTGTCGTGGGTCCAGGACCGGCGGTTGAAGTTGTCGCTGCCCACGCTGACCCAGACGTCGTCCACCACGCAGACCTTGGCGTGCACGTAGACCGGGGTGCCCTCGTGGTTCTCCACGTCGAAGACGTGCACCCGTTCCGGCGCGGCCCGGTGGCACAGCGAGAGCGCCTGCTCCCGGCCCACCATGTTCGGTGGCAGCGCCAGCCGGCCGTCCACGTCCGGGTGGCGGGGCACGACCGCCACCAGGTGCAGTTCCGGGTGCTCGCGCAGCGCCTGGGCGAACAGTTCGGCCACCTCGGTGGACCAGAGGTACTGGTCCTCCAGGTAGATCAGCCGGCGGGCCCGGCGTACCGCCTTGGTGTAGCCGCGGGCCACGGTGCGTTCGCCGTCCGGGGCGAAGGAGTAGCGCGGGCGTACCGCCGGGTAGGTGCGCAGCACCTGGATGTGGTGCGGGCCGCACGGGGGCGGGTCGGCCGGCTGGTCGGGCAGCGGGTCCGGGGTGAGGTCGGTGCCGCGCAGCCGGTCCCGCAGGTAGGCGAGCGGGTTCTCCGAGTCCAGCGGCATCGGGTCGGTCCACCGCTCGCGGAACGTGCTGTCGAGCGCGCCGACCACCGGGCCGCGCAGCGCGAGCTGCACGTCGTGCCAGGGCGGGTTCGGGCCGTACCGGGGGGACATGCCGACCGCCTGCGGGTCGCCGGCGTGCGTGGCGTCGTCGCGGCGGCTGTGGCACAGGTCGATGCCGCCGGCGAACGCGACGTCACGGCTCGGGTCGTCGGGGTGGCGCAGCACCACGAGCTTCTGGTGGTGCGAGCCGCCACGCCGGACCCGCTGGTCGAGCAGCACCTCACCGCCGGCCGCGCGGACGGTCTCGCTGAGGTCGCGGTTCTCCGCCTCGCTGTAGGAGAGGGTGTCGAGGTGGGAGCGCCAGATCAACCCCTTGACGACCACCCCGCGCTGAGCGGCCTGGGCGAACATCTGCACCACGGTCGGCCCGTCCGGGCGCATCCGCTCGTCCGGGTCGCCCCGCCAGTCGGTGAAGAACAGGTGGTCACCGGCGCGCAGCGCCTCCACCTCGCTGACCAGCCGGTCAAAGTACGCGGCACCGTGAATGAGCGGCTCGGCGAGGTTTCCATCGGTCCAGACGGGTAACTCAGACCCCGGGTTGGCGCGTTCCTGTGCGGTGAGGAACCAGTCCCGCAGGGTCACGTTCCAGCCTCCCGAGGTCGACGACGTCCTCACCACGGTAGGACCCCCGGCACCGCCCCGCACGTCGAAGCAGCAGGTCGGCGGCGATGCGTACGCCAGGGGTGCGCCGGACCCCTGGATCGCGAAGCCGAGGAGGCACCGACATGCCCGCCGAGACGACGAACACCGTGACCGACCGCGACCAGGCGGTGGAGGGGGAGCGGGGTGCGCTGGTGGCGGTCCTGTTGATGGTGATCCTCGGGGTGGCCGGGATCTTCGCCGTCTCCTGAGCCGCCGCCCGGGCGCCCCGGCGAACCGGAGCGCCCGAGCGCCCGCACCAGGTCAGGGTCGGTCGCCCTGGCCGTCGCTGTGCGGCACCGGCCCGGTCGGGACCACCCCGAGCCGGCCGGCCTGGAAGTCCTCGACCGCCTGGATCAGCTCGGCCCGGGTGTTCATCACGAACGGGCCGTAGTGCGCCACCGGCTCGCGGATCGGCTGCCCACCCATCAGGTAGAGCTCCAGCGCCGGGGTGTTGCCGTCCTGCGTCCGGTCGGCGGTGATCCGCAGCGCGTCGCCCGACCCGTGCACGGCGAGTTGGCCGACGCGGATCGGCTGCCGGTCGGTGCCCACCGTGCCCCGGCCGGCCAGCGCGTAGACGAGCGCGTTGAAGTCGGCCCGCCAGGGCAGGCTCAGCTCGGCGCCGGGCTGGAGCGTGACGTGCGCGATGGTGATCGGGGTGTGGGTGGAGCCCGGGCCCCGGTGCCCGGCGATCTCACCGGCGATCACCCGGATTAGGCCGCCCCCGTCCGGGGTGGTCAGCAGCGCCGACTCCCGGCCGCGGATGTCCTGGTAACGCGGTGGGCTCATCTTGGCCACCCGGGGCAGGTTGACCCAGAGCTGGAGGCCGTGGAACAGGCCGCCGCTGGTCACCAGGTGCTCCGGCGGGGCCTCGATGTGCAGCAGGCCGCTGCCGGCGGTCATCCACTGGGTGTCGCCGTCGGTGATGGTGCCGCCGCCACCCGTGGAGTCCTGGTGGTCCATGATTCCGTCGATCATGTAGGTCACCGTCTCGAAGCCCCGGTGCGGGTGCCACGAGGTGCCCTTCGGCTCGCCCGGCGCGTAGTCGACCTCGCCCATCTGGTCGAGGTGGATGAACGGGTCGAGGTCGGTCATGGAGACCCCGGCGAAGGCCCGGCGGACCGGGAAGCCCTCGCCCTCGTATCCGCTCGGCGCGGTGGTGACCCGGCGGACCGGGCGGTAGGTGGTGGTCTCGGCCAGCTTCGGCAGGCGCGGCAGGATGAGAACGTCGTCGACGGTGATCGCGGGCATCGCGGGGCTCCCTAGTTGTCGGCCGGGGTGGACGACGCGGTGCGGTCGGCGCGCAGGCGCCGGCCGAGCCGCTCGAAGACCCGGGTGAGGCAGGCGACCTCGGCGTCGTCGAGGTCGTCCATCAGGTGGGCGCGCACGGAGCGCAGGTGGTGCGGCGCGGCCTCGCGCAGGGTCAGCAGGCCGGCCGCGGTGAGCACGGCCTCGCTGCCGCGCCGGTCGGCCGGGCAGGACTCCCTGGCCACCAGGCCGCGCTTCTGCATGGTGGTGACCTGGTAGGTCAGCCGGCTCGGCGAGAACACCAGCCGGTCGGCCAGCTCGCCCATGCGCAGCCGTTGCCCGGGCGCCTCGGAGAGCAGCACCAGCACGTGGTAGTCGGCGAAGCTCAGCTCGCTGTCGGCGCGCAGGTCGTCCTCCAGGTGGGTGAACAGCCGCTGGCTGGACTCGATGTAGGCGCGCCAGCACGCCCTCCGCTCCGCGTCCAGGCTCTCCGTCATGCCCCGAAGAGTAGCACTGTTTAAAATTTAAACAACGTGCTGACAGGTGACCGCGCTCACGCGGACGAGCGCGTGGCGGAGATAGTTTGAAATTTGAATCGAGGGCCCGGCTAGGGTCGGGGGATGGATGACCTCGACGTGCTCGACTGGCGGGAGCGGGTGGCCGGGCTCTACCTGTCCGACCTCGACCTGGGCGGGTTCCGCGCCGCCCGGGACGAACTCTTCGGCACCCACCCGAGCAGCCCGGTGCCGCCCGCCGACCGGCCCGGCTTCACCGGGCTGCGCTGGTATCCGCCCGACCCGGCCGCCGTGGTCGAGGCGCCGCTGCGGCCCGCATCGGGCGAGCTGAGCATCGACACCGGCGGCCCGGACGGCGTGGTCGCCTACCGCCGGGTGGCGGTCGCCGACACACCCTGGGGGCCGCTCACGCTCTGGTGGATCGACGCGTACGGGGGTGGGCTGTTCGTGCCGCTGCGCGACGCGAGCTGCGGCGACGGCTCGTACGGCGGGGGGCGCTATCTCACCGACACGGTGAAGGGCACGTTCGGGCGGGGCCTGACCGTGCTGCCCGGCGACCGGGTGCGACTGGACGCCAACTATCTCTACAACCCGAGCTGCGCGTACGACGACAGGTGGGCCTGCCCGCTCGCCCCGCCGGAGAACCGGGTCGACGTGCCGCTGCGCGCCGGCGAGCGCGCCTGGCACGACTGACGCGGCGAGGGAGGGCCCCGGCGGGACCCTCCCTCGTGGTGACGTACGCGCCTCAGCGGGCGGTGGCGCCGGTGGGCGTCAGGTGCATCCGGCCGAGCGCCTGCCGGGCCTGCTCCGCCAGCTCCGCGTCCACGGTGACCGCGTACTGGCCGGCCCGCAGGGAACTGGCCGAGGTGAAGTCGCGCTGCCCGCCGCTCATGGCGTGCGCGACGGCGCCGAACACGGCGCCCCAGATCGCGCCGATCACCAGGCCGACCAGGATCACCGCCAGCCAGTTGCCCGCGGTGAAGATGCCGAAGAGCAACCCGATGAACAAGCCGAACCAGGCGCCCGTGCCGGCGCCCAGAAGAGCGGCCCGGCCGGTGGTCAGCCGTCCCATCACGGTTTCGACAAGGGTCAGGTCGGTGCCGACGATCGCGGTCCGTTCCACCGGGAACCGGTTGTCGGCCAGATAGTCCACCACGCGCTGGGCGGACGGATAGTCCGGATACGAGCCGAGCGTCACGGTCGGCGGGCCGTCCTGCGGCCCGCGTCCGTCCCCGCTCGGCGGTGTCGGGCGACCGCCCGGACCGGACGGGAGGTTGTCGCCGCCCGGCATTCCGGGACGCCAGGCCGCGGTCGGAGTCGAGGGTCTGGTCATGAGCATCCTCCTTCGTCAACCCGCCGCGTTCCCGTCACCGGCCAGCGGTAACGCGGCGACCCGAACGCATCCGGCCAGGCATGACGGTGGCCCGCTCGGGTAGCCACCACCGTGCGGACCGGACGGATCAGTGAGCACGGCTTCCTCGCCGACGGGCGCAGCGCCGCCCTGGTGGACACCGCCGGCTCGGTGAACTGGTGGTGCCCGGCGCGGTTCGACGGGCCGTCGGTCTTCGGGCGGCTGCTCGACGACGACGCGGGGCACTGGGCCATCCACCCGGAGGGCGGGTTCACCAGCACCCGGTCCTATCTGGACGACGCGCTCGTGCTGCGTACCGTCTTCGCCACGCCGACCGGGACGGTGGCCGTCACCGACGCCCTGGCGCTGGAGCCCGGCGCGCGCGGCCACGACATTGGGCTGCGGTCGCCGCGGGTGTTCGCCCGGGTGGTCGAGGGGATCGACGGCGAGGTGCCGATGCGCGTCGACTTCGCGCCGCGCTTCGAGTACGGGCGGGTCGGGGCCTACCTCACCGAACGCGACGGGGTGATCGTCGCCACCGCCGGCGCGTGCCGGCTGGAGCTGCGGGCCGGCGTCGGCCTGACGTTCGCCGACGGCGCCGCCGTCGGGCGGTTCACCGCCCGCGCCGGCAGCGCCCACCACTTCACCCTCGGGTACGCCCCGACGTACGCGGGCGGGACGCCGGCGCTGCCCGAGGCCGCCGAGGTGGTCACCGGAACGGTCGCCGGCTGGCGTTCCTGGGCGGACCTGCACGAATACCGGGGTGAATACCGCGACCTGGTCCGGCGTAGCGCGCTCGTGGTGCAGGGCATGACCTACGGGCCGAGCGGCGCGGTGGTCGCGGCGGCCACCACCGCGCTGCCGGAGGAGCCCGGCGGGGACCGCAACTACGACTACCGTTTCGTATGGCTCCGCGACTTCAGCCTCACCCTCCAGGCGCTGTGGCGGGCCGCCTGCCCCGACGAGGCGGACCGGCAGTTCACCTGGGTGGCCCGGGCCATGGGGCGGCTCGGCGACGCCCCCGCGCCGATCATGTACGGCGTCGAGGGGGAGCGGGACCTGACCGAGCACGACCTCGACCACCTTGCCGGCTACGACGGCAGCCGGCCGGTGCTTGTCGGCAACGACGCCTGGCGGCAGCGGCAGAACGACGTGCTGGGCGAGGTGCTCGACGCGGCGTGGCTGATGCGGCACTACCTGGATCCGATGTCGCCCGACGTGCGCCACCTGCTGCGTACGCTCGCCGACCAGGCGATGCGAGACTGGCGCCGGCCCGACTCCGGGATGTGGGAGGCGCGCGACGCCGAGCGGCACTACGTCTCGTCGAAGGTGCAGTGCTGGACCGCGCTGGACCGGGCGGTCCGCTTCGGTCCACGGATCGGCGAGCCGGCCGACGTGGCCCGCTGGGCGGCGGCCCGCGACGAGATCCGCGCGGCGGTGCTCACCCGGGGCTGGAACGAGCGCGTCGGCGCGTACACCGGCGCGTTCGACTCCGACGACCTGGACGCCTCGGTGCTGGCCATGCCACTTGTCGGCTTCCTGCCCGCCGACGACCCGCGGATGCGCGCCACGGTGGACGTGATCGAGCGCCGGCTGTCCCGCGACGGGCTGCTGCGCCGCTGGGACGGCGACCCGGCCGGCTTCGTGATCTGCTCGTTCTGGCTTGTCGGTTGCCTGGCCGAGGCGGGTGAGGTGGATCGGGCCCGGCGGCTGTTCGAGCAGCTCGCCTCCCGCACCAACGACCTCGGCCTCTATGCCGAGCAGATCGACCAGGCCACCGGCGAGCAACTGGGCAACTTTCCCCAGGCGTTCTCGCACATCGGCCTGATCAACGCCGCGGGCCGGATCACCGAGGCGGCGGCACGGTTCGCGCACGACCGACCGGCCGTGCCGACCGGCGCGGCCCGCACGGAGGGAGCAACCGGATGACCGGACGGCTGGCGGGGAAGACCGCCCTGATCACCGGCTCGGACTCGGGTATCGGGCAGGCCACCGCGATCGAGTTCGGCCGCGAGGGGGCCGACGTGGTGGTGCACTACCTGCACGACCACGCCGGCGCGAACCACACCCGGGCGGAGATCGAGAAAGCCGGCCGGCGGGCCGTGGTGGTGCAGGGCGACATCAGCGTCGAGCACCAGGTCGAGGCGATGTTCGACGAGGCGCTTGCCGAGTTCGACCGGCTGGACGTGCTGATGAACGACGCCGGCGTGGACGCCTCCGGCATCCCGGTCGTCGACCTGGACACCGAGACCTGGGACCGGTGCATCCGCACCAACCTCTACGGCATGTTCTTCTGCTGCCGGCGGTTCGTCAGGCACCGCCGGGACGCCGGTGGCGGCGGCAAGATCATCAACATCACCTCGATCCACCAGGAGGTGGCCCGGGCCGGCGGCGCGGACTACGACTCCAGCAAGGGCGGCATGCTGGAACTGGCCAAGAGCCTGGCCCTGGAGGTCGCCCCGATGCGGATGAACGTGAACAACATCGGGCCCGGGATGGTGCTCACCCCGTTCAACCAGGAGGCGATCGACGACCCGAAGTACCTCCACGAGCAGGTGCAGAGCATCCCGTGGAAGCGGGCCGCCGAGCCGTCCGAGATCGCCAAGCTGGCCGTCTTCCTGGCCAGTGACGACGCCGACTACGTGACCGGCTCGACCTACTTCATGGACGGCGGCCTGATGCAGAACCAGGGCCAGGGCGCCTGACCGCACCCCTCTCGCACCCCACCCCCACCGTGCCCTTACCGCGCCGATCATGAAGTTGGCGGCGGAGTGGATCTCCTTGAGTGCCGCCAACTTCATGATCGGCGGGTCGGGTCGGGTCGGGGTGGGGTGGGAGGATGGGGCGGTGGAGTTGGTGATCATGGCGGATACGCACGTGCCCAAGCGGGCGCGGGATCTGCCGGAGGCGCTGTGGGCGGCGGTGGAGGCCGCCGACGTGGTGCTGCACGCCGGCGACTGGGTGGACGTGGCGCTGCTGGACGCGCTTGCGGCCCGGTCACGCCGACTCGTCGGGGTCCATGGCAACAATGACGGGCTGGCACTGCGCGCCCGGCTGCCCGAGGTGGCCCGGGTCGAGCTGGCCGGGCTGCGGGTCGCCGTGGTGCACGAGACCGGCCCGAAGACCCGCCGCGAGGAACGCTGCGCCGCCGCGTACGGCGACTGCGACCTGCTGGTCTTCGGGCACTCGCACATTCCGTGGGACAGCGTCGCGCCGGGCGGGCTGCGGCTGCTCAACCCCGGTTCGCCGACCGACCGGCGGGCCCAGCCGTACGCGACGTACCTGACCGCCCGGGTGGCGGCGGGGCAACTCGACCGGGTCGAGCTGCACCGCCTGCCCCCGCGTTGACCTGAGGGGCCCCGACCTCAGCGCCCCCGGCCGGTCTCCGCCTGGAGTTCGTCGATCCGGCGGGACGCCTCGGCCTTGGTCAGCCCGTCCGGCACCGTCTTGCCCGCCTCCTGGGCCAGTGTGTGCAGGTAGGACTCCTGGGCCGCGGTCGGCGGCTCGTCCCCGGTGACCCAGTCGTCCGGATCCTTGACGGCGGCGTCCGGATTCACGTTGGTGCTGTCGTTGGCGCGGTCGGCCATGTCGATCACCCTTCCCTCGAACAGGTGTACCCCTACCCCCGTGCCGGTGGGTTCATGCCGGCCGCCGCCTACGATCGACCGATGACGGCGGACCGGGCGGGTGTGGTGGTGGTCGGCGCGGGGATCGCCGGGGTGGCGTGCGCGACCGAGCTGGCCCGGGCCGGGATCCCGGTCGAGGTGCGGGAACGCGCCCGGGTCACCGGCGGGCGGATGGCGAGCAAGCGCTTCGACGGCCGGCCCGCCGACCTCGGCGCCGCCTACTTCACCGTCAACGACCCGGACTTCGCCGCCGTGGTGGCGGACTGGCACGCCGCCGGTCTGGTCCGGGAATGGACCGACACCCTTGTCGCGTACGGGCCGCGCGGGCGGGAGCAGGTGACCGGCCCGATGCGCTGGGCCGCCCCGCGCGGGCTGCGCTCGCTCGTCGAGCACCTGGCCACCGGCCTTCCGGTGACCCACAACCGGCTGGTCATGACCGTCGAGCCGGGGCCACGGGTGGACGGGCGGGCGGCCGAGGCGGTGGCGCTCGCCATGCCGGGCCCGCAGGCCGCCCTGCTGCTCGACCCGGTGCTTGCCGACGCCACCCGGGCGGTGGCGGCGCAACGCTGGTCGTCCACGCTGTCCGGGGTGCTGCACTTCCCGTCCCGCCGCTGGCCCGACTTCCGCGGCGCGTTCGTCAACGACCACCCGGTGCTGAGCCTCGTCTGCGACGACGGCGACCGGCGCGGGGACGGCGCCCCGGTGCTCGTCGCGCACACCACGCCGGAGTTCGCCGCCGGGCACCTGCTCCAGCCCACCGCCGCCCGGCCGGAGATCGAGCATGCCGTCCGGGACCTGCTCGGGCTGCCCGAGCCGGCCGAGTCGACCCACGTGCACCGCTGGACCTACGCCCGCCCGGCGAAGGTCGGCGAGGGCGGCACGTTCCACCTCGACGAGGACGGGATCGGACTGGCCGGCGACGCGTTCGGCCGGCCCCGGGTGCAGGGCGCCTGGCGTTCCGGTCACGACCTTGGTCGCGCGCTCGTCGCCAGGTTGGCCGGCTGACCCGGCGGGCGCTCAGCCGGCCGGCACGGGCTGCTCGGCCCGATCCACCTCCGCGCTGTCCCGGGTGCGGTCACCGGCCCGGTCCAGTAGCTGCATGATCGGGGTCGCGGCGATCCCGTGCGCCACCACCGAGACCACCACCACCAGGCCGACGGTGGCCCACAGCAGCTCCGCCTGCGGGAACTCCGTCTTGGTGGTGGCGTACGCCAGGTAGTAGAACGAGCCGACGCCGCGGATGCCGAACAGGGAGATCACCCAGTGCTCGGACGCGCGGCCCGGCGCGCCCCGCAGCGACAGCCAGCCGACAAGCGGCCGGATCACCAGCACCAGGGCCAGGCCGACGAGCGCCGCCGGCCAGGTGAGCGGCGCGAGCAGGCCGCCGATCACCGCGCCGCCGAACAACAGCAGCAACAGCACGGTGAGCAGGCGTTCCACCTGCTCGGCGAAGTCGTGCAGCACGGAGTGGAACTCGTGGGTGCGCTCGGCGGCCCGGATCGCCCGGGCGGCCACGAACACGGCCAGGAAGCCGTACCCGCCGATCACCTCCACCAGCCCGTACGCGAGGAACGTCGCGGCCAGGGCGAGGAAGCCCTCGGAGTGCCTGGCCAGCCGCAGCGCGCTCGGGGCCCGGAAGAACAGCTTGCCGAGCAGCCAGCCGACGAGCAGGCCGCCGCCCACGCCGACGGCGAGCTTGTAGACCACGTCGATGGCCAGCCACTCGCCGAACCAGTCGGACGGGGCGAGGCTGGTGCTGGCGATCGCGATGGCGGCGTAGACGAACGGGAAGGCCAGTCCGTCGTTCAGGCCCGCCTCCGAGGTCAACGCGAAGCGCACCTCGTCCTCGGAGTCCTCCACGTCGGTCGGCTCACCTACCTGCACGTCGGAGGCGAGCACCGGGTCGGTGGGGGCGAGCGCGGCGCCGAGCAGCAGTGCCGCCGCCGGCACCAGCCCGGCCCACCACCAACCCAGCAGCGCCACCGCGGCGATGCACAGCGGCATGGCGATGGCCAGCAGCCGCCAGGTCGACGACCAGCGAGCCCAGCTCAACGGCCGGTCGATCTTCAGGCCGGCGCCCATCAGGGCGACGATCACCCCGATCTCGGTGAGGTGGGTGGTCAGCTCCGGCGAGCGCAGCGGATCCGGCGTCGGCAGCCCGGTCGGCAGCGCGAAGACGAGCATCCCCAGGCCGAGGAACGCGATCGGCATCGACAGTGGCCGCTTCTCCAGCACCCGGGGCAGGATGCCCGCCAGCAACGCACCCACGCCCAGCAGAGCGAACGCGACATCGACCGGTTCCACGATCCCACCCTTCACCACCGCCCGGCCGCCGGGCAGTGGTGACCAGCAGTGCCCCGAACCGGCGCCGGCTAAGCCTTTCGACGCAGCCGGGTGACCGGCGGCTCAGCCGAGGGAACCGATCGCACTCTGCGGCAGGGCGTCGAGCAGCTCGGCCGGGTCCTCGTACACCGCCACCGCGCCCGCTCCCGCCAGCTCCGCCCGGCCGGTGCCGCCGCAGGTCAACCCGATGCAGGGGATGTCCAGCTTGCCGGCGGCGACGTGACCGTGTCGATCACGTCGTCGACGCCGAGCGCCGCCCGCAGGACGGCGGCCTCGTGCTCGGCCGCCGAGGTGGCCAGCACCACCCGCAGGCCCCGGTCCGCGCAGGCACGCAGCAGCTCCCGCGCCCCGGGCAGCGGCCCCAGCCGCTCCCAGTACTCCGCGTAGAGCGCGTCGTGCGCGTCGCGCAGGGGCCCGTCGGCGTCCCGGTCCCGCTCGGCGCCGAGCAGATGGTCGAGGAGCTTGTCCGACCCCATGCCGATGGAGCGGTGGATCCGCGCCATCGGCACCCGGTGCTCGCCCTGGCGCAGCGCCTCCCACCAGCTCACGGTGTGCAGGTACGTCGAGTCGATCAGGGTGCCGTCGACGTCGAAGAGGACGCCGTGGCGGTTGTCGTCGGCCATGGCTGCCTCCTACCCGGAGCGGGTGCGGCCGACGCGCGCTCACCCGGCCGGAATGAGAATCTCGAACCAGACAGTCGAGCCGCGTACGGTCGGGTCGGTGCCCCAGGCGTCGCTCAGCTCCTCGATCAGGCCCAGCCCGCGGCCACGACTGCTCAGCGTGTCCGTCTGGGCGCGGGTGACCTGCCCCCGGGTGCCCGAATCGGCGACCGAGACCAGCAGTCGCTCCGCGCTCAGGTCGATCTCGACCCGGGCGGCGGTGCCGGCGTGCAGCAGGGCGTTCGTGGTCAACTCGCTGGTGCAGAGCACCGCCGCGCCGACCACCGCCTCGGGCACCTGCCACTCGGTGAGCTGGGCGGTCAACCAGTGCCGGACCCGGCTCGGCGCGGTCGGCTCGGCCGGCACCTCCATGCCCGCCGACCGGCTGGGCCGCACGGCGTGTTCCACCGCCAGCACCGCCACGTCATCCTCGGTGGCGCCGGGCACGGCGGCGGTCGCCACCGCGCACAGCGCCCGGGGGTCGCCGCCGCCCGCGGCGCTTACCGCCGCGCCCAGCCCGGCGAGCCCGGCGGCCAGGTCCTGCCAGCGCCGCTCGACCACGCCGTCGCTGTAGAGCAGCAGCGTGTCGCCGGGGCGGAAGGGCACGGTGACCGTCCGGCTCCGTCCGCCGAGGCCCAGTGGCGGGCCGGGCGGCACCTCGACGAACTCCGCGGCCGGGCCGGTGTCGGACCGGCCGCGCCGGATCAGCGGCGCGGGATGGCCGGCGCTGGCGAGCGTGACCAGCTCCCGGTCGGCGTCGACCACGCCGAAGACCACGGTGACGAAGAGCTCGTGCGTGCCGCCCTCGGTGCCGAGGCTCGCCACCAGCCGGTCCAGGCCGCCGAGCACCGCGTCCGGCCGGGGGTCGGACAGGGCGAGCGCGCGCAGGGCCGCGCGTACCTGCCCCATCCGGGCGGCGGCCTGCACGTCGTGGCCGGCCACGTCGCCGAGCACCACGCCGAGCGCGCCGGTCGGCAGCAGGAACGCGTCGTAGAAGTCGCCGCCGGCGGCGTTGCCGTCGACGCCCGGGTCGTAGCGGGCGGCGATGCGCAACCGGGGCAGGTCGGGTAGTTGCTCCGGCAGCATGCTGCGTTGCAGCAACTGGGCGGTGCCGTGCTGGGTCTCGAACCGGCGGGCCCGCTCGGCGGCCTGGCCGATCAGCTCCGCGGACGCGGCGAGCAACGCCCGTTCCGCAGGTGACCAGGGGCGCGGTGTGTGGTAGCCCACGGTGAGGGCGCCCCGGACCACGGTCGAGCGCAGCGGCAGCGCGGCGATCGCCCGGATCTTCTCGTCGTGCCGGTCCACCGCGACCTCGCGCAGCGGCCGGCCGTCGGCGACGAACGAGGGTACGCCGCTGCGCGCGGTCACCACCGCCGGCATCGCCGTGTCGGTGCTCATCCGGCGCCACAGCGGTGGCAGCCGCTCGTCGGCCTCGTCCAGCAGCTCCCCGCGGATCCGGCGGACCAGCCGCCACGTGGCGCCCTCGTCCACCACGAAGGAGACCCGGTCGGCGTCGAACGAGTGCAGGCAGTAACGCAGCGTCACCCGGGCGACGTCGTCGAGCGTGAGCGTGCCCGAGAGCGCCGCGGCGAAGTCGCTCAGGCTCTGCAACTGCCGGGTCAGCTGGGTGGTCTGCGCCGAGACGGTGAGCACGCCGACGATGCGGGAGGTGGAGTCGCGGACCGGTGAGTGGCCGCGGGTGAAGACCGCGGGCTCGCCCGGGACGGCGCCCTGCCGGTCCGCCGGCAGCAGCGCCTCCCGTTCCAGGAACGGCTCGCCGTGCCGGTATACCCGCTCCAGCGCCTCGCCGGCGTTGGGCTCCCGCCACACCTCGGCGAACACCTCCGCCGCCGGTCGCCCCAGCGCGGCCGGGTGCCGGTCGCCGATCAACTCGGCGTAGCCGTCGTTGTAGAGCAGGACCAGGTCGTCGCCGAGGAGCAGGGCCATCGGTACGGGGGAGGAGAGCACCACGTCCGCCACGGCCCGGACCGCCGGGTCCCAGCTCTCCGGGACGCCAAGCGGCGTACCCGCCCACGGGTGGGCGCTCGCCCCCGGAGTGGGGGCGGACGGCGTGGGAATCCGACCGACGGTGCCTGGCATGCCCGCAGCCTAACCGGAGCGTGGCGGAGTGGTTCCGATCATGCGTCCGGTACGGGCTGCGGACCCCGGAGCTGCGGACGTTAGGGCAGGTCAGAGCCCGTTCGGTGGGTCTTGTCGGGAAATTGCCCCGGTCCGGCCCGGCGTGCTGCCGAGAGCACCGGGTATGCGGGCGGCGCAGTTCACGCGACAGGAGGGACATCATGCCGAAAACCCTCGCGGTCGGCCAGGTCGACATCAGTGCGGCCTGGACCGACTTCTGGAGGTCGGTGCTGCTCTTCGTACCGAGGGCCATCGCGTTCATCGCGATCCTCGTGGTGGGTTGGCTCATCGCCCGAGCCGTCCTCAAAATCGTGGACGCGGCACTGGAACGGGTCGGGTTCGACCGCGCCGTGGAACGCGGCGGGATCAAACGGGCCCTCGAACGCACCAAGTACGACGCCAGCGACATCCTGGCCAGGTTGGCCTACTACGCGGTCCTGCTGTTCACCCTGCAGTTCGCCTTCGGGGTGTGGGGACCCAACGCGATCAGCGACCTGATCCGCGGGGTGGTGTCCTGGCTGCCACGGGCCTTCGTGGCGATCGTCATCGTGGTGATCGCGGCGGCCATCGCCAACGCCGTCCGGGACCTGGTCTCCGGTGCGCTCGGCGGGCTCTCGTACGGCCGGTTGCTTGCCGACGTGGCGGCGGTCTTCATCCTGGCGCTCGGCATCATCGCCGCGCTGAACCAGGTGGGCATCGCCACCACGGTGACCACGCCGGTGCTCATCGCGTTCCTCGCCACCGTGGCCGGGATCCTGATCGTCGGTGTCGGCGGTGGCCTGATCCGGCCGATGCAGAACCGCTGGGACGGCTGGCTGGACCGGGCCGCGGAGGAGTCCCGGGCGTTCCGGGAGCAGCGGCAGGGGCAGCAGGTCGGTCGCAGCGACTACGAGCGGCGGATGGCCGACCGGGGCGGACAGCCGACCTCGGCCGGACCGCAGTCGATGTCGGGGGCGGGCACCTACCGCTCCAGCGAGATGGGCGACCAGACAGAGCAGTTCCGCCGGCCGGGCGGCTGACGGCGACGGACGGGTGACGGGGTGTCCGCGGGGCGATCGCGGGCACCCCGCGCCGGTGTGGCTAGGCGAGCTGGCGCGGGTCCAGCGCGCGGGCCAGCAGGCAGACCGCGAGCAGCCGGGTGAGCAGCCAGTCGGGCGCGGACCAGTCGACCGGCTCGGCCGGCGGCGTCCAGCCGTGCTCGGTGGCCGCGTCCCGCAGCCCCTCGGCGTAGCCGGCGAGCGCCGCCACGGTCAGCGGCCGGCGGTCGCCGCGCAGGCTGTCGCGGACCCCGGCGGCGTGCTGGTCGACCTCGGCGAGCAGCCCGGGAATGGCGCGGGCCGCGGCGAGGCCGGCGGTGCCGACGACTGTGGTCAGCGTGGTGAGGGTCGACCTCGCGGCCACCGCCGCGGACGGGGTGGCGACCCGGTTGTTCGGCACGCGCATGGTAACCGAGGGTAGTCCCGGGTGGGCCGGGGTGGTCTCCGCCGACCGGCCGATACCGGGATCATCCGGCCGGCCTCGCGACCTGCGACGGTGGGGCCGAGCCGCCCACGGCGGGCGGAACGGCACGATCGATCAGTCGGAGGAGCGGGCCTGGGCGGGACGGCGACGGGCGCCGTCGTCGGCGATGATCACGGTCGCCACCATCAGCGCGACCACCACGCTGAACAGCCAGGAGCTGTCGTCGCTGAACTTCGCCGCTACCGGAGCCTGGACGGCGGCGAGCAGGAAGCCCAGCCAGGCGAGGCGGCGCTGACGGTTGGAGAGGAAAGAGGAACCCTGATCCATCCCGAAATTCTTACGCGGGACCAGGGGAGCGCCGTCAGCCGTTCGGCCGATTCTGGATGGGCTGTCCGTTTCCCCGACCGTCCGTACCGTACTTCTTGTCGTTTCGGTCGAGCGTGACCGGAACAGCTCCGGGGCCGGTCCGGCGCCCGGAGCTGACTGGTCAGAGCGTGTCCGGTCCGGTCCGGCCGGTGGTCGACGGCCGGTACGCCCGGTCCGCGTCGGTCATCTCCCGCCGTTCGGCCTCCGCGCCGGCACCCCGGTCCACCGCCTCCGGGCCGTGGCCGAACGCGGCCTCCTCGCCGGCGTCGTTGCCTGTCGCGTCGTCGGCCTGCCCGTCAAGCGTCGACCTGGCGATCGCCTGGTCCAGCTCGTGCAGGGGAGTGCGGTCCTCGTCGCGCCACACGTGGCTGTCGTTGTCGGTCATTCCCCTGCGGTACCCGGCGCGGATGATCGCAAACGGCCGCCCGGACACGCCGATGGCCGCCGGCGATCCGGCGGCCATCGGCGTGCGGTACGGGATGGGGAGGCTCAGGGGGTCGGCCGGTCGACCGAGCCGCGCCAGGCGCCGGTCTCCTGACCGCGCCGCTCGATGAACTGCTTGAACCGCTCCAGGTCGCCCTTGGCCCGGCGGTCGACCACGCCCAGCTTGTCGCCGGCCTGCTCGACCACGCCGTGCGGCTCGAACTCCAGTTGCAGGGTGACCCGGGTGCGCCCCTCGTCGAGGCGGTGGAAGGTCACCACGCCGGCCTGCTGGGTGCCCCCGGTGGAGGTCCAGGCCACCCGCTCGTCGGGAAGCTGCTCGGTGATCTCGGCGTCGAACTCACGCTTCACGCCGGCGATCTCCACGGTCCAGTGGGTCATCTTCTCGGAGAGCTGCCGAACCTCCTGCACCCCCTCCATGAAGTGCGGAAACTCCTCGAACTGGGTCCACTGGTCGTACGCGGTCCGGATCGGGACGTCCACATCTACGTGTTCCATTACGCCGCTCATGTCGGGGTTCCTCCTGTTCCGCCGGTGTCGTGTCGCGAACCGTGGGCCGGTCCGCTCACCAGCGCGTCGTCTCGTTCCGGTGCCCGAGTGCGGCCCACACCTCGGAAACCGTCTGGTAACGGGTGCCCTCCGGCAGGCCCTCGAGGGCGGCGACGATGTCCGCCGGCGCCTCGTTCTCCCGCGCGTTCGCCACAAGCGCGTCGCGGTCGCCGGGCAACGCCGCCATGCCGATGAACCGGCCCAGGCGGCTGCGTGCCTCCACGTCCTCCGAGCTCATCCCCTGCGGGGAGCCGGTGCGCAACTCACCGGCCGGAGCCGTGGTGGCCTCGGGCTGGTCCTCGCCGGACGGCTCGGGCTGGCGGAACTCGTCCACCCGCGCGCCGCCCGCGCCCGGACCCTGGACCAGACCGCTGACCTCGCTGCTCATCTGCTCGTCGACCCTGGGCGAGTGCTTGCTGCTGCCACGTTCCATGCCATTCCAGATGCCCCGGGTGACCGCAGGTAAACCGGGGCCGCCCGCCGGAGCCCGTCATCCGGGCCGGAACGGGACGGCGGCTCAGGAGTCGGCCGGGGCGCGTGGTGGCAGCACCGGCTCGGTCGGCTCCTCGACGCCCGCCTGCATCGCCCGGCCCCGCTGCAACTCCGCGTTGACCTGCACGCCGAGCATCAGCGCGCAGTTGGACAGGTAGAGCCATACCAGGAACGCGATCACCGCGCCGAGACTGCCGTAGGTCACGTCGTAGGAGCCGAAGTTGGCCACGTAGAGGCCGAAGCCGAAGGACGCGGCCACCCAGGCCACAAGCGCCAGCGCGCCACCGGGCGTAAGCCAGCGGAACCGGGGCTGCCGCACGTTCGGCGCGATCCAGAACAGCAACGACAACAACGTCATCGCGACCAGTGCGAGCACCGGCCACTTCGTCACCGACCAGGCGGTCCGGGCCAGGCCGCCGGCGTGCAGCCGGTCGCCCACCGCGTCGGTGACCGGGCCGCTGACGATCAGCCCGGTGGCGACCACCGCCAGCAGCAGCAGGGTCACCGCGGCCATGCCGATCTGCAGCGGGCGGAGACGGTAGAACGGCCGGCCCTCCTCGACCCCGTAGATCGCGTTGGAGGCCCGGGTGAACGCGCCGATGAACCCGGAGGCCGACCAGAGCGCGCCGAGCAGACCGAAGCTCAGCAGCGCCTTCGCCGGGCCCTGCTGCTCGACCACGGTGCGCACCACGCCGACGAACGCGTCGTTGCCGACCACCGAGCCGGCGCCGATCTCCCGGGCCAGATCGATCACCGTGTCCACCGTGCGCGGGCCGTCGGAGACGAGACCGACCAGGGCGACCACCACGATCGTGGACGGGAAGAGCGCCAGCACCCCGTAGTAGGTGAGCGCGGCGGCCCAGTCCGCGCAGTTGTCCTTGACGAAGCCCTTGCCGCTGCGCACCAGCACACCCCGCCAGGTGCGCCAGTTGAGTTGGCGCATCCGCCGGGGAAGGCGGGACCGGGCCTGGCCGCCGACCGCGGCTGGTGTCGTCGCCGTCATGACCGCCTCCTCCACGCGCCGGGTGCGCCACCGGGGCGTGGCCGGGCGGTACCCCGCGGCGGAAATCGACAAACCGTCAGCCGGTTTGCGCCGGGAGCGGGCGGGAACGACAGCAGACACCCGACCGAGACGGAGGTGGACGAGATGCCCGGACGCGAGGTGTTGCCCAGCACGTTGAAGCGCTCGCCGGCCAAGGCGCAGCGGACCTGGGAGAAGACGCACGACTCGGCGGTCGAGACGTACGGCGAGGGGGAGCGCGCGCACCGTGTCGCCTTCGCCGCCGTCAAGCACGAGTACGAGAAGGTGGGCGACCACTGGGAGGCCAAGGGCCGCAAGGGGCCGAGCGACGAGCAGGCCGCCGGCGGCGGCCCGGCCCGGCGGGCCCCGACGGCCGGCGGGGTGGACGCCAACGCCACCAAGGACCACCTCATGGAGGTGGCGAGGAAACTCGACGTGCGGGGACGCTCCCGGATGACCAAGCCGGAGCTGGTGAAGGCGATCGAGAAGGCGAACAACAACGCCACCCGCAAGGCACGCGGCGGGCGCTGACCCGCACCGGTACGACCACGGGCCCGGGACCGCGGTGGTCCCGGGCTCGCCGGGTACGACTCACCAGTGGCCGCCGCCCGGCGCCTCCAGGTGCACCGCCTTCACGGTGCTGAACTCGTCGAGCAGTTCCGGGCCGTACCCGAAGCCCTGGCCGCTGCCCCGACGTGGCTGCGCGGCCCCGCCCGGCGCGCCGCCGAACACCGAGTTGACCTTGACGGTGCCCACCGGCAGCTCCCGCCAGGCCCGCTGGGCGTGGCTCATCGAACCGGTGAGCACGGTGGCGGCCAGCCCGTACGGGGAGTCGGCCGCGCAGCGCAGCCCCTCGGTGAACGAGTCGACCACCACCACCGGCGCGACCGGGCCGAACGTCTCCGCCCGGACCAGCGTCATCTCGTGGCGGCAGCGCTCCACCACGGTGGCCGGGTAGAACGCGCCGGGCCCGTCCGGCAGCGCGCCACCGGCGCGTACCCGTGCGCCCTGCGCCACCGCGGCGGTGACCTGCCCGTGGACGTGGTCCCGGTGCCGCCTGTCGACAAGGGGACCGAGCTGGGTGCCCGGGTCACGGCCGGCGCCGACGGTGAGCGCCTCGGCGCGGGCCACGAGCGCGTCGACGAAGCCCTCGGCCACGTCCCGGTGCACGTAGATCCGCTCCACCGCGACGCAGATCTGCCCGGCGTTGGCGAAGCAGCCCATCGCCGCCTGCTCGGCCGCCCAGACCGGGTCGACGTCGGCGTCCACCACGAGCGGGTCGCTGCCGCCGTTCTCCAGCAGCACCTTGGCCCCGGTGCGGGCGCCCGCCACGGCGATCGACCGGCCGGTGGCGGTCGAGCCCACATGGGCCACCACGTCCACCTCCTGGCCGGCAAGCGCCGCGCCCACCTCGCCACCGCCGGTGAGCAGCGACAGCACCCCGGCCGGCAACGCCGAGTCGAGCGCCCGGGCCAGCAGCCAACCGGTTGCCGGGGAGCGTTCGCTCGGCTTGTGCAGCACCACGTTGCCGGTCACCAGCGCGGCGCCGAGCAGGCCGCAGGAGACCGCCACCGGGTCGTTCCAGGGAGTGATCGCGGCGACCACCCCGCGCGGTTCGGGCGCCATGAAGTCGAGCGCGGCGTGGCCGCCGTGCAGCGTCCGGCCGCCCCGCAGCGGGGCCAGCTCGGCGTACTGTCGCAGCGTGCCGATGCCCGCAGCCACGCCACCGCGCGCGTCGTCGAGCGGCTTGCCCATCTCCGCGGTGGTCGCCTCGGCCAGCTCGTCGGCCGCCGCCTCGACCGCGTCCGCCGCCCGGTGCAGCGCGGCGGCGCGCTCCGCCGGTGCGGTCGCCGCCCACTCCGCCGCCGCGCCCCGGGCCGCCTCGACCGCCTTTGCCACCTCGTCCGCGGTGGCCACCGGCGCCCGGGTGACAGGCGTTCCATCGGCCGGATCGTGGACGACAAACTCGCCGCCGTCACCCCCGGCGCCCCACACCCCACCAATGAGCTGCGCAACCGTGTACATGCGGCCGTGCATGCCCCGGTCCGGCCCAGGCAAACGCGTTTCGCCTGGTGACCGGCCGGGTAGGCGGTCCGGATGACTTCCACCGCCGACGCCGTCGTCATCGGAGCGGGACACAACGGCCTGGTGGCGGCGAACCTGCTTGCCGACGCGGGCTGGGACGTCCTCGTCCTGGAGGCGACCGAAGCGCCGGGCGGCGCGGTGCGGTCGGCGCACGTCACCGCCCCCGGCTACCTCAGCGACCTGTACAGCTCCTTCTATCCGCTCGGCTTCGCCTCCCCGGTGCTGGGCGGGCTGGACCTGGAACGTCACGGACTGTCCTGGACGAACGCCCCCGATGTGCTGGCGCACCTTTTCCCGGACGGGCGGGCCGCGGTGGTCAACCGCGACCTGGACGCCACCGCCGCGTCGCTTGAGGCGTTCGCGCCTGGCGACGGGGAGCGCTGGCGGCACGCGTACGCCGACTGGACCCGGGTGGCCGAGCCGATGCTCGACGCCATCACCAGCCCGTTCCCGCCGGTCCGGGGCGGGTTGGGCCTGCTGCGTCGGGTCCGGGTCGCCGGCGCGCTGCGGCTGGCCCGCCGGCTGGTGCTCCCGGTGCGCAAGCTCGGCGACGAACTCTTCGACGGGGCCGGCGGGCCGGCGTTGCTTGCCGGCTGCGCCCTGCACACCGACCTGTCCCCGGAGGAGGCCGGCTCCGGGGTGTACGGCTGGCTGCTGGCCATGCTCGGCCAGCAGGTCGGCTGGCCGGTGCCGGTGGGCGGCGCGCAGCGGATCACCGACGCGCTCGTGGCCCGCCTGATCGAGCACGGCGGCCGGATCTCCTACGACTCCCGGGTCGAGCGGGTGCTCACCGCCCGGGGGCGGGCCGTGGGCGTGCGGACCGCCGGCGGGACGGACTGGCGGGCCCGCCGCGCCGTGCTCGCCGACGTGCCCGCCCCGGCGCTCTACCTGGACCTGGTCGGCGCCGCGGCGCTGCCGCCCCGACTTGTCGAGGACCTGGCGCACTTCAGGTGGGACGGCTCCACGCTCAAGGTCGACTGGGCGCTGTCGGCGCCGATGCCGTGGACGAACCGGGCCCTGGCCGGGGCCGGCACCGTGCACCTCGGCGCGGACATGGACGGGCTCACCACCTACGCCGCGGCGCTGGCCCGAGGTGAGGTGCCGCGCGACCCGTTCCTGCTCGTCGGTCAGATGACGGTGGCCGATCCGAGCCACTCGCCGCCGGGCACCGAGTCGCTCTGGTCCTACACCCACCTTCCGTTCCGGCGGATCTGGCGGGCCGAGGAGGTGGCCGGGCACGTGGAGCGGATGGAGGAGGTGCTGGAGGCGTCCGCGCCGGGCTTCCGGGCGTCGGTCGTCGGGCGGCACGTGGCCGGTCCCGCCGACCTGGAGGCGGCCGAGCCGAGCCTGGTCGGCGGCGCGTTGGGCGGCGGCACCGCAGCCGCGTACCAGCAGCTCTTCCTGCGGCCGATCCCCGGCCTCGGCCGCGCGGACACGCCTGTGGACCGGCTCTACCTGGCCAGCGCATCGGCTCACCCGGGCGGCGGGGTGCACGGCGCACCGGGCGCGAACGCCGCCCGCGCCGCCCTGGCCCGCGACCGCGCCCTCACCGGCGGGCTGTACGCCCGCACGATCGCCGCCGCCCACCGCGCCATCTACCCCACCCCGTAACCCCCGTGCGTGCCGCGCGCAGATGCACGGAAAGCGTGCCCATCCGCACGCGGACAGGCACGCTTTCGGTGAATCAGCGGCCCGGAGAGGGCGCGGGGTCAGGGTTCGATGTTGCGGTGACGGGTGCGCAGCTTGAACGGCATCAACGCGCTTTCGATCTTGGTGGCGGTGGTCATCTTCGAGTCGCCGTCGCGGCGCTCCTCGAAGCGGATCGGCACCTCCAGGATGGTGTGGCCGAGCTTGGTGGCGAGGTAGTGCATCTCCACCTGGAAGCTGTAGCCGTTGGACTGGACCCGGTCCAGCCCGATGTCGCGCAGCGCGTCCGCCCGCCAGATCTTGAAGCCGGCGGTCAGGTCGCGGATCCGCACCCGCAGCAGCGTGTGTACGTAGAGGTTGGCCCAGCCGCTGAGCGCGCGGCGGTAGAGCGGCCAGTTCTCGTCCAGCTCGCCGCCGGGCACGTAACGCGAGCCGATGACCACTGACGCCTGGGTGGAGAGCAGCGCGCCGAGCATGCCGGGCAGCGCCTCCGGCGGGTGGGACAGGTCGGCGTCCATCTGGGCGACGTAGTCCGCGCCGTCGTCGATCGCACGGCCGATGCCGTCCACGTACGCCCGGCCGAGGCCCTCCTTGCCCGGGCGGTGCGCCACGAGCACCCGGTCCGGGTGCTCGACGGCCAGCTTGTCGGCGACCTCGCCGGTGCCGTCGGGGGAGTTGTCGTCCGCGACGAGCACCTTCAACCCCGGCAGCGGCAGCGCGAGGATGCGCTCGACCAGCACCGGGAGGTTGCCCGCCTCGTTGTAGGTCGGAACGACGACGGTCAGGCGCGCGTCCGCCCACGGGGAGGGCAACTGCACGGGTTCGATCATCACGGACTTCCTCGGTCGGCCGACAGGTTCACCTGAGAGGGTAGCCAGTCCGTTTCGCGGCGTCCGCACAGACGCCCCGCGATCCGTTCGCTCAACCATCCGGATTCTGCCGCGTCGCGATGTCCGACAGCCGGGCCAGCGTCTCCTTGTTCCGCAGGTGCAGCACGAGGTCGTTGAGCTTGGTCCGGACCCACCGCAGCGGGCCCGCGGCGAAGTCCTCGCCGATGGTCACCCGGGTCCGGCCGTCCGCCAGTGGCTCCAGGACGAACGCCACGATCGCCTCGCCGGCCGGCCAGAGCCCGGCGCGCAGCACGAGACGGTTCGGCTCCTGGCACTCCAGCACCGTGGACTTGTCCTGGAGGGAGAACGGCCAGGGCCCGGCCCGGTGGTGCAGCCGGCTGCCGACCCGGGGCCAGGCGTCGTCCACGTCGCGCACGTGCGTGGTGCCCACCACCCAGTCGCTGTACGTCCATCCGTCGGCCAGCACCGCGAAGACCCGGTCCGGGGACGCGTCGATGACTTTCTCCACAACCGCCACGGAGAAGCCGGTACCCCCGTCGCGGGGCCCGCTAACGGCGGCCGGGTTAGCTTCTCGGGGGCGGCGGGTAACCGGGGCCGACGTTTACTCCTCGGGGGGTCGGGAACCCGCCGCCCGTGCAGCCGGACCACGAGCGGGATCAGTGCAGGTCAGCCGGGGTTGAACCGGGTGACCGGTCCCGGCGGGGCCTGTACGACGCGGTGCTGCTGGACCGGGACGGCACGCTCGTGGAGGACGTGCCGTACAACGGCGACCCGGAGAAGGTCCGGCCGGTGCCGGGCGCCCGCGAGGCGCTTGACCGCCTGCGCGCGGCCGGGTTGCGGCTGGCCGTGGTGACCAACCAGTCCGGCCTGGCCCGGGGCCTGTTCACCGCGGACGACCTGCGCCGGGTGAACGCCCGGGTGGAGGAACTGCTCGGACCCTTCGACACCTGGCAGACCTGCCCGCACGCGGAGCCGGACCGGTGCGCCTGCCGCAAGCCGGCGCCGGGCCTGGTGCACGCCGCCGCCCGGGCGCTCGGCACCACGCCGAGCCGGTGCGTGCTGATCGGGGACATCGGCGCCGACATGGGGGCCGCCGCGGCGGCCGGCGCCGCCGCGGTCATGGTGCCCACGCCGGCGACCCGCGACGCCGAGGTGGCCGCCGCGCCGACCGTCGCCGCCGACCTGCCGGACGCGGTGGACATCGTGCTGGCCCGGATGCGGCTGGTGGCCGCGCCGGAACCGGCAGGTGGCCCGAGCCGGGGCACCGTGCTCGTGGTGCGCAGCGACGCGGCGGGTGACGTGCTGGTGACCGGACCCGGGATCCGGGCGGTCGCGGCCGGCGCGCGCCGGGTGGTCCTGCTCTGCGGCCCACGCGGACGCGCCGCCGCCGACCTGCTCCCCGGCATCGACGAGACCATCGAGTGGCCGCTGCCCTGGATCGACGCCCCCGCCCCGCCCGTCGACCCGCACGCGATGCGCGCGCTCACCGACCGGCTCGCCGCCGTCGACGCCGACGAGGCGGTCGTCTTCACCTCCTTCCACCAGTCACCCCTGCCCCTGGCCCTGCTGCTGCGGATCGCCGGCGTGCCCCGGATCAGCGCGATAAGCGACGACTACCCGGGCGCCCTGCTCGACGTGCGCCACCGCGTCCCGGTCGGCGTACCCGAACCCGAACGCGCCCTGTCCCTCGCCGCCGCCGCCGGCTTCGCCCTGCCCGACCACGACGAACCCCGACTGCGGCTGCGCGCCGACCGGTTGCCGCCGGTCCCGGCCGCCGCCGGACCGCCCGGCTACGTGGTGCTGCACCCGGGGTCCTCGGTGGAGACCCGCGCCTGCCCGGTCGAGCTGGCCACCCGGATGGTCCGGGTGCTCGGCGCCGCCGGTTACCGGGTGGTGGTGACGGGTGGAGCGGACGAGCGGGAGCTGACCGCCCGGGTGGCCGCGGCGGGCGGCGTGGACCTGGGCGGGTGCACCCGGCTGGGCGAGCTGGCCGCCGTGGTCGGCCGGGCCGGCGCGCTCGTGGTCGGCAACACCGGTCCGGCGCACCTGGCCGCGGCGCTTGGCGTGCCGGTGGTCAGCCTGTTCGCCCCGACCGTCCCGTTCGGCCAGTGGGGACCGTACCGGGTGCCGACGGTCCGGCTCGGCGACGCCGCGGCGGCCTGCCGGGACACCCGCGCCACCGTCTGCCCGGTCCCCGGACATCCCTGCCTCTCCGCGGTCGAACCGGGCCGGGTGCTGGAGGCGCTGCGGTTGCTCGGGGTGGTCGGATGAACATCCTGCTCTGGCACGTGCACGGCTCCTGGACCACGTCGTTCGTGCACGGCAAACACCGCTACCTCATCCCGGTCAACCCGCAGCGCGACGCCTACGGACTGGGCCGCGCCCGCACCTACCCCTGGCCCGACACGGCCGTCGAGGTCACCCCGCAGGATCTGCGCACCGCCGACGTGGACGTGGTCATCCTGCAACGCCCCGAGGAACTCGACCTCGCCACACAGTGGCTGGGACGCCGCCCACCCGCGATCTACGTCGAGCACAACACCCCCAAGGGCGACGTCCCGAACACCCGCCACCCGATGGCCGACCGCGACGACCTGCTGCTGACCCACGTCACGCACTTCAACGACCTGTTCTGGGACACCGGCGCCACCCGCACCACAGTCGTCGAACACGGCGTCGTCACCCCCGCCGCACAGTGGACCGGCGAACTCGACCGCCTCGCCGTGGTGATCAACGAGCCGGTACGTCGCTGGCGGGTCACCGGCACCGACCTGCTCACCCGCTTCGCCGAGCTGGCGCCGCTCGACGTCTACGGCATGAAGGTGGCCGGGCTCGCCGCCCACCTCGGCCTGCCCGAGGACCGCCTCACCAGCCACGACGACGTACCGCAGCACGCCATGCACGCCGAACTCGGCAAACGCCGCGCCTACCTGCACCTGTGCCGCTGGACCTCGCTCGGACTCAGCCTCATCGAGGCCATGACCATCGGCATGCCGGTGATCGCCCTGGCCACCACCGAAGCGGTGCAGGCCGTGCCACCCGACGCCGGCGCGCTCTCCACCCGGGTCGACGTGCTCGTCGACGCCGCCCGGGGGCTGCTCGACGATCCGGCCGCCGCCCGTCGGGCGGGCGCCGCCGCCCGGGCCGCCGCCCGCGACCGCTACGGCCTGGAGCGTTTCCTCACCGACTGGGACCGGCTGCTGGAGGAGGAAGTATGCGCATCGCGATGATCTCGGAACACGCCAGCCCGCTCGCCGTCCTCGGCGGGGAGGACGCCGGGGGCCAGAACACGCATGTCGCCGAGCTCTCCGCCGCGCTCGCCGCCGCCGGTCACGACGTCCGGGTCCACACCCGACTCGACGCGGTGGACCTTCCGGTCACCGTCCACACCCCGGACGGGTACGAGGTCGTGCACGTCCCCGCCGGTCCGGCCGAGCCGGTGGCCAAGGACGACCTGCTGCCGTACATGCCGGCGTTCTCCGACTGGCTCGTCGACAGGTGGCGCACCGGCGACTGGCAGCCGGAGGTGGTGCACGCGCACTTCTGGATGAGCGGGCTGGCCGGGCTTCCCGCGGCCCGGCGTGTCGGGGTGCCCGTGGTGCAGACGTACCACGCGCTCGGCACCGTCAAGCGTCGCCATCAGGGCGCCCAGGACACCAGTCCGGCGGGACGTGTCGACCACGAGCGGGACCTGGGCCGCTCGGTGGACCGGGTCGTCGCCCAGTGCCAGGACGAAGTCGCCGAGCTGGTCCGGTTGGGGGTGCCGCGGTCCCGGGTGACCGTGGTGCCGTCGGGGGTGAACCTGTCGACCTTCGGCCCGCTGGGCCCGATCGCCGAACCGGCAGGCGGACGGGCCCGCGTCCTCACCGTCGGGCGGCTTGTGGAACGCAAGGGCTTCCAGGACGTCGTCCGGGCCGTCGCCGACGTGCCGGACGCCGAGTGCGTGGTGGTCGGCGGGCCGCCGGCCGGGTTGCTGGAGACCGACCCGTACGCGGTGCGGCTGCGCGCGCTCGCCGACTCGCTCGGCATCGGCGACCGGGTACGCCTCGTCGGCGCCGTGCCGCGCGAGGAGATGGCCCGCTGGTACCGCTCGGCGGACGTGCTTGTCGCCGCGCCCTGGTACGAGCCGTTCGGCCTCACCCCGCTGGAGGCCATGGCGTGCGGCGTGCCGGTGATCGGGACGGCGGTCGGCGGGCTCACCGACACGGTGGTGCCGGGACGCACAGGTGACCTGGTGCCGGCCCGTGATCCGGCGGCCCTCGGCGCGGCGATCCGGGCGCTGCTCGGTGACCGGATCCGCCGGTTCGCCTACGCCACCGCGGCGCTTGAACGCGCCCGTACCCGCTACTCCTGGGCCACCGCCGCCGACCGGCTCGGTGAGCTGTACGAGGAGGTCGCCACCGTGCGCCGGCCCACCCGGGTGGTCGCCTGATGGCGGCCACGCCGACCGCCGGTCAGACGGTGCTGGAGGAGCACCTGACCCGGCTGGCCGCCGCGCTGCTGCCGTTGCGCGAGGCGGAGGACCTGCTCGCCCGCTGGGGTGGTGAGCTGGCGCACCGGCTCGCCGCGGGCGGCCGGTTGCTGGTGGCCGGAAACGGCGGCAGCGCCGCCGAAGCCCAACACCTCACCGCCGAACTCGTCGGCAAACTCCGCCACGACCGCCAACCCCTGTCCGCCATCGCCCTGCACGCCGAAACCAGCGCCCTCACCGCCATCGGCAACGACTACGGCTACGACGAGATCTTCGCCCGCCAGGTCCGCGCCCACGGCCGCCCCGACGACCTCCTCCTCCTGCTCTCCACGAGCGGCACCAGCACCAACCTCCTCACCGCCGCCCACGCCGCCCACCACACCGGCCTGCGCTGCTGGGCCTTCACCGGCCCCGCCCCCAACCCCCTCGCCGACCTCTGTCACGAGCGCTTCGCGGTGGATTCGCCCGACAGCCAGGTGGTGCAGGAACTGCACCTGGTCGCCGTGCACGTGCTCTGCGAGTACGTGGACCGGGCGTTGCCGGCGGCGCTCGCCGCCCGGCCGCCGGCCGGCGACGTGCGAAGCGGCGTCGAGGTGGTGCTCGGCGACCCGGATCCGGAGGTGCAGGCCCGATGAGGAGGTCGAGCATGACGGGACCCGTGGTGGTGCTCGGTGACACGCTGCTGGACCGGGACGTGGAGGGGCTGGTGAACAGGCTCTGCCCGGACTCCCCGGTGCCCGTGCTCGACGAGACCACGTCCGTCGACCGGCCCGGCGGGGCCGGCCTGGCGGCCGTCTTCGCCGCCGCGGAGGGCGCCGAGGTCGCGCTCGTCACCGCCGTGGCCGACGACGCCGGCGGGGCCCGGCTCGGCACCCTGCTCGCCGCCGCCGGAGTGCAGCTGTACGCGCTTCCGCTCGCCGGCGCGACGCCGGAGAAAATCCGGCTGCGGGTCCGCGGGCGGGTGCTGCTGCGGCACGACCGGGGCGGCGCCACCGGGGTGCCAGGCGAACCGAGCGAGGCCGTGCTGCGGCTGCTCGCCTCCGCGTCCGCCGTGCTGGTGAGCGACTACGGCCGGGGCGTCGCCGGTCAGCCCGCGCTGCGCGCCGCGCTGGCCGCCACCCGGGCGCCCGTGGTGTGGGACCCGCACCCGCGCGGCCCGGCGGCCGTGCCCGGGGTCCATCTGGCCACCCCGAACGAGCCGGAGGCGCGGGAACTGGCGAAGACGCCGCCGGGCGGATCCCGTCTGCGCGCGGCGTCCCGCAGCGCGCAGGCGCTGCGCCGGCGCTGGCAGGCCGGCGCGGTAGCGGTGACGCTCGGCGGGGACGGCGCGTTGCTCTGCCACGCCGGTTCCACCCCGCTGGTGGTGCCGGCGCCGGCCGCCGAGGGGGACACCTGCGGCGCGGGTGACCGGTTCGCCGCGACCGCCACGGTGGCGCTGGCCCGGGGCGCGCTGGTGTCCGAGGCGGTGCAGGAGGCGGTCACCGAGGCGTCCGCGTACGTGGCCGGCGGGGGTGTGGCGACCGCGCTGCCGGCGCCGGTCCGGGCCGTGCCCCCGGCGGTGGTCACCGCGGGCGGGAACCGGATCGGCGCGGTGGCCGCCGGGGAGGTGGTGGCCCGGGTACGCGCGGCCGGCGGCACGGTGGTGGCCACCGGTGGTTGTTTCGACCTGCTGCACGCCGGGCACGTGGCGACCCTCCAGGCGGCCCGGCAGCTCGGCGACTGCCTGGTGGTCTGCCTCAACTCCGACGCGAGCGTGACCGGGTTGAAGGGGCCGGAGCGCCCGGTCGTGGCGCAGGGCGACCGGGGCCGGCTGCTCGCCGCGTTGGGCTGCGTCGACGCGGTGCTGATCTTCGACGAGCCGACTCCGCACGCGGCGCTGTCCTGGCTGCGCCCGGACATCTGGGTCAAGGGCGGCGACTACGCCAGCGGCGGCGGCGCCCAGACGCTGCCCGAGTCGGAGATCCTGGCCCGCTGGGGCGGGCACACGGTGGTCGTGCCGTACCTGGACGGGCGGTCCACCACCGACATGATCGCGGCGGCCCGCGCCGGACGTGGCCGGGCCGGCTGGGCGGCGACGGCGGCGACCGGGCCCGAGACGGCCGTCCGGTCCACGGCGAAGGAGGCACGATGAACGCACCACGTATCCGGCCCGGTCTGGTCACGCCCACCGGCCCGAGGGAGGCGGCATGAGCGCCGGCCCGCCCGGCGCCGGTCCCGCCGTCCTGGTCACCGGCGGGTCGAGCGGCCTCGGCGCGGCGGTGGTCGCCGCGGTCGCCCACTCCGGCGGCCGGCCCCTCGTGCTGGACCGGCAGCCCCCCGCCGACGGGGTGCCCTGGGCCGAGTGCGACCTGGCCGACACCCGCGCCGCCGAGGCCGCCACCCGGGACCTCGCGGAACGCTCCGGCGGGCTGGACGCGGTGGTCACCGCCGCCGGCGTGGACGTGCCCGGGAAGCTTGCCGACGTGCCGGCGGAGACCTGGGAGCGGATCGTCACGGTGGACCTGCTCGCCACCGCCGCGGTGATCCGGGCCGCGCTGCCCTTCCTGACGGCGTCCCGGGGCAGCATCGTCACCGTCGCCTCCACGCTCGGTGTCAAGGCGGTCGGCGACGCCACCGCCTACTGCGCGGCCAAGTTCGGGGTGGTCGGCTTCACCCGGGCGCTCGCCGCCGAGCTGGCCGGCGCGGTCGGGGTGACCCTGCTGGTCCCCGGCGGCATGCGCACCGCCTTCTTCGACGAGCGGGACACCCAGTACCGTCCCGGCCCCGACGCGGTGCTCAACGAGGCGGCCGACACCGCTGCCGCGGTGATGTTCGCGCTCTCCCAACCGGCCGGTTGCGCGGTCCGCGAGATGGTGGTGTGCGCCGAGCGGGAGTCGTCGTACCCGTGATCCTCGTGCTGCGTGCGCTCGGGGTCGGCGACCTGGCCACCGCCGTCCCGGCCCTGCGTGGCCTGCGCGCCGGGCTGCCCGGCCGGGAACTGGTGCTCGCCGCGCCGGCCTGGCTGGCGCCGCTGGCGGAGCTGACCGGCGCGGTGGACCGGGTGCTGCCCACCGAGGGGCCGGATCGGATCGCCTGGACCGGGCCGCCGCCGGAGGCGGCGGTGAACCTGCACGGCCGGGGACCCGAGTCGCACCTGGCGCTTGCCGCCACCCGGCCGGTCCGGCTGCTCGCCCACCGGAACCCGTCGGCCGGCCACCTGGACGGCCCGGCCTGGGCGGACGACGAACACGAGGTCCACCGCTGGTGCCGGTTGCTGCACGCGTACGGCCTGCCGGCCGACCCGGGCGACCTGGCGCTGCGGCGTCCGGCCGCGGCCGGCGTACCCGCCGGGGTGACGGTGCTGCACCCGGGCGGCAAGGTGCCGGCGAAGCGCTGGCCGGCGGACCGCTTCGCCGGGCTGGCCCGGGCGCTCACCGCGCGGGGGCACCGGGTGGTGCTCACCGGCTCGGCCGACGAGCGGGCTCTCGCCGACCGGGTGGCCCGCGACGCCGGGCTGCCGCCGACGGCGGTGCTTGCCGGCCGCACCGGCCTGGCCGAGGTGGCCGCGCTTGTGGCCGACGCCCGCCTGGTGGTCAGCGGCGACACCGGGGTGGCGCACCTCGCCACCGGCTACGGCACCGCCTCGGTGGTGCTGTTCGGGCCGGTGCCGGCGGCGCACTGGGGCCCGCCGGCCGACCGGCCCCGGCACCGCGTGCTCGGCGTGACCGAGCCGGCCGGAATCGAGCGGGATCCGCCGGGCGGGGTGGGACCGCACCCGATACTGGATGCCATCGGGGTCGCCGAGGTGGTGGCGGCGGCGGCCGAGGTGGAACGGGTCTCCGGTGCGGTTACGGCGTAGCGATCCGGGCCGGCCCGGCTACGGTCGACGGCGGCGCGGCAAGGGCTGGCTCTTCCTCGACCCGGCGGGCGGGCCGGTACGCGACGCCGGTGAGCTGGCGCGCCTGGGTGAGCTGGTCATCCCGCCAGCGTGGCGGGACGTGTGGATCTCGCCGTACCCGAACGGGCACATCCAGGCCACCGGCATCGACGCGGCCGGCCGCAAGCAGTACCTCTACCACCCCGGGTGGCGTCAGAAGCGGGACGAGGCCAAGTTCGACCACGTGTTGGAGGTGGCCCACCGGCTGCCGGCGCTGCGTGACCGGGTCGCGCACGACCTGGTGCTGCGCGGGCTGCGGCGGGAGCGGGTGCTGGCCACCGTCGCCCGGCTGCTCGACATGGGGGCGTTCCGGGTCGGCAGCGACCAGTACGCCACCGGCGAGGACCCCACGTTCGGCGTGTCCACGCTGCGCCCGGAGCACGCCCGTCGCCGCGGCGGGTGCGTGGTCTTCGCGTTCCCGGCCAAGGGCGGCATCGAACAGGTCCGCCGGGTGGAGGACGCGGAGCTGTGCCAGGTGCTGCTCAACCTGCGCCGGAGGCGGCGTGCGCAGGAGCGGCTCTTCGGCTACTGGGACGGGCGGGCCTGGCGCGACGTGCGCAGCGACGAGGTGAACGACTACCTGCGCGACGCCAGCGGCGGGGAGATGACCGCGAAGGACTTCCGCACCTGGCACGCCACCGTGTTGGCCGCCACCGAGCTGGCCACGGCAGGCGCGCAGCGGTCCGTCACCGGTCGGCGACGGGCCGTGGCGGCGGTGATGCGTTCGGTCGCCGAACTGCTCGGCAACACACCGACTGTGGCACGGACGTCCTACGTGGACCCGCGTGTGGTGGACCTCTACCACGACGGGGTGCTGGCGCCGGTGGAGCCGGAGATGCCGCGCGAGGCGGTGGAGAAGTCCGTGTTGACGCTGCTGGAGGAGGAGGGCGGCTGACCGACCGGCCCCGCCGGTCCTGGGGGGAAGCGACGGGGCCGGAGACCGGGGCGTACGGCTGGCGTGGGAGGCCACTGCCGGGGCGGGGCCGCCCGCGGCTGGGTCGCCGCGGGCGCCACGCCGCGGCCCCCCGTTACCTGTGGGCCGTCGCCGGCTTCCCGGCGCCGGCCCGGGTCCAGCCTCTCCCGTTCGGGTTGACTTCGGATGCCGCGTTGTTGACGATCCGTGCCCGTTCCAGGTGACGCGCCCGGTATGCCTGCGGCGTCTCCGCCTGCGCCGCCCGGAAGGCCCGGCTGAAGTGGGCCTTGTCCCGGAAGCCCCAGCGGCCGGCGATCACCTGGATCGACCGGCCGCCCAACGCCGGGTCGGCGAGGTCCCGGCGACATCTGGCCAACCGTTCGTCGCGGATGTACGCCGCGATCGTGGTCTCCTCGGACTCGAAGAGCCGGTGCAGGGAGCGCACCGAGATGTGGTGCGCGTCGGCGATCGTGGCCGGGTCCAGCGTGCCGTCCCCGAGGTGCTGGCGGACGTACGCGCGCACCTCGGCCAGCAGGGCGCGGCGCCGGGCCTCGGTGGGGGCGGCGTCCTCGGCGGCCAGGTGGCGGCCGAGCAGCGTGGCGGTCAGGTCGAGCGCGACCGCGCCGAGCCGCTCGGCGTCGGCCGCCTGGTATTGCTCCGGGTGGCCGGTGAGCCGGATGAGGTAGTCGGCCAGCAGCGCGCCGACGCCCTCGCTGCCGGACATCCGGCAGGCGAACAGGGGAGTGAGCCGGTGGTGGGGCAGCGGCAGCGCGTCGTACGGGATGAGGGCCACCACCGAGCTGGCGGCCCGGTCCCGAATTCCGTCGACGTGGTGGCTGAGCTCCTGCGGGCGGGCGCAGTCGTAGAAGGTGAAGTGGCCGGGTGGGCAGACGCCGCGCTGCCCGTCCTGGTCGGTGACCCCGGTGCCGGTCAGGGGCAGCGCGAGGACGTAGCAGGGCGCGTCGGAGCGCTGGATCAGCTTGCGGGTGCGGATCCCGTCAAGCGACGGGTAGCGGTGCCGGATGAGCTGCATCGGCCCCAGTTGGAGGAACTCCGCCCGCGCGGTGAAGTTGTCGGCGTGCTCGGTGCGCACCCGCATCAGCGTCGGCGTGCGGGCGAGCATGTCCAGCCACAGCCCGAAGCGGTCCGCGGCGGGCACCTGCGCCGTGTCGAAGACCTGCGGTTGCATCGCGATGTCCATGAACGACCCCCGTGGTTCGTCTGCCTTTCACAAAGACGACGCCCCACGGGCCGGAAATGCGACAGCCCGTGGGGCGTGACGTCCGTCATAGACAGACGGCAGGTCAGTCGTTGAGCACCTGGGACAGCCGGTCCCGGAAGCGGCGCTCGGAGTCGCTCACCACGTCGCCGCCGATGCCCAGGATGCCGCCGGTGGAGGCGGCGCCCACCACCTGCTCGGCGATCTCCACCAGCCAGTGCCGGTACGCACCGGACTGCCCCTCGTCCACCTTGCCGGTGAGCAGGGCGGAGGCCTGGCCGGCGCGGGCGAGCACGTCCTCGATCATCGCCGTCGGGTCGTCCGGCGTGATCACCGGCAGCTCCGCGCCGGTCTCCGGGTCGCCGACCCGGGAGACGACCTCGCCGGCCACGGCCGCCACAAGCGGGCTGGCCGACTCACGGCCGGCGGCGATGGTCTCCAGCCCGGCGGCGTTCTCGGCCATGGTGCGCCGGGTGCCGTCGGACTCGGCCGCCGCCGCCGCGGTGAGCACCGCCTGCGGCAGACCCACAAGCAGTCCCCACTCCTCGTCGGAGACGCCGAACCGGGTGTACGCCGGCTGCTCGATCACGATCAGGCCCCTTTCGCCATGGTCGTCGTTGTCGACGGGCACCGCCACGGCGCCCGGGTCAGGTCAGGCTAGTCCAGCTCCAGCAGGCCCTGTTCGGACACCACGCGCACGGACAGCGTCTTGTAGCCCACCTCGTCGAAGAGCACCGTCATCCGGTCGTCCTCGTAGTTGAGCACCAGGCCGGATCCCCACTCCCCGTGGCGGACCTGGCTGTGCACCGGGAACGGACCGACCGCGCCGTCGTTTGCCACGCTGGTGCCGGCGTGGCAGTTGTCGCAGTGGCCGCAGACCTCCTTCATCTGCTCGCCGAAGTAGGCGAGCAGGACCTGCCCGCGACAGCCGGTGGTCTCGGCGAAGGCGCGCATCATGTCGGTCCGCGACCGGGTCACGGTCTGCTGCCGCTCGGCCTCGGCGCGCGCGGCCCGCCCGGACTCGACGGCGTCCGGCGCGTACCGGGGCGCGCCGACGCGCTGCCGGGCGCGGGGCTCGGCGGCGCCGATCTGCTCCAGCAGGGAGAGGTACTGGCCGAGCTTGCGCGGGCCCAGCCCGGTCAGCTCGCGCAGGTCCTTGCGGGTGCGGGCCTTGCTCCGCAGCACGGCGGCGAGGTCGGCCAGCTCCTTTTCGTCGGGCAGGCCGCCGCTGAAGTAGCGCTGGAGGCCGACGTCCTCGGCCCGCCAGAGCAGCAGCACCCGGGCCGGCGAGCCGTCCCGGCCGGCCCGGCCGATCTCCTGGAAGTAGCTGTCCGGCGAGTCGGGCAGCGCCATGTGCACCACCCAGGCGATGTTCGGCTTGTCGATGCCCATGCCGAACGCCGAGGTGGCCACCATGATCGGCACCCGGTCGGCGAGGAACGCCTCGTGCAGCTCGTGGCGGGCGCCGGTGGGCATGCCGCCGTGGTAGAACTCGGCCGGGAAGCCGGCGTCGGTCAGCCGCCCGGCCAGTTCCTCGGCCGCGCGCCGGGTCGGCACGTAGATGATGCCGGGGCGCTCGTCGTCGCGCAGCAGCGCGATCAGCCGCCGCCACCGGTAGTCGTCGGTCGGGCAGTAGGCCACCTCGAGGAACAGGTTGGGCCGGTCGAGCCCGGAGACGACCACCTCGGGCTCGCGCAGTCGCAGCCGGGCGATGATGTCGTCGCGGACCGGCGGGGACGCGGTGGCGGTCAGCGCCACCACCGGGGGCCGGCCCAGGCCGTCGATCAGGTGGCCGAGCGCCAGGTAGTCCGGCCGGAAGTCGTGGCCCCAGGACGAGATGCAGTGGGCCTCGTCGATCGCGACGAGCGCCGGGCCGAGCGAGCGGACCTCGGCGAGCCGGTCCGGGTTGCTCAGCGCCTCGGGCGTGATGAACAGGAACTCCGCCCGGCCGGCCCGGATCTCCTCGATCGCCTCGGCCTGTTGCGCGGCGCTCTCGTCCGAGCTGATCCGTACCGCACGCAGCTCGGGCCGCTGGCGCTCGTTGAGCGCCGCGATCTGGTCCTGCTGGAGCGCGAGCAGCGGGGAGATGACCACGGTCGGGCCGGGGATCAGGCTGGCCGGGATCTGGTAGATCGCCGACTTGCCGGCGCCGGTGGGCAGCACCACCAGGGCGTCGTGGCGCTTCATGACGGCGCGCATGGCGGCCAGTTGGTTGGGCCGCAGCGCGGTCCAACCGAACAGGTTCTTCGCCGCGCGGCGCAGGTTGGTGGAGTGCGTGGTCAGCTTCATCAACGGCCACAGCTACCCCCGCTGTCCGGAACCGAAACCGGGGGACGGGGTTGACGTCGGGCAACGAAAGGCGACATTATGAATACACGTTCATGAACATGTGTTCATAAGGAGTGACGGGGATGACCGACACCTACAACGACCAGCAGGAACAAGTCGCCGCGCCCGCGACGACGGCATACCTGTGCACCTCTTGGCGCATGAGGACGTACTGATCCTGCGCCGACTCTGAACACCGCTCGGCACGTTCAGGATTCCTGAACGAACATGTCCGAAGTGCCCGCCGCCGGCCGGCTTGGCGGCCGAGGCGGTGGCTCCGGCCATCTTAAGCACCGGGCATGTCCGGTCCGCCTCGGCGGCGGTACACGATGGCCGGCGGTTCCGCTGGCCGGTCGCGCCTCACTGGGGTACCTGCGGGCAACCGCTGACCAGTGGGGCGAGTCCCGACCGGTGCGACGCTCGGGAGAGATGAGTCCCGCACCCGGCATCCCGCCGCTTGCTGGGCAGCGGGACTCGGCGACTACCGAAGTTCGCCTGCCGGGACGCGGTCCCGCCGGGTCCCGCTCCCACGGGCAGACCTGACAGCAGCGCGGGCGGGCCGGGCTGTCAGGTTCTGCCAGGAGGCCGTACCTGACAGCCGGGCCGACGGTACATCCCGCGCGGCTAACCTGAGGGTTCTCCCTACTCCTTATGTGCCGCTGATCTGACGCCCCGCGCGACGGCATCGCGCCCACCACTTCCGGTCGGCCGCCGCCGCCAGCTTCGGATCGGGCACCACAAATCCCACGCCCCTCGCTCCCGCGATCGGGGTGAACTATCCGCATTCCCTCAGGCGGTCACCATCCGGTGGCCGCCATCTTCCTGTCCTGCGGAGGACGACATGCTCCAGAACACCTGGTACCTGGCTGACGTCGACTGGTTCGCCGAACTGCCCGGCGCGCCTCGCCTCGACTCCAACGATCAAGCCGTAATCGGCCAGCTCACTCAGCTCTTCAACGATGAGTCTTACCTCGACCCGGCCATGACCGTCGCCGCGACGCACGTGATGCTGCTGGCTCTGGAGCACCTCGGCGAGACCATGACCTACGGCGTCCAGACTCACGACCTGACCGAGTTGGCCCGGCTGCTGTGCGGCCTCAACCTCGTTCAGGCCCACCTGACCCAAACCGTCCACCGAATCGCCGAGCGTGTCAACGCTCGCAAGTTCGTGGGCCTCGATGAGGCGCCGGCCGCAACCGTGCGAGTCCTCACCGAAAGCCTCAGTACCGCCGGCGCCAACGGCGAGGTGTTCGCCGGCCACCTCAAGGAGGCTCACATGGCCCTGCGGAGCGTGACCAAGTAAGTCCAACTCCACCGAGAGGCGCGTGATCCGGTGACGGACACGCGCCTCTCGGCCAACCCGTACCACCCACCCGCTCACCGGTCAGTCCGCCGCGATGGTGCTGCCCGAGCGGATCCTGCGCCCGGCCGATCGGCCCGCCCGTACCGCAGAACCCTGCCGACCACGGCCCGGACACCGCGACCTACCCCGACTCCTACACCTGACCGAACGGAGTTCTGCCATGACCCTGCACGTCATCGCCGTCTACCACAACACCGACAGCCGGTTCTTCCCCTACGAGCCCGGCCACACGCTCACCCAGGTCATCTCCCACTGGCGGCACCTGCCCACCACCGCCACCCCGGAGCAGACCGCCGACTGGATCTACGGGCTGTTCAACCTCGACCTCGACCACCTGGAGACCGAACGGGCGATGCCGAACGGGGAGGCCGACTTCCTCATCGCCTGCACGTACCGGCTTCTGCGGCTGCGCTCCCAATCGACCGGAGACGTCATCGCCGTCACCGCCGACGGCCACACCACCTGGCTCGCGTGCGAGTTCATCGGCTGGAGGCACATCGACCCGCCGACCACCATCACCGGACAACCGCTCACCGCCGAGGCGGTCTACCAGCACCTTCCGCGAGGCCGTCATGCGTGAGCACCCTTGCGAGCAGCACCACCCCGGCAGGCACACCGACACCTGCCTGACCGGCCTCTGTGGGTTCTGCGGCACCAGCCTGCACACCACCGCCTCCGGAGAATGCCGGTCCTGCCTGCGAATCGTGTGCGAAGCATGCGACGGCGGATACCAGCCCGACCTCGGTCCGATCTGCCACCCCTGCACCCAGCCCTGCGGCGGCACCGGCCCGGACCCGGCCCGCTCCAACCCGCCGGGAGGTCACGAGCTGCAACGGCTGTGCATGTTCGAGCTGGCTCTGTCTTGCGGGCACCTCGTCACCGTCGTCCTGACCGGCTGGTACCCGGTATCGGTGGCCTGCTGCGATCGGCTCGGCGGCACCATCCAGTGCGGCCTCTACGTGCCCTACGCCTCCCACATCGACTACGTCACCCTGCGCTCCGAGCGGTACGAGTACCAGCCCAAAGGCACGCCGCGCGAGTCGGACCTACTCATCGACCGTCGGCCTCGTACCGACGAGCCCTACCAATCACGCCCGGGCGGCTCGGTCAGCGCTGGGCGCTACCCAGCTCGCGTCGGCGCGGCCTGGAGCCTTGACGGCTCGGTCGCGCGGGCTACCACCCACTGACCTCTCGACGCGCCGCATCAAGAACGCCGCCGTGCGGCGACGCACACCGAAACAACGGCCCGCCAAAGGCGGGCCGTGTCGCATTCATGGGCCCGGGACGCCTCGCCTCGACAACGTACGCGTCCCGGGTCCTCCATCGAGATGGAGGAACCCAGTGTTCACCACACTCCTCGTGATCGCCACCATCTTGGCGGCCACACTCGGGGCCGCTGTCGGCTACCTGGCCGCCCGGTCGACCATCAACCGGCTGCGCGCCGAGCTGGCCGACGCTGCCTGGCAGCTGACCCACGACCCGCTTACCGGCCTGCTCAACCGCACCGGCCTGCGGACCGTCCACAACGCCATCGCCGCGTCCGGCGAACCGCAGCCGATCATCGTCATGTTGATTGACCTCGACAAGTTCAAAGAGGTCAACGACGCCAATAGCCATGAGGCTGGCGATGGCCTTCTCATGGAGGTCTCCGACCGGCTCGGGCACCTCGCCACCACGTGCGGCGGCATCGTTGCCCGGCTGTCCGGCGACGAGTTCGCCGCCGTCCTGCCCGTACGCCACCACCCGATCGCCGATATCGCTGACCGGTTCAAAACCCTGATCGCCACGCCGGTGACGGTCCAGGCCGACAGCGGTCCAGTCGCGGTCACCGTCACGGCCAGCGTCGGAATCGCGGTCGTGGCCAGCACCGACCAGTTGGAGGATGTCGCGCTGCACCGCGCGGACACCGCCATGTACCACGCCAAGCACCAGGGTGGCGACCGACACGCCCTCTACGTGCCCGGGATGACCATGCCTGACCGTGAGCGCCGCCGAGGGCCCCGCCTGCGCGACCTGCGTCGTGACCAGCGTGGCGGCGCCGAGTGAACCTCGCGACTCTCACCGCCTGCGCAACCTGCCGCCTAGCGCTGACCGAGCAACCGGACGGGGACAGCGTCGTCTACCGGCACCCCGTGACGGAAGCACGGCACGACGCCGTTCCCGTCGACGCCGGGCAACTACCGCAGGTCTTCAACCGTTGCCACACCTGCACCGGCGCACCTCCGGTCTGGAACTACCGCACCGGCCTCATCCAGATCGCGGCCCTCGCAGCGGGCGCGGTCGAGACCTACAACGACCAGTGGCACGTCTGCTACCGGTGCGCCCAGTTCATTGAGGCCGACGACTCCGATGGCCTCACCGCTCACTGCGCCGCTCTCATGCACTGGCTGCCGCACAGCGACGAGTACACAATCCTGCGCACGCTGCACCGCGGCATCATCATCGGCCGCGACCGCAGCAGAACCCTGCTCACGACCACCGACTGGCCACCGGCGCGGATCACCGCCGAGATGCTGCCGAAGATCCGCGACCGGTTCACCAGGCTCCTTCGCGGCCCCGCGATCCTGCCCAAGCTCATCAACGGTCTCGGGCAGCGCCGGACTCTGGCTAACCACCTCGACCTCGCACCCCTGTACTGGATCAACCAGGAGTTCAGCGATCTGGTCAACGAGGTCACCGCCAGCCAGCCCTCGGCGACGGTCACCGACGAAGTCGCGTCCTCACCGTCCGGGCTGATCACCTGGCCTGAACCGGTCGGCCGTTCCCGGCAACTCGCCGCCGCCTCCTGGACACCCCACGCGGACGGGTGGCAGGTCGTCGGATACCGCAGCGTCGGCAGCGTGCTGGACGACGACCTGATGCCCAGTCTGCGACACGAGATCGGCTGGCTCGTACCGGTCCACACCGAGTACGTCGCCCGCGGCATCACGCTCGACGGTCGCCACCCGCTCGGTCCCCTCATCACGACCTGGCTGCTGATCAACCAGCAGATGGCCGAGGCCATACCGGCGAAGTTGCCCAAGGGCACCACCAGGGCCTACCAGCGCAACGGGCGACCTGCCCCCGAGGTCAGGATCGTGCGGATCAAGCCGCGCGGAACTTCAATTTCACCGGAACGGAAACCGCCTGAGAGTCCTCGCAACCGGGCCAAGCCGGACCACCGATTCTGGGTTTCAGGCCACGAACGACAGCAGGCGTACGGCCCAGGCCGAAGCCTCCGCCGACCAGTCGACATCCAGCCATTCCTCAAGGGCGATGAGAACCTGCCGATCAAGCTGAGCACCACCGTCCGCGTACTCGGCAGCCGAGGCACCGGCAAGGAGCCGGACACCGACAACGGCTAAGCGAGCGTGCGTGGCGGTGGGCTCGCGTCCACCGCCACCCACGAGCAACGGCCCGTCTTGGTCGACCCAGCTGCCTCGGGCACATCAGGTCAAGGTGGCCGCCAACGTGATGCTGCTGGCCGCCGCGGCCACCGCCTCGGAAGCGGGCGACAAGGCATGGGCAACAATGCGGGCGCTTACGACCAGCAGTCCGGACGAGTCGCGGCGGTGGACCGCCTACGGCTGGGCCAACACCGAGTACGCCACTCCGAACCGGGACCGCTGGCGAGTCCCATCGCGGCACGAGTACGAGATGTGGCTACCCGGGCACGCCACCGTAAGCGATGCGGCCACGGCGGCCGAAGCCCTCGCCCGCGCGGAGCTGCTACAGGCGCTTGCCGGGGTTGACCATGACCTGGTGACGGTGACTACCAGCGTCGAGGGCGTGGGCATCGACGTGTACCTCAACCCCGACACCGACTGAACCTCCGGGGCGCCGACCAGCGGGGCAACCCGCCCGGTCTCTCGGTTCCGGGTGGGGGCCACCCGGCCAGGTGGCCCCCACCGACGTACGCAATCCGCTGCGTCGACCACCGCCAGCAGCGGGCGAGTAGAACTCCGTCATCGCCCGACTTCCGCTGCTCAATCCATCAAAGCTGTGGAGAGCAACATGTCGTTTTCAGAGAACAAGCTCACCGTCCGGTCCCAGGGCGACCTCGTGACCGCCGTGCCGTACCTGATCGGTTTCCATCCCGGCCACGGCAGCATCGTCGTGCTTGCACGTAGCGGTAGCCGGATCACGTTCGCCACTCGGGAAGATCTACCCGCTCCCGGCGCCCCGGCACGTGAGGTCATCGACCGCGCCAAGTACCTGGTGCCGATCGTGCGGCGGCAGCAACCCATCACCGACCTTATGATCATTGGCTACGGCGAGCCCGGACAGGTCGACCCGACGCTGCGCACGTACGACCAAGCGTTCACGGCCAGCGGTATCCCCGTCCGGGAACTGCTGCGCGTCACCGGCTCCCGGATCTTCAACCTCACCTGTGACAACACCGTCTGCTGCCCACCGCAGGGCACCCCGTTCGACCCGACCACCTCCCTCATCGCCGTGGAGGCAACCGCCGCCGGGCAGGTCGCGTTGCCGAACCGGGCAGCCCTGGCCGCCAGAATTGCACCCGCCACCGGCGCAGCTCAGGAAGGCATGCGCCGCACCACCAGCGAGGCCGCTACCCGCCTCAAGGCATTGGCCACCGCCGGCAGCACCGCGGTGTACGAGGCCGGTGCCCAGGCACTCCACGATGCACTGCGACAGCACGCCAGCGGCAAGCGTCTCACCGACAGCGATATTGCCTGGCTCACCCTGCTCCTCACGCGCACAGCAGTGCGGGACCTCGCCATCGATCTCACCCAGCCACACGAGCAGCACGTCACCCTCTGGGTTGACGTGACCCGCCGCGCCGACCAACTGCTCGTGCCGGCACCCGCGACCCTGCTTGCGCTCGTCGCTTGGCGCTGCGGCAACGGGCCACTGGCCCTCATGGCAGCAGAGCGGGCCCTGCAGGTCGACCCTTCCTACCAGCTCGCCAGCCTGCTCCTGCAGGCACTACAAGCCGGAATGCCTCCCTCCGTGTTTGAGGAGGCAATGGCCGAAGACGAAGACCGACCGGGAACGCGGCCAGTCCCCGCATCACCAAGCCGGCTACCAAACAACGACGACCCCGGCCCGGAGCGGCCGTGACGGGCCGTCGAGGCCGACCCCCGCAGTCCCGCGGCGACATGCCGCGACCAACCCGCCGTTTCCTCGACACCGACGCCGGGGGAGCCGCAGAACAGGAGCAACCACAATGGACTCCGTACGTAGCATGCTGCTCGTCCTCGCGAAGCGTGCCGAACAGGCCCGAATGGATTGGCAGGCGGGCCGTGCCGCCGTCCGCGCTCGCGGTGAAACGCCCGGCCGAACTGAGGCATTCGCCCACCACATCCAGGCCAACCTGTGCCTAATCGCCGCGATCGAAGCGGCGGACCTTCCAGCCAACTTCCGAGTCTACGACCTGACGCTGTCCCGAGACCCCCTCGTCGCAGCCCAGCAGCTCCGCGAGATTGTCTTCACCTACGACCGCTGCGCGGGAATCGAGGCCGAACACGAGGCGGCCCGGCTGGCCTACAAGGCGGCATTTGCCGATCCAATCAACGAACAAGAACAGCAGTACATCGACGTCCTCGCCGACCTTCCCACAGCTCGCCGCGACAAGGTTGTCGACCTGGCCGAGGAACGCGCCCGCTACCCGAAAGCCTGACCACCTACCTCTTGGCCGAATTGGGCAGTTGTCCAACCATCGCTTCCCGGCGCGTCCGCGTCGGGACCGCGACTTGCCAAGGGCGGCGCGGCTCTTCCGCCGCCGTTCGGATGGGGCTGATCGAGACGATTCTCGACCCGGCCGAGGTGCTCCTGGCCGTTGAACCCTACGCAGGAATTTCTCCCGACCTGGCCGCCGAACTGCGGGCTGACCAGGTCGCGCACTCCGTGCGAAGCTAGCACCAACACTTGAGGCTCGGCGCCGCACCGATGCCGCCGGCCGCGTCGCGTCAGCTCATCCTCTGAAACGCCGGCCGTCGACCGGCCGTCTCGGCGCTACCCCGCGCATCATCCGGGCACGGCCGACATGGCCGTGCCCGGATTCCACCAATCCGCAGCTCCTCGCGTGAGACGGCGACAGGCGGCGCTGCCGTAACTACCAGTCGAGGGGCCGCCGCTGGAAGAATAGTCTCCCGGTGGGGCCGTCTGAGGGCAGCGTGGCAAGCCATACGAAAGTATCCGCGGCTTCATCCGGCGTGGAATTTGCCTTCCCGTACGCCAGACGGGTGTCAACCTTGCCCGGTGACGCCGCGTTCACCAGGATGCCGTCGTCCTTGAGCTCAGCGGCAAGAATGCAGGTCAGAGCGTTAACTCCAGCCTTGGAAACCCGGTACGAGACGCTGCCCGTTCCCATCTCGCCGAAGGTGCCCATGTGGCTGGTGACGTTGACAATCCTGCCGTACCCGCTCCTTTTCATCTCGGGGATCGCTGCGGTGCAGCATCGCCAGGTCCCCATGATGTTGGTGTCAAGGGTGGCGCGCACCTTCTCGAGGTCGGCGCTGGCCGCTGCTTGGCCACGGTCGATGGCGATGCCGGCGTTGTTGACGAGGATGTCTAGCCGGCCGTGCTGGTAGCCCACATCGGCCATGGCGCGAGCGACGCTGGCAGGATCTGCGATGTCCAGTTGGTGGGCGGATACGGACAGGCCTTCCGTGCCGAGCTCGTCAGCAGCTTGCGCGGCAGCTTCGTCGGTTCGGGCGGTGACGACCACGTGGGTGCCGGTCTGAGCTATGCCCCGGGCGATGGCCTTCCCGAGCCCACGGTTCGAGCCGGTAACGACAGCGACCCGCTTCGCTTCGCTCATGCGAACAGACTACGCACGCGCTCGTCGAGCGCTTGCACCGCCGGGTGTCGATGCGCCATCAAGCGACCGTGGATGTCCAGCAGGCGTCGGTGATTTCGCACCGATCGGGTTGCGGCTACGTCAGGGGCGGCCTGGGCCACAAGGGTGCAGGCATGGTCGACATCTCCGAGGTTCAGAACGGAGTCGGCTCGCCAGATGAGGTAAGTAGCGCGGTCTCGGCTGCGCTCGGCGGGTTGGAGGGCGAGTGTCTGTTGAAGCCAGTGGTCGCTTGCCTGGTGGCGCTGCAGGAGTAGGTAGCACGCCGCGACCTGGGCACAGTACTCCGCGTGATCGAAGTAGCTGGCCCATGCTGGGCTCGGTTCCTCGTCGGCACGCGACATCTCTGTGTCGGCTTCGACGAGCCGTCGCTCGCAGGCAACCGACTCGCCGACCACCGCGTGGGTACGGGCCAGCCGTGTGGTGAGCATCGCTCGTACCCGCGCCGGTGCGTTCTTTGCTCCGGCCCGCGCGGCATCAGCGAGCCGAAGCGCTTCACCAGGCCGCTCTGTATCCACTCGCTGCAGGCTCATGCACTTCAAGATGTTGGCACCGGCCGCTCGGTCGGATGCGGAGTGGGCGGCGTGGAGGGCCGCGATCCAGTAACGTTCGGCCGCGCCATGGAAGCCGGCGTCGAAGCTTGCCCCAGCCAGCGATCCGACCCAACTCTGCGGCGATGGCGAACAGGCGGCTTCCAGCCGCGTCGGAGTAGCTGCCATGCCGCAGAAGATCCGTCACCAGGCGGAGCTCAGCGTCGACCAGTGAGCGAACACTTCCGCCGCCGAGGGTTGCATCCATGCGGCGCAGCGCAGGTAACCGCTGCTCAAAGCAGTCGAGGAGGTCCGCGTCGATGCGGCCTCCCTGAAGCGCTGCCGTGATCTTGAGAGGCTCGGTCGCAAGCCACCGCTCAGCTATTGCAACAGCCAGCCCAGCCTGCATGATCAGGAAACCTCGTCGATCTAGCATCGCTGGCCCCGCAGTGCTGTCGAGTAGATCCACTGCGCCGTCCATCGTCCACGGTGTCGAGGTGCTGATCGCTGGGCCGGTCGGGAGCCAGTGAGGCCAGCCGACCGCCTTGACTGTCTGTCGATCGACGCCAAGCTCATCGGCCAGCGCGAGCTGTGAATCTTCATCCGGCACTACGCCCCATCGCTCCCAGCGCCACGCCTTTTCCCGCCGGGCGGCGGTGTTCAGGCGACGCGCGATGACGTTGACAAGGTCCTGCTGCGTCCAGTTCCGCTGTTCTCGAACGTAGCTCAGCGGGTGCACCAAGAGTTGGCTCCGTGGCGATGCCGTCCGCGTCATCCTGCCTCCCCGGTCATCGCCGTCACTTTAGTTCCAATCAGCCGACAAGATGCGCTCTCATCTGCGAAAACTGTCCGCTTCCGGCGAAGAGACAACACGAGACAACACGCCGGGCATCGATTTGATCTGGTCGTTCGGCTTACCTGAAAGGGCAATTCACTCCGGCGTCGGTCGGTCGCCCTCGGTGTTGGCCGCCATGCTGGCGAGGCGGTTCTTCTTGGACTGCGGGCTGCCGGAGCGCGTGGCTGATGCCAGCAACATCGATAAGCCGTAGGCGTTTAGGTGCGGAGCAGCTGAGAGAAGGGTGGCTTGGAGATGCGCCGGATGAAGTGGTTCGCTCCGGCCGACGATCGGCCGTTCGATCCCGTGGGCCGTGCCGTCTTCGAAGGCGGCCCTGCCCGGTCATGCAGCGAGGTGAGTGGGGCGGCTCCGATCCTGAGCCGGCCGGCGTCCAGTGCGCACCGTGCGGACATGTACATCGGGACTCGATCCGCTCGCGCGCATCGCGATCTTGCTGCACGCGTAGCCGTGTCTCGGTGTCGCTCTAACCAGCGGCATAAGCCAGCACGGGCCGCAGCCGGTCATCGCCCCTTGATGTGGAGGCACGATGTCTGACCCCGAGCTGTCGCTGGCCCTCACCCTCGCTGCATGGGCCTGACCCGGTTTGACGGACATCCGAGATCAGGAGCCTGGTGGGCTCCGGGAGGATGTCCAGCATCATGGAGAGCATGGGTAAGAAGCGGCCCCGGCCTCGTCGGTCGTTCACGGCGCAGTTCAAGGCCGAGATCGTCGAGTTGTGTCAGCGGGGGGACCGCACGATCAGGCAGGTCAGCGACGATTTCGACTTGACCGAGACGGCGGTGCGGGAGTGGGTCAAGCAGGCCGAACTCGACACCGGCACCCGCTCGGACGGACTGACCAGCGACGAGAAAGCCGAACTGGCGCAGCTGCGGCGGGAGAACCGCCGGTTGCGGGAGGACGTCGACATCTTGAAGCGGGCGACGGCTTTCTTCGCGAAGGAGACCCGGTGAACGTGTATCCGTTCATCGAGGCGGAGAAGACCGGCAAGCACAACGTCACACGTGCGTGCGAGCTGATGAAGGTCTCCCGGTCCGCCTACTACCAGCACGCCGCCGCCCGGCCCTCCCGGCGAGACCTGGCCGATGAGGCCCTGACGGCCAAGATCATCGAGGTACACGCAATGTCGAAGGGCACCTACGGAGCCCCGCGGGTGCACGCCGAGTTGGCCGACGCCGGACTGCGGCACGGCCGCAAACGCGTCGCCCGGCTGATGCGCGGCGCCGGGGTGGCCGGCAAGAGCCCACGGCGGTGGCAGACGACCACCATCGCCGACCCGGCGGCAGCCGACCGCGCGGACCTGATCCGCCGGGACTTCACCACCGACCCGACCCGGGTCGACACCCGCTGGTGCGGCGACATCACCTACATCAACACCTGGCAGGGCTGGCTGTATCTGGCCACCGTCATCGACCTGGCGTCTCGCCGGGTCGTGGGCTGGGCCGTCGCCGACCACCTGAAAACCGACCTGGTCGACGCCGCGTTGAGCGACGCGATCGTGCGACGACGGCCGGCGTCCGGGTTGATCTTCCACTCCGACCGCGGATGCCAGGGCGGTTTCAACCGGTCGTCGCAACACCTTGATCGCGGAGGTGTGCATGGGCAGGAACACGAAGCTGGAGCAGGTGCCGGAAGGGGCGCGGAGGCAGTGGGCCGCGGACCGGGCGCTGCGGGCGCCGATGCGGTCGCCGGGTCGGCCTGAGCCTTCGCGCGCTGTGCAGCGGCAGTTCTGGCGGCTGATCGCGACGGGGATCACGACGGTCGAGGCCGCGCTTGCCGTTGGCGTGTCGTGGCCGGTTGGGGCGCGGTGGTTTCGTCACGCTGGCGGCATGCCGCCGATCAGCCTGGACGAGCCTTCGGGCCGCTATCTGTCCTTCGCCGAACGCGAGGAGATCGC